>JADIMH010000041.1 GCA_017694885.1 Candidatus Cryptobacteroides faecipullorum | reverse complement strand
ACTGTACTTGCAAAGCAGGGTCTTTCTGAGCTCCGTTCATTCGACTCAATCGATAACGCTCCTGAGGAGAAAGAGCGTGGTATCACAATCAACACAGCTCACGTAGAGTACCAGACAGCGACTCGTCACTACGCACACGTAGACTGCCCGGGCCACGCCGACTATGTAAAGAACATGGTAACAGGTGCCGCTCAGATGGATGGTGCTATCCTTGTAGTTGCTGCAACTGACGGTCCTATGCCTCAGACTCGCGAGCACATCCTTCTTGCACGCCAGGTGAACGTTCCAAGAATCGTCGTTTTCCTTAACAAGGTTGACCTCGTTGACGATCCTGAGATGCTTGACCTCGTTGAGATGGAAGTACGCGACCTTCTTTCATTCTATAACTTCGACGGAGAAAACGCTCCTATAATCCGTGGATCAGCTCTCGGTGCACTTAACGGTGACCCTCAGTATGAGGCTAAGATCATGGAACTTATGGATGCAGTTGACTCATATATTCCTATCCCTCCACGTGACAACGAGAAACCATTCCTTATGCCTATCGAGGATATCTTCTCAATCACAGGACGTGGTACAGTAGCGACAGGACGTATCGAGACAGGAGTTATCCACACAGGTGATGAGGTTGAAATCGTAGGTCTCGGTGAAGAGCCTAAGAAGACAGTCGTTACTGGTGTCGAGATGTTCCGTAAGATCCTTGACGAAGGAGAGGCTGGTGACAACGTAGGTCTTCTTCTCCGTGGTATCGACAAGAAAGAGATCAAGAGAGGACAGGTACTTGCTAAACCTGGTACAATTCATCCTCACCAGAAATTCCAGGCTGAGATTTACGTACTGAAGAAAGACGAGGGTGGTCGTCATACTCCATTCCACAATCACTATCGTCCTCAGTTCTTCATCCGTACACTTGACATTACAGGAGAGATTACTCTTCCAGAGGGTGTAGAGATGGTAATGCCTGGCGACAACGTGACTATCACTGTTGAACTTATCTATCCGGTAGCGCTTAACGAAGGTCTTCGTTTCGCAATCCGCGAAGGTGGTCGTACAGTAGGTGCAGGCCAGGTTACTAAGATTCTTGAATAATCTTAAAACCGGATATTCAAGCGGGTGCCCGAAAAAGACGCCCGCTTTTATAGGGGAATAGAACAAGGGTAGTTCAGCGGTCTCCAAAACCGTCGATGTGGGTTCGAATCCTGCTTCCCCTGCAAAATATCAAAGGTTACGATTTGGTAATTGTTTAACAGACATCCAGGCAAGCTTCCAACTCAGGGTGTCCATTAAAGGTAAAGATGAGAAAGTTTATCAACTATCTTAAAGAGTCTTATACGGAAATGACCAAGAAGGTCTCATGGCCGACTTGGAGCAAATTGCAGAGTTCAGCTATCGTAGTGATGGTTGCTTCTGTAATTTTTGCCGTTGTGGTTTTCGTGATGGACTTCGCTTTCCAGAACCTGATGACAGCAATTTACACACTGTAATTAATACCTTTGCATCATGGGCGAAAAAAAATGGTATGTGCTGAGAGCAGCAGGCGGAAAGGAAAAGAAAGCCAAAGAGTATCTCGAAAAAGAGATTGAAAGATGTGGCCTTCAGGATCTGGTTTCACAGGTTCTTGTCCCGACAGAAAAAGTGTATAAGATACGCGATGGAAAACGCGTAAGTTCCGAACGCCTTTTCTATCCGGGTTATGTCCTTATCGAAGCCGAACTTACAGGAGAGCTCCAGTACATAATCCGTAATGAAGTCCCTCATATGTCAGGTTTCCTTACTGAAAAACGTGATGTCAGCAAAGGGAACGGCAAAGCTCAGGAAGAGAAAATCCCTATTCCATTAAGAGACTCTGAAGTCAAAAGGATACTCGGCGAGCAGGATGAGGTAGCCACCAGTGAAGGCGAGACTGTAGTAGACTACACTGTAGGGGAAGCAGTCAAGATTACGGACGGACCGTTCAGCGGATTCGACGGAACAGTAGAGGAAATTGTGGAAGACCGCAGCAAACTCAAAGTCATGGTCATGATCTTCGGAAGGAAGACTCTGTTGGAACTCAACTTTACACAAGTAACTAAAGAATAATCAAGAATTATGGCAAAAGAAGTCACTGGGTTTATCAAACTCCAGATTAAAGGTGGCGCAGCTAATCCATCACCTCCAGTAGGACCGGCTCTCGGTTCAAAGGGTCTGAACATAATGGATTTCTGCAAACAGTTCAATGCCCGTACACAGGACAGCGCAGGTAAGGTTTTACCGGTTGTCATCACAGTCTACAGCGACAAATCCTTCACATTTGAAGTAAAACAGCCGCCAGTAGCCGTACAGCTTAAGGAAGCAGCCAAGATTTCCAGCGGTTCTGCAGAACCGAACAGGAAGAAAGTCGCTACTATCACCTGGGATCAGGTAAAGACTATCGCTGCATCAAAAATGCCGGACATGAACGCATTCACCCTGAAGTCAGCAATGACCATGGTTGCTGGTACAGCAAGAAGCATGGGTATAAAGGTTGAAGGAGAATTTCCTGCTGACATCTAAAAATCACACGCGAAATGAGTAAACTGACAAAAAACCAAAAAACGGTATTGGCCAAATATGATCCGGCCAAGCAGTACAAGCTTTCTGAGGCATGTGAAATCGTAAAGGATGTTACCTTCACTAAATTCGATGCATCTGTTGAACTTGCAGTAAACCTCGGAGTTGATCCGCGTAAGGCAAACCAGATGGTCCGTGGCGTGGTTACTCTTCCGCACGGAACAGGAAAACAGACCAGGGTGCTCGTACTTTGTACTCCAGATAAAGAAACAGAAGCAAAAGAGGCTGGCGCAGATTTCGTAGGTCTCGATGAATATATCGAAAAGATCAAAGGCGGCTGGACCGATGTCGATGTTATCATCTGTACCCCTTCAGTAATGGCTAAAGTCGGTGCTATCGGTAGGATTCTCGGTCCGAGAGGACTCATGCCTAACCCTAAGACCGGCACGGTTACAATGGAAATCGGAAAGGCTGTCAAGGAAGTAAAGGCCGGAAAGATCGACTTCAAGGTTGACAAGACCGGTATAGTACATGCAGCTATCGGAAAGGCATCTTTCACTGCACAGCAGATCTGCGAAAACGCTCAGGAGCTGCTTTCAGCTATCATGAAGCTCAAGCCGCAGACTCTTAAGGGAACCTATTTGATAAGTGCTTCTATCTGCACTACAATGAGTCCCGGAGTTAGTCTAGATATCAAATCATTCAGTAGTGCTGAATAAATATATTCAATGTTATGAGAAAAGAAGATAAAGCCCAGATAATTGAATCAATCTCAGCACAAATCCAGGAGACACCTAATTTCTACATTACGGATATCTCCGGACTGAATGCTGAACAGACGACAAAACTCCGTCGCGAGTGCTTTGAAAAGAATATCAAGCTCGTAGTAGTAAAGAATACTCTTTTCCACAAAGCTCTCTCAAGCATGGAGAATGAAGAGGTAAAACTCATCTTCCCTGCTCTTGAAGGCCCTACAGCCATCATGTATACGGAGACACCTAACGCTCCTGCCAAACTCATCAAGAAATATGCTGATGACGGTGCTGAAAAGCCTGCCCTTAAAGCGGCATATGTTCAGGAGTGCTCATTTGTAGGCGCTGACAAGCTTGGCGAACTCTGCAACATCAAGTCTCGTGAAGAGCTCATCGGTGATATCATCGGACTGCTCCAGTCACCTGCACGCAATGTCGTATCCGCTCTCCAGTCTGCTGGTGGCAAACTGGCTGGCATCGTCAAGACACTTTCAGAAAGAGAATAATTAAGTAAACAAACTAAATAAATTAAATTATGGCAGATATTAAAGCACTTGCAGAAGAGTTGGTTAACCTTTCTGTAAAAGACGTTCAGGAACTCGCACAGATCCTCAAAGACGAGTATGGTATTGAGCCTGCAGCAGCTGCAGTAGCAGTAGCAGGTCCGGCAGCTGGCGCTGGTGAAGCTGCAGCAGCCGAGCAGACTGAGTTCAATGTAGTCCTCAAATCAGCTGGCCAGGCTAAACTTGGTGTAGTAAAGGCTGTTAAAGAGATTACAGGTCTCGGACTTAAAGAGGCTAAGGATCTTGTAGACAAGGCTCCTGATGCTGTAGTCAAAGAGAAAGTATCTAAAGCAGAGGCTGAGCAGATCAAAGCTACCCTCGAAGAGGCTGGAGCTGAAGTTGAAGTTAAATAGCTTCACCTTCCCCCAGATGGGAAACTAAGTCAGGTTTAGGGCCTTACAAGACCCTAAACCTTTTTGTCGTATTTAAGTTTTTCTCTATACAAAGGCTGATAAGATGTCTCTAAAACCAAAAACACAGCGAATATCTTTCGCATCATCGAAAATTCTCCTCGAGTATCCTGATCTGCTGGAGGTACAGCTGAAGTCTTTCCGGGATTTCTTCCAGTTGGATACTACACCGGAGAACAGGCGCAATGAAGGCCTGTACCAGGTGTTCCAGGAGATATTCCCGATCGAAGATACAAGAAACAATTACAAGCTTGAATTCATCGATTATTTCATTGATCCTCCCCAGTATTCGATAGATGAATGCCTGGAACGGGGGTTGACTTACAATGTGCCTCTGAAAGCAAAACTACGACTCTCCTGCAGCGATCCGGAACATGAAGATTTCGATACTCGCGTACAGGACGTATATCTGGGCAACATCCCATATATGACTCCGGGCGGCACATTCATAATCAACGGTTCAGAAAGGATCATCGTTTCCCAGCTCCACAGGTCTCCCGGTGTATTTTTCGGACAGAGCGTACACGCAAACGGAACTAAACTGTATTCAGCCAGAATCATCCCGTTCAAGGGATCATGGATAGAGTTCGCGACTGACATCAACAATGTCATGTATGCGTACATTGACCGCAAGAAAAAATTGCCTGTAACAACCCTGCTCAGAGCCATTGGATTCAACGGCGACAAGGACATAATCGACATTTTCGGACTGGCCGATGAGATCGAGGCCACTCCAGAAGTCCTCAAAGCTAACGAGGGAAGGAAACTTGCGGCTAAAGTACTCAAGACATGGATTGAAGATTTCGTCGATGAAGATACCGGAGAGGTCATTCCAGTAGAAAGGACGATGCCTATCGTAGAAAGGGGTGAAGTCCTCTGCGACGAGACTATCCAGAAACTTGCAGAAACGGATGTCAAGACAATACTTCTGCAGAAAGAAGAGGCCAACGTAAACGAATACGCCATCATCTACAACACGCTGCAGAAAGATCCTACAAATACGGAAACGGAAGCTATCAACTACATCTACAAGCAGCTCCGCAATTCCGAACCGCCTGATGAAGCAACGGCAAGAGACGTGATCGACAAGCTGTTCTTCTCAGAGAAGAGATATGATCTAGGCGATGTAGGCCGCTACCGCCTGAACCAGAAACTGAACCTCAGTACGCCTGACAATGTCCGCGTACTTACGAATACCGACATCATCGAGATCATCAAATACCTGATACTGCTGATCAACTCCAAGGCTACTGTCGACGATATCGACCACTTGAGCAACAGACGCATCAGGACAGTAGGCGAGCAGCTTGCAAACCAGTTCAGCGTCGGTCTTTCGAGGATGGCAAGGACTATCCGGGAAAGGATGAACGTAAGGGACAGCGAGCAGTTCGCCCCTATCGATCTCATCAATGCAAAGACGCTCTCTTCTGTCATAAACTCATTCTTCGGTACCAGCCAGCTGTCACAGTTCATGGACCAGACCAATCCGCTTTCAGAGATGACCCACAAGCGTCGTCTCTCCGCTCTCGGTCCGGGAGGACTTTCCCGTGACCGCGCCGGATTCGAAGTCAGGGACGTGCACTACACGCATTATGGACGTCTGTGTCCTATCGAGACACCGGAAGGACCTAACATCGGACTGATCTCGTCTCTTTGCGTATACGCAAGGATCAATGACCTGGGATTCATAGAGACCCCTTACCGCAAGGTAAAGGACGGCAAAGTGGACCTCAGTTCTGAAGGCTGGATATACATGAGCGCCGAACAGGAAGAGAACCAGATGATTTCCCTCGCCAATGTCAAGATGAACGATGACGGGAACATCCTTGAAGACAGGATACAGTGCAGGCTCGGAGCCGATTTTCCTGTCGTGACCAAGGATGAAGTGAATCTGATGGATGTCGCTCCGAACCAGATTGCATCAGTAGCGGCCTCCCTCATTCCGTTCCTCGAGCATGACGATGCGCACAGGGCCCTGATGGGAGCCAACATGATGCGTCAGGCAGTTCCGCTCCTCAATCCGGAGTCCCCTATCGTAGGTACAGGTCTTGAAGAGAGGGTATGCCTCGACTCAAGGACACAGATAACAGCAGAAAGAAAGGGTGAAGTAGTATATGTGGATGCCAACGAGATCCACGTAAAATACGACCGGACGGACGACGAGAAATTCGTAAGTTTCTCTCCGGAAATCACCGTCTACAAACTTCCTATATACAGAAGGACGAACCAGAGCACCACTATCCTTCTCAAACCTATCGTCCGCAAGGGGGATATCGTAGAGAAAGGCCAGATCATGACCGAAGGGTATGCTACCCAGAACGGAGAACTTGCACTGGGCCGCAACCTTAAAGTAGCGTTCATGCCTTGGAAAGGATACAACTACGAGGATGCCATAGTCCTTTCTGAAAGAATGATACGCTGGGATATCCTCACATCAGTACATGTCGACGAGTACATAACCGAAGTCCGCGACACGAAACGCGGTATGGAGGAACTTACATCGGACATACCTAATGTGAGCGAAGACGCTACCAAGAACCTCGATGAAAACGGTATCATCAGGATAGGAGCCCACATCGAACCGGGCGATATCATGATCGGAAAGATTACGCCGAAGGGCGAGAGCGATCCGTCTCCGGAAGAGAAGCTGCTCAGGGCAATCTTCGGAGACAAGGCCGGAGACGTCAAGGATGCATCACTCAAGGCAACCCCTTCACTCAGCGGAACCGTTATCGGCACTGCCCTTTATTCGAAAGTAGCCAAGGAAAGCAACAGAAAAGGAGCCAAGGCCGACCAGAAGGTCAAGCTCGACAAGATAGAGGAAGAATTCAATACGAAAGCAGAAGCTCTCAGGACCAAATTCCTCGACAAGCTCGCCGCTCTCGTTGAAGGCAAGAAGAGCGCAGGAATCAGCGATCTATACGGTGTCGAAATCATACCGGAAGACAAGACAATCGCATTCGCCGATATCCGCGATATAGACTACGAGAATATCAATTCAAGCAAGTGGACCGCTGACAAGAACACCAATACGCTTGTCCGCGAGCTTATCAACAACTATTGCATAGCGTACAAGGAAGCTGCAGCAAAACACCGCCGTGCCATCGACAAGATCAAGGTCGGAGACGAGCTTCCTAACGGAGTGATGCAGCTCGCCAAAGTCTATGTCGCTAAGAAGAGGAAGATCAGAGTAGGCGACAAGATGGCAGGACGCCACGGAAACAAAGGTATCGTTGCCAAAGTCGTCAGGGACGAGGATATGCCGTTCCTCGAGGACGGTACTCCTGTAGACATAGTCCTCAACCCTCTCGGTGTGCCTTCACGTATGAACCTCGGCCAGATCTACGAGACCGTACTCGGTTGGGCGGGTGAAGAACTCGGGCTTAAGTTCAGTACACCGATCTTCGACGGTGCAAGCATCGACAGCATCTGCCAGTACACCGACAAGGCAGGACTTCCACGGTTCGGAAAGACCTACCTCAGGGACGGCGGCACCGGAGACTGGTTCGACCAGCCTGCAACAGTGGGTGTCATCTATATGATCAAGCTCGGCCACATGGTCGATGACAAGATGCACGCAAGATCCATCGGACCTTACTCCCTGATTACACAGCAGCCTCTCGGTGGAAAGGCCCAGTTCGGAGGACAGAGGTTCGGAGAAATGGAGGTTTGGGCTCTCGAAGCATTCGGAGCTTCCAACGTCCTTCAGGAAATCCTTACTGTCAAGTCGGATGATGTCAACGGAAGGTCTAAGACCTACGAGGCCATCGTAAAGGGAGACCTGATGCCGACTCCAGGGATTCCTGAGTCCCTCAACGTGCTTCTGCACGAACTAAGGGGTCTCGGACTGAAGGTTACATTGGACTAGTGTTTATACAGACAATTAGAAATATTGGGATATGCCTATTTTTAAAGAAAACAAGGTTAAAAGCAATTTCGAAAGAATCAGCATCTCTCTCGCTTCCCCTGAAGACATCAAGGAGAGGTCATCAGGAGAAGTACTCAAGCCTGAGACAGTAAACTACAGGACCTATAAACCGGAGAGGGATGGACTCTTCTGCGAGAAGATCTTCGGGCCGACAAAGGACTATGAGTGCCACTGCGGCAAGTACAAGAGGATCCGATACAGAGGCATTGTCTGCGACCGTTGCGGTGTAGAGGTAACAGAGAAGAAAGTCCGCAGGGAAAGGATGGGACACATAGAGCTTACTGTCCCTGTGGCTCATATCTGGTACTTCAAGTCAGCTCCGAACAAGATAGCTGCGCTTCTCGGTCTGGCAGCCAAGAAACTCGAGGCTGTGATATACTATGAGAAATATATAGTCATCAACCCGGGAACTACCGGCATAGCCAAGATGGAACTCCTTTCAGAGGAAGAATATCTTGACCTTATAGATTCAATGCCTGAAAACCAGGCCCTGCCTAATGACGATCCGGACAAATTCAGGGCAGGTATGGGAGCAGAGGCCATTTACGAACTTCTGAAAGAAATCGATATCGACGCCCTCGCAAAAGAACTCCGTACCAAGATGAATACCGAGACATCGCAGCAGAGAAGGGCCGAAGCCCTCAAAAGGCTCAGTATCGTAAAATGGTTCCAGGAGTCAAAGGGTATAAACAGACCTGAATGGATGATCCTCAAGGTCATACCTGTAATTCCGCCAGATCTCCGTCCGCTCGTTCCGCTTGACGGAGGACGTTTCGCGACTTCAGACCTCAATGACCTCTACAGAAGAGTGATCATCAGAAACAACAGGCTCAAGAGACTCATCGAGATCAAAGCTCCGGAAGTCATCCTGAGAAACGAAAAACGTATGCTTCAGGAGGCTGTCGATTCCCTGTTCGACAATTCGAAAAAGTCGAATGCGGTAAAAAGCGAGGCGAACAGGACCCTCAAATCACTTTCTGACAGCCTGAAAGGAAAACAGGGAAGGTTCCGCCAGAACCTCCTTGGAAAGCGTGTCGACTACTCCGCACGTTCAGTCATCGTTGTCGGGCCTGAACTCAAGATGCATGAATGCGGTCTTCCGAAATTCATGGCTGCCGAACTTTACAAACCGTTCATCATAAGGAAACTTATTGAAAGAGGCATAGTCAAGACAGTCAAATCCGCAAAGAAGATCGTCGACAGGAAAGACCCTGTCATCTGGGACATCCTCGAGAATGTGATGAAAGGCCATCCGGTACTTCTTAACCGTGCGCCTACACTTCACAGACTCGGTATCCAGGCTTTCCAGCCTAAGATGATCGAAGGAAAGGCCATCCAGCTGCATCCGCTTGCATGTACGGCATTCAACGCGGACTTCGACGGTGACCAGATGGCGGTTCACCTTCCGCTCGGAAATGCAGCCATCATGGAAGCCCAGCTGCTGATGCTCGGTTCGCACAACATCCTCAACCCGGCAAACGGTACGCCTATCACTGTCCCGTCGCAGGACATGGTGCTCGGTCTGTACTACATCACCAAAGCAAGACCTGGGGTAAAGGGTGAAGGCATGAAATTCTACGGTCCTGAGGAAGTGATCATAGCCCTCAATGAAAAAGCCATAGACATACATGCAAAGATCCAGGTCCGCCTTTACAAAGACAAGATGCATCCGGAAGAGGGTACGCAGATGATAGAGACCACTCCGGGACGTATAATCGTCAACCAGTACGTTCCTCAGGAAGTCCCTTACGTAAACGAGATCCTCGGAAAGAAGTCATTGAGGAAAATCATCTCAGTGGTGATCAAGAATACAGGTGTGGCACGTACAGCACAGTTCCTGGACGATATCAAGAACCTCGGTTATACGATGGCATTCAAGGGAGGACTTTCATTCAACCTCGGAGACGTGATCATTCCGGCTGAAAAAGAGTCGCTCATCGAGAACGGATACAAGACAGTCGAATCCATCAAGAACAACTTCGCGATGGGTTTCATTACCAACAACGAACGTTACAACAAGGTAATCGACCTGTGGACATCCATCGACAACCAGATTACCGGTATCGTCGAGAAGCAGATATCCGCTGACCAGCAGGGATTCAATCCTGTATATATGATGCTTGATTCAGGAGCCCGTGGATCTACACAGCAGATCAAACAGCTGTGCGGTATGCGAGGACTTATGGCAAAACCGCAGAAATCCGGAGCACAGGGTGCCGAGATCATCGAGAACCCTATCATATCGAACCTGAAGGAAGGCATGTCCGTGCTCGAGTACTTCATCTCTACGCACGGTGCACGTAAAGGTCTTGCGGATACCGCCCTCAAGACTGCCGATGCGGGTTATCTTACCCGCCGTCTTGTGGACGTATCGCACGATGTGATCATCAACGAAGAAGACTGCGGAACACTCAGGGGACTTATCGCGACTGCCATCAAGAGCAAGGACGAGGTCGTAGAATCCCTCGGAGAAAGGATTCTCGGTCGTACCTCCGTCCATGACATCTTCAATCCTCTTACAGGCGAGCTGATCCTCCCTGCAGGAGAAGAGATTACGGAAGACAAGGCTGCACTCATAGAGTCGCTTCCTATCGAACAGGTAGAGATACGTTCAGTGCTTACCTGCGAGTCCCGTAAAGGCGTCTGCGCAAAATGCTACGGCAGGAACCTCGCATCCGGCAGGATGGTTGAGAAAGGCGAAGTCGTCGGAGTCATCGCGGCACAGTCCATCGGAGAGCCTGGTACACAGCTTACCCTCCGTACATTCCACGTCGGAGGTACGGCTTCAAGTACTGCGGCGGAAAGTTCCATCGAGTCCAAATACAACGGTAAGCTCGAGTTCGAAGAACTCAGGACCATCCAGAGAATACTGGATGACGGAACCGCACAGGATGTCGTTGTCAGCCGTACTACGGAGGTCCGCATAGTGGATGAAAACACTGGCATCACATTCTCCCAGTATGACGTGCCTTACGGCTCTGTCCTCTACAAGAAAGACGGTGACAAGGTTGTCAAAGGAGACATGATCTGCGAATGGGATGCATACAACGCCATCACAATCATCGAAACAGCCGGTAAGGCACACTTCGACAGCATGATCGACGGCGTGACATTCCGTGAGGAAGCTGCCGATGAGTACTCTCTCAACAGAGACAAGGTCATCATCGAGTCCCGAGACAAGACAAAGAACCCGACAATCAACATACTTGACGAGAACGGTGTCAGCAAGAAGCAGTACAACCTTCCGGTCGGCGCACATGTCATGGTCAATGACGGAGACGATGTAAAAGTCGGCGACATCATAATCAAGATTCCTCGTGCCATCGGTAAGTCAAGCGATATCACCGGAGGTCTTCCTCGTGTCACTGAACTGTTCGAGGCCCGCAACCCGTCCAACCCTGCAATCGTTTCAGAGATTAATGGTGAGGTCATCATGGGCAAGATCAAGAGAGGTAACAGGGAAATCATCATCAAGAACAAGTCAGGTCAGGAGAAACGCTATCTCGTTCCTCTTACCAAGCAGATTCTCGTACAGGAGAACGACTATGTCAAAGCCGGCATGAGGCTTTCGGACGGAGCTGTCTCCCCTACCGATATCCTCAATATCCTCGGTCCTATCAAGGTTCAGGAATATATCGTGAACGAGATTCAGGAAGTCTACAGACTCCAGGGCGTGAAGATCAATGACAAGCACTTCGAAATCATTGTCCGCCAGATGATGAGGAAAGTACAGGTCAACGATCCGGGAGACACGGAATTCCTGCCTGAAGAACTTATCGACAAGTGGGTATTCATGGATACCAATGATGCAATCTACGGCAAGTTCTATGTAACCGATCCGGGAGATTCACAGAAATACACTGAAGGTCAGATCATTTCAGCCCGCGAGATGAAGAGTGAAAACTCATCTCTCGAAAGACAGGGGCTCAAGATGATGACTCTGCGCGAGGCCCGTCCTGCAACTGCAAGCCAGGTTCTTCAGGGTATTACAAGGGCAGCGCTGAAGACAAACAGCTTCATTTCCGCCGCATCATTCCAGGAAACTACCAAAGTGCTGAGCGAAGCAGCCATCAGAGGCCGCATCGATACGCTCGAAGGTCTGAAGGAAAATGTAATCTGCGGACACGCAATCCCTGCAGGTACAGGACAGAAGGAATTCCAGGAAATCTTGGTTGCCCCTATGGATGAATACCAGAAGGCCATGAGCGAACTTTAGTAGTCCGACTACATGTAAAAATAATGGCTGGCCTGTAAGGCCAGCCATTATTTTTTTATCGGGAATACGATTACCTCTCCATCTTCTTCAGAAAACACTCGATCGCATTCTCCATCAGACAGCAGATGGTCATCGGTCCGACTCCGCCGGGCACAGGAGTAATTACAGATGCCTTAGGCTCAATGGCGGCAAAATCGACGTCCCCGCACAATTTGCCGGTAACCGGATCGCGGTTGACACCGACATCGATCACTACTGCCCCTTCCGACACCATATCCGCAGTCACGAATTTAGGCCGTCCTATAGCTACGACCAGTATCTCGGCCTGACGTGTAACGGCAGGCAAATCAACAGTCTTGCTGTGGGCAATGGTAACTGTCGCATTCTCGTCAAGAAGAAGTTTTGCCACTGGCAGGCCGACAATATTGCTGCGTCCGATGACTACAGCCCTTTTACCTTTTATCTCCACACCTGCCGCCTTCAGCATCTTTATTATTCCTTTCGGAGTACACGGCAGTACGCACGGATGTTTCTGCCACAGGGCAGCGACATTCAGAGGATGGAAACCGTCCACGTCTTTGGCCTTGGATATGGTCTCTATAACCCTGGCCTCACTGATGTGTTCAGGAAGAGGAAGCTGCACCAGAATGCCGTCCACAGTATCGTCATCGTTAAGCTGCCTGATAAGGTCCAGAAGTTCCGACTCTGCAATGTCAGCAGATTTGCGTATAGTGGTATTCCTGATACCTACCGTCTCAGAGGCCTTAGCCTTGCCGGTCACATAGGAAACGCTTGCAGGATCATCCCCTACCAGAATGACTACCAGATGCGGTACCCTGCCGTATTTCTCAGGAAAGGCCGCGACCTGCTCTGCCATCCCGGCCTTCAGCTTTGCTGATAATTCTTTACCGCTTATTATCATAGTATCCCTTAAAATTACCATTTTATTTATTTTATAGGACGCGCCAGCCGATGTCCCGGCGATAGAAAAGGTTGTCGCATTTAATTTTCTGAACTGCTTCCAGAGCCTTATCGTGGGCGCTCTTGAGAGTATCGCCGGATCCTATCACCATAAGTACGCGGCCTCCTGCCGTAATAATCTTCCCGTCCTTCTCTGCAGTACCCATATGATATATCCTTACATCTGGGTCCGAAAGTGCGTTTTCGAGTCCTTCTATTACATGGCCTTTTCCATATGGGCCAGGATAACCTTCGGATGCCATGACGAATCCCATTGATGATTTTGACTCCCACTTGATTTCAGGCATAGGGGTACCGTCGGCCACCGCACAGAATATGTCATAGATATCAGATTTCAGAAGTGGCAGGACAACTTCCGTTTCAGGATCTCCGAAACGGCAGTTAAACTCTATTACCTTTATGCCGGAAGGGGTTTTCATAAGACCGCCATAGAGGACTCCTTTAAACGGACGCCCTTCTTTGACCATCGCTGATGCGACAGGCTTCATAATATGTTCCATAGCATATTCCTTGTCTTCCCTGGTTATGAACGGAAGCGGAGAATACGCGCCCATGCCTCCGGTATTCGGGCCCTTGTCCCCTTCGTATGCCCTCTTGTGATCCTGGGAAAGCGCCATAGGATAGACCCTCTCGCCATCTACGAAGCACATGAACGAGAACTCGGGACCTGTGAGGAATTCCTCTACCACGACCTTGCCTTTGCCGAACTTGTCATCGAGAAGCATATCCTTGAGCGTATGTTCCGCCTCTTCAAAAGTCTCAGGTATCACCACACCTTTTCCGGCAGCAAGCCCGTCATACTTCAGCACAACAGGGAATGACCCGTTTCTTACATATTCAAGGGCTTCATCATAGTCTTCGAATGTACGGTAAGCGGCAGTCGGAACATTGTATTTGGCCATCAGCCGCTTGGCGAAATCCTTGCTGGATTCGATGACGGCCGCAGCTTTGGACGGGCCGAAGATACGCAGTCCTGCGGCAGTGAACACGTCCACAATCCCGGCGGCAAGCGCCACTTCCGGTCCCACTACCGTAAGATCCACTCCCCTTTCACTGGCAAAGTCCCTCAACTGTTCGACCTGTGTCTCTTTGAACGGGACACACTCCGCCTGGGCGGCAATCCCGGCATTGCCCGGAGCGCAATATATCTTGCCTACCTGAGGCGAACGTGAAAGCGCATCTACTATCGCGTGACAGCGTCCACCGCCTCCTACCACCAGGACCGTAGCTTCTTTAGGATGTTCCATCTCTATTCCTTTTATTATTTTTGTATAAACTGCAGCCCGGCCGTCAGGCCCAGGCTGCAGTTGGTTTATAATTTCCATATATAATTTTCCTTTAAATCTTCCAATCGGCAGATAAAGATACAGATGCAAGGCGCATGAAGGCGATGAAACCGGAGCATACTTGAGTATGTGAGGATTTCAGAACCGAATGCAACGCAGCAGATGTATCCTTATCTGTCGATTAGTGTTTGAAGTGGCGCGTCCCGGTAAACAACATCGCTATGCCGCACTCGTTCGCTTTGGCGATAGAATCATTGTCACGGATGCTTCCGCCAGGCTGGACGATGGCTTTCACACCATACTCCGCAGCCGTTGAAACGCAGTCATCAAACGGGAAAAATCCGTCTGAAGCCATTACAAGACCGGCATTCCGTACATCCTCACCTTTTTCCTTATAGGCAGCCTCAGCTTCCTTCAAGGCTATTTCAGCAGAGCCGATACGATTCATCTGTCCGGCTCCGACACCGAGTGTCATGCCATTCTTCACGACAACTATAGCATTGGATTTCACGTGTTTTACGATTCTCCATGCAAAGTTCAGGTCTGCCATTACGGACTCTTCCGGCCTGGTTTCCGTCACGCACATTTCAGGTGTGACAGTCTTGGTAGTAAGATCCTGGTCCTGGACGAGAAGACCGCCGTTCATGCTGACAAACTGCTTGTGCGGAGCATCGTCCTTGGTCATATCTACTTTCAAAAGGCGGAGATTCTTCTTGGTACAGAGGACTTCAAGGGCATCAGGAGTGAATGACGGAGCCATGATGATCTCCAGGAAGACAGGCTTCATGAGAAGGGCGACATCCTTATTGATTTCCTGGTTGGTAGCCACTATTCCGCCGAAAATGCTGACCTTGTCGGCCTCGAAGGTTTTCTGCCATGCTTCCACTACATCTTTTCCGATGGCGGCACCGCACGGATTCATGTGCTTGAGGCCTACACAGAACGGTTCATCGAACTCACGGACGATATTGAGGGCGGCATTGGCATCCTGGATATTATTATAGGAAAGCTCCTTTCCGTTAAGCTGTTCTGCTGTCGCAAGGGAGTATGGAACCTTTTCCATTGAAGCATAGAATTTTGCCTCCTGATGAGGATTCTCCCCGTAACGGAGAGTCTGCTTGAGGTCATATTCGAGGAAAAGCTTTTCATTCAGCCCGGCCTGTTTCCTCATGTAAGCAGCGATCATCATGTCGTACTCGGCCGTATGCGTATAGGCCTTGGCTGAAAGTTTAAGACGGGTTTCAGGAGTAGTATTGCCTGTGTTCTTGATCTCGTCTATGACAGTCTGATAATCGACAGGATCGCATACTACCGTGACATCCCTCCAGTTCTTGGCCGCACTGCGGAGCATTGAAGGCCCTCCGATATCGATGTTCTCGATGGCATCAGCCATGGTGACATCAGGCTTGGATATGGTCTGCTTGAACGGATAGAGGTTGACGCATACCATGTCGATATACTCTATTCCATTCTCTTTCAGTTCTTTGCGATGACTTTCAAGGTCACGTCTGCCCAGAAGGGCTCCATGCACTTTCGGATGGAGGGTCTTGACCCTTCCGTCACAAATTTCAGGAAATCCGGTTATCTCACTGATATTAATCACTTTAAGCCCAGCTTCCTGGAGGAGTTTCATTGTTCCTCCGGTAGCGATTATCTCCCAACCGAGAGATTCGAGGGAGGCGGCGAATTTTGCGACCCCCTGTTTATCGCTTACAGAAAATAATGCTCTTCTCATACCGTTATTATTATTTTGTTCTTTTTATCTCTACTCCGGGACGGTCTGTAATACGGCCGATGACTGATGCCTTTTCGCCATGCGCACGGAGGATGTCTATAGCCTTGTCCGCTTCGGCACCGTCGAGGGCGAGGACCATACCGATACCCATATTGAAGATATTGAACATCTCCCTGTGGGCTACCTTGCCGTATTTCTCGAGGAAATGGAAGATAGGGAGTATTTCCCATGAACCTTCTTCGATCTCGATTCCCTGTCCTTCGTGAAGGATACGCGGGATGTTCTCGTCGAAGCCTCCTCCGGTGATATGGGCGACCCCGTGGACATCGCAGTTGCGGATGACATCGAGAACCTGTTTTACGTATATTCTGGTCGGGGTAAGGGCAACCTCTCCGAGGATTCGGCCTCCGAGTTCAGGATAAGGGGCATGAAGGTCGAGACCATTGTCGGAGAATATCTTGCGGACAAGACTGAATCCGTTGGAATGTATGCCTGAAGAGGCTATGCCGACAAGGACATCCCCGACTTTGACTTTAGATCCGTCTATCAGTCTGGATTTCTCCACCACACCCGTAGTATATCCTGCAATGTCGTATTCCCCGTCAGAATACATGCCTGGCATCTCAGCCGTTTCTCCGCCTACGAGCGCACAGCCTGCCTGACGGCAGCCTTCCGCGACGCCGGAGACAATAGCCTCGATCTTTGCCGGTTCATTGTGACCGACGGCCACATAGTCCAGGAAGAAAAGAGGCTCGGCTCCCTGAGCGAGCACATCATTGACACACATGGCCACTGCATCGATTCCGATGGTATCGTGTTTGTCCATTTCAAAGGCGATCTTGAGCTTGGTCCCGACTCCGTCCGTTCCGCTGACCAGAACCGGTTCCTTGACATTGAGGGCCGAAAGGTCGAACATTCCTCCGAACGACCCGATGTTTCCCATCACGCCGAGGCGTGAAGTAGATGCGACATGACTCTTGATTCTGCGGACTACTTCGTAGCCTGCCTCGAGGTTCACACCTGCTTTTTCGTAACTGATTGCCATAATTCTATAGTTTTATTAATATTTACATTTTCATTCTGCATATCCCGGACTGAGGGCTGCACCCAGGGCGGTACGGTACTCGCGGTATTCCGGAATATGGAATTTCAACCTGTAAAGTCCAGCTATACGCTCGAACTGGGCGGCGCACTGCGGAAGCAGAGACATGTTTCCTATCAGGACAAAATCATCCACACCGGTATTCCTTGCTATGAAGTTGGCAGAACTGCCGATAGTCTGGTATATCATATTTATCAGCCCTGCCGCTATATCCTCCGGGGAAGATGTCTGGTCCGCCTTGCCGAAATTGGAAGCAGTGACATCCATGGGAAGGCCAGGAAGCCCATTCCTGCAAATGTCGCCAATATGCAGATCCACATTCTTCACATCTCCCTTCATGGCCATAGCGACGACTTTCCTTATATCGGAGGTCTTAAGAAGCAGACCTGAAAGTCCCGAAAGGGTTCCGCCTCCTACGGCAAGCCCGCCGAGATGCGTCACTTTGTCCCCGTCCACCAGGACGAACGATGTTCCGGTACCCATACTCACCACCACCATGCGGTCGAGACCGCTGCGATAGCCCGCCCCCCTTGCATTCGCGATGAATTCATCGACCCGCAAGGTTGGAAGTCCATAAATGGTACCCGAGATGTAGGCACTTCCGACACCTGTCAGCATGACATGGTCTATATCACTGAGGCTTATTCCATTATCATAGATATATTTGCCGAAGGCTCCGAACAGCGATGCCACAGGATCAGCCGCAGCGATACACTGCGGAGACCTTACCTCCCCGTTCTCCACTCCTATTATCTTGGTGGTACTGCCACCGACATCTATACCCAACGTTATCATATGGAACTAAAATTTTCCGTCCTTGTTAGCCTGGTCTACAGGCTGATAGAGTTTCGTGGGATATTTCCCCGTAAAGCAGGCCAGACACAACTCCGGGCGTTTCCCGGCCTTGAAAAGGGCCTCCCGGGACAGGAATGCGATGGAATCCGCCCCTATTGTCTTCTGTACTTCGTCCAACGTCTTATGGGCACACATAAGTTCTTCATAAGTAGACATGTCCACGCCATAGAAACAAGGGCTTATGATCTGCGGACTCGCAATCCTCAGATGGACTTCCCGTGCTCCGGCTTCCCGCAATATCTGCACTATCCTTTTAGAGGTAGTCCCTCTTACAACCGAATCGTCTATCAGGACAATCCGTTTGTCTTTCACTATCGAAACCACGGCTGACAACTTCATCCTGACGCCTTTTTCCCTCAATGCCTGGGACGGCTGGATGAATGTCCTCCCTATGTATCTGTTCTTCACAAGCCCCATCTCGTAGGGGAGCCCTGAAGCTTCGCTGTAACCCATAGCCGCACTGAGGCTCGAATCCGGGACGCCCACCACGATATCCGCATCCGCCGGAGCTTCCTGATACAGAAGACGTCCGGCCTCTTTTCTGAAAGAATGCACATTGCAACCTTCGATGTCGCTGTCAGGACGGGCGAAATAAATATATTCCATCGCACACATGTGATGCGAACAGTCTTCAGTGTATTTCCTGCTGCGAATGCCATGGTGGTCGATGGTAATTATCTCTCCAGGCTCGACATCCCTTATGTATTCGGCCCCGATGACATGGAATGCGCATGTTTCGCTGCTTACGACATATCCGTTGCCGATACGGCCGAGTGCCAGAGGACGCAGGCCGTACCGGTCCCTGCAGGCATATATCCTGTTGGCGGTCATTATGAGAAATGCAAAAGCGCCGTCCACTTCATTGAGAGCGTTCTCTATGGAAAAGATCCTGGGCCTGCGGGCTTCTGCGCTCTCTTTCTTTATAAGGTGCGCAAGCACTTCGCTGTCTGACGAGGACTGGAACAGACTGCCCTTGTCCTCCAGAGCCTTACGCAACAGAGAGTAGTTCACGAGGTTTCCGTTATGGGCCAATGCGAAATCACCCGTGTGATGCCTGAAAAGGAACGGCTGGACATTTTCAATCCCCCCTCCTCCCGTAGTGGAATACCGCACATGGCCGATCGCCATATTGCCGGAAAGGGAAGAAAGGTTCTGACCGTCAAAGACTTCAGTCACAAGACCTTCACCTTTGATCCTTTTCATCTTTCCCTCTGGAGAGAGCGCGACTATGCCGCACCCCTCCTGTCCCCTGTGCTGGAGGGCATGGAGGGCATAGTAAGTAAGGTTTGCGGCATCCGGGACGCCCCAGATACCGAAGACACCGCATTCTTCATTCAAACCTCTGTCTGTCATATGCTATCTACCTCTGAAATAATTGACTGCATTTATGAATAGAGGCTGCTCCAGTTCCTCTTCGATATTCTTGAACAGATTATTCTCGTAACGCTCCGTATGTCCCATTTTTCCCAGTATCTGTCCGTTGCGGCTGATGATGCCTTCAATGGCATAGTATGAACCGTTAGGATTGTACGGGGATTCCATCGTGACTTCCTCCGTTACGGGATCGACATACTGGAATGCCACCTGTCCGTTTGCAAACAGTTCGCGTGCAAGGTCTTCGTTTACGACGAACTTGCCTTCCCCATGGCTGACAGCTATGGTATGGAGGTCTCCTATACTGAAACCTGCAAGCCAAGGTGAATTGGTTGTAGAAACCCGTGTGGTAACCATCTGGGATATGTGGCGGTTGATATCGTTTCTGAACAATGTCGGGGAATCCTTCGTCACCATTCCCAGACGTCCGTAAGGAAGGAGGCCCGACTTGATCAGGGCCTGGAACCCGTTGCAGATACCAAGGATAAGACCTCCACGGTCGATAAGCTTATGGATTTCTTCCGCTATTTCCTTGTTATTGAGAACATTCGCTATGAATTTACCGCTTCCGTCCGGTTCATCTCCGGCAGAGAATCCTCCGCAAAGGGCAAGGATATTGCATTCCGAGATGTTCTTTTTCATTTCTGAAATAGAGCGGAAAACATCCTCAGGAGTAAGATTGCAGAATACGCCGAAACGCACCTCTGCCCCTGCATTGCGGAAAGCCTTGGCCGTATCATAATCGCAGTTTGTTCCCGGAAATACCGGAAGGAAAGCAACCGGATGCTCTATCGGTTCTCCTTTATATTTCAGTTCGGACCTCTTGACTTTCAAAGGCCTGATACCGGCCATCCCTGACGGGGCCGTCTTCTTGAAGGAAGGCTCGCAGCTGTCAGGATAAACCTGCGCGAACTTCACCCCGTTGACATCCATCAGTTCAAAGATCGAAAAGGCTTTGCCGTTTATGTGCAGCATGCCGTCCTCTCCCGATGTCACTGTCCCGAGATATTCTGCCGCAGGGTAGTCGAGTTCTTTTTCCGATTCGACAACGATTGAACCGTAGCTGTAGTTGAACAGATCGGATTCCGACACATTGACATCGATTCCGAATGCGTTGCCGAATGACATCTTGCACAGGGCTTCCGCCACGCCTCCGAATCCTACCGCATATCCTGAAACTATGTTCCCTGCCTCTATCTGAGAGGTAACGTATTCGAAATTCTTCTTGAGCTGTTCCGTATCAGGCATATAGTTCTTCAATGGAGTATGACGGATAAGATACAGCCTGTCATTTTCCCATTTGAGCTCAGGAGATATTACCTTATTTGCGTTCACTGTCGTAATGCCGAAGGCCATAAGCATCGGAGGTACGTTTATATGCTCGAACGTACCGCTCATGGAATCCTTCCCCCCAATGGAAGGGAGGCCGAGTTCCACCTGCATCTTTATCGCACCGAGAAGTGCGGAAAGCGGCTTGCCCCACGACTTCGGGTCATGGGTCATCCTTTCGAAATACTCCTGATACGAGAATCTCATATGCTTATATGAAGCACCTGCGGCAACCACTTTCGCGCAGGCTTCCACGACTGAATATGCCGCTCCATGATAAGGGCTCCAGGTAGAGATATACGGGTTGTAGCCGAAGGCCATGATGCTTGCCGTGTCCGTATAGCCGTCAGTCGGAAGTTTCTGGACCGAAACCTGTGTCTCGGTGGTCTGCAGGCAGCCTCCGAACGGCATGAGCACTGTAGAACGCCCGACAGTCGAGTCGAACATCTCGACAAGGCCCTTCTGCGAGGTGACATTGTATTCCGTAAGGTCTGAGAAAATCTTTTCCTTCAGGTCGTTCCCCTTGACCTCCTTCACGAACGGATTGCGGTCTTCGACCGCTTCTACAAGCGCTTTTGCGTAATGTCTGGCTCCGGCACTGTCTATGAACTCACGGGAAATGTCCACCACGAGCTTTCCTCCGTTATACATGCGGAGACGTTCGGTATCCGTAACATCAGCCACATGCGTGACTTCGACGTTCTCGCTGCGGCAGTATTCCTCGAAAGCCTCCTGATCCCCGGCTTCCACCACTACCGCCATCCTTTCCTGAGACTCGCTTATAGCCAATTCCGTAGAATTGAGACCGCTGTATTTTACGGGAACCCTGTCCAAATATATGTCAAGACCGGCCGTCAGTTCTCCTATAGCCACGCTGACACCGCCAGCACCGAAATCATTCGACTTTTTGATAAGCCTAGTCACCTCCGGACGCCTGAACAGCCTCTGGAGTTTCCTCTCTTCAGGTGCATTTCCCTTCTGGACCTCACTGCCGCAGGTCTCAAGAGAAGTTTCGGTATGCTCTTTTGAAGACCCCGTCGCCCCTCCGATACCGTCACGCCCGGTACGGCCTCCCAGAAGCAGGATCACATCTCCCGGAACAGGGCTTTCCCTGCGTACATTCTCCGCTTTTACGGCACCGACCACGGCACCGACCTCAAGCCGTTTGGCCACATAGCCCGGATGATAGATTTCGCGCACGTGCGTAGTGGCGAGCCCTATCTGGTTTCCATAGCTGGAATATCCGGCCGCCGCCTTGCGGCTTATGACTTTCTGCGGGAGCTTGCCAGGCATGGTGTCCGATACCTTCTGATAAATATCTCCGGCACCCGTAACCCTCATTGCCTGATATACATAGCTTCTTCCCGAGAGAGGGTCGCGGATAGCCCCTCCCAGACAGGTGGCCGCCCCTCCGAACGGCTCTATTTCAGTAGGATGGTTGTGTGTCTCGTTCTTGAACTGGAGAAGCCATTTTTCGGTCTTGCCGTCAACATCCACATCTACGTAGATGCTGCAGGCGTTGTTCTCCTCGCTTACTTCCATGTCATCCAGAAGGCCCTTTGATTTCAGGTAACGCGCTCCAATGGTAGCCATATCCATAAGGTTCAGTCCCTTATGTTCGCGTCCGAGATCTTTGCGCATCTTCAGATAAAGATTAAGGGTCCCTTCTATGTCTTCCTTTATGAAGGATTCCTCCACTCCGATTTCTTCGAGTTCAGTCGTAAATGTGGTATGGCGGCAATGGTCGCTCCAGTACGTATCCAGGATGCGCAGCTCCGTCTCGAACGGATCCCTGCCTTCTTTCCTGAAGTAGTTCACCACCTCGCGGAGGTCATCCGCATTCATCGCAAGGCCCATTTTCTTGCAGTACGGCTCCAGTTCGCAGTCTGCCAATGCCGTCAGGCCTTCGAGTACAGGGACCGGGGTCACCGGAGCCTGCTCCGTATCTGTCAGTCTGGAAAGGTCTTTCTGACGGGATTCCACCGTATTTATGCAATAATGCCTTATCCTGGCGATATCCTCATCCGAAGTATCAGGGTCAAGTATAATCAGCTTCGAACTCTTGATATGAACGTCAGCGTCCGGCTCGATGAGCTTTACGCAGTCCACCGCCGAAGCCGCCCTCTGGTCGAACTGTCCCGGAAGGTATTCTATGGCGACATATTTCTTCCCTTCAAGGTCACATTCGTCCTCAACGCTGTCCGTTACGATCTCGCCGAATACAGAATACCTGCTCTTTTCCAGCAATTCAGGCGTAAATCCGAACAGGTCATATACATTCAGAAGTCTGAGATTCCGCAATGACAGCTGCAGATTCTCGTTAAGCTCATTTTTCAGGCTCCTGGCCTCGACCTGGAACTCTGGATACTTTTCTACGAAAACTCGGTAGTTGCTCATATTGTTGTTTACCTAAATATATTTTTCTTCTACTTTATGCCGACATTCAGGCTTCCGGACCGACACTTCCGTCGGGGACGGCGCTAAACGAAGCGGTCAGCCCAATGTTCGTTGAATTCTTCCAATGTCATAGGAGTAAAGGTTATATGTCCCATCTTGCGTTTCGGACGCGACTGGGTCTTGCCGTACAGATGGACATAGACACCTTTTCCCGCCTCGCCGCAGAAAGCATTGTCCACATATTCCGGAGAATCGACCCTCAGCCCGGGACCCGCGCCCCTGAGCGATTCCGCAACGATGGCTTTCGCCGCCTCGAGATCCTGCCCGAGAATGTTTTTCATCACGGTCGGAGCCAGAAGCACCGGAGTCTCAAGAGGCTGTCCCAAAAGGAAATGGCACAGTTCACGATACTGGTTCGTACTGCATCCCTCTATGGTATAATGGCCGCTATTGTGGGGTCTCGGCGCCATCTCGTTGAAATAGAAATCCCCGTCCTTAATGAAGAGCTCGACTGCCAGAATACCCTTATATCCGCAGCTTTTCATGAAATTTCCGCATGCTTCGGCTATCTTCGCACCAGTCTCATTCTCCCCATGTCCGTCGGAAAGGCCCGGAGCCGGGACAACGCACAGATCGAGGATGCCCCCTGTATGGATATTGCGTCCTATAGGGAAATGTATCACTTTTTCCCCGTCGCTTACCATCACTACACTTGCCTCATAGTCGAAGTCCACGAATTTTTCCAATATGCACGGGACCTTGAGCAGTTCAGAAGCGTTTTCTATATCGGAATCCCCCCTGATTACAGCCTGACCGTGGCCGTCATATCCCATAGTCCTGGTCTTGAGGACACATGGCATGCCGAGAACCGACACGGCCTGTTCCAACTGCGACACCCTCTCCGCCTTTGAAAGAGAAGAAGCGTCACCGGCAGACATAGGCACCGGAAATTCGGGGTTTCCCGGCAGAGTCCCCTCCCCGTCTTCCGTCCGGATGAAGTCAATGGCCGGGACTGGTATGAATTCTGGGGTCTTCAGTCCGTGGATACGGGCATTGGACTTTTCCCTGAGCCTGTCCTGGGAATCGAACAGAGGAGCTATGCCCTGCCTGATATCATATTTGTTTTCTATATGCCTGAGAATTTCGCCCGGGACATTCTCGAACTCATACGTGACCGCATCGCTGCCCTCGCACAGTTCTTCGAGGGCCTTTATATCATCATACGCACCTACGACACGCCGGTCGGCCTGAGCGAACGCGGGAGCATCCGACGCAGGATCAAGGACAGCTACCGAAGCCCCGAGATAATGTGCCTCACGGGCTATCATGAGCCCCAACTGGCCGCCTCCGATTATCGCTATGGTTTTTCTGGTATCCATGTTCCGCTCCGGTTCAGATTTCCGCTTTCAATACAGATTCCGTCTGGTCGCGACGGAACTTTTCGAGTCTGCCGGCTATATCATTGTCCTGAAGAGCCAGGATCGAAGCGGCAATCAGCGCCGCATTTTTCGCCCCGTTGATAGCAACGGTAGCGACAGGCACTCCTCCCGGCATCTGCACTATGGACAGAAGGGAATCGAGTCCGTTGAGAGCCCTGGATTTCACCGGCACTCCGATGACCGGCAGCGTAGTCATGGCCGCGACCATCCCGGGAAGGTGGGCAGCACCTCCGGCACCGGCGATGATTACGGAAATCCCCCTGTTTTTCGCCGTCCTGGCATATTCATACATAAGATCCGGCGTACGGTGCGCGCTGACCACACGTTTCTCGAATTCTATTCCGAGTTCTGTAAGCATGTCCACTGCGCCCGACATCACTTCGTAGTCGCTGGTGGACCCCATGATAATCCCGACTTTCATAAAATTCCGTTTAAATTTGCATATCCTGCAAATATACGGAAAAATAACTATATTCGCAGGATTTATGATTATTCCGACAGGATTATTATGAGAGATTTATATATTACCAATACCCTTTCAAGGAGGAAGGAACTGTTCGTTCCGCTCCAGAAAGACCATGTGGGGCTTTATGTCTGCGGACCGACAGTCTACGGAGATGCCCATCTTGGACATGCCAGGCCTGGAATCACTTATGACGTATTCGTGAAACTTCTCCGGCATCTCGGATACAAGGTACGCTATGTCAGAAACATAACGGATGTAGGTCACCTTGAGCACGATGCGGATGAAGGAGAGGACAAGATAGCCAAAAAGGCCAGGATAGAGCAGCTGGAGCCTATGGAAGTGGTGCAGACCTATACGCTGCGGTACCACGAGGCCATGAGGATGCTGAACGTGGCACCCCCGTCTATCGAACCGAGGGCTTCTGGTCATATAATAGAGCAGATAGAGCTGGTGCAGAAGGTCCTGGATGCCGGCTATGCCTATATCAGCAACGGATCAGTGTATTTCGACGTGCAGAAATACGACCGTGACCACAGATACGGCATCCTTTCAGGACGCACGCTGGACGAGACCAAGGAAGGGACCAGGGAACTGGACGGACAGAGCGACAAGCACGCTCCGTATGATTTCGCACTCTGGAAAAAGGCGTCTCCGGAACATATCATGAAATGGCCTTCTCCATGGAGCGAAGGATTCCCGGGATGGCACCTCGAATGCTCTGCAATGAGCGAAAAATACCTCGGGAAAGAATTCGACATACATGGAGGCGGCATGGATCTGATGTTTCCCCACCACGAATGCGAGCTGGCTCAGAATACGGCCTCGCGCGGCACGGGTGGCGTCCGATACTGGATGCACAACAACATGATCACCATCAACGGCAAGAAGATGGGCAAGTCGCTGGGAAACTTCATCACTCTTCAGGAACTGTTCTCGGGATCGCACAAACTGCTGGAGCAGGCATACTCTCCTATGACCGTCAGGTTCTTCATCCTTCAGGCCCATTACAGGAGTACCCTGGATTTCAGCAATGAAGCTCTTCAGGCTGCAGAAAAAGGACTTAGAAGAGTCATGCAGGCGGCAAAGGACCTTCGGGAAATGGCTTCCGCCGCCGGAGTCGTATCGGAAGTACGCGGCACGGAAGGACATGGTGCCGGAGAACTGGCTTACGGCGAATTCATTACCGATACCGCTCCCGATAATTTCGACGGGGCATCAGACGAAGTCAGGACACTGTGCGAAAATGTCTACGAAGCTCTGTGCGATGACCTCAATACTCCTGTAGCCATAGCTCATGTCTTCGATGCCGTAAGAATCATAAATTCAGCCAAAGACAAGAAAACCGCCCTCGGCAAAGATGATCTCGGCGCCATGCTCAGACTTTTCGATGATATAGTTTTCGGCGTGCTCGGCCTGAAGGATGAGGAAGCCGCTGGAGGAAAGGCAGAAAAGATCATCGACGGTCTGATGGGCATGGTCCTGGAGGAAAGGAAAGCCGCCAAAGAGGCGAAGGACTGGGCTACCAGCGACCGTATCAGGGACGCCTTGAAAGCACTCGGCATCCAGATCAAGGACACCAAGGACGGTGCCACCTGGTCTATAGAATAAAACGGCTTTAGGCCAGCCATCGCTCAGGATGACACTACCCAAACAAGGCCCGTCAAGGCCGCACCGGAGCGTCAGCGAGACTTCCATCCGGAAGTCGAAGCAGCGCAGGTGCCGGCCGGAACATAGTGAAGGCCGCATGCCCCATTGAGGCTGTCACGTAGTGACTGGGGGTAATACAATTTCTGAGCGAAGCGAAGAATAAGGAAGACAAGTGACGAGCTCCGGAGTTACCTGACGGTAATGAGGAAGCGAGGAACGCCGTCTGACGAAATTATCACAAAAAAGAAACGAGAAAATGATGAAATTCATTTCATGGAACGTAAACGGCCTCCGCGCCTGCGCCTCCAAAGGCTTCGCCGACAGTTTCAGACAGCTGGATGCTGATTTTTTCTGCCTGCAGGAAACGAAAATGCAGGCAGGACAGCTGGATATGGAATTCGAAGGATACAGGTCTTACTGGAACTATGCCGAAAAGAAAGGGTATTCGGGAACTGCGGTATTCACCAGACATGAACCGATTAATGTGACATATGGCATAGGCATTGACGAACATGATCATGAAGGAAGGGTCATCACATTGGAAATGAACGACTTCTATCTTGTCAATGTTTACACTCCCAATTCACAGGACGAGCTGGCAAGGCTCGATTACAGAATGAAATGGGAGGATGATTTCAGAAATTATCTTTCAGGACTGGAGAAAAACAAGCCTGTGATTGTCTGCGGCGACCTCAATGTAGCACATAAGGAAATAGACTTGAAGAATCCGAAGACCAACAGGAGGAACGCAGGTTTCACGGACGAGGAACGGGCCAAGTTCTCGACATTGCTGGACAGCGGATTCATAGACACTTTCAGATATTTCTATCCTGATGCTGAAGGCATATATTCATGGTGGTCATACCGATTCAGATCCAGAGAAAAGAATGCTGGGTGGCGGATCGACTATTTTCTGGTATCCAAAGGCCTGCAGGACAGGATAGAAGGGGCGGCGATCCATAACGAGATATTCGGTTCGGACCACTGCCCAGTAGAACTCACATTACGGTAAGATACCGACTCTGTCCTCTGTTCGGAATAACATTTGAAAAGTACCCTTTTGTGTCACTTTCAAAGCCTGGACTCCTCATCAAGACTGCCTACATTGCGGTGGCGCTGCTGTCCGTTTGACCCGAACCTCCAGGTGAAGGCAATGGTCGCCCCTCCCTGGGTCTGGCGCTGGACGATAGAGTACGTCCTTATGCCGTTGTTCTCCATATAAATATCACTGTCACCGGTATTCAATATATCATAGACATACAGGGCCAGAGTGCCTTTCCCGTCCCACAGGGTCTTGATCAGGCTTACATTGAGCTGGCCGAGGGCCTTCACATTGAAATATCCGGCCGACTGCGGAGTCGACATCCATCCGTCGAGTCCGAATTTGAAGTCCTTGGGCAGGAAGAAAGTCGTTGCCATATATGCATTGAGACTGTTCATTTCATTGCTGTACGGCTCTCCGTACACCTGCTGTGCGAGCTCGTCATAAGCATTGAACCTGCAGTAAGAATAAGTCAGATTCGCCGTAAGGTTCCACCATTTCGTAAGCGGAAGTTCTGAAAGGGAAACAGTCGTGTATGCGGTATGCTGGACTCCGGCATTGGAATATATCAGTCCCATTACTCCTGTCGACCGGTCCAGATTCGGGGTCTGTATGTCGCTGAAATTTGTAGTATAGTTGTACCCGGCAGAGAGGGACAACCTGCTGAACAGGACAGCCGTCAGGGAAGCGTTGTGGCTGTACGAAGGCTCCAGCTCTATGTTTCCCTGGGTATATGAAGTGGCCGACGCATAGTCCTTGAACGGATTGAGCTGCCAGTATTTCGGTCGGCTGATACGGTATGAGTAGCTGGCTGACAATATTGCCTTCTGCGAAGGCGTATAACTCAGGAATACGCTCGGGAAAAAGTCGAAATAGTCCTTATGGCTCTGCCTGCTCTGCTCGGATGTCATGAGCCAGTCCCCGTCCTGTACCGTATATTCTCCCCTTACCCCGGCCTGGGCGTTCCATTTGTCGGAAAACTTCTTCGCTATGTTGAAATATCCTGCATAGACCTGCTCGTCATAGGTAAAGTCGTTCCGTTCGGAAAGAGAGCCCCGGCCTTGCGCAATAAAATCATAGTCATACTTGCTGTACCGGTTTTTCGTAGACGAATACGCAGCCTTGACACCGGCTTCTATCCTGCCTGTCTGAGAAAAGACCGACTGCGAATAGTCGGCCTTGAAGGAATAGAGGTCCAGGACATTACGCGTATAGTCATCGAACCCATAGCTTTCCGTACCGTCAGCCATCGCCTCCCCGGAAAGGAAGGTATACTCGTTTCTCTGGACTCCGTCAAGACGTTTGTCCGTTCTGTAATAATCGGCATTCAGTGTCAGCTCCTGATTCCTGTCCTCGTCGAAGGTCCTGGTATAGTTCAGATTAAGGGAGTAGGACGGATTGTGCCCTTCAGAACGGTCACGGCCCGACAGGCTGCTGTACAGCTTTTCCGCCGCAGTTCCGGCATCGATATAATTGTCTATGGTATAGGGAGTGACTTCCCTGTCCTTTTCATCCGTTGCAGAGAAGCGGAATATGACCCCGAGAATGTCCCTGTCCGATATGTTCCAGTCATTACCGAGCCTTACATTATGCGACAGCCACGTGCTCCGGCTCGATGTCTCACTTTCCTCACGCATGGGACGGTCAGTACCATAGAGTTTTGTCTGGTCGGCCTCGAATCCGTAACCGCTATATACGGGCGTATAATGGAAATAAGTATTGGTCTTGTCCGTGCGGTACATGACATTGGCGGAAATGCTGCTGTTGGCAAGCACGCCTGGAGCATATCTCACGCCAAGGCGGGTCCCTACCGTACCGCTCAGGCCTTTAAGGAAAGCCTTGCGGGTCTTGATATTGATGATTCCTCCGCTGCCTTCGGCATCGTACCTGGCAGAAGGATTGGTGATAAGTTCCACTTTTTCAATGGATGACCCTTCGCTTCCTTTCAGATAGGCTTCGAGGTCAGTCCCGGACATGTTGGACGGGCGTCCGTCAATCCATACGGCTACCGCAGTGCCGTTAAGCTTGATATTGCCGTCATTGTCGACGGTCACGCCGGGAGAGCTTTTCAGTACATCAAGCGCATCCCCTGTCTGGGCGACGGCAAGTTCCGACACATTAAGGACCAGACGGTCGAACTGATGCTCTATCAGCGGTCTGTCTCCTGACACCGTAGCCCCTTCCAGCATCTGCGAATCTTCTTCCAGGGCGACAGGGCCGAGCTCCATCACCCCGCCTATGACCGTACGTTCGGGAAGGCCGGCTCCGTCCTGCCTGCTGACTGCCGCCGGTTCCGGATCCAGAAAACTGAAAGACTTTTCCTTATATCCTACCAACGAGAATACCAGAGAGTTGGTCATTGCCGACCGGCTCCTGTCCGCGATTCTTATGAAATATGCCCCGGCCGAGTCCGTAGTGGCGCCGGCAGACACTCTTCCGGCAGTATCTGCCAGCGCCACGGTAACGAACTCCAGAGGCTTGCCTGTCCCTGCTTCTATGACTGTACCTTTCAGTGCCAGGACCTTCTCCGGCTGCGGGTTCGGGGAAGCCGTAGCGGAAATAAAAACAAAAACGGAAACCAGCCCTGCCATCAGATTTTTCATTGTATTCTTTTCCATGTTTCTCTCATTTATCCTGTCCTTGTCTTACAGCATTGTATAAACACCGTAAAATCCCTTTACAGAGTCGTCCGGACGACCTGTTTAAATGCACCGGCAATAATAAGACGGAGAAATATGGAAAATGTTGCGGCGGAAACGGCTTATTCTTTCCTGTCCTTCCGGCAAAGAGTCTCGTACAGATATGACCCGCCTCCGCAGACAGCCATTGTAATTGCCTGCGATTCATGAGAAAGAGTGGCGAAGATAATCCCCAGTTCGAACGGGATACCATAAATGGTGCTGAGTGCTATGGAAACGATGAAGTGGAAGGCTCCGAACCCACCGGGAACCGGTACCAGCCAGCCGAGACTTCCTGCAACCATCAGGAAAAGGGCATCTACGATATTAAGGGCATCCAGATCAGGAAGCGCCCACATGGTGGAAGCGCTCATAAGCCAGTACATGGCCCAGATGACAGCCGTCTGGGCGAAAAACAGCCATTTGTGCTGCATCTTCATGCAGCTGCCTACTCCCTGAAGAAGCCCGCGGCAGATGGAAAAGAGCTTGCTGCAAAACGCATTGTTGTTCCTGTTCCTTATTATCAGGAATACTACCGCCGCAAAGATGATGGCTGTAGAAAGGACAAACCACCACACGCTGAATGAAAAAGACCTCTCCAGAGGCGCCCACATTTTTTCCGCGAAGAAAGTTCCGAATTTTTCCCATCGGAAAGTGAGAAGGCAGAGAAGGAAAATCAGCATCGTCACCATATCCCAGCTGCGCTCGAGTACGACCGTCCCGAGAACCTTGTCATAAGAAGCCAGTCTTCGGATTTCCCGCCTGCCGTTTCCGTCCTCACGGGCAGAAGAAGGAGAGGGTTCCCTGACAGACGCCGAGTTGCCGGTTATAACGCCGCATCGGACGAATTCACCGATCCTGGGGAACACGAAATTGGCTATATAGCCTATATTCACTGCATTGAAAGCCGTTATGCGCCTTATAGAAGGGTCTATGGGAAGCAGAAGTTCGCGCCACCTGAGGCCTCTGACGTAAAACGCGACGATACTGGCCGCCATGGAAAGCAATATGTATTCCCATCTGCAGGAACGGAGGCCGGCAATGAAGTCATCCCATTTCACCCCCCTGAATGAAAACCACATCAGGACCAACGCGATCGCCAGGGAGATTACATATTTGAACGGTTTGGAATAACTGCTGCTCATCTTAAAACAAAAAACCTGTTGCCTGTCTTCTGACAGGCTGCAAATTTACTATTTTTCTCAATTTATCGGCCTGTATGCCGGACCTTTATTAGAAAATACGATGATTATTGTATATTTGCAGATTATAACTCTTTAACCATTAATACGATGAAAACTGAAAAGGTGACTAAGGACGCTGGACGGAAAGCCGGTAAATTCCTTGAAGAATTCAAAAAATTCGCAATGAGAGGCAATGTGATCGATATGGCGGTCGGTGTCGTTATCGGCGGTGCTTTCGGCAAAATAGTAACCTCCCTCGTAAACGATGTAATCATGCCCCTTATAGGACTTGTAAGCGGAGGCCTGGACTTTACGTCATGGCGCTGGGTAATCAGGGAAGCACATACCACAGAATCCGGCAAACAGATAGCCGAAGCGTCTCTCAATTACGGGAATTTCATACAGACAGCCGTAGATTTTACCATTATAGCATTCTCCATATTCCTGGCGATAAAGCTGATCAACAATTTCAAGAGCAAAGAGGAAACAAAGGCAGCGCCTGCAGCCAAACCTGCCGATGTGGCGCTTCTGGAAGAGATCCGCGACCTTCTTAAAGAGCAGAAAAAGCAATAAATCCGGATTCTGCAAGTCAGTACTTTCTAATACATTCATAAATGAAATCCATACTGGGCATGGGAAATGCTCTGACAGATATACTTGCAGTGCTTCCCGACGACTCTTTTCTCAGACGGTTCCATCTTCCGAAAGGAAGCATGCAGCATGTGGACATGGAAACCGGTGATAAAATCTGGCAGACCCTCAAGCCTATGGGTGTGCAATATGTCGCAGGAGGCTCTGCAGCCAATACCATTACAGGGACTGCAATCTTCGGCATGGAATCAGGATTCATCGGGAAAGTCGGAGACGATGAACTCGGACACCTGTTCAAAAGCGATCAGGAACAATACGGAATCAGGTCTACCCTGCTTAAGGGGGTGAATTCCTCAGGAAGGGCAATGGTATTCATCACCGCCCCTAATGCAGAAAGGACTTTTGCGGTATACCTCGGGGCCGCACTTGAACTGGGACCGGATGACCTGAAGAAAGAGTATTTCGAAGGATACGACTATTTCCATATCGAAGGTTATCTCGTTCAGAACCAGAATCTCATCCGCAAAGCCGTCGAGATGGCCAAAGAGGCAGGCTGCATAATCTCCATGGATATGGCCTCCTACAATGTCGTGGAATCCAATGAGGCATTCCTGCACGATATCGTCGACAAATATGTAGATATCGTCTTCGCCAACGAAAGCGAAGCAAAGTCTTTCACCAGGATGGAACCGCGGGATGCCCTGGATGAACTGGCAAGACACTGCGACATAGCGGTGGTAAAAATCGGCAAGGACGGATCGATGCTCAAACAGGGCGACGAATACCATTATATAGAAGCCTGGCCGGCCGATACTGTAGACGCTACAGGTGCCGGAGACACCTATGCCGCAGGATTCCTCTACGCACATTCTCTCGGAATGCCGCTGAAAGTATGCGGCGAGGTAGGATCCGTCATTGCGGCAAAAGTAGTAGAAGTGATTGGCACCAAGATTGATATACCGAGATGGAAGGCCGCAAAGAAAGAAATCAGGGAACTGATTGCGGCCAACTCTAAATAAAAACCTTATGGTCAATCCTTTTTATTACTTTTTACGCAAGAAAAACCTGAAGAAATACGCATCCGGAATCAAGACAGGCATGATTCCGCTGTCTGCCATACACAGTGCCTTCATACTGCTCGACAGCAGTGACGATGACATTTCCTCCTGTGTGTCTTTAATCAATGTTTTCTTCCATAAGTCCGGAATCCCGGCTGAGATTTTCTATATCGATACCAGAAGCCGCAGAGAGAAAAAGAACGGCAAGGGAACCGATCCGGCATCCACATTCCGGAGAAAAGACCTCAACCTGTACGGAAGACTCAAGAAAAGGCGTCTGCTTCCTCTGCTGGAAAAAAAATATGACCTCTACATAGATCTTACCGCACGGTGCGACTATCCCGTATCATTCCTGGCATGCGCAATGCCTGCCAGATTCAAAGTCGGATGCACCGGCATAGAAAACAATATTTTCGATCTGACCGTCACACCGCCATCCTCGTCAGAATGCTCGTCTTCCGAACTGTTCAAGGGGATAACATCCATATTATCAACGGTGAATTAAACATTTCTGCAACTTATACATACACGACTAATGAAAAGTTTTTTCAATTACCTGATGGTTACAGTCAAGGGCATCTGCATGGGAGCCGCAGATGTAATACCTGGTGTTTCAGGAGGGACAATTGCCTTCATGACAGGCATCTACGACAAGCTCGTCGGCTCCATAAGCTCCATTAACATGACAGCTGTCAGACTGCTGTTCACAGGGAAGGTAAAACAGTTCTGGAAACATATCAACGGAAATTTCCTCTTTTCCCTCATAGCCGGCATCCTTATCAGCATCCTTTCGCTTGCGAAACTGATGCAGTATCTTCTTAATTTTCATCCCATACAGACGTGGGCCTTCTTCTTCGGACTGATAGTCGCCTCTTCAATATTCATTCTCAAGGGAATAGACAACTGGAAAGTCAAAGATTTCATACAGCTCGCTTTCGGTATAGCCTTGGGAGTTGTCATATGCACGCTCTCCCCTACCGAAACGCCCGACGGGCTGTGGTTCATCTGCATAAGCGGAGCCATCGCCATATGCGCCATGATCCTGCCGGGAATATCAGGAAGTTTCATTCTGCTCATCCTTGGCAAATACGAATACATGATGGGGACCATCGCCGACATAGTTTCAGGCAAAGGCGAACTCATGGATTTCATAACGGTAATAGTGTTCGCTCTTGGAGCGCTCATAGGAATCATCGCTTTCTCCAAGTTCCTCCACTGGCTGCTGGAACACTACCACAGGCCGACGCTGCTTATCCTTGCCGGATTCATCATAGGCTCACTGGTAAAAGTATGGCCATGGAGCAACATGGCAGACATCGTATGCTCACAGTTTCCAGAAGCGGCAGCCCTCATGGAAACTACTGGCAGCGATGCGGTAATAGAAATGTTCTCCTCCCAGATAGACCCGCACATCTGGGGAGCAGTCGTTTTCGCCCTTGCAGGCTTCATCCTGGTGATCGGAATAGAAATCGCCACCAGTATGATAAAGAAAGCACGCAAATAATCCTTTTGGCAGTGTAAAACGAATTTTCATTTGCCAATCAAATAAAAAACACTATCTTTGCACCCACTTTCGCTCCCATGGCAATCGAGCAAAGATAAAGGCCGGTCCGGTAGCTCAGCTGGATAGAGCAACAGCCTTCTAAGCTGTGGGTCTTGGGTTCGAATCCCAACCGGATCACAGGAAAATAAAGTGCTGAATATCAGCACTTTATTTGTTTTAAAAAGCCTGTTTTTTCTCTGAAAATCTTTCAAAAAAAACGGTATTTCGGGCGATTTTGGGCGAAATCGGGACGATTCTGGAGCAAAATACCTGCAAAATACCTGCAATTTTTGAAAGACATGGCAACAGTTAAATTATATCTCGACTGCCGATCAATAAAAATCAATGGCGGATCTCTTGCCACAGTAAAAATATCACTGTGCTTCAAAGGTCAAACGACTACCCATTCAACCGGGATAAAGATCAACCCCGAACAATGGGACATGGCAAGGTGCAGGGTAATAAAGCATCCGCAAAGGCAATATCTCAATACTGTGCTCTCATCCCGTCTCAATGACTGGGAAATGGCACTAATACGGATTGAAGAATCAGGAAACATTCGTAAAGCAAGAAATGTATCAGAATTGAAAAGAATGATACTTGACGACCTCAATCCTGTAAAATCAGATGCAGATGGAAATTTTATCAGATATTTTAAAATGTTCACCGAGAGCCGGGAGAAGGAGGGAACAAAGAATGTCTACAGGCAGACCCTGGCAAGGATGGAAGCATTCGACAACGGGATAGGACATAAGACATTTGAAGAAATAAACTTACAATGGCTCCGCGATTTCGAAAAGTTCCTTTCTCAGACAGCAAGATCAGCAAATGCAAGGGCAATTCATTTCCGGAACATCAGGGCCTTATTCAACTATGCGATCGATGAGGAGGTAACATCATTTTACCCTTTCAGGAAATTCAAGATCAAGAGCCAGCCGACTCCGAAGCGGTCGCTCTCGGCGGAGCAGCTGCGCTCGCTCATAAACACTCCGGTGGAGGAATACCAGGAGAAGTACCGCGATCTCTTCGTCCTCATGTTCTACCTTTGCGGTGTGAATGCCGTCGACCTGTTGAACGCAGGCCCGGAGGCTGTCCAGAACGGACGGCTTGAATACATAAGGGCAAAGACACACAAGGCATATTCCGTAAAAATTGAACCTGAAGCAGAAAGACTGATACGCAAGTACACGGGGAAAGGGCATCTGTTGTGCATCATGGATACTAGGACCAATTATCTCGACTTCCTCCGCAGGATGGACAAGGCCCTGAAGGAGATCGGCCCTTCAGAGCGTCACGGACTCGGCGGCAAGGTGACACGGCATCCCATGTTCCCGAAGATCTCACAGTACTGGTGCCGCCACACATGGGCGACCATCGCGGCGGAACTAGACATCCCGAAGGAGACTATCGCGGCTGGTCTCGGTCATGGCGGCAACTCCGTCACTGACATTTACATCAGGTTCGACCGGAAAAAAGTGGACGAGGCCAACAGGCGTATAATAGATTATGTGCTTTATGGCAAGAAATAAGGAGGGCATCATCCCTCCTTAACTGAATCTTCCATATACCACCTGACGAGGTGGTCTATGACTTTCCCTTTGCTTATGCCCAAGTCGTTTGACAATGTGTCAAGGACTTTTACGGTGTCCTCGTGGATGCGTACACTCACCATCTTCAGAGGCTCCTTCTTGCGCCCGGATCCGGGCCGCCTTCCGCCGCTTGCCATATCAAAGCTCCTCAAGCCACTCCTGGTACTCTTCCATCTGTTCGTCTGTCACTTCCTCGTCCGTGTCAAAGAGCCAGCTGAAAAAGTTGGGGTCGTTTTCTGCCTCGCGCTCGGTATAGTCCCGGAGGGACATCTGCTCCGCGTCCTCGCCGTACATCTCTACGCCATTCCGGTTGTATTCATCGCACCTCTCCTGCAGCTGATCTGCCTTATATCCTTTTATCATATCATTTGCCCGTCATGCCGGTAGCGCAGCGTTGAATGTTTAACTTATTTTAAAATCTCGACACTTACATACCTGTCATCGTCTGAATATGAGAAGACCCTTGACCCGTTATCCCTATAATAGCTGTCGAAGAAAGCTCCGCTGAGGTTGTCGCCCTCTATGTGCTCGACATCCAGAGGGAAGTGCCTTGAAGGGTCGATGCCCTTTATGATTGCAACGCCTGTGTAGCTCTCATTGCCGTCAGCCGACGGAGCGAAGAATCTGACTTTCTTTCCTATGAAATCGTTGATGTTTGCTTCTGTCAAAAATGTTCTCATGGCTTTATGTTTTAAATGTTTAACTTTCTTCCTCGATTGTGATACAAAGATAGTCATTTTATTTGAAAAACGCAATACTTTTTCAAAATATTTTGGAGAAAAAGCACAAAAAAAAGAGGGCCGAAGCCCTCTTCATGCTATACCTAACTCACGCCTACAGTGTTCGCAAAGAAACTTTTTCGCGACAGGGAACATCTTCTTGTTGATGTCACCGGCAAGGTACTGCGCCTCCTCGCCATAAGGATCGATGTCGAACGCCTGGCATATCTGTCTTGCAAGATGACCCTTCTCGTGGTCGAACGAGCTCGCGAACTCCTCAGGACTTGATGTCAACGCTATGACAAGGACACTCTCACGGAACCTGGGGTTTGAGAATGTGAGCCCGGTGTCGAGCCTGCCTGACTCGAGGTTAATTCTTGCCTTTGAAAAATCTCTACCCGTGCATCCTATCTCTGAAAGGTCGTGAAGTATCCTGTCTGACCAGTAGGTATCTACAGCATAGTAGATACTCACCAGCCAGTCGTATTTCTCAAGATATATATGCTGGAATATCATTTGCCGTCCTCCACGAGCATGTCTTCCCACATGATAGGGATACCTTTACCGATGCAGTCCGCATAAAACTGGGTCATCGCCTTTTCCGGATAGCCGTCAGGATCATCTATGTAATCCTTGACAAAAAGCGCAAGCCTGACATCGTCAGCAACTGATGACTTGAAATAATCAGCCTTTGCCATATGATAGACATACACTGCATCATATGCGACATCTTTATCAAGTGTGACGCCACCCCTTTTGAGGGCATCTGCTATTTTGTCCTTGTCGCAGAAGTCGAGCGGCTCTTCCTTGCCTGTAGACTGGTTGTGTCTTCTCATCATCGACACCGCCCACTGGCACATCTTCTTGCTGAAATGCCATCCGTAGGCCTGAAGATACTTCAGCATCCCAGGAGGGAAGCTCTCATATATATCTAACCTCTGTCCTGTCATATTGTTTCCTCCATAAATAACAGAGGGGCATAAGCCCCCCTGATTTTACATGTAACGTCCATGGGAATCCCTTGACCGGCGTTCACCCATCCTGGAATAAGGGTCGTCATCTCTGAACCCCATTCTGTCCCTGTCTGGATAACGAGGATAACGCTCACCCATATTGTCAGGATCTCCACGGAACCCCACGTCTCCTTTATAGGATGACATGCCTGCTGTCTCGCGCATGGCATCTTCAAATCCTTTCCTGTATCCGCTTCTGTATGCTTCCCCGACCTCGTCACGGAAGCCCATGTCTGGATCCATTCCGCCACCGCGTCCTGTCTCCAAGATACTCCACTGTTTCATTTTACTCTACTTTTTTATTAGTTCTTGATTCTGGAGAAGGTGTTTCAGGGACATTAAGCTGCTGCATCATCTGTCTATTCATCTCCATAAGCTCAGCCATCTGCCGCTTGAGGTCGGATATCTCCTTGTCCTGCCGCTGCTTCTCGGCATATTCCGGATTGAGCGCGTTCAGCATCTCATCACATCCGGCTATGACACCCTGATGGTACTGCACGCTGTTGATTATCTCCAGACTTCTCTGCTTCATCGCTGAGATCTCGCTGTTCATAGCCTCCCTGGAGCATGATATGACCATGTTTCCGTTCTGACCGAAATCGGCGATCTCTGCTCCTGCAGGGAGTGCCTGGTATGTATCTGTACGCCCGCCAACCTGCGCCGTCAGATCCACAACCATCTCTAGGTGGGGCAGCTGCCCGACCTGCGGAATGCCTACAGGGTATTTCGGTTTAGGAGGAGTTACTCCTGTTATTATCGCGACTTCTACATACGGCTTCGCATCCTTGTGAAGTATGTATATCTGACTGTTTGCCCTTAGATTCTGAAACATCTCTACTCGTGTTTATTGTTTGATAAATAGGGGCGCTGATGCGCCCCGTGTGAATTACGCCTCCGCCTGTGCGGCAGCTGCAGTGGCCCTGTACCCTCCTGATACCAGGAACACCTCATTCGTGTACTTGTTGTAGTGAATGAGATATATCCCTGTCCCGGCAAGATTGCCGACGGTGACTGCAGCATTGTTGTATGTGACAAGCGGACGCGTGTCGCCATTTGTACCGATGAGTACAGGCAAAGTCGTCGTTGTCCCTGCAGGGATGGCATCCCTCAGGTTGATGTAGAATCCACCGACATACGGCCTGTTCCTGTAAGCACCGTCAGGAAGCTCAAGAGTCACATTGTCGGTGCCGACCTTGACGCTGACGACCGGCAGGGTGTTGAAATTCTCCCTGCTTTCCCCCGGTATAGGGAAACCGAAAGGGAATCCTGATCCTGGAAAAAGAAAACCTAACATGACGATTCCCTCCTGTCCGTTAATACCAGTAGCCGTTTGTCCCGTATGCACATCCGCACCCTGCACCGGCATAGCTGCCTGCTGCGGCACCGAAGGCTGCTGAACGATAGGCATCAAGATTGACACCTACAATCTGCGGGTATTGAACTGGCACCGTGTTAGGGAGCTTGCATTTGATTCCGTCGACATCAGACTGGAGGGCGTTGAGTCCCGCCACTACTGGCGCGAGCTGCTGCGCGACATTGCCCATGATAGCCTGGGTCTGGTGCTCGTTGTTGAGCTGTGCGGCAAGGGATGCGCTCTTTTGTCTCTCCGCATCGAGCTTGTCCTGGAGGACACGTGTCTCGGAAGCGTCAATTTTCGCGATGATCGCCCTTGCGTTAGCATCGTTGGAATCCTTAAGGTCACGGGCGTTTACCGTCATCGTGTTGGTGAGGGTGTTAACATTCTGGCAGCTCTGGAGCTGCTGTGCAGCTGATGTGCGCTCGATTGACTGGAGGATGTTGCAGCAGCATGAGCTGATCTGGCTAGCGATACCCGCGTCACCGCTCTGGATGGCGTTGATGATCTGCTGTCCGGAGAGCCCGAGCTGGCTCTGGATGTTACCGAGGGCTGACTGCACCTGCTGGGTGGAACAGCTCAGAGTTGACGCGATCTGTCCGACAGCTTCCCTGTTTCCCTGGATCGCCTGCATGAGAAGTTCACGGCCTGCATTGCCGGACAGTTCAGCCGGGATGGAACCACCGAAGCCACTGCGTCCGCCGAAGCCGAATCCGTTACCGCCCCATCCGAAGATGGACGCGATTATCGCAAGGTAGATGACACCCCAGAGACCGTCATTACCGTAACCGCCGAATCCGTTACCGTATCCGGCAGGCATGAACGGCATTGCAGGATAGGCACATGTGCCTCCGTTGTTGCCGTCTGAATTGAAGACATAAGTTCTGTCCATTTGTCAAGTATATTTGTCGTTCCGGTCGATATTAACCGTACTACAAAGCTACTTGACATGCGATAAACAGCACAGACATTCATTCCTTTGAACATCTTATGAGTCAGACATTTATTGCCCTCCCCATTTTTTACGGAGCCGTTCAAAATCGACACGCATCATTGGCGCGTTCTGCATCCTGGTCTCGAAGTTCGAGATCATCTGGTTCACGGACCGTTTCCTGTGACCTATGAACTTGGATATAGCCGAAGCGTAGAATCCTCTCCTGTGGAGGAAGTAGACTAGAAGGTAGCGCGCATCGACCGATTCCGCGCACCTGTCACCGGACGCGATGATGTCTTCAGGGACCTCTGTCACTTCAGACACATCTTTAAGTATTTCGGCAAAGATGTCTCTTTTACACATGGTTATCAGATTTTTGTTATCTTTGCCTTTGCCAATTAAAACAAATATGCATATATATGAAGACAAAGGCCTTTAGCCCTCGATGTCTGCATATATATGCATATTGTATTTGTTTTAGTTGGCGCTAAATATTTACATAGTCGAGGGCTTTTTCATACCCTCTTTTCTTTCAGAATCTAAGAAAGTTGTAGCTGATGCCCACTCCGATGTAGGGTGCGATCTGTGCCTTCCCCCCAGGGAGCGACACCCCGTAGCCTGCCTGGATGCCGATGCCCCATCTTTTTCGTGAGGTCACGGAAATGTACTCGGAGGTGATGTAGCGGGTCTCCGGATATACACGGATGCTGTCCAGGGCAGGCCGCCAGCCGGACACCCATGCGTCATAGTCATCCCCCTGGTAGTGCCGCTGCTCCCTCTCCACCACCACATAGGCGGTGTCCCGGACCATCACCGTATCACGTACGGCCACGAGCATCGTGTCCACCACAGTATGCGTGACATAAAGCGGGTATTTCTCGACTATCGTGTCGCGGACGGTCAATGTATCGGTATGCGTGATTATCTCCTTATCCGGCGGTCTATTCCCCCGAATCAGCCACCCGGCAAGCATACCCACGGCAAGAGAAGCTAATATTGCAAGGGATGTCTTCATCTCTCCACCCCTCCGAGCCTGTCGGCCCACCTCTCGGTATAGAACCAGTAGTAGGACCTGTCAGGGGCAATTCTGTCCCCAAGCCATGCCCATATAATGGACGGGAGGCCAATGACAAGCAGGTACAGCGGACCCAGCATCATCGACTGCCTGCAGTGGCCCAGCTCATGGTTGATTGTCATCCCTGTGCACTGATACAGGCTCAGGAACGCGTAGTGCCCGAGGCTGATTCCTCCACGCATCTTCCTTGATGTGCGGACAATAGCGTAGTCTTCCGTCCTTACTGTCTTGCACGTGTGTAACGCAGATCTCATGCTCATTCCTTGGCAATCCATCTGTTGTATGCCCACCTGATGATGAGCGCAGCCACCCCTCCCAGGATGAACGGAAGCGTGTCCTTGAAGAAGAACACCAGCAGCAGGATAATCACTGCCGCGAACACAATCCAGAAAATGTACTTTTTCATGATGTCTATGAATTAATTAAAGGTTCAACTTGGCTCCTTTATAGGAACTGTTATACAGTACCTGCCGACGCTGTGTCCCCTCCAGCTTGTGGCTGAAGTGAACGAATGTCGGGTACACTATCATCTGGTCGTAAGGCAGTCCGAGGTCGTATGCCAGCTGGGCAAGCTCCCGGGGAGTGTCGCAAGCCACATCAGCCGCCTCGCCCTTGACGTGCTGGCTTGTCGGCACACCGCCCACCTCCCTGTTGAGTTCCGGGCACCTGTAGCCGGAATTGATGGTCAGGGGCTTCCCCCAGGCCGTCCGCATGGGCTGCAGCACCTCGTCCACCAGGGCCTTGATACTGTCGCGCACAGCCACGGTGGTTATCACGTTCGTTATGCCTTTCCTGTCGGCGGTGTCGGAGTGCTCGAACTCCCTATAACTGAAATCCTCACTTATCGTCCCCATCGTCTCTCTCCTTTTCATTTATTTGCTCCACAGCATCCTCCAGCTTCTTCTGCCCGAATAGCTTGAACACGTTTATCCGGAACTTCCACCCTCTGGCCTCGAAGTAGTTGTTGAAGCAGCTCGACAGCTCTATCCCGTATATAATCAGGATGATTATCGCTGACAGGATAGGGATGTTCAGCACATCCCCGAATGTCGCGCCAAAAGCCCCGGCAAGCGTAATCCAGCAGATGTAGTCCACCAGCTTGTTGATGGTTCGCCTCCACATCCGGGATGTCCTGATGGTCTCGCCCCTCTTCTTTGCCGCCTCAATGCCGAAGCGCAGGTCGGCTACTATCAGGATTATGGCCACCAGGATGAACGGCCACAATGTCTGATAGAAGTCCGCTAAGGGTGCGAAGATGACGGCACTCGTGCCGTTGATGATGTTGCGGTCCTGCATACTACTATTCCGTATATTGAGTCCAACTAACTGTCCCATCCTCATTGAATATCAGTTTTTTGTTTCCAAGGATAATAGTATCAACAGAGGCATTGCCAATTCTCGCCATATTATTTTTATCGACAACTGCACCATAACCTATTGCTATAGCATTCCAAGGATTCTTTCCACTTGCATTTTTAGCTGCTGCTCCAATATATACAGAATTACCTCCGCTGTTGGACTCGGGAGCAGCATTTGTACCTATAATGACATTATTAGAGCCAGTATTGCTTGCCCCTGCTTCACTACCAATACACACATTACCTAATGAAGAATTAAATCCTGCTTTGTGACCAATGGCAATACAGTTGGTTTTATCCTTCCCTGTGTTACCACTAAGAGCATAAGAACCAACAGCAACACATTTTGTAGATTTTGTAGTTGGATTAGTAGGGTCTCCATTCAATGCACCTTTACCTACTGCCACGCTGTCCTTTGCAGCATTAAATCCATATAGAGAGTCCGCACCGACAGAGACATTTCTATCTCCCTCTACCATACCATATCCAGCGAAAGTACCTATACAGATATTTCTATGTCCTCCAACAAGATGCCTTAAAGCACTCAGTCCAATAGCAATATTACGAGAACCATTCTGATTAGCTGGTAGTGTTTCATTCTTTGGACCTATAGCCACATTCCAGAATCCTGTAACATCTTTATCGTCAGAATTAATTCCCTTTACATTCTTATTTGAATAAGTAAGACTATCTGTTCCTTCAGGATTTACTACTCTGCACTTAATATTTCTGACAGTACCAGCATAAGAAGAAATCGGGACAAACTTTAGATTACCACTTCCATAAATAAAGCCAATGGTAAATGAACCTGTTCCATTGTATATATCGATAGGAATACCATCGCCAATACCCAGTTCTATTGTGCCTTCATCAGTAATTGATGTAGCATCAAAAGTTACAATGACCATATCTCCATCGGCAGCATTGATAGGAAACTCTAAGGCATTAGCAGAACCTGCTGTATGAGTAAACTCACTTGTTCCACTCCATCCTCCTCCCAAAATTGCATTACCAGCAACATTAGCAGGATTCATCTTAATGACTTTATACTCCTCTTTAAGGAATACATCATCTTTAGATACATCGGAACCTCCTCCACCGCCTTTTGGTGTTTCTGGCAATACACTACCATCAGATTGAACCGTCAATACTTTACCAACATTAGACTGACCTTGCTGACTATGAATAAACATAGTTTCAAGTTCATCTATAAGACCTGAATAACCAAACTTAATTGCTTCAAATCTTTGGTCACTTACATTAAAGTAAACATCGAGTATAACATTAGTCTTACCATTTGACCAATTATTGTCCACTCCTGCTCTTTTACCATTGTAATATAATGGATATGATGTATCATCTTGATTAACTTGCAATGAAACATCTCCCAAAGGAGGAGCCGAAGGCATTTTTAATATTTGGCGATAGTATGATGTATTAAATCCAATACTTGACACAGAAGTATTGGATTTATAAAGCATTCTATCATCTGTTGTTACCGCGCGAAACCCTGTTGCGTGAAGTATCTGTCTTATCTCTTCTCCTACCTTTCCCGATAACACCTTGTCAGTACTATTTTCAAATAGGGTATTGACAATATCACTTTTTGGCACTTTTGTGTCAATAGCAACTTTATTATCCAATATTCCTTTGGATATATTTGTAAACAAGTCAAAAGAAACATTGCCGGGCTGTGTAATTTTATCGCCTAAAATATAGAGTCTCAAGCGAACAACTTCCTCATCTTCATAAGCATAATTTTCCTTTAAGTAGATGGTTCCTCCATATTTTTGGCTTCCGTCTGCTCTATAACCTGTAATGGCAAAATAGGTGAGATTTGTCTCATTAACAATATTACCTATGGCGATTGAATTGGCATTAATATCACATACTGTTTGAATTGATGAAGTAATGATAAAGTCTTTTGAAACATGTGTCCTGCCTATTTCGCTTTCTAACTCGGTAAGTTTCTCTGAAGTTGCAAAACCAGTTACATTCTTAGACCAGGTTCCATTATTCCATTGAAGTATAACGGCTTCTCCATCATTTACAGTGATTCCACCGAAGTTCGCATACGTTCCCGGCTCAGTCGCGATGTAGAACACGTTCTGGTCTGAGATTGCTGGTTCTGTATCTGGAGTTGCGATACCACCAAAGGTCATCCCGCCACTCAAAAGGGACTGGATGCATTCAAGGAGGACCCGTACTGATCTGTTATTTTTGTCCACTCCCAGAGCGTACAAGCCTTCAAGATCGCTTTCGACAGGGAGTTCTGATACTTTCTTATTTGCCATAATAATTATCAATTAAAGTGTTGTTATCAAAATCGACTCATTCTCATTACCTTCCGTGACGACATTCAGACCGTCTTCCGTGACAAGAGTATATTCATACGAACCTATGCCTTCACTTGATTTTACAAGCTCAAAAGCCGGGGCATCAAATGTGCGTGTATCGCCATCAATGACGAATCTGACTGCCAGCCGATAAAGGCCATCATACCTCTGATTGCATGCAAGCCATTTGACATACAGATCCTCTGGAGTGCCACCTATTTCGAATGTGACATCATCATGCCTGGTACGCTGACTGTCACATATGAGCCAGCATGATATATCACTGACATCGTCCCAGCTCATCTGACTTCCCGCTACCGAGAAGTTGACTCTCATCCTGATATCAGTACCTATACTTATTCTCTTTATCTCAACAGTCATATCAATCATATTTGATGTTTATCACATATATGTTACCGCTCTCGTCCGTCATGTATTCACCGCTTTCAGCGAGGAGGTAATATTCAAGAGCCGAAAGCCATATGCTGTCATAACTCTGATATTCTCTCAATATCGCGCTCTCCACATATCCTGTCAGGAGGTCAAGGGAACCGGACACAATAAGATGCGGCTTGCCATCAAAAACCCATATGTCCGAAAAGTGTGGATCTTCATCATCCGAATCCCTAAGAGTGCCTGTAAGCACATTGTCCGGCTTAGCGTGGAACGCCAGTATCTGAGTGTGCACAAGCACCGGCAGAGCGCTTGCCTGGAATTCATCGAGATCTCGCCATTTCCATTTTGTGACAGGATAATATGCATCACCTGAACCCTTGAAATACAGTCCATTTACAATCTCCGCCGGAGAGATGACAGAAAAATTGACTTGTCCGAATTTCGGGGACCGCTCAAGCATCACATTGTTTGACTCGTTATACTTTGTCGTGACATTGAATCCGCTTGACTGCATGCTGATATCTGATGATATCGCCACCTCCGTTATCCTTGCATAGAGCCCGTTTCCTTCCCCTACCTCTGTCAACCCGTAAAGTACGCCAATGTCAAGTATACGGAATTCAAGATACCCGGATCCAGGATCATCAGGAGAAGGCAGCTCAACAGTGAACGACGAGTCGCTCTGAGCCTTGCTGATGTATGTTGAAGCTGTTTCAGGAGTAAGCTCTACCCATGATGTCCCGTCATAATAAAGATCACCCGTTCCCCTCCAAATAGCGGAGAACATTATGTTAGTGAAATTGAACACAGAATCGGTCATGCCTATGACCGAATTATCATCGTACAGGCTTACGGCGCCTTCTACTCTCATTGAAAATGTGAACTTCCCTGCATTAAGATTTTTTTTATACAGAAGAGGGTCATAAGAGGTGTATACTGACGGGTCGCCAAGCGATCCGATATCGACAGGGAAATAAACTGTACCGTCATCTATGTCTATCCATTTGTCCTTGTCATCAGAAACCGAGTATTTATACGGATTGAAAGAAGCAGGGATATCTCCATTCTGGTCATAATTCGACCATTCTTTTCCTGATGTTATACGGTTAACCGGCATTTGTATCGCCGGCCTGTCAAAGTTGTAATACCCGAAAACATAATATTCGTCACTCCCGAACGAACCCTCTTCCAGCTCGCCTGCATAGACATTGTCGCTTGTCACATAGTCGAGAGTCTCGCGTATCTCCTTGTAGGCAGGATCAAGCATGCGGTGTCCGGATACATCTATGAACTGTACACTTTTCCTGCCGCTATATATCTCACCTTCCTGAGTTATCTGCCGCATAGTGGCTATGACTATCGAATTGTAGTCAACATACCTGAGTACAAGACCAAGACTGTCAAGTGCACTGTTAAGAGCGTCATACCAGGTCATGTCCTTGAACGCTGAGACATTGAAGCATATGCTTCCGACATAATTGAGTACCGAACTGCCGTCTGCAACAAAGCAGAGTGACGGAGTGACATCCATAGTCAGCATAGGGAAGTCGATCTTTGCCAGAGCACTGTCAATAAGGGTGTTCAGAGAGATCATCTCCGTATCTGAAGTGTAGTCGAACACGAAATCAGCAAGATGCCCTATGTTGTCTCTAGCCGTCAGCGATATCGTGTTACGGAACGAAAGGTCCTCCTCGTAGCTGTCCGGCGTGAGGTATCCGCTCCACCTTGCTGATCCGTCCTGATACACTATGAACTTATAAAGGGTGCTGTCAGGAGTAAAGAACTCGGTCCAGTCTCCGTATTTCATCGTTGAGGTGTCGGCTATATCTGAGCAGTCAATGATGTTGACATTCAGAGATGTCTTTATGATCGCGCTGTCAATACTGTCCTGCCCTCCCTGCATGTCTATACTCAGAGCAGTGAGGGCATATATCTCCTTGCTCGCGCCGGTATAGTCCCGCTGCCTTATCTCCAGGCGTACGGTCTTGCCGCCACGATTCTTGGTCCACCAGTATTTGAGCCCGTAATTTGCCATCGCCTACCTGTTCATCTTTTTCCTCGTCCTGTCCTCTGCAAGGATGATGTCAGACCCGCTGATCATCCCCTTTATGTAAATTGTCATCTCTTGCGACTCGACCGTAGGCCTGTAGCTGCCGTACCCTTCACTGTTGTACGAGCTTGACACGGCAGTACCGGAAGAGCCAGCCGACGACCCTATCCTTGCCAGTCCTGCTTTAGCGGCTGTCCCTATAGCTATAAGGGCTGTTCCTGCCGCTATTGCGGCTATTCCCTGAAGGGACATCAATGATTTCTTGAAAGCCTCGACTGCGGTACCTTGCGCAACGATCAATAAACCGGCTTGTACAGCGGCATCAGCAAGCGGAGTAAGGAGCGCCTTTACTACGCTGCCTGCATTAGATCCCTCGACACCGGCTATCGCATTAGCCAGCTCGTCAAGGGCGTTTGTCGTTCCGTATGTCAGCGCATCCGCCAGCATCTGGCCCGCGTCCATTAGACGCTGCTTCTCGGCGATGACCGCATCAATCTTTTCCCTGTTCCGCTCAAGCCAGTCATCCGGGATGAGATCCGGCATGGTAGATGATTCTGCCCCTCCGGCTATACCGGCAAGGGCAGGGAGTGACTCAGCCATTGAGACTTTTGCATTCTCAAGCTTCTGCTGACTTTCGATCACCGCGTCAGTAGTGCTGTCAATGTCACCGCCAAGAGCAGAAAGTGACGAATTTAAGGAACTGTATATCCTCCTGTTCTCAGTATCAAGCGCTGAAAGCGAATTGTAATAGTCTACTATAGACTGGACAAGAGGGACAGTATCCTTGTCTCCCCTCATCGTCTCATAGACATTGGCCATAGTGGCAGCAGCATAGTTGCCTGTCCGTTTGCCGTAGTCTTCAAGATAAGACCTTGCTGCTTCCCATGTCGCGCGATCTGAATTTTTATTGTTGTAGTCAGCTACAGCCTTTATGAGATTAGCATCTTTTCCGTAATCGACAAGGAACTGCTGGAGATACTTCCTTATCTCTTCGGAATTTTCAAGACCGCTGCCGGAAAGCCATTTAGCAGAGTATGCCTCCATGAGATCCTTACGCAACTGGATCTCCTGTTCATAAAGAGGTCTGACCTTGTCAAGATATTTTTTTGCTGCTTCCGCTCTCTCCTCGTATGACTTGTTCTGATTTCTCATGTCTATCTGGAGCTGGGCAAGCTCTTCCGACATCATGGACTTCTGAAGCTTTATCGAATTGCTTACTTCAAATTCAGCATCGAGGGCATTCTGTAGATCTTTTGCCGCACTGGCCGATTCCTTGATTCTTCCGATGAAGTTGTCCCAGTTCCAGGTTGACACCGACTGGATGAACACATCCCATCCGGCCTTCATCTGGGCTGTGGTCCTGTTCCATGCATCGCCTATGCGGTTGGTACCGTCGATCATCTCCTTGGCGAAGCCGACAACAGCAGTGCCTATGGCCGCCCATACGGCCACCGCACCTGCCTTTATCTTGCCGAGGCTGGCCCCGAACCCCTGGGTCTGCTTCTTGGCATCGTCAATGCCTTTCTTGTAGTCTTCTCCCTTGAACCCGAGACGTACCCACAAATCGCCAATCTTGCCCAATTAAGCTAATTTTTATAGAACATTTCCTTTATCGACGAAAGAGCCTTCTTCTGATCAGTAGTAAGCCTTTCAGGGGCCTTGTATTCCATCTGGTCCTCCCAGGGGAACCTCAGCACATCCTGGAGCCTGCGAGGTCTCGTGCCCGGCTTAAGATTCGGAGTGAGGTTTATCTGCATATACTGCTCCCACCTTGCTATCTCCCACCTCAGCCTGTCTTCATGCTGCATGCCTTCATCGAGCATCATCACCTCCCTGAAGCTGGTGTACATTGCCTCCTTCTCCGTCTTGCCGCATCTGCCTACAAGGAACTTCTCTATTGGATCATAATCAACATAAAGGGTCACTTTTTTTTTAAGCCCTGCGCGTCATTTTCCTTTGAGAAGTCACTGAGGGACTTGCCGGTTATGCACTCGACAATCTCACCTATGATTTTCCTGAACTCCCGTGGATGCTCTCCGCACCATGCGACAAAGTCGATATACTGATGCGGGAACTCACCCATGCCAGGATCGTCGAACCTCATGGCCTCCCAGGCGTTGATAGCCCCGAGATACATCAGCTTCGTATATGCCTCTGTCACCTGGAGCAGGTCTCCGGTATCGGCTATCTCTATCCTTATACCGCGCTCCCTGCCCCGTGCGTACATCGACGGAGTGAATAGCATCTCGACCTTCACCCCGTCCTTGAGTTCTATCTGATGTCTTGAACGTATCATGCCGCAACAATGTTCTTGACTTCACCGTTCGCCGTAAGCGACATACTCCTTGTCGATACTGAACCGTTGTCGTTAGTCTCGCTTATAGAGCTGATGAGAGCCTCCATCGCATAGCCTGTCTTGGTCGTAAGGTCACCGACAAAGACGAAGACCTTGTCCCCGCTGAAGAAATTTTCGAGCATCTTCTTCTGATTTGTGTCAGTGTCGAAAACATTGACCGTGACATCGACAGTAGCCCCCTTGATACCGCTAATGAATTTCTGCCATCCGTCACTTGACTTGTCCGAGACTTCGATAAGGTTTCCGTTCAGATTCACTGTATTTGTAGTCTCTCCAGTAAGCCAGTCCTGTTCTTCGACCCCTGAAGTCACCGAAGAAACTACACTGTCAGTCAGGTACACTTTCCTTGAGTGCCCCATCCTTGCGTCTGTTTCTGCCATATTATTCCTGTGTTAAAGTTATTGTCAACCCCTGAAGCAGCCTGTATATTATCTCCTGCGTATCCGCTGATTCCGTCATGTCTGTCAACGATGTTGTCATTATCCCGTTGACACTGAAACCCTGTACTGAAAGAGTCCCGTCGAGGAGACGGGAAATGTTCTCGTCGTTCATGCCGACTGCGTCTCCGAGACTCCTTGTGCTCATGCTCTCGACTATGCATGTGACCTGCCTGGTCAGCCGTCCCTTGTCAAGCGGATTTCCTTCGCTGAACGAATGGATCTCGACACGGGGATAACCCGCACCGCTCCCTATCTTGACTCCGGGCCTTTTCAGCCTGTCATGCATAGCCCTGTAGAGGGCCCCGAGTGAACTCACATACATACTACTTCGTAACCTTGTTTATAGCCTCACTGATGACATCAAGCACTTCCTTCTGGTTCTTGCTCACCGATGGAGAAAAGAAAGGCTGCGGCCTTGTGCCTTTCCTCGATATCTTGCGCCCTATGAGGAACGCGGCCGAGTCAAGCCTTCGGTCATCGATACGCAGCTTCTTCTTTGCCCATTCCCTTATCATCTTCAACGGAGGGAATCTTCCGGACCTCCTCCCGTATTCGACATATTCCGCATAGCCGTTACTTTCAGAGAAGAATCCGACATCATATCCACCCGAGACCTTCTGGACCTTCCCGCTGTTGGACAGGAGACCGGTATTGTTCGTCCCGTTCTGTCTCAGCATGAGCTGGGAGTCTGCTATTATCTTCATCCCCGCCTTTGCGAGCCCCTGGTCAGCCTCTGAAAGGATGTCCGATGTCGTCCTGTCAAGCCTCCTGTTGAGCTCCTCCATGCCTTCAAGCTGTATCTCCGCCATATGCTTCAGGTTTATCAGCCTGGTAATACCCCTGTATCCTTATCTTCATCCCCCTTCCGTCGACATCCTCGATGCCGGGGAAATGCACCATGTGACCTCTCCACTCGATGAGATTGAACTTATCCTTCGTCGCCCTCAGCTCTATGTCAAGTCCTACGACATTGGCCTGCTGGAATGTCATCATGGTCTTGGCCAGGGACATCTGCCTCACATACGCATGGCAGACAAGCACCTTGACAGGATCCGAAAGCTTCATGTGTCCGTATTCGTCGACAGAAGCATCCGACCTCATGAGGGTGACAGTGTCGTTATACCTCCTTGCCCCTTTAGTCTCTCTCAGCATATCTCGGATATGATTTTCGTAAGTTCCGTGTTGTCCTGCCCGTCATAAAGAGCCGTGGCATACCTTATCGCCACAGGAAGGAGCATGTCAACAGAAGCCTGGTCCGGAACTGTATCGTATTCTACAGTAAGATCGCCAGCAGGGGCACTCAGCTTCAGGCATCGTCCAGACATGGTATATCCGATATCGTTGCCGCTACCGTCATATACCCGGGTCACAGTTGACACCGTCTGGTAGAGCCTTATTTCCTGCGAGTCGCATCCGCTGACGGACAGCCGGAACGAGCACGCCAGAAGAGAGGTGTCTGCATACTCCTGTACCACTGTGCACGCCCTAACAAGCAGAGAGTCGAGAAGCGCGTCCTGACTGTCATCAGGGACTGAAGCATACCGTTTCAGCCCCTGCAGCCAGTCAATGCCAGGCTGATCATGAGATATGAGGTCGAGACTTATCATTGACTATCTATTATTCAGAAACAGAGCTTGCCGCTGCGGCAGTTATGGAAGTGATGGCAGTATCAATGTCAGCGACATAGATGAGCCCCTTCTTCTTCGGGGCCGTGACCTTCACCTGCACATATCTCCTGTAGTCGACCCTCCAGCTGTCTGTTGAGGCCTGTCTTGTGAACTCAAGTTCGTAGAGAGTGCCGAAGTAGATATCCGCACATGACGAGTCGGCTACCAGCATCTCATCATCTGTGAGCTGATCTGATTCAAGCACCCTGACCTGCTGGAGCTTCCCGTTGACCTTGTCAAACATGTAATTGCCGGTGCTGTCCTTGAGCCCCTGGAGCTTTGCCATCGTACCGTATGACACGATAGCCACATTCGCAGCATAACCTGCCTTCTTGACCTGTGCGATTGCGTCAAAGATGACATCAGCTACAGTAGGAGAATCGTATGTGGCCACCTTGCTGAAAGCAGTGGCCTCCGTCTTGAGCCCGTAGACTTCGTCCTGCTTTGATGTGTCGTTGCCGGCTCCAGACCAGATCTTCGCATCCGCGTCCTTCATGATAAGCCGCTGACCTTCATCGATGCAGAAGTTGTAGAGCGTCTCGAACCAGTTCTCGAACTCGCTGGAGATCTCCATGTATGTCGCAATCTTAGCCGGTTTACGGTATTTCTCGTTGAACGTGATCGTGGTCTTGTTGCTGTTGGCCGCGAGCTCCTTCACATAGCCGACATTCTTGGACACGGTCGACTCGACCCATGCGAGCCTTGATGATGTCAGGTCTTTCGTGCCGAATGCAAGGATGAACGCGTTGCCGAGCATAGGTACAGACTGGATATTAGGATCCATAGCAGTACCTGTGTACTGGGAACCTGTCTGAGGTGTCAGGTCGGTGGTCGCGATCTTGAGCTCCACAGTGAACCTGTCGGTCTTCTTGAAGCTTTCCTCGATCATTGACTTCTTCTCCTCAAGCGCTTCTCTCATCTTCTTGCTGAAGGTTGCAGGACTTTCCCTGATCATCTTCCTGAGATTTTCGATTGTCTCCTGCTGAGATTTGAATGACTTGTCGAGATTGTCGATCTGCTTGGCCTGCTCATCGATTTTTTTACCTTTATACTCAAGTGCCGACTTAGTCTCCTTGAGCTCGGCACTCAAGGCTTCCGCCTTCTCCTTTGCCGCCTTGGCT
>JADIMH010000040.1 GCA_017694885.1 Candidatus Cryptobacteroides faecipullorum | reverse complement strand
TGTCGGATAGGCCATGACCTTTCTGCTTGCAGATGAAAAGAAAATGCCTCCGACCTTTATGCAAACAAGGCCGGAGGCATCTTCGGATACTGTTGCCGGATTAGGCGTTAGCGTTTGAATGAAGTTACAAGCGGTGCGGTATGTCTGACTATGACCTGCTTCCCGGTATGGCTGATAAAAGAGCATCTTTCACTGTCGGTCGCACTGTAAATGTCTGTCAGACAGATGCGCGTCTGCGGAATTCGGCTATGGTGACGGCAGTGGCTACGGCTGCATTCAGCGACTCGGAACCCGGGTCGTCGGCCGGGTATGGAGGAATGAAAAGCCTTTCGGTAACCATGGATGCCACTTCCGGAGAAATGCCTGCGGATTCATTCCCGATCACTATTACGGAAGGGGAGTCCATGCCGCAGTCGAGGTTTTTGCGGTAGATGTTTTCTCCGTCAAGGAAAGTCCCGTAGACATGCCCTCCGGCTTCAATGGCGGCTTCTGCAAGTGCCGGTATGTCCGCATAGTGGAACCGTACCCGGAAAATGGCTCCCATTGTGGCCTGGACCACTTTGGGATTGAACACGTCCACTGTATCGGGCGAAGCGAATACGGCATCCGCCCCGAACCAGTCTGCGATGCGGAGGATCGTTCCGAGGTTTCCGGGATCCCGGATTGTGTCGAGCGCGAGGAACAGTCCTGCCGGTTTTACTGCATGGGTCGGGATGAGCGAAGCAAGGAGCTGTGCCCGGCTTTCAAGTATGAGATCTTCCGGTTTCCGCACGGTCGCCAGCACAGGAGACGGGGATGAAAGGGCGGAAATGCGCGCCATTGCCTCATGGCCGATTTCTTCGGTCCTGTATATTTTTTCGACATGAAAAGATGATTCCAGAGCTTCTGAAACCATCTTTTCCCCTTCTACGGTAAAAAGACCTTCCTGATCCCTGAATTTCTTCAGGGCCAGGGATTTGATCCTTTTTATTTCAGCGTTCGATATTCCGTCTTTCATTAATACCCGAGGATTTTGAGCATGGACTTATAGGTCTGTTCTTTGCTGAACAGCTTTGTGCTATAGTCTCCGTTTTCATCCTTGTCTATGATAATGTGCTTGGGCGCAGGCTGAAGGCAGTGCTGGATACCGCCGTAGCCTGAAATGGACTCCTGATATGCCCCGGTGTGGAAGAAACCGATGTAAAGAGGGTCTTCGCGCTCTTCCATGATCGGAAGGAAGATGGCGTTGGCATGTGAATCGGCATTGTAATAGTCCTGGCTGTCACAGGTGAGGCCTCCGAGGAACACTCTCTGGTATTTTTCGTTCCATTTGTTGATAGGCAGGAGGATGAAGCGCTGCTTGATTCCCCATGTATCCGGGAGGGTCGTCATGAACGAATTGTCTATCATGTACCAGCGTTCGCGGTCATTCTGCTGCTTGATATCGAGGATCTGGAAGATGGTAGCTCCGGATTCCCCGACAGTGAAACTTCCGAATTCCGTGAAAATGTTCGGCTCTGCTACTCCGCGTGCGTTGCACATGGTCTTGATCTGCGAAATGATTTCCTCTGCCATGTACTCGTAGTCGAAATCCATCGCCAGTGAGTTCTTGATAGGGAAGCCTCCTCCGATGTTCAGCGAGTCGAGTTCTGGGCATATCATCTTCAGGTCGCAATATACGCTGACGCACTTGGAAAGCTCGTTCCAATAATAAGCGGTATCCCTGATTCCGGTGTTGATGAAGAAGTGCAGCATCTTCAGGCGGAACTTGTCGCTCTTGCTTATAAGATTCTCATAGAACGGGAGGATGTCGCTGTAGCGGATACCCAGACGCGAAGTATAGAACTCGAAGTTCGGCTCCTCTTCCGAAGCGATCCTGATGCCGAGGTTGGTAGGCACCTTTATGAGGGCATCGAGGTCCATGTATTCGTTCATGTTGTCAAGGACCGGGATGATATTGTGCCAGCCTGAATTGGCGAAATTCGCGATGTTCTCGATGTATGCGGGCTTCTTGAAACCGTTGCACACTATATACAGGTCCTTGTTGACTGCGCCTTCTGCTTCGAGGGCTTCGATAAGGTTGAGGTCGAATGCCGATGAGGTCTCGATATGAATGTCGTTTTTCAACGCTTCTTTCAGTACGAACTCGAAATGAGAACTCTTGGTACAGTAGCAGTAATGGTATTTGCCCTTATAGTCGGCTTTGGCCATGGCGACATTGAACATTCTCTTCGCCCTCTGTATCTGCGATGAAATCTTCGGCAGATATGATATCTTGAGCGGCGTACCGTACTGGTTGATGATATCCATCATGTTGATGTCATGAAAATAGAGTTCACCGTCTTCTACTCTGAATTCATCCTGCGGAAACTCGAAAGTCTGGTCAATCAAGTCAATGTACTTGTTCTTCATCTGTACCAAAGTAATTTAGTTACATTAAACATCAAAATGGAATCCGACTGAGCCGGATTGCCGAACTGCGGTGCAAATATATCATATAAATCTATCTTTTCTAATATTTGGGATAAAAATTATTGAAATATGGGTTAATTAAGGTATCTTTGTACGATATGCCTGTCAGGAATGGGAAGAGTGTGCCGTCTAATATCTTTGGTGGGAGCTGCCGTACTGTTGTTTTCGTGCAGCACGACGCGCGTTCTGCAGGACGGGGAGTACAGGCTTCAGAAAAACAGGCTGACGGTTACGAACGACAGCAAGTTCAACTCCCGAAGCCTCGAACCATATATCAAACAGCGTCCTAACTCCACGTTCTTCGGATGGAATCCTTTCCTGAACGTATATAACTGGTCCAACGGCAAGGGAAAAGGATGGGACAGGTTCGTCAGGAAGATCGGGGTGGCTCCGGTGGTCTATGATCCGGATCTGGTGGAAAGTTCCATCGAGAACATAAAGAACCATCTGGAGTATGTCGGCTACTATAATTCCTCTGTGGAAAGTGAAATCAGCGTAAAAAAACGCCGTGTGAAGGTGGACTATAATGTCACTTTGGGAAAAAGGTTCATAATAAAGGATATATCCTATGTCCTTCCGGATGGCGAGATACGCGGGGAATTCCTGGGCGATACCGCATCCGTAACGGTCAAGCCGGGTTCATGGCTTTCTGAAGCCGCTTTGGACGCAGAAAGCGAACGCTCAAGCAAGTATCTGAGGGATAAAGGGTTCTATGGATTTTCGAAAAACTACTATTTCTTCGAGGCAGATACTCTTTTCCATCCGGATTCCGCTTCATTGGAAATGAGCATACGCAACTATACTCGTAACGAGACATCTAAAGATGCCAGGCCGCTCAGGAAGTTCTTCATCGGAGACGTCTCCATTTCCCATCCGAAGAGCCTGATGATAAGGGAAAGCATCCTGACCAACCTGAATACGATCATACCGGGCAGCATGTATAGCGAGCAGAACGTAAGCAGTACGTATTCCAGACTGTCTGCCCTGAACGTGTTCAGCAGTGTCAACATCGAGATGAACCAGACCGATACCAACATCGTGGACTGCAGCATAAACCTTACACAGTCCAAGCTTCAGGGGTTCAAACTGAATCTGGAAGCCTCCTCGAACTCAACCGGACTGTTGGGCATTTCGCCCCAGATTTCATATTTTCACAAGAATATCTTCAAAGGAGGGGAGTGGCTCAACCTGAGTTTCATGGGTAATTTCCAGTTCAAACTGAACGATGACGTCCGTTCCAATGAATTCGGCGTGTCTGCCGGTATAAGTTTCCCGAAATTCCTTTTCCTTCCCTACCGCCTTTTCAAAGGTGTTATCCCGAGAACGGAAGTAAACCTGTCGTACAACTATCAGAACAGGCCGGAATATACCAGGAATATAATATCGACTTCGTTGATATTCAACGGGAACCTTTCTTCACGGGTGTATTATCAGTTCTATCCTCTGCAGCTTAACATCGTCCGGCTTTTCAACCTTGACCCCGAGTTCTTCAAGAGTCTGGAACGGGATCCGTTCATGAGGAATGCCTATCAGGACCACTTCGACCTCGGGCTCGGGGGCAACATATATTATACTACAAATGCTGAAGTCGTTCCCAAGACATCATTCTTCTACACCAGGTTCCAGTTCGACATAGCCGGAAACCTGCTCAGTGCGTTCAAGACTTTCATGAACCGTGACGCCAACGGATCGGGAATGATATGGAATACCCCGTATTCACAGTATATCCGGGCCGAATTCCAGATCGGCAGGACCTGGAGGTTCGGGAAAAACAACGGACAGGCTGTCGCGACACGATTCCTCGCCGGCGCCGGATATGCCTACGGCAACTCCGATGCTCTACCGTTCGAAAAGCATTTCTATTCCGGCGGGGCCAGCAGTCTTAGAGGATGGCAGGCAAGGACGGTCGGTCCGGGACTGGCACCGATGGACAAGACGTTCGTTATTCCGAACCAGACCGGCGACATGAAGTTGGAGGCCAATGTGGAATACCGTTTCGACATGTACTGGAAACTCGGGGGCGCTGTTTTCATCGATGCAGGAAACGTCTGGACACTGAGAAACACAGGTACCTACCAGAACGAACTGTCGAAGTTCTCTTTCAGGAATCTGGGACGCGGCATAGCCATGAACTGGGGTGTGGGTCTGAGGCTTGACCTGAATTTTCTCCTGCTTCGTGTCGATATGGGTATGAAACTGCATGATCCGGCCCGAGACCAGTCTTGGCTAAGGCCTGGCGACTGGCTGCGCCGGGACGGTTATGCCATCCATTTCGGAGTAGGTTATCCGTTCTGATATTGCGGGTCAATACCCGTATTTTTTCCAGAGCGAAGCAAGCCTGCTGCGCATTTCTTCCTCTTTCCTGTTTTCTGCCGGTTCATAGAATCTGGTGCCTGCCAGGTCTGGAGGCAGGAATTCCAGGTCCGCGAAATGTCCCGGATAGTCATGGGCGTATTTGTATCCGTCCGCATAACCGAGGTCTTCCATGAGTTTTGTCGGTGCATTCCGCAGGTACAGCGGCACCTGCGAGGTCTGTGTCCTGGAAGCCGCTTCCATAGCTTTGTTTATGGCCATGTATGCCGAGTTGCTTTTCTGTGAACAAGCCAGATAGATTGTCGTTTCCGCCAGGGGGATCCTCGCCTCCGGCATACCGATATTATGGACGATCTGGAAACAGGAATTGGCAAGAAGAAGCGCGTTGGGGTTCGCAAGGCCTATGTCTTCCGCAGCCAGGATGCACAGGCGTCTGGCGATGAAAAGCGGGTCTTCCCCTCCTGTGAGCATCCGTCCGAGATAATATACCGCGGCATTGGGGTCGGACCCTCTTACGCTTTTGATGAACGCGGAGATTATATCGTAGTGCATCTCGCCGCTCTTGTCGTATACCGCCATGTTTTCCTGGATACATGAAAGGACCGAAGCATTGTCGATTACTATCGGTTTGCCTTGCGGGAACGAGCCCGTTACGATTTCAAGGATGTTAAGCAGTTTTCTGGCGTCTCCTCCGCTGTAACGGAACAGGGCTTCCGTTTCATGCACTTCGATATTCATGTCTTTAAGAAGTACATCTGTCTTTACGGCCCTTTCGAGGAGTTCCTGCAGGTCCTGGATTTCCAGACTTTTCAGGACGAATACCTGGCACCGGGACAGAAGGGGGGAGTTCACTTCGAATGACGGGTTTTCAGTAGTGGCTCCGATCAGCACTATCGTTCCGTCTTCTACCGCCCCGAGCAGGGCATCCTGCTGGGACTTGTTGAACCGGTGGATTTCATCGATGAAAAGTACGGGGGCGGCTTCAGCAGAGAAAATCGAGCCCGACCGGGCCTTTTCTATCACTTCGCGCACTTCCTTGACTCCGGCGCTTACGGCAGAAAGCGTGAAGAATTCACGTTTCATGCTCTTTGATACGATCCGCGCAAGGGTGGTCTTGCCGACTCCGGGAGGCCCCCACAGGATGAAAGAAGTCAGGTTTCCTGTACTGATCATGTTCCTTATTACGCCTCCGGGGCCTGCCAGATGCTTCTGTCCCACATATCCGTCCAGGTCCCTGGGCCTCATCCTCTCTGGAAGGGGAGGCAGCATGCGGCTTCTCCCGATATTTTCTTCGATATCCATATGGTAAGATTAAAATATTGAATATTAATGTATAAAACAAAATAGTTTAAACGAATAACTTTTTTGTTATACTCTTAATTCCGCTGAAATCCTTTAAATATAGCAATTAAATCGGGAATATCATGTTGAACAGAGGCACTACGATCGCCGTCATTATTCCCATAAGCGCGATTGCCAGTCCGCTGACTGCACCTTCGACTGCACCCATTTCTATTGCCTTGGATGTTCCGAGCCCGTGCGAACAGCATCCGAGCGCAAGGCCTTTTGCCACCGGTGTATCTATATGGAACATTCGGATTATCATCGGGCCGAACACAGTTCCTATGAAACCGCAGAGGATGACTGTCACGGCTGCAAGCGAAACATTGCCTCCGAGGGAGGCTGTTATGTCCATTGCAATGGGAGTGGTCACCGATTTTGCCTCCATCGATTTGATGAAGAGCTCATCCAGTCCGAAGAACCTGCACAGAAAGTAAACGCTTCCGACCCCGACGAGGCTTCCGGTAAATACTGAAACCAGGATTGAAAGCAGATGTTTCCGGATGGTTTCCAGGTGGTCGTACATGAGCAGTCCGAGGGAAACTACGCTGGGCCCGAGGAGAAAGTCGAGCATCCTGTTGGATTCCATATAGAATCCGACAGGTACTCCGGTGAATTTGAGCACTGCCGCTATTACCGGTATGCATATGAGAAACGGGTGCAGCAGGGATAGTCCGGATTTTTTCTTGACCCACACCCCGAGCAGGTATGACCCGAGGGTCAGGGCCAGCATGAACGGTACATTATATATAAATCCTTCCATGGTCAGCTCCTTTTTCCGGATATCTTTTTCCCGGCCTTGATGAGAAAGTCCTGCATGAGTCCCGATGTGACGAGCACCAGAAGCGTGGTGATGAATGTAACCCCGGCCCATCCGATGAACCCGGAACGGATAAGCCCCCACTGTTCCATGATCCCCAGGGATGCCGGAATGAAGAATACCGTCATGTTCCCGGTCAGGAATTCGGCCACAGGCCTTATCCGGGACGGCTTTACGAGCCGGAATACGAGCGAAAGGAAAAGCAGCAGCATGCCTATGACGCTGCCTGGAATGAAATGTCCGGTAAGTGATGAGACAACATTCCCCAGAACATAATAGAGGATGATGATGAAAACGCCGCTGATAACCATCTCGAAATATTTTGAGGGCGCGAAAATACAATATTTTTGCTAAATTCGCAGGTCAAATAACGGAGAAAGTAATGATTGCCAAGAAAACGAAGATAATCTGTACGATTTCAGATATAAACTGCGATCCGTATTTCCTGCGCAAGCTGTATCAGAACGGCATGAACGTGGTCAGGATCAATTCCGCACATGCAAGTCTGGAAGGTGCGCAGAAAATAGTGGACAATGTCCGTTCCGTTTCCGACAGGATAGGCATTCTGGTGGATACCAAAGGACCTGAGGTCCGCCTGACGGCAATGGAGTCGGCCGTGGGGTTTGTAGTGAAGGAAGGGGACTGGATCGAAATACACAACGGACCGGACAGGCTCTGCAATTCCAAGGTCCTCTATACTACATGCGCCGAATTCGTGAACGACGTACCTGTAGGGGCCCATGTCCTCATCGATGACGGTTCCGTAGATCTGTTTGTCACCGGAAAGGAGAATGACAAACTGTTGTGCGAGGTGCAGAACAGCGGTGTGATCAAGGGAAAGAAAAGCGTCAATGTGCCTAACGTACACATATCATTGCCGGCCCTGTCCGAAAAGGACCGGAAGTTCGTAAACTGGGCCATAGATGCCGACATCGATTTCATCGCCCATTCATTCGTACGCTGCAAGGAAGACCTCATGGAAATCCAGGAGATCCTCGACAGCAGGAAAAGCCATATCAAGATAATTTCCAAGATAGAGAACCAGCAGGGTATCGACAACCTGTACGATATCCTTTCCTACTGTTACGGCGTCATGGTGGCCAGAGGCGACCTTGGGGTGGAAATACCGGCCGAAAGGATCCCGACCATCCAGAAGCAGATGATCCAGACCTGCCGGTCAAGGAAGAAGCCTGTAATCATAGCCACCCAGATGCTGCACAGTATGATAGAAAATCCCCGTCCTACCAGGGCCGAGGTGACGGATGTGGCCAACGCCATATTCGAAAGTACCGACGCAATTATGCTCAGCGGGGAGACTGCCAGCGGAAAATACCCCGTAGATGCCGTGCGCACAATGACCAGGATAGCCCGCGAGACCGAGAAATCCCTGGATATATCACTCGAACTGAATCTCGAGAAAGTGATGAAACCCATAGCGGCCGTGCTGGCCAAGAATCTCGTAGAGGCGACCCGCGAACTTCCCGTAAAGGCGATAATCTTCGATACATGGACAGGCCGCACCGGCCGTTATCTGGCTGAATTCAGGCCTAAGGTTCCTATCTATGCCATGTGTTACAATGATTATACTATGCGTGAACTGGCTCTTTCCTATGATGTCTATCCCTACAAGTTCGAGGTCCAGAAAAGCAAGGAGGACTTTGTCCGCAACGCCATCAGTCTTCTGACCGAGGACGGCATGCTGGAAGAAGGGGATCTGGTGGGCTTCATCGGCGGCAGCTTCAATGATGAGCTCGGAGCCACTTACATGGAATTCAAATATGTCTGATAACTGAACAGCTATGGAAATTACGATCAGAGACTGCAGAAAAGAGGATGCTTCTTCAGTTGCCCGGCTTATAATGATGGCCTGGCCTGTAGAGGAATTCCTTGCGATGGATCCTTCATTGACCCTCGAAAGCCTTCATGAACGCATACGGCGCTATGTAGAGGCTGACAATACGCTTTACAGCTATGTGAACACCATAGTCGCCGTCGCGGATGACAAGGTTTGCGGTGCCATAAACGGCTATGACGGAGCTTCCTACGAGCGGCTCAAGCAGCCGATTATAGACGACCTGTCGGTTTTCCGTAACTCGCCGAACGATTTTTCAAAGGTAAAGGAGACCGGACCGGGGGAGTATTATCTGGACTCTATAGGAGTGGACCCTTCGATGCGGTCGCACGGAATCGGCTCGAGGCTGTTCGAGGCTGTTTTCATCAAAGCCAGGGAAGCGGGGTTCAGTAAGGTCGGACTGTTGGTTGATGTCGACAAGCCGAAAGCGGAAGCCCTGTATAAGAGGTTGGGCTTTACGCTGGCCGGAACAAAGGACTTTTTCGGACATGAGATGAAGCACATGCAGAAAGACTTGCTGTAGATGAGGTACGCGGGTGCAGTCATATTGCTGTTGGCATTGGCGTCTGTCTTTTCCGTAAGATCCGCAGCCCAGCCCAGGTCCGTCGGAGGCTTGTTCTCGTTTACCGGAATCGATGTGTCCTATCAGCACCAGACCTCCGATTCCACGTTCTTCGAGATCAGTGCAGGAATAGACTTGTGCGGAGTTCTTGACGGTAGTGCAATGTATCCCGGCGCAAAGGCCGGCTTTTCCTATAATTTCGTGTTCTGGGACCACGAATTCGAATCCGGCCTGCTGTCGACCTATGCAGGTATAGGCTTTGCGGCGGGTTATGTCAGGCAGACGAACGGCATCAAGGGGCCTATGGCCGCACTGCTTGGAAAAATAGGACTGGAGTATGCCTTCCGTGTACCGGTCATACTGTCCGTGGATTTTTCTCCTTTGCTCGGTATGCAGATTGACGGGACGGCGGCCGGGGCGAGTCTCCGAATGTATATAGACGGGCTGTCGAAAGCCTTTTATCCGAAGTTGGGGATAAGATATTGTTTTTAGCCTATGCGTAAGATATTCATATATCCGGTTGCAATTATAGCGCTTCTGGCCCTGTATCAGGCACCGTCTTCTGCGCAGCAGGAGAATACAGGCTTTTTCGACAAGTTCACTTTCGGAATAGAAGGAAGCTATATAAGTTCCGTATTCGTCTACAGGCATTTCAACTTCATTTCTTCCTATGGGTACAGGATAGACCACAAGTATAGCGATATCGGGTATCGCAACAACGGGGAATTCCTCATCCACTTCGGACTTAACGCTTCGAGGCACATCAATCTGTCATTGTATACCGGCTATAGCGGAGTCTACAGATTGAAAACCACTTATCCTGTCACATTAAGGGTGACGGGATTGTTCGGAAACGACCCGATGAGGGGAAGATGGCTTGTCTTTGCGGATGCCGGTCCGGGCTTTTCCGATGTCGGTGACAGGATATCGCTTTCCGGAATATGGAAGGCGGGAGGAGGCTACAGGGTGGCTCTGAGCAGATTCTCCAAACTCGATTTCCTGATGTCCGTAAGGACCGTAATGTCCGATAACGGAGTCTCGGATCCGGAAAATGCATCGGCTGTCTACATACCGGAGGAGAATCTCAGGCGAAACGATGCCATTTATTTGGCCCTGACGTTTGGAATAGGTATAACATTCTGATATATTTGCATTAAAACGGATTGAACTGTAAATAAAACAATATTGATATGGAGAAAAGAATTTCAGAAAAGGTACGCTACGTAGGGGTGAATGACCATACAAAGGTCATTTTCGAAGGGATGTGGCCTCTCCCTTTCGGAGTCAGCTACAACTCATACCTTGTAGTGGACGAGAAAATCGCGCTTATAGATACGGTCGAGGCGGGTTTTGAAAAAGAATATCTCGGCAATATCAGGAATGAGATAGGAGACAGGAAGATCGATTACCTGGTGGTGAACCACATGGAGCCGGATCATTCTTCTCTTATCGCTGTCATCAGGGAACAGTACCCGGACATCCGGATACTTACCAGTGCCAAAGCTGTTCCGATGATCAAAGGGTATTATGGCCTTACCGACAATATATATGCCGTCAAGGAAGGGGAGAGCATCAGTCTCGGCCGGTCATCCCTGACTTTCTATATGGCTCCGATGGTTCACTGGCCCGAGACCATGGTGACTTATCTGGAAGACGGGAAGACGCTCTTTTCCGGCGATGCATTCGGGACATTCGGCGCCGTAGACGGCGGAATAAAAGACTCTCAGGCACATCTTTGCGGATGGATGGACAAGTCAGACAGCAGTTTTGCCGAGTTCAGGGACGAGATGACAAGGTATTATTCTAATATTGTAGGAAAATACGGACAGACGGTCCAGGCCGCCCTGAAAAAATTGTCCGGTCTGCAGATAGAGCGTATCTGCAGCACTCACGGTCCCGTGTGGGAGAATCATGTAGCCGATGTAGTCGCGTATTATGACAGGTTGAGCAGATATGAGGCTGAAAAAGGCGTATGCATAGTTTACGCCAGCATGTACGGCAACACTGCCAAGGCCGCCAAGGCTCTTGCCGCCGAACTGGCCAGCAGGGGAGTGAAGTATGCCATTCATAACCTTTGTACCGAAAATGTCTCTTTTGCATATCGTGACCTGTTCAAATACGATACGCTCGCTGTAGGTGCTCCTACATACAACAATGATATTTTCCCTCCTGCCTACAATTTCATGTACGGTGTCTGCGCAAGGCTCGTCAAGAACAGGAAGTTCTTTGCCTTCGGTTCATATACGTGGGCAGGAGCAAGCGTCAAGCTTCTCAACGAGATGGCTTCCAGACAGGGATTCGAGCTCATTAATGAAGGAATGGGCTTTCCGCAGGCCTATTCTGCGCAGAAATGCGATATGGCCGCCGTGGCTGACAGAATGGCCGAATAGTCTTGATTGAAGTATAAACGAAGGACGGACCCCGGCATCCGGAGCCCGTCCTTTTTGTCTTTATGCTGTTTGGGCATTTCTTATATTTCTTCGCCCAGATGGCGTACCTTGCTAAGGTTGAATGTCAGACCGAAATTGACATTCAGGTTGAGATTGTTGTAAGGGACACCGATTCCGAGGCCTTTGATAGGCGCCGTCAGTTTGGTCGGGATGGTATCGGTTCCGACGAACAGTCCGATGCCAGGGAAACTGAAGTTTACGATTGCTCCCCATGTAGAACCGAAAGTGGATATTCCGTAGCTGGTGGAAAATCCGAACCATTTGACAGGCTCTATGTTAAGGGAGAAACGTCCTTCGGAATGGGAGTACGGTCCCTGGATTTTCGTAGATGAGAGGAAGCCTACGGACATGTGCCTGTAGAAAGGCATTTCGTATTCCGCTCCGATGTTGACGGTGCATGCGAGCATGTTTGCCTTCCTTTTCCCTTCCGATACTTTCTCGAATTTCAGCATGTCTGCCAGATCATCGCCGAGTGCATTGATCTGATCGTTGAGAGTGCCTTCCGATTCGGAATCGAACGCGATATCATTGAATCCGTCGAAGTACCATGGATCGGGCGAAGTCACTGCATTGACGGTGTTTCCCCATGAGATAAAGCCCAGATCGAGGATTGCGGCAGACAGGTTCAGCCCGTTTAGCAGTCCGCTGTCGAATTCGTATGTGGCGCCCAGGTCGATGGCCGCTCCGTAACCGAGGCCGGCTGACAAAGACGAAAAGACATCATTTACTGAATCGAACTCGAAACTGTCACCTATGGCATCGAAGTCGATTTCGTTGTTCTGTGACGGGTCGGCGGCTGTTCCTGTCTCCCCTTTGGTAGGGACCTTGAGCATAGGTACGGAAGCGTTGATGGACCCTTTGGCGTCTACGCTCCAGCTGTCTTCAGCCATGCTTACCTGCATCCTGTCTATTTTTGCATCCACATTCGCAAGACCTAACAGAATCTTCAGTTTCGCTCCGACATTGAGCCTGTCGGTTATCTTATGGGCATGTCCGATTGCAAGTTCGGTATAAACCTTTGAGCGGACGCCGAGATTGCCGATATTGTAGTTCTGCTTGGAACCTACGTTTTTCATGAAGTCGAACAGGTCGTAAGGAAGGTTCATTGCGACATTGGTCTTAGTCGTTATTTCGAAAGTCGTGAAGCCTCCTTTCTTTCCCCATGTACCTACAGACAGCAACGGAACGGATACGGAAACTCCCAGATTGTTGTTGCTGCTCAGTTTACCGAGAAATTCCTCTGATGAGACCGAACTGTTCATGAAAGTGGTGAGCTGGCCGTTGTACGGATACAGGAACGTACTGATACCCATGTTGCTCTGAGTAGTGACGTTCAGATTGCCTATGCCCGGCAATGCATAATAGCTTCTGCTGCTTGCAAATGCAGGATTGAGCTGGTGCCTGTAATTGTAGTTTTCTACGAAATATCCTGATTTCATAGGCTCCTGGGCATTGGCCGCAATGCATGCTCCCGCAGCCAGGAGTGTTATGGCGATTATAATCTTTTTCATTGCTAATTCATTCCAGTACTAAAATATTTCCAACTGTACTCCACCCTGGATATTGGCGCTTATGTTTTCCAGCCTGATTCCCTGGTTTTTATTGAGTGTTACGCCTTCCATATCTCCGGAAGTGGCTTCGATGTTGAGCCTCAGCCCGTCGAATCTGTCAAGAGCTTCTTGTGTGGCTCTTATCGTTATTATTATAGGTGTGGAAGTCTCGGAACCAGTGTTTCCGGCTGCAAGCGTGCCTTCGAGGGAGACATCTATATCGTCCATGACATTTCCGTCGATATCGATCGCTTCTGCCGAAAGTCCGAGTTCGAGAGGGATGGAGTTGATGAAGTCAAACCTTATGGTCGCTTCCCTGAGATCCAGTCTGTAGTCGGAATCGGAAGTGCTGCTGAAATTCTCGTTCCAGCCGTCGAATTCCGTCGAGTAGGATATGTTGAGATCCTTGCCGAAAGCGAGCGGAACGTCAATGCTGTAGTCTACGCTGACATCATATGTCAGCGGCGCCCCGTTCTGAGGGAATACCACTGTAGTGTATTCTTCAGCGGTATTTATCTCGATTTCGCTGATGGTTATATGGTCAGGTATGACCTTGATGATGTCGCTGAGATTGGAAATCTCGCGGTAAACGTAATGTTCGTCCTGAGGAACCGGATCGATCCGGTCGACCGGAAGCCTTGATATTATTACATGGTTCATGCCTTTGCTGATGGCTATGTCATTGAGGCTGATAGGGGAGTCCATTGTGGATTGCCCGTCCTTACCGAATGCGTCGAGGCTTGCGCTGAGTGTGAATTCAGGGAAGTGGATATCCGGCGTATTAGCCTCGTCGGCAAGTACATCCAGACGTATTACAGGGTTGTAAAGATCCAGTGTGACGTTGTCTCCTGACAGGAAGTCAGGGAGTTCGCCGATTGAAACTTCAGTCGGTTCGATGCCGTAACCGCCCAGGTCGAGGGCAGCCGTGACGCTCTTGACCGCTATTTCCGAGCCGGCATTGAGACTCATGTCGATGGTGATTTCATCCGGAACGGAAATGGTTCCGTTTTCCACGAAATCGCGAGGATTGATGCTGAGCCTGAGCCCGGATGAAAGTTCGATGTTATCCTCTATGTATAATGTGCCGTCTGCATATCCCTGTCCTTCTTTCAGAGCATTCATGTCGATCGCAACGATGGCGAAGCTGAATGAAGATGTTTCAGGTTTTTCCACATCGATTTCCAGATTATTGAATGTGAGGATGTGCCCGTCTTCAACCGTTACGTTGGAAGACCGGCCTTCCAGAACTACGAAATCCGGGAATGTAATGTCAAACCGGCCTCCATTGGTTTCCGGGCCGTTAAGGAAGAGTCTGCCCCTGTGGAGGTTTTCTCCTTCAACGGCTATAGAAAGCTCGATAGGGGCGTCTATTTGAATCTCTCTGATATCCTTTACTATTCCGGTGATATCGTCAGAAAGCCTTTCGTTTATGGAAATGGGCGTAGACACGGTTTCTTCCGATACCGGAGGCAGCTGCGAATTCAGGTAATCCACGATTTCGTCAGTGATCTTGTCGGGAGCAAGTCCCTGGATTATGTCGTTCACCTCTGAACCGATCCTGATGCCCGGGAACTTGAAGCCTCCGGCATTTCCCGGATTTTCCGGGTCCGGAAGAAGCTGGCTGGCGTCTATGCTTATTTCCGGTATCGAGATCGGTTCGTCCGGAACGATCGGTTTGTCGCTTTTTACGGACAGTCTGTAGTCTCCGTTTTCATCGGTAGTCAGGATCGATGAAGTCTGGTCGTCCTGGTCAAGTTCGAGAAAATCCCCGATAGGCATGAATTCGGTACTTCCGATAGGCAGGCTGATAGAACCCTGGATATCCATCGTACCATCGATGTCTTTGCTGAGGTCGTACGCTTCATTGACGCACGAGCACGCAAAAGACACCAGTACTGTAGCCGTAACCGACTGCAGTACAGCGGATGATTTAGCTAAAGTCATAATATGATATTTGTTAAATTTAAATGTGTCGTATAATCGGGTGCAAAGTTAAACCAATAATTTTTTCATGCAAATACTGCCTCTCACCTATTTATCTGATTTTGCGGATTTTGTCATACAATTTATATTATGTTAACTTACCTGTGTAAAGCACTCTCCTTTCGAAGGAAATACATAATAATTTTGACATTTAGACAATTTCAGACTAAATTTGCACACCGTGAAAAAACCGTACAAAATACAGGTATTCATTTATGCCCTGACGCTGGTTACCGGCCTGTTTCTGGCTGTCCGGCAGGATTCGGCATCTGCGGCCGGCGAAAATGAAGGTTCCGGCTGTGTCACCGGCTACTGCCAGATACCGGATATGCCTTATGGCAGTCTGCCTGACCACAGGAACGACTCGGGTAACATCTATGCGGACACTCCGCAGTTCGCGGTTCCGAGGAACACATCCGTAAGCAGCCAGCCCAGACAGCATTCTACAGCCAAGCGAACAGGGTATTCAGGCTGTCCCGACGCTACTCTCAAGGACGGGAAAGTCATAACATGGAATTCATATACTTTTTATCTGTCATGCATCGACTTGTTTCCATCAGGGACACGGGATTTTAAGACACGGTTTCTGTCCTTGCGGAAACTTATTATCTGATCCGGAGAGGGACCGCTCCCCTTTCCTTCTTGTTAAATTTTATTTATTTAAATAATTGAAAATCAGTCAGATAGTAAAATACAAAATTATGGAAAACAGATTCAGCAGAATACGTTCTGCAAAAGACATAACCATTTCGGCAGTGCTTTTCGCTGCAGGAGTCGCATGTATAGTCGTACCAGCTTCGGTGCCTGTGAATATTGTGGGCTACACCCTTGCAATAGTAGGACTGGTGCTTTTCTTTGTCATGAAAACGGCATTCAAGGATGCCGAGACCGGCGAAACATTGAAGAAGACCGAAAAGTATTTTCCTGCAAGCAAGTCCGAGTCGGTCCTTAAGGCGTTGTCTACCGATCCGCAGAACATCGACCTCAATGAAGAGAACAAAGGCAACGGGCTGAAGGTCGATACCTATTACAGCACCAAGACAGGGCATGTCTATACGCAGCTGTTTGAATATATCCCTTATAGATATGAGCCTTGCTCCCCGATATATTCCTATGATATATCCAAGGCAGGGAAACTCATCCGGTAAGGAGAGCGCCCGACGGCGCAACTGCATGGCAACATTGATTTAAACAATACTTATGGTTTTACAAATTCTTACTTTGCTCGGAGCTCTGGGAATGTTCCTCTACGGAATGAACATGATGAGCTCCGGACTTCAGAAGGCAGCCGGAGAAAGGTTGAAATCTTTCCTTGCAGCCATGACATCGAATCCTTTCAAGAGGGTGCTGACAGGACTCGGCATTACTGCGATCATCCAGTCATCCAGTGCAACTACCGTAATGGTAGTGAGTTTTGTAAACGCCGGACTCCTCACCCTTACCCAGGCAGTGGGCGTGATCATGGGGGCCAACATCGGAACAACGGTAACGGCATGGATCATCTCGCTCCTTGGCTTTACCGCAGACATTTCGGTCCTTTCCATCCCGTTGATGGCGGTAGGATTCATCTGTACGATGTCCAAAAAGAGCAAGAGCAAGAATCTCGGAGAACTTATAATCGGATTTTCGCTGCTGTTCCTCGGACTTTCATTCATGAAGTCTTCGGTGCCGGATCTCCAGTCTTCTCCTGAAGTGCTTTCTTTCATCGCCAGGTGGACTGACTTCGGTTTCGGTTCAGTACTTATCTTCCTTGTATTCGGTACGTTGCTTACGCTCGTACTCCAGTCTTCAAGCGCTACTGTTGCCCTCACCCTGATTATGCTGAACATGGGATGGATCCCGTTCGAGATGGGTGCTGCCATGGTGCTCGGAGAAAACATCGGTACTACCATTACTGCGAACATAGCGGCAGCCGTTGCCAATACAGCCGCCAAAAGGGCCGCCAGGGCCCATACGCTCTTCAATGTATTCGGAGTGATATGGGCTCTGATATTCTTCCATCCGTTCCTTTCCTTCATCGGCAAGATCATTACGCTCCTGGGCTATCCTGATCCGACCACGGCTGTCTATACCGGAAGCGAAGCAACAGGTGACGCCGAAACGGCTGCCTTGTACGGAATCTCCATGATGCATACGATGTTCAACCTTATCAACACGTGCATCCTCATATGGTTCACTCCTCTTATTGTCAAGGCAGTTTCATGGATGGTCAAAGCTCCTGCAAATCAGGAAGAAGACAGTTTCAAGCTCCAGTTCATCAATGTCGGGGCCATGCGTACTGCTGAACTTGCCAGCGAGCAGGCATTGAAAGAAATCATTCATTTCGCCCAGATTTCCCGGAAAGGTTTCGGTTACGTCCGCGCTGCGGTCAATGAAGAAAACCCGGACAAGTTCGAAGAATACAGGGCGAAGCTTGTGAAATACGAAGAGATCGCCGACCGTATAGAGCATGAGATTGCCGCTTTCCTGAATAACCTGTCCAAACAGGAACTGAGCGACGATACCATTGCGGAGGTGCGCATGATGTATAAGATTATCGGCGAACTGGAAAGTCTCGGTGATTCCGGCGAGGCCATAAGCAGGATACTGTCCCAGAAGAACGCTCACGGAAAGGCATTCTCTCCTGAGGCTATAACCAAACTGAACAGGATGATAGACCAGGTCGACAGGGCTTACGATGTCATGATCGAGAACCTTTCGTGCGATATTACCAGAATAGACAGCATTGCTTCTGCCTATGATGCGGAAGACAGTATCAATAATATGCGTAACAATCTCAGGGATGAGGAGATACGCCTGATAGAACAGAAAGGGGACAATTACCAGACCAGTGTCTGGTACATGGATATCATCTCTCACCTCGAGCAGATGGGGGATTTCATGATAAACGTTTCGGAATCATTGCTCAAATACAGCAATGCCCTGAAATAATACAGCAGAGCAAAACCACAGAAAATGTCAAGGAAAAAACAGGATATCATACTTGAAAACGTCCTGATCGAGTCCGTAGCGGCAGAAGGCAAGGCTCTCGCAAGAGTAGACGGCACGGTATTGTTCGTGCCGTTTGCCGTACCGGGAGATGTAGTGGACGTAAAGGTCACGAAGAAGAAAAAGAACTACATGGAAGGCTATATCCTCAGGATAGTCACGCCTTCAGAACACAGACTTGAACCTTTCTGCAGCCATTTCGGGGTATGCGGGGGCTGCAAATGGCAGCCTCTTCCCTATCCCATGCAGCTGCAGGCCAAGCAGCAGCAGGTTTACGACCAGCTGGTGCGCATAGGACATCTGGAGGTTCCGGAGATTTCTCCGATAATTCCTTCCGACAAAACCGTATATTACAGGAACAAGCTTGAATTCACGTTTTCACGCAGGCGTTGGATATTTGCGGACGAGGATCCTGATTCCATGCCGGACGAGGAAAGATGCGGCCTGGGGTTCCATGTCGGGAAATTCTTCGATAAAGTGCTTGATATAAAGCAGTGCTATCTGCAGAAAGATCCTTCGAACAGTATAAGGCTCTTCATCAGGGACTATGCGCTGGAACATGGCCTGGAATTCTTTGACATAAGGGAGCATACGGGATTCCTGCGCAACATGTTCATCCGTACCTCGGAATCCGGAAGCGTCATGCTGATCATATGTTTCTATCATGAAGACGCCGAGGCCCGCACCGCGCTTCTGGATGCAGTATCGGCCGGCTTCCCGCAGATTACATCGCTCTATTACGTCATCAACGGAAAGGCGAACGACTCGATTTCCGACCAGGAATGCATCCTGTATAAAGGCGAAGAGGCCATATATGAATATATGGAAGGACTGAAATTCAAGATCGGCCCGAAATCCTTCTATCAGACGAATACGGGACAGGCATACAAACTCTACAGCGTCGCAAGGGAATATGCCGGCCTTACAGGGAACGAGACGGTCTATGACCTGTATACAGGTACTGGTACCATAGCACAGTTCGTTTCATCCAAGGCCAGGAAAGTCATAGGAATAGAATATGTTCCGGAAGCGATTGCCGATGCGAAGGAAAATGCAAGGGCCAACGGAATCTCCAACTGCGACTTCTACGCCGGCGACATGAAAGACATACTTACCGACGGATTCGTGGAGCAGCATGGCCGCCCCGATGTCGTGATACTCGATCCTCCGAGAGCCGGAATACATCCCGATGTGGCAAATGTCATCCTTAACGCCGAGCCCAAGAGGATAGTATATGTGAGCTGCAATCCGGCTTCACAGGCCCGCGATCTCGCTATTCTTTCATCGAAATACACCATAACGGCCGTGCAGCCCGTAGACATGTTCCCGCATACCCATCATGTGGAAAATGTAGTAAGGCTCGACCTATAAGAAAAATTTTACTACCTTTGTAGGATTGCACGCGAGTGCAGTTGTACCGAAACCTCAATCCTAATATCGTTATGGGTAAGCTATACGATGAACTCATAAAGGACTACAGGGTGAAGGAAGGCCTGAAGACCTGCATAAACTGCGGAACCTGTACGGCCATCTGCCCTGCCGCCGAATTTTACAGATACGACCCGAGGAAGATAGTCGATATCGTCCAGAGCAAGGACGAGGCAGAAATCGAAAAACTCCTCAAGAGCGATGTCATATGGTACTGCGGCGAATGCATGTCTTGCGTCACGCGCTGCCCGAGGAAAAACGCTCCCGGGCTTGTAATCATGGCCTTGAGGAACCTTTCAGCAAAACTCGGGTATTTCACCTGCTCCGAGAAAGGAAGGCAGCTCTTTCCGCTCACCCGGATGCTCACCGGAAATATTCTCAACTACGGCTATTGCGTATATCCCGATACCTTCAAATGGGAGGACCATGTGGAGTCCGGCCCTGTATGGAAATGGCATACGGAACATCTGAAGGATAATTTCGAGCGCCTTGGAGCCAATTTCAAAGGCGACGGCCCCGGTGTGCTCAGGAAGATTCCTCAGGAGTCTCTGGACGAACTCAAAAGCATTTTCGACGTTACTGGCGGGACAGAGAGGATCGAGACCGTAGAGAAATATTCAGAGCAGAAGGCCCGCGAGATGGGAATGGATATGGACGAATATTACAGAATGACCTTCGAGAAGATTTCTCCAGGCCATTTCAACAATGAGGATTAAAAAGGAAGCTACGACAATGATATATCAAGGCAAACAGAAGATCTGGGCAGACTACCAGAAAGAGATTCCGGATGACCATTGGTTCTATGTGAGGAGCTGCATCAGACAGAATTTCTTTCCAGGCGCAGAGCGCATGTTTCTGGAAATCTGCAGAAACGTGCTCGGAAAGGATTTTTACGAGGCGGCGAACCATACGACCTGCGGCGGTATCGCCTACCACTGCGATACCATACCTCAGGAGACTGTCATGACGATAGTCGCACGGCAGTTCGCCCTGATGACTGAAGCCGGGTATGAAAATTATGTTGCATCGTGCATAACGTCTTTCGGGAACTACATAGAAATCCTCGAAACATGGCATGAATTCCCTGAACTTGAAACCAGGATACGTGAACTGCTGTGGAAGGCATGCCGCCGAGAATTCAAAAAGCCGAAATATATCGCCCACGCCAGCGACCTTATCTACAAATACAGAAATGAAATCGCCGAGAAGGCAAAGTTCCGTCTGGTCGACAGGCAGACCGGGGAGCCTCTCAAGGTCGTCGAGCATATAGGTTGCCACTATTCGAAAATGTTCCCGTCGAAAGGCGTCGGAGGGGCTGAATACCCTTACGTCCTGTGCGGCATGATCGAATCATGGGGAGGAAGCGTAATCGATTATCCGGAACGCCGCCACTGCTGCGGATACGGGTTCAGACAGTACCATGTCAAGGCCAACAGGGGCTATTCCCTGTCCAACACCCACAAGAAATTCGAGTCCATGGAGCCGTATCATCCGGACATGATCATCACCAACTGCCCCGGCTGCCCTTATTTTCTTGACAGATGGCAGTATGTGATAGCCGAAATGGAAGGCAAGACCTATGGCCGGAACGGTTATGGAATACCTGTATTTACATATGAAGAGGTTGCCGGACTCGTATTGGGATATGACCCTTGGGATCTTGGCCTGCAGCTACATCAGGTGGCCGTCGAGCCTCTTCTGGACAAGATAGGCATTGAATACAGTCCCGAGGACAAATACAAGGGTCTGAACAAAAAAGATATCCTCAGACCTGAACTTCCAGGAGTGCTCAAATGTTGCTGAACAGGCGGCAGGCAGAGTTAAAAGCTAATTGTACTGACATGAAAGACAACATCGTCATAGTAGGCGGAGGAATCGCCGGAATGGAAGCGGCCAGACAGCTTCTCAGATTAGGATACAACCCTATCATTGTAGAAAAGTCCGACCATCTGGGCGGACATGTCGCCCGGTGGCATTGCCTTTTCCCGGACATGACTCCTGCAAAAGACATTGTTTCCTCTCTGGTGGAGGCTACAAGTCAGGCGAACATATTCCTGAATACCGAAATTTCATTCATGAACAGGCTCAAGGACAGTTATAACATAATGCTGTCCAACGGAGTATCTGTGATTGCCAAGGTCGTCCTCCTGACAACTGGCTTTTCGGTTTTCGAGGCCGGGAAAAAGGAAGAATACGGATATGGCGTATATGACCAGGTGATGACGAACAGCGATCTTGAACACTGGTTCAATACCGGAGAAGACGAGAGGATTACAGGCAATGAAATGAATGCCATAGGTTTCGTCCATTGCGTCGGATCGAGGGATGAAAAGGCGAGGAATCCCCAGTGTTCCAAAGTGTGCTGCATAACGGCCGTAAAACAGGCCATTGAAATGAAAAGGAAGTTCCCTGATGCCATGATATACTGCTTTTACATGGATTTGAGGATGTTCGGTAAAAAATACGAGGACTTCTATATTTCGGCCCAGAGGGACTACGGCATCAGGTTCATCCGCGGCAGGGTTTCAGAGGTCGGTGAGAACATAGACGGACAGGTCATCGTGAAAGCGGAGGATACGCTGGCCGGGAAGCCTGTAAAGGTAACCCTCGACCTGCTGGTGCTCATGGCAGGTATGGTCTGCAACAAGGACAGCAGTTCCATAGCCGGAATGGTTTCCCTGCAGGTGGATTCGGACGGTTTCTTCAAGAGCAGGGACAACATAGCCGATATCACGGAGTCATCGAAGGACGGTATCTATTATGCCGGAGCCTGCACGGGGCCGAAGACAGTGCCGGAAACTCTTGCCGAAGCCCGCTCGGCCGCTCTTGAAATACATTCATACATCAACAGACTGTAATGGATATGGGCAATATATTCGGATTCAGCATATCTCCAAGCTCGACTGTCAATCTGGACAATGTGGATCTCACACTGTTCAATAAACTGCATGAGCTTGAGCCCGATGCCTGGAAATGCATGTCCTGCGGTTCATGCAGCGCTACCTGCCCGGCTGGGAATTTCAGCGGAATGAGCCTGAGGAAAGTATTGCATGACCTTCAGAGAGGCAAGGAGAAGGAAGCTGTAAAAATGCTCGGATGCTGCATGCTGTGCGGAAAATGCAGTATGGTCTGTCCGCGCGGGATCAACACAAGACACCTGATACTGTCGATTTGCAAACTATATAAAGAAGACTGACGTGAGAGAGAGGTTTCTTACAGGATACAATGATTTCGTGCTGCCGTTCATGATAGGGATGGTATTCATCCTGACGTACTGCATCATAGCCCTGATAAGGATAATTGCACAGTTGCCGAAAGAGGACAGGAGACATTTCTTCATATCTCTTGTCACTCCTAAAACGATGGCCAGGAACATCAAGGACATTTTCTGCGACTGCCTTTTCCATGTCAAGATATGGAAAAGGAACAAACTTCTGGGATACATGCACTCCAGCATCGCTTTCGGCTGGTTCATGCTCATAGTGGTAGGACATATCGAAGTGCTGCTCTATACTCCCCACCGTGCGAAGCTCTTCTATTATCCGATATTCTTCAGGTATTTTGTGGCCGAGACGGAAAGCACGATGAAAGGTGCGGTCCTTTTCTTCCTCATGGACTTTTTCCTTCTGGTCGTCCTCAGCGGCATAGCCCTGGCGATAATAAAGAGGATCCGTTCCAGGATGTTCGGAATGAGAAGGACCACCAATCCGAGCTTCCTGGACCTGGTAGGCCTGTACTCCCTATGGTCCATATTCCCTCTGAGGCTTCTTGCCGAAGGTTTTACGGCAGATATCAGCGGCGGGTCTTTTCTGACCAAATCGCTCAACTATGTCTTCACTTCCTTCCTGAGCGACCATGCCAACATGCTTCCGTCGTGGTGGGCCTACTCATGCGCTTTAGGCATTTTCTTCTGTGTGCTGCCGTTTACCAGGTACATGCATATCCCCTCCGAGATACTTCTGATACCGCTGCGCAATGCCGGCATCAAGATCCGTCATGCGAGGAAAGGTCTGGCGAAAGCCGAAGTCTATTCCTGCCCCGGCTGCGGGCTGTGCATAGATGCCTGTCCGATGAGTGCCCAGAAAGCCAACATAAAGGATACTACCGTATATCTGAACCGCCAGATCCGGCGCAACAACGAGTCCAGGATAGAGGAGATAAGCGACAAGTGTCTCCTGTGCGGGAAATGCACCGCCATCTGTCCGGTCGGCGTCGAAGGAGACAAGCTGCGCATCGCCCAGAGGTCGGTAAGGAAATACGGGATAGGTCCGGACTATTCGTCCATAGATACGTCAGCCATGACCCCGGACAGTCACGGAAAGGTGCTCTATTATGCCGGCTGCATGACTGCGCTTACTCCTTCCATCCGGAAATCCATGGAGTCTGTCCTGCAGAAGGCAGGAGTCGATTACGAACTCATGGACAAGGACGGAGGCATATGCTGCGGCAGGCCGATGTGGATGGCCGGACGTTTCGATCAGGCCAGGCAGATGGTTGCGAAAAACACTGAGATAATCATGAACTCCGGAGCTGACACCCTCCTTCTCTCCTGTCCGATCTGCTACAGGATTTTCAAGGAAAAATACAGGCTGGAAGGGATAAGGATAGTCCACCACACCGAATTCATCGACAGTCTCATTTCCGAAGGCCGTCTGAAAATGCGGAAGAATCCGGAAAAATACGTTTATCACGATCCGTGCGAACTCGGCCGCGGAAGCGGCATATACGAACAGCCGCGCAATGTCCTGCTTCGTGCCGGAACTCTCGTAGAAGCAGCCAAAAACAGGAAGGAAAGCATATGTTGCGGCGGAAGCGTCGGCAGCCTCTCCCTCGGTTTCGACAAACGCAAGGCCCTTACCGAGAATGCATTGAATAACCTTACTGCCGCATCTCCGGATATCATTGTAACGGCATGCCCGCTGTGCCTCAGCACATTCAGCCGGTATGCCGACAGGAAAGTAGAAGATATAGCAGAAACAGTTGATAGAAATACAAGCAATTAAACCCCAAAATCATGACATTTACGCCTACTAAGTACAAACTTATGAACTGCGCTACCGGAAGGATATTCGATGATGCCGGCTGGACGCTGGCAGACCCGGAGTGCGACACACCGGCAATGGTACGGGCTGTCTATGAAGACAAGAAATTTGAAATATCGGATGACCTGGACGGATTCTATAGATTTTCAAAATGGCTTCCTGTAAAGAGGACTCTGAAGCATTCCCATGCTCCGGTTACCTACAGAAGTGAAGCCCTTGCATCCTGTCTCGGTCTGGAAAACCTGTATATTACGTTCTCAGGATATTTCCCGAAGATCGGTGCATGCATGGAAACCTGTTCGTTCAAGGAGACTGAGGCATATTCGGTCTGCGCAAGGCTGCCGGAAGACAACAAGAGGGTGCTTGTGGTCGCATCTGCCGGCAATACGGCAAGGGCATTCGCAAAGGTCTGCTCCGACAACAATATCCCTCTCCTGCTTTCTGTCCCTCAGGACAATATCAGTGCGCTCTGGTTCCACAGGCCTCTCAACGACTGCGTAAAGATCATCGCAGCACCTGCAGGGTGCGACTATTTCGATGCCATCGTCCTTGCCGACAAAGTCTGCAAATCTCCGAAATTCCTGGCGGAAGGCGGAGCGAAGAATATAGCAAGGCGCGATGGTATGGGAACGACCCTGCTTTCGGCTGTAGAAAAGATTGGACGTATTCCGGATGCCTATTTCCAGGCTATCGGAAGCGGCACCGGTACCATAGCGGTATGGGAAAACAACCTCCGTCTGATAGAAGACGGACGGTTCGGCAGCCACAAGATGCGTCTTTATCCGTCGCAGAACGATCCGTTCACCATCATGTATGATTCTTGGAAAGCGGCTTCCAGAGCACTGGTCCCTCTTTCAGCTGAGGAGGCCAGGCATCAGGCCGCCGAAATCAAGGCAAAGGTGCTTTCAAACAGGAAACCTCCGTACTCTCTTGCCGGAGGGCTTTTCGATGCCATTTCAGATGCAGGCGGAGACATCTATAAGGTAACCAATGATGAACTCGGCTTCTGGAAGGAAAAGTTCCGTGAACTGGAGGGCATCGATATCTATTCTGCGGCATCGGTTGCAGTCGCAAGCCTTGAAAAAGCCGTTGCCGACGGAACTGTAAGGAAGGATGAGGTCATAATGCTGAACATAACCGGAGGCGGCGAGTCCCTTACCAAGGAACATCATGATGTCATTTATGCAAAACCGGACATGGTTATCGACACTTACCTTCCTGCAGAGGAAATCGTAAGCATGGTGGAGAAAATGTTCAATATCTGAAACAGAGGTTTTTAACTGACAGACTATATGATTTTCAATTTATTGCAGACAACTGTACCTGCCGATACGGCAGAGTTGAACAAAATCGAGCAGACTGCACGCAGCACGATCGAGCACATAGCTACGACGCCGCTTGATGAACTGCTTCCGGAACTGCTGAAAGAAGCCATCAATTTCGGTATCAAGGTGCTCATCGCTCTTCTGATATATTTTATCGGAGCCTGGCTGATAAAGAAAATCAGGAATATGCTCCACAGGATCTTCGAGAGGCGCAATACCGAAAAGGCCATCGCGTCTTTTGTAGAAAGCCTTACGAGCATATCTCTGATGGTAATTCTGGTGATCATTACTGTCGGTACCCTCGGAATCAATACGACGTCACTGGCTGCCCTTCTGGCTGCAGGAGGTATGGCGATAGGCATGGCGCTCAGCGGCACGGTGCAGAACTTTGCAGGAGGCATCATGCTGCTGGTATTCAAACCGTTCAAGGCCGGTGATTTCATCGAGACCCAGGACGGATTCTCCGGTACGGTCACTGACGTGAATATCGTAAGCACAAAACTTACCACGACCGACAACAGGATAATTGTCATTCCTAACGGAAGTCTTTCCAACGGTACTATCAACAACTATTCGATGAATACCATGCGTCGTGTAGAATGGCTTGTAGGAGTGGAATACGGGACTTCGGCTGAGGAGGTCAAGAATGTCCTCAAATCCATAGTAGACGGAGAAAAACGGGTACTTTATCTGAATACTGGAGCTCCTGCAGATCCTCTAATTGCCATCAATGCATTGAAAGACAGCGCTGTAGAGTATGTAGTCAGGGTCTGGGTGAAGAAAGAGGACTATTGGGACGTATTTTACCGGCTTAACGAAGAGATATATACCGTGCTTCCCAGTAAAGGTATCAATTTCCCGTTCCCGCAAATGGACGTACACATTTCACAGAACTGACAGGAAAGCCCGTGTATGAAAGGAAAAAGGCAGACGGTCACGATGGACGTCTGCCTTTTCTCTTTCCGGGTGTTGTCCGGAATTGTCTACTTCCATCCTGGAAGGGTATTCTTCTCGCGAAGCATTTCCTTTGATACCACAGGATTGGCATAAATATGAAGGAAAATGTCCTTTAAAGCAGCCCTGTCCAGTTCTTTTTCCACAGTTTCGAGCTGGTGCTCCATATAGTCCGTGAACCAGTCTATGTCGCTGACCGTATACTTGTCGGAATATTTGGTAGTCTTGTTTACGATATCGTATGCGAGGTAATTAGTCTTCCATAGTCTGTATCCTTCTATCACTCTCAGGTCGACGGCATGGCGGATAAGCTGATAGCGGTCATTCTTGTCGCAGAGTGAGGCTACGGCTATCTCCTCTGATGTAAGAGGTTTTCCGATATTCAGGTGGATGTTGCCTTTCTGCTGCTTGATGCCCGTAAGTATGCTGTTAAGGTCTTCTCCCTGAGCCTTGACATATTTTCTGGACCTGGAAATCAGCAGTTCCCTTGCTTTAAGTATGTCGCAAGGCTCGATCTCATATGAAATGCTCATCGGGATTATGTTCAGCTCTTCGAAATTTTTCCTGAAATCCGCCGTCCCGCTCATGTCCAGCATCTTCAGCAGTCCCTGTTCGGTGATATCCAGACCGTCCTTGGTCCTGCCCTGCCGCTGCGCCAGCCATATCGAACTTTTCTGTTCCGTTATATTCAGTCTGATATATTTGGAAAGCATCTGCGAAGAAAGGTAGAGCTCTCTTGCGGAAATCCCTCTCACTACCTTGATCATACGGTTGGAACGTATGAGGTATTCTATGAACTTGTTGGTAATGAGGTTGTCCCCGACAGCTATTTCCGTCATCGGAATGCCGTTGCGGTAAAGGACGAGCTGGGTAATGGCAGGATCGAGGATGATGTCCCTGTGGTTGGACAGGGCAAGGAACTTTCCCTTGTTCCTGTTTATATTCGAAACTCCGTCATACGAAAAGATATGAGCTGTGTGGTCAAGAACCCATTCTACGACTTTCGACATGACCATAATCTGGAAATCATCGATTCCCTTTACGCTCTTGAGAAGCTTTTTCAGAAAATCGGGAGATTCATTCGGGAAGAAATACTGGGAAACCTCAGTTATCACGGGATTGTCGGCGACTTTCCCCAAAGCCTCCACGGCTTCTTCGTCAGTATAAGGACTTATACTTTCAAATTCAGATAAATCAACCATAGTCAAAGTATTTTATTCACACAAATATATTAATTCTTGAATTCAATGCGACATATAGTTACGGATATCTTAATCTTTGTTTCGGAATAAAACAGAACTGTCGCCATAACTTAAAAACCGAAAGTCATGTGAAAGGGCATAGTCATAGATCTTCCTCCAGTCCCCGTCCACGAAGGCTGAAATCAGCAGCAGCAGCGTACTCTTGGGCTGGTGGAAATTGGTCACGAGTATATCGACGACCCTGAAACGGTATCCTGGAACGATTATTATCCTCGTACCTACCTTCAATTCATCGAGAGACTTGGAATCAAGATATTCAAGGACGGCATCCAGCGATTCTTCAAGTGAATAGGAATAGTCCTTTTCATAAGGCATCCATTGGCCGATATCTTCCGGCTGTCCGTTCTCGATACATTTTACGCCAACATAATACAGCGATTCCAGAGTCCTGACCGAAGTGGTTCCCACAGCAATGACAGGACGGCCTCCTCGTCTGAGATCTTCGATAAACGCCCGCCGCACCACGAATGGTTCCCTGTGCATGGTATGCCCGGAAATCTCGCTGCTTTTCACAGGCAGGAAAGTCCCGGCTCCGACATGCAGACAGACTGTCTCCATATCTACACCTTTGGCTTTGATCCGCTCCAGTACTTCTTGAGTAAAATGCAGTCCGGCAGTAGGGGCGGCGACAGAGCCTCTGAACCTGGCATAAAGTGTCTGGTACCTTTCCTGATCGATAGCCTCCGTATCACGGTTAAGATATGGAGGAATAGGTATCGAGCCGCATATCTCGAGCACCCGTGAAAAAGGCACTTCTCCGTTCCATGTGAATTCCACTACGGATGTCTCGCCGTCGCGTTCGATCAGTGAAGCCTTGAGCGCCAGATTTTCTACGGTCTTGTCATTGTCCGGATTGTATAACGAAAGGGTATCCGACTTCCATTTCTTGACATTGCCTACAATGCATTTCCATCTGCAGGAAGAGGTCCGGGCAAAAATAAGGTTATATTCAGCGGGGAATACCGGTTCCAGACAAAATACTTCGATGTGCGCCCCTGTTTCCCTTTGGAAATGCAGCCTTGCAGGGACCACTTTTGTGTCGTTGAATACCATTATGGCGTCAGAAGGAACAATGTCGGGAATGTCACGGAAAACATGTTCGGAGACGGCTCCGTTCCTGTATTCGAGGAGTTTGGAAGAATCCCTCTGCTCAAGCGGGTATTTCGCGATCCTTCCGTCAGGAAGAGGATAGTCGTAATTGTCTATACGTATCTCAGGTATCATTATTTCCAGATCAATTAAAAGTTGCGCGAAAATAGGAAATTGTAGTGAAAATAGGAAATATATGCGAAAACAGAACTGTCCTTTCCTTGGTTTACAAGATTTAATAACATATCTAAATACAGAATAAACAGGATTAAACATTTTTACCGAAAGTCAGATACATATGTATAAAAGTAGGCGAATTTACAAAAATATCGCGATTAACAATTAATAACCATTGTCTTCATTAAATAAAATACTAAAACCCAGTTACTTATATGGTTTTATATAAATTTATATATTAGGTATTTCATGTAAATAGGCTCATTTATTGCCTTTATTTATGTCAATATATATAATTTCTATATCTAATATATATAGAACCAGTATTTTATAGTACTTTATCTAATGTAGATATATAATAAATTACGTAAATAACCTTAATTGTTAACAAGAATTAAATCCGCGTCGATTACACATGTTAATAAATATTTATCTACATTTGTAAACCAATAGTTTACTTTTATGAACAGGAGACTACAGCAGTTTTTGAATGCCGAAAATATCACCCAGGCCAGGTTTGCAACGATGATACATGTAACGCCAGCCAGCATCTCGCATATTCTGGACGGGAGGAACCGTCCCGGATTCGATTTCATCCAAA
>JADIMH010000039.1 GCA_017694885.1 Candidatus Cryptobacteroides faecipullorum | reverse complement strand
ACGCATTACCACAAAACACATATGGACGGTCCCCTTTTGCGCGACGGGACCGTCCATATACAGAAAAGCACAAACTTCTAAAAATCAAACAAATACAAAGAATCCCATTGGGAAGGTTGGAAATGCGAACGGTGGAGGAGGAGGCAAATGCCTGATTCAAGAAACACTCTTGCGCCATGGTACACTAATCCCGGTTCCGGCTGTCTGCTATACTTCCAGAATCAACAAAGCACTAGGCCTATGCGGAATCGCCATTATCGTCTGGCTGGTAATTGAGTATATCGTCATGTTCAAAACCACGGATGCAAGTTTCAGCGGGCTGCACGCGGGACTGATAGGCCTCTCCTGCAGGCTGATTACAGGATTGCTCTGGTATCCGGAGTTCCAGGACACGATGCAGAATATGGAAAATTTCATCCGCCAGGTGGAGGAGATGGAAGAAGAACGGGGCACCAACCCGTAAGGAAGCGGAATGCCGGCATGGAAGACAGCATCAGGCCGGCTCCAGAACAGTGATGATGTCCCGCCCCCGGAACGTTATTCTATGTCAAAGGTATAGGACTTCACTTTGGTACCTGACATGTCGTAAATGTCTATCAGGATCTGCCCGGCAACAGCGCGGAAATCAAGACGGGACTTGTTGTCATTGACTACGATAGGGAAACCGTTGCCGCATTCTCCGGCTTCCACATAAACATGCCTGTGCAGATGGCCGCTGAGCATCAGGTCTACTCCGGCCTCATTCAGGACAGGGGTGAAGTTTCTTGCGAGCCAGGCCTGGGAATACCAGCTGGAAGTATTATCAATCAAAGGGATATGACAGACGGCCACTTTGACGGGAGCTTCGGCGAAAAGCGGATCCTTAACTGCTTCACGCAGCCATTCCAGTTCTGTCTGCCTGTATGAATCGTAATCCGCCAGGCCGGAATACTCCACACTGCTGTCCGGCTTGTCCTCTCCTCCGTCCAGGACCACGAAAGCCACAGGCCCCTGGCGGAATATGTAGTAGAATTCTCCGGTAGGTGTCTTGAACAGACCTGAAATCCGGTAGGAATCCGCTCCCCTCCCTTCATGGTTTCCTCTGGCGAAAACCACCGGCACGTCCTTGATGATATCGGAAACAGGACCGAAAGTATGCCGGATTACCGTATCTATCGATGTCGCATATGAGACGATATCCCCGTTGAGAAGCAAAAAGTCGACCGGTCTTCCCTTTACCGGACCGACAAGCGAGATATACTTGGAAGCATCGTCATGGATATCGTTCACCATGGAAAAGCGGCATGTGTCGGCAGCATGGTCCAGGGTCTTTACCGTGCCTATGAGACGTAAGGTAGCCTCTTTCCCGTATATTGACCCGTAAGGGTCGCTATCATCGACAACCTCCTTCCCGAGAATACGGTAGCGGTAGCTTTTCCCCGGCTCGAGTCCTGCTATGCGCACAGTGTGGAATGTCCCCGTAAATCTCTTCCCGGCCATAGTCTGGTAATATCTCGGTCTCTGCGCCGCTTCGAAAGGCGTCCCGTCGTCCGGAGCCACCTCAACCCATGAAAGGCTTTTGCCTTCAGTAGTCCACATGACTGTGAATTCCGTTTCCGTAACATTCTGAATCCAAGGGCCATAGACAATATCAAACCCTTTCGCTCCGGCTCCATGCGAAACAAGGAGCAGGGCGGCTGTCAAAAAAAAGACGATACACTTTCTCATAGCTGGAAATTCTTTAATCCGGTCCAAAGCTATGAATTTTTTTAATAATATATTTACATGATTCCTGTCTTTCCATTTCAAAATATAACTATTTTTGCCGTCTGTTCATCGGAAATGTTTATGGCAGAAATTGATTTTGACATAATATATAAAAGCAGCTACAGGAAATCCTTTCTGTTCGTAAAGTCATACATACACGATGATATGGCCAGCGAGGACATCGCCATGGAATCCCTTTACAAATACTGGAAGATTCTCAGGGAAAACAGGAAAGAAGTATCCGAAAAATATCTGGTCTCAATCCTGAAAAACAGTGCGATTTCATACCTGAGGCGCCAGTCCGCGCACAGAAACGCCATGGATGCGATATCCGAGTCCTACAGGAAAGACCTGGAACTGAGACTCAATTCCATCACTTCATGCGATCCTGAAATCCTCTTTTCGGACGAAATCCGTAAAATCTACAGAAAAACGATGGAATCCCTGCCGGCTAAGACAGCCATGATATTCGAGATGAGGAAAAACGACCGCCTGCCTGTAAAACAGATTGCCAGGATAACCGGAATAAGCGAAAAAACAGTAGAATACCATATCACAAAAGCCATAAAGGCCCTGCGCTCCGGACTCTCGGAATATCTGCCGGCCTTCATTGTGTTCTGCATCATTATGAAAATAAAATCGGAACTCTGACCGGACTGAAGGTCCGTATTCCGGATTTTTCCTGTAAAAACAGCTTTTCCCGTTAGGGATTCCGCCCTCCCGTGCGTTCATTGTGAAAAGTTTTTTATGAGAGAACTGTTAATGAAGTACATTACGGGTGACATCTCTCCTGAAGAAAAGGAGAAAGTCATCGGCTGGATCTACGGGGCGGAAGAAAACATGCAGGAATACATACGGCTCCGCAGGCTGTATGACATCTCTCTCTGGAACGGCACGGAGGCCCTGGTCCGAAAGGAGAGACCGGCCGCAAGGATATTCAGAGGCGTCCTGAAGTATGCCGCAGTCGCCGCCGTATGCATATTGTCCGCAGGACTTTATTTCTATTCCGGGAAAGGCATTCCGGGGGAAACTACCGTCAGGACTTCCGACGGACAAAGCGCCGAACTGCTCCTGCCAGACAGCAGTAAAGTGTGGCTCGGCCCGAATTCTTCACTCACTTTCACCGACAGTTTTTCCGGAAAGGAGAGAAACGTCTCTCTGGAGGGTATGGCGTACTTCGATGTAAGGCACGCCGGAAACAAACCTTTTAAAGTAAGCGCCGGAGTCTACAATGTCAAAGTGCTGGGGACTGAATTCAGTGTCATGAGCCATAAAGAGTCCGGCTATTTCGAAACCATGCTGCTCAAAGGAAAGGTGGAAGTTTCGGACAGCCTTTCATCCAGAATCACCCTGCTCCCGAACGAAAGGCTCTATTCTGTATGCGGGAATCCTGTAAAAGAGCGGTTCTTCCCGGCCGAGTACGACAAACTGCGAGAAGGAATGTTCAGCATCAGCAACGAGGCCTTCAAATCTCTGATTCCCAAAATCGAAGTATGCTACGGCATAACCTTAGACGTCAGGAACGAAGACCTGCTCGACAAATGCTATTCCGGCAATTTCCCCATAAGCGAAGGAATCGAACATATGCTCAAGACCCTGCAGCTTGACTGCGACTTCACTTATTCTTTCAACGGCAGCGGGGATACTATTTATATCAGATAATTTCCCAAACCCTTACTGTTCATTAACTAAACTATAACATTATGAGGCCCTTACTTAAACTCATCTGTTTGGCAGTCACGCTGTTGCTGTCGACAGGCAACATTTTCCTGCTCAATGCGCAGGAAAAAACCGTTTCAATACATGCCCAGAATGTTCCTATTTCAGAAGTGCTCGATGAAATAGAGAAACAGACCGGATACATGTTCGTCTACAACTCCAACGAAATCGATCTGGAGCGCCGGATAAACGCAGATATCCAGAACGGGACGATGGCGGCTGTACTGAAGGCCGTACTGGAAGGCACGGACATCACTTATGCACAGCACGGCCAGAACATCATGCTCATGCTGAAAAAGGATTCCGCACAGACAGGGACATCCCTGAATCCTGTAAGAGGAACCGTAATGGATACGGACGGCAACCCCATTATAGGTGCAGGTGTGGTGATCAAAGGGACAACCACCGGAGCAGTGACGGACCTTGACGGCCGCTTCTCGTTCCAGGGAGGAGAAAGCGGTACGCTTACAGTCTCATACATCGGCTACAAAGACGAAGAAGTGCAGTACACCAACAAACGGGAACTTTTCATCGTCATGAAAGAAGATTCCGAACTTCTGGACGAAGTGGTAGTGGTCGGATTCGGCACACAGAAAAAGGAAAGCGTGATAGGTGCAATCCAGTCTGTAAAAGCCGCTGACCTGATGACTCCGTCTACCAACCTCACAAGCACGTTCGCGGGAAGGATCGCCGGCATAGTATCCGTCCAGTCATCAGGGGAACCGGGTGCAGACGGGGCGAACTTCTGGATCCGCGGTGTCAGCACCTTTGCAAGCGGAAGCGCACAGAACGCACTGATCCTCATCGACGGAACCGAAGCCAGCACATACGACCTCAACTCGCTTGCTCCTGAAACCATAGAAAGCTTTTCCGTACTAAAGGACGCGACGGCCACCGCACTTTACGGATCCAGAGGAGCGAACGGTGTGCTGCTGATCACAACCAAATCCGGCAATATCGGCAAACCCCGGATCAACGTAAGGGTCGAAAGCAAGATGTCAATGCCGACACAGGTTCCCGAACTCGCTGACGGAGTACAGTTCATGACCATGTTCAATGAGGCCATCGAGGCCAGGACACCGGGAGCCACGCCCCAGTTCACACAGGCCCAGATAGAAGGCACCAGAGCAGGAGCAAACCCTTATCTGTACCCTAACGTCAACTGGTATGACGCCATATTCAAGGATGTGACCTGGAACCAGTCGGCCAACATAAACGTTTCAGGAGGCTCGAAAGACACCGACTATTTCGTAAGCGCCACATTCAACAACGACACCGGACTCATAAACGAAACACCGGAAAACGAGCTCAAGAACAACATCCACAACATCCGCTATTCCTTCCAGTCGAACGTCAACACCAAAATCACCCCTACCACCAGACTGGGAGTAAAGCTGAATGTCCAGATACAGGACTACAAAGGTCCTGGAAGCAGTACGGACTATATATTCGAAAGGGTAATGTGGGCGCAGCCTGTCTACTTCCCTATAAAATACCCTCAGATACCGGGAACCAACTACATAGCATGGGGCAACCGTTCCGGCGGTCCGCAGAACAACAGGTACCCGAACCCGTATGCGGAGCTTGCATCCAGCATAAGGGAAATGTTCCGGATCACGACAATGGCGACAGTGAATCTTGACCAGGACCTAAGGTTCATCACTCCGGGCCTTTCATTCAAGGGACTTTTCTCTATGAAGCACTTCGCCAATACGGAAATCACCCGTTCCAACGTTCCATATTATTTCGAAGTGGATCCGGCGACTGTCGACTATGTAAACGGCACATATGACCTCAAGGCCGTAAACAATGACGGAAGCAATGCCTATTCATTCAGCCGGTCAACGACAGGCGACCGTCTGTTCAATTTCAACTTTTCTCTCAACTACCAGCGCCTGTTCAAGGGAAAACATGACGTTTCGGCCCAGCTCATATATCTCCAGCGCGGCATCTACTCGAGCAACCCGGGTTCCTACAATACATCTTTGGGTGAACGCAACCAGGGTATATCAGGCCGTTTCACATATGATTTCGACAAGAGGTACTTTGTTGAGCTGAACTTCGGCTACAACGGAAGCGACAACTTCAACGACGGGCACCGCTTCGGATTCTTCCCTTCCTATGCCGCCGGATACATCATTTCCAATGAAAAATTCTTCGAGCCTCTGAAGAAAGTGGTCAGTCTCCTGAAGATCCGCGGTTCTTACGGTCTGGTAGGCAACTCGTACTCCGATGTCCGTTTCCCGGGCTACACTACGGTGAACATGAACGGAGGCAAATATGCTTTCGGTGAAAGCATGACGGGAACCAACGCAGGAGCCATAATCACAAAATACGGAAACGAGAATGCCACATGGGAAATCGCGAAGAAGACCGATATCGGCCTGGAACTCGGACTCTTCGACAACAAAGTGCTCCTCATCGCCGACTATTTCTATGAAGACAGGGACAATATCCTGATGACCCGCCGTACTCTCTCCCCGACCATCGGTATCGGCAACGCAAACCCTGTGGCCAATATCGGACGGGTGAAGAACCAGGGCATCGACATGTCTCTCGAATATAATCATGCCATCAGCAAGGATCTCGTCCTCAGCGTGAAAGGAAACCTCACTTATGCAGTCAACGAAGTCCTTGAAAAGGACGAGCCTCATTACGCCTGGGACTATCAGTACGAAAAGGGAGGGCCTATGAACAGGATCGGTCCTGCCTATGTGGCGCTCGGGCTGTTCAAGGACCAGGAAGATGTGGACAGCAGTCCGAGCCAAAGCGCGATAATGCCTAACGTAATGCCCGGCGACATCAAATATGCGGACCTGAACAATGACGGGGTAATCAACGAATATGACCGTACCTACATCGGCAACCCGACCATCCCTCAGCTGGTCTACGGATTCGGAGCTTCGGTCCAGTACAAGAACTGGGACTTCTCCATCTTCTTCCAGGGGATAGACAAGGTATCCATCTATATGCAGGACATATATCCGTTCGGCACATACCACAAGAACGTGCTCGGTTTCGTAGCTGACAGCTACTGGTCGGAATCCGATCCCGATCCTAATGCCACATTCCCGCGCCTGGCCCATACGGTAGGGTTCGAAAACAACCAGCAGCTTTCGACATACTGGCTGAGGAACGGCGCCTTCCTCAGGCTCAAGAATGCGGAAATCGGTTATACGTATAAATTTATGAGAGCCTATCTTTCCGGAAGCAACCTGCTCACCTTCAGCGCATTCAAATATTGGGACCCGGAAATAGGAGGAGGAAACGGCCTTTCTTACCCTCTGCAGAGGGTAGTTAGCCTCGGGCTACAGTTCAAATTCTGATTTACAATGTATAATAAAAGAGTCCAAACCATGAAAACAGTACATTCAAAATTATCCATATATTGTGCCGCCCTCATCCTGCTTGTGTCCGGAGGATGCAACTACCTCGACCAGGAGCCGGAAAGACAGGGCACGCTGGAAGAGGCGCTTGCCGATGTAAACTCCGCCAGAGAATTCCTTTACAGCTGCTACTCTTTCATGCCGGCATCAAGCGACCATAACGGCGAGCCGCAACTTCAGGGAGCCAGCGACGAACACTACCTGTCTTCGCATTGGGCGACAGACTGGCATTTTTCAAAAGTTCCGAATCTTGGGATGCAGACCGCCGGCAACCCTATCTACAATTACTGGTCATACTTCACCAGCACCACCCAGCCGAGCCGGTGCAAGGCATATAACCTCTACGGGGCCATCCGCCAGTGCTATACATTGCTGAACAGGATAAACAGCGTACCCGGCATCACCCAGGCAGACATAGACGACATATCGTCCCAGGCCAGGTTTCTCGTGGCATATTACCATTATGTACTGCTGAGGCTGTACGGTCCGATAGTAATCGTCGAGGATGAACTTCCTCTCGATGCTCCGGATGAAATAGCCTACCCCAAACGTGTACCTTACGACAAATGCGTGCAATGGATTTCAGACAGGCTGGACGAAGTGGCGCAACAGCTGCCCCCGACCCGCACCGCCGACATGTGGGGAGCGCCTACAAGCGTGATTGCCAAAGCCCTCAAGTCCAGACTGCTGCTGTATGCCGCAAGCCCTCTCTTCAACGGAAATGCGGAATACTATTCCGATTTCAAGAACAAGGACGGAGAACTCCTCATGAATATCGAATACGACAAGGAGAAATGGAAAAAGGCCATGGACGCGGCAGAAGAGGCTATCAACCTTGCCGTCTCGGCCGGACACAAGCTCTTTTCATATCCGAACCAGGAAGCGGGCAGTTCCGATTTCGAGAAAGGCTATATGAACGAAAGGTATAAAATCGTTTCCATGCCAAGCGAGGGGAACACGGACATCATATGGGCCTATACAGGCAGTGCCAGCAATCTTTCAGTAATGAATGCCGTAATCGGTCTGGCGCCAGGCTCGACCAGTGTCCCTTACGGCGGCGTATCGCCGAGTTTCCTCATGGTGGAGACCTATCTTACGGAAAACGGCTTGCCGATAGACAAGGATCCGGAGTTCGACTATGCGAACAGATATTCGATCGCCGACATCCCGGGAACGACAGAACAGACGGCAGCCCTCAACCTCCACAGGGAGCCCCGTTTCTATGCCGACATCGCATACGACAGGGCAAGCAGGTATGAGCTGAACGGAGAAGAATATACCCTGTACTTCAGACAGGGTGAACGCAATCCGGAAACCGGTCTTGCCAACGGAAATTCGTCATCCGCCACCGATTTCGTCTGCAACGGATACATGTGGAAAAAGTTCGTACATCCGGACAACAGCTACCGTGACAACAAATCCTCTGAACAGCGTGTAGCCATGCCGCTTTTCCGGTTTGCGGAGCTTTACCTGAACTATGCAGAGGCATATTACGAATATTACGGAAAACTTGACGGGAAAGCCCTTGAGTACATAGATGCAATCAGGACCAATGCCGGCATCCCTACCGTAGAAGACGCCTGGGAAGGCATTCCGGGGCGTGACGACCGTGAAATAATACGCAGGGAAAGGACCATAGAACTGATGTATGAAGGCCACAGGTTCTTCGATGCCAGACGCTGGAAGACCGCCCATCTGACATTCGCCGTCCCTCAGAAAAGATGGAACGGAAATGCCGAAGGAAGCTATACTCCGGACAATCCGCAACCGGCCTCGGACTACTACCGTCTCATGGACACCCGCGAAGGGGCCAAGACATTCAACGTTCCGCAGCACTACCTCTATCCTCTCGATGCAAGGGATATAGACATAAACGTAAATCTGGTGAACAATCCCGGATGGTAACATAAGCATCGGAAAATGAAACGAGGAGGAACAGTACTTTTACTGATTCTGGCCGTTCTGCCGGTTTTCTCCCCTGCCGGAACCTCGGCAAGGGAGAAAACCCCTTTAATGGGCTGGAGTTCCTGGAATGCCTTCAGGGTAAACATTTCGGACTCTACCATCATGAACCAGGCCAGAATGCTGACAGAACTAGGACTACGCGACTGCGGGTACAGGTATGTCAACATCGATGACGGCTTTTTCGGCTACAGGGACGGAAACGGGACAATGGTCCCGCACTCCACGAGATTCCCGTCCGGACTGAAACCTGTAGTGGACTATATCCATTCCTGCGGACTTAAAGCAGGGATATATACCGATGCAGGGACGGAAACCTGCGGCTCGATGTACGACGGGGACATAAACGGAAAGACAGGAGGGATGTTCGGACATGACAGGCAGGATATAGACCTGTATTTCAACAAATGGGATTTCGACTACATCAAGATCGACTATTGCGGAGCACAGAAACTCGGGCTCGATGAGGAACAACGGTATAGTGAAATATACAGGAATATCCACAGATATGCACGGAAAGACAGCATACGGATAAACATCTGCCGGTGGGCGTTCCCGGGGACATGGGCATCCGGGGCCGGAGACTCGTGGCGCATCAGCGGGGACATCAGGCAGCGATGGTCGTCAATAGCATCCATCATCAGGAAAAACCTGTATCTTTCGGCCTTCGCTTCCGACGGGCATTTCAACGACATGGACATTCTCGTAATCGGATTCGCCGACAGGACAGCCCCTATAGGAGGAGAAACACTGACATATACGGAAGAAGAGGCTCATTTCGGCATGTGGTGCATCATGAGTTCTCCGCTTGTACTGGGATGCGATCTGAGGTACATACCGCAAGCCGCACTGGACCTGATATCGAACCCGGAACTGATATCCGTAAACCAGGATCCTCTCGGACTGCAGGCTTACGTGGTGCAGAACAACGGCACCGGTTATGTCCTGGCGAAGGACCTTCTGGAAAAACGAGGAAACATCAGGGCCGTTGCCCTATACAATCCGTCCGACTCCGCATGTGCATTTACCGTTCCGCTATCCGCCATCGAATTCAACGGGAAGGTCCGGGTAAGGGATATGAGCAGAAGGACGGATCTGGGGAAAGTGAAAGGCTGCATTAGAATGACATTGCCGGCACACAGCGCCAGAATCCTGAAAGTGGAAGGGAAGAAAAGGACGGATCCTGTCCTCTATGAAGCCGAATGGGGATATCTTCCGATGTTCGACGACATTGGCAGGGCTTTCCCGGGCATCCGCCATAAAGAAAACCCGGCAGCGTCAGGAGGGATGACAGTAAGCCGTTCCGGCTCAGGTAAGGAAAACTGCATCGAATGGAAAGACGTATACAGTTCTTCCGGAGGCAGTTGCATCATGGAAATATCTTATGCGGCCGTACAGGACAGCGGCAACGGATCCGGCGGGGATATAATGGTCAGCATAAACGGGAGAGAATACACTGCCCCGGTCAGAGACGATTCAAGCGCCGGCAGCATGCAGAAAATCTCCCTGCATGTAAACCTTGACAAAGGATACAACACCGTCCGTTTCTGGAATGACAGCAAATGGCTTCCGGACATAGACTGCTTCACGATAGTACCGGTGAAATAGATTAATACCTATATTTGAAACAAAAATCCTACAGATGAAAAAGTCTTTTTTGTTAAGCGTTGTCTTCGGACTCATGGGAACGGCTGTCCTTGCCGGGCAGGAGAAGTTCCCGGTTGAAAGCTATGAAGAACTGCCGCAGTTCGTAAAGCCGGACGCAAAGGAATGGGAAAGCGTAAAAGGGACCCGTATTTCCTGGGGCAGTACCCATGAACGGTATGCAAAGACATCCGTACCGATGAAAAACCTGTCCAGACTGCAAGGTATCAGCGGATGGAGAGGAGAAAAGGTGGCGGCTCAAGCCGTAGTATGGTCCAGGGACGGCCTGGAAGAATTGTCCTTCGAAATATCGGACTTCAAAGGGCCGAAAGGGCAGGTCATACCGTCCGGACAGTTCGAGGCCGGGTTTGTGCGTTATGTGATGGCCGATGAGGTAAGAAAGGACGGCAACTGCGGATCAAGGGAGGACCGTTCGCTCTTTGATTCGACGATGGTGGCCGACTGCATTGACCCATACCTGAAAACTGCAGCGCTTGCCCCCATGAACACCATGCCGGTATGGATTTCATGCCGGATTCCGCAGGATATTGCGCCGGGAACATATAAGGGAAAGGTGATCTTCAAGGATGGGGAACGTACTGTCGGGGCGCTTGATCTGAACATCCTTGCCGACAGCCATGTATTGCCCGAACCGTCACAGTGGCATTTCCATCTGGACCTGTGGCAGAATCCTTATGCAGTCGCAAGATATTATCAGGTACCGGTATGGAGCAGGGAACATCTGGAAGCCATGCGGCCGATGATGGAGAGGCTCGCCTCTGCAGGTCAGAAAGTCATCACCGCATCCATAACCCACAAGCCGTGGAACGGCCAGACGTACGACTGGTTCGAATCAATGGTAACATGGATGAAGAAAGCCGACGGAAGCTGGGCATTCTGCTTCGATGTTTTCGACATGTGGGTGGAATTCATGATGAGCTGCGGGATAGACCGGCAGATAAACTGCTATTCGATGGTACCATGGTCCCTTTCATTCAAATATTTCGACATGACCACCAACACGATAAAGAGCGTGGACTCGGCTCCGGGAGAGAAGGCCTACGATGAAGTCTGGACATGCCTTCTTAAAGCGTTCGCCAGTCACCTGAAAGAGAAAGGATGGTTCGACATATGCACTATCGCCATGGACGAAAGGCCTGCCGAGGTGATGCAGAAAGCTCTGAATGTCATAAAGAAAGCAGACCCTGACTTCAAGGTATCGCTTGCTGGGAACTACCACCCTGAAATAGAAGACCAGCTGTATGACTACTGCATTACCATAAACGAAAACTTCCCTGAAGATGTCCTGGAGCGGCGCAGGTCTGAAGGCAGGATCAGCACGCTATACACCTGCTGTGCCGAAGGGTATCCGAACACCTTCACGCTCTCCCCTTTGGCCGAAGCCACTTGGATACCTCTGTATGCGGCGGCAAAAAACGTAGACGGATATCTGCGCTGGGCCTTCAACAGCTGGACACGGGAGCCTCTTCTGGATTCAAGGTTCAGGACATGGGCTGCCGGAGACACATTCCTGATATATCCGGGGAACCGTTCTTCAATGAGATTCGAGAAACTCATTGAAGGGATACAGGCATACGAGAAGATACGTATCCTCCGGAATGAGTGCAGGAACGGAAAAGACACGGGAAAAACGGCACAACTTGAAGATGCGCTGGCTTCGCTCCGGATCGCAGACCTCGCCGAAACACCGGCTTCCATAGCGGTAGACAAAATCATGGTCATACTGAAAAACTAAGATTTTCAAACAAAAAACGGGGACTCTCGGATATTATCCCTATCTTCATGGCCCATTTGTAAAATCTTAATAAACACACGACTGATGAACAAATTTCTTTTATCGCTCTGCGCCTGTGCAACAATGACGGCCGGCGCCTATGCCTCCGATAACGGATGGTCTCCCGCTGGAGACAGGATCATGTCACAGTGGGGTGAAACCCTCGATCCGTCCAGCGTTCTCCCTGAATATCCCCGCCCTATAATGGAAAGGGAATCATGGCTGAACCTTAACGGGCTGTGGAAATACACTATCATAAACAAAGGAGAGGCACTTCCGTCCGGAGAAGCTGACGGAGAAATTCTGGTGCCTTTCGCTGTCGAATCCGCTCTCTCCGGGGTCGGAAAGAGACTCGGAGACGCCAAGGAACTCGTATATACAAGGACATTCACTGTTCCTGCAGACTGGAAAGGGAAAAACGTACTGCTCAATTTCGGAGCCGTCGACTGGAAAGCCGATGTCTGGGTGAACGGAATCAAGGTAGGCAGCCATACAGGCGGATACACGCCGTTTTCTTTCGACATTACTGAAGCATTGGTCAAAAAAGGAGAAAACACGCTCACTGTAAAGGTATGGGACCCGACAGACAGAAGCTATCAGCCAAGGGGCAAACAGGTAAACGAGCCGAACGGAATATGGTACACTCCGGTTAGCGGAATATGGCAGACAGTATGGCTTGAACCTGTTTCCGGCACACACTTCCAGAACCTCAGGATCACCCCGGACATAGACGCAAAGACCCTTACCGTAGCTCCTGAAACAGCATGGGCGACCGCTTCAGACATGGTAGAAGTCAATGTATATGACGGAAAGACACTGGTTTCTTCAGCCAGGAGCATCAACGGAGAGCCTGTGCAGCTGACAATGCCGGCCGACATGAAGCTCTGGAGTCCTGACTCGCCATTCCTCTATGACCTGAAAGTAACCCTTTATCAGGGAGGGAAAGCGGTCGACCAGGTAACTTCCTACGCGGCGATGAGGAAATTCTCTACAGGACGTGACAAGCACGGTATAGTAAGGCTCCACCTCAACAACGAGCCTCTGTTCCAGTTCGGCCCTCTCGACCAGGGATGGTGGCCTGACGGACTCTACACCGCACCGAGCGATGAAGCTCTTGTCTACGATATCCGGAAGACAAAGGACCTCGGGTTCAACATGATCCGCAAGCATATCAAAGTAGAGCCGGCACGCTGGTACACATGGTGCGACAAGCTCGGAATCATCGTTTGGCAGGACATGCCGAGCGGCGACCGTAATCCGGAGTGGCAGAACCGCAAATACTTCGACGGCACTGAACTGAAACGCTCTGCAGAGTCTGAGGCCTGCTACCGCAAAGAATGGAAAGAGATCATGGACTGCCTCTACAGCTACCCTTGCATCGGAGTATGGGTACCGTTCAACGAAGCATGGGGACAGTTCAAGACCCCTGAAATCGCAGAATGGACCAAGCGGTACGACCCTACCAGACCGGTGAACCCGGCCAGCGGAGGAAACCACTACACCTGCGGTGACATCCTCGACCTGCACAACTACCCTGCACCTGAAATGTACCTCTATGACGCCCAGAGAGCTACCGTACTGGGAGAATACGGAGGAATCGGAATGGTGGTCAAGGGCCACATCTGGGAGCCTGACCGCAACTGGGGCTATATCCAGTTCAACTCTCCGAAAGAGGTGACAGATGAATATGTCAAATACGCGGAACAGCTTCTGGGCCTGATAGAGCGCGGATTCTCTGCCGCTGTCTATACACAGACGACGGACGTTGAGGTCGAAGTCAACGGCTTCATGACCTATGACCGCAAAGTCGTCAAGATGGAAGAAGACCGAGTCAGGGAGATCAACGACAGGATCTGCAAGTCTCTCGAAGACTGATCCCGGCGTCAGGACGCTGAACAAGAACAATACCGACAGGACCAGGCGGGTAGTGCCGTCTGGTCCTCTTTTTATTCAGCTGTTACTCCGCTTGGGAATACGTCTTCATAGTTTTGCATCGGTACACCTGCAGTTGGACAAAATGAGTAAACAGCTAAAAAACAGAACCTTACAAAGGTTGGCATTTTCCAGGTAGGACATAACGGAGCACACCTGCAGTAGCAGAATGGCTTTCCGTAGCCCTCAAAGGCATCTCCATCACAGCAGGTGTGCCTGAAAATGTTACACCTGGAATTGAGCATAACGCGTAATACACTGATAATCACCCAATTCAAGAGAATACCCACCGCAGGTGTGCAATAATTTTTAATGATTCGCTGGGGAACAGCAACTTTCATTCAAACATTAAACTTTGCCGCAAAATTGCCTTTTTCTTCGATTGCGGCAGGTTTAAGCGGTTTCCGGGGGAGTTCACTGCAAAAAGTTCATTTTTTCTGGCACTTTTTGGAAAGGTGTCCGTCTATTAGGCGAATTCATTTAATGGGAAAAGATGCCGTCAAAACATCATATCGGGTACCCACGGACTCTTTTCCCAGGCACTTGATTAATAACCTAACTAATTTTTTAGTAATGATGAAAAGAATCATTGTAGCAGGTCTGGCTCTTGCTGTTCTGGCTGCATGCAACAAGGACGAACCTGGACCATCTCCTATTACCGACCCGATTCAGGAGGCCCCCGTGGCTGATTTCGATGTTACAGTCAACGCTTACGGGATTGCCACTTTTACAAACAAGTCTACCAATGCGATAGCCTACAGATGGGATTTTGGAGACAACAGGAGCAGTGACCGCAATTCAGCCTCCGTAGAAGAAAACCCTACTTTCACCTACACCAGAACCGGAACTTATACTGTAACTTTGAGCGCCTCGAACGGCTATGAGGTAGATGTCACCTCAAAGGAAGTAGTCTATTCGAGATAAAACCTTAAGCCATGTTTTATGAAAATCTCTCTCGGGTATATATTGGACGGTAATGAAGTTTCATTCAGGAAACTTTTCGAAATATACTACCCTCCCTTGTGCCTGTTCGCCAACCACTACATCAAAAACAACAACGAGTGTGAGGATATCGTACAGGAAGCTTTTGCCATGCTATGGGAAAAAAGGGAGAAGATTATCATCAGAAGCTCTATCAAGAACTATCTGGTATCCACAGTACGCAATCTCTGCATAGACCATATCCGGTCAAGCCATTCTTTCTGGAAATACAGGAATGAAAACCTGAATTCAAATCAGACCGATGCAGACAGTCCCGACGAGATATATACCAAAGCCGAACTCGAAAGGATGCTGCAAAAAGTACTTGAGAAACTTCCTGAAACCTATCGGCTCGTCTTCGAACTGAGCAGATTCGAGAATATGTCGTACGATGAAATATCCCGAATATTGGACATTTCAGTCCGCTCAGCCAAAAGATATAATAAATATGCAGAAGAATCACTGGTACATGAACTCAAAAAATTACAATAGAATGGAACACAGCAAGGAAATCCTTTTCTTCAAGCATTGCAACGGGCAAACTACTCCGGAAGAAGATTCTCTGATCCGGGAAATCCTGTCATGTTCAGAAGAAAGCAGGGAAGAAATGGAAGCGGTCAAAAAGGTAACATTGCTGGAAAAGCAGATTGACGAGCTGTCCAGGTATGATACGAAAAAAGGATACGACAAAATGATACAAAAGGCGAAAAAATATCGTAAACACCTTAGTATCAGACGGTCCCTTTTAAACATATGTGCCGCGATGGCTCTTCCGCTGTTCATATCAGTGACTGTGCTTGCGTATAAAAACATTGAAATGAAAGAAAGGTTGGGTCATACCTGCTGGCAGAGCGTGAGTGCCGCACCCGGTGCGGTAATCTCCGTAGAACTCCCGGACCATACTATGGCCTGGATCAATTCCGGAAGCTCTCTCAGCTATCCCACCCGGTTCAAAGGAGGGAAAAGGACTGTCAGAATCATCGGAGAAGTATATTTCGATGTGGCTACCGATTCCCGCCGGCCTTTCAATGTAATTACCGGAACGGGACTGGAGGTAGTAGCACATGGCACACAGTTCAATGTCGAAGCCTATCCGGATGAAACAGAGATAGAAACGACATTGGTAGACGGCTCAGTATCCCTACTGCTGGGCGGAGAGGAGAAATGCATTCTTGAACCAGGGGAGTCCGGCACATATTCCAGTGACAGTAAGACATTGAGAATCAAACAGGTCAACACGGAAGAAAAAACAGCCTGGATCAATGGAAAGATAATGTTCAGGAATGCCCCTATAGAAGAAGTCTTTGAACGGTTAGGTAGAAGATATAATACAGACTTCATTTTGCACGATCCTTATAACCTCTCCGACCGCTACCGTTGCCGCATCACATTCCAGGACGAGACCATCCAGCAGGTGCTCGGATATTTGGCAATAGCTGCACCTATACGGTATGAAAGCCATAGCCCTGTGCGGCAAAACGGAGATGTGCTGGAAAGACAGAAAATAGAAGTCTGGCTGGAAAAGCGATGATTTCGCTGTCTGACCGACCCTTATTATTAAACATTTAACACGTATTCGTATGAAATTGTTCCATACAATAGCAACGGCGGCAATGCTGTTTATCGCTTCAACGGCGGCATTTGCCCAACCGTCTGTATCGCTCAGCCTCAACAACACCTCAATCGAAAGAGCCCTTGACAGGATAGAGGATCAGAGCGGTTACAACTTCCTCATTGCGGACAAGTCTCTCGACTTGAGCAAAAGAGTAGATGTTTCGGCTGATAACAAGCCGCTTACACAGGTTCTGGACCAACTGTTTGCCGGAACGAATATCGTCTACAGAATTGAAGACAGGCAAATAATCCTCTCCCCGCGTCCTGCCGGCTCCACATCATCAGAATCCGGGACCTATAACCTGCGAGGAACGATTATAGACAGTAATGGAGAACCTATCGTCGGAGCCTATATCGTAAACAAGGATACCGGCAAAGGTACCATGTCAGACAACAACGGAGGCTATTCTCTCGTTGTATCTCCAGGCGCTACAGTGGAGATTTCATTCCTCGGTTTCGTCACCCAAAGCATAAAGCTGAACGGAAGACAGAAGCTTAACGTAACGCTCAGGGAAGACCGTGAGACTCTGGATGAAGTGGTCGTCGTAGGCTACGGCACACAGAAAAGGAAAGACCTTACAGGCTCTATATCTTCGGTGTCAATGGACGATGAGCCTGTAAACTCGGTAAACAGTGTCAGCCACATGCTTGCCGGTAAGGCGGCCGGTCTTTATGTCAATCAGGTCAGTGCGCAGCCTGGTGGAGGTGTCAGCATCCGTATCCGCGGTGAAGCATCCACCGGAGCCGGAAACGATCCGCTCTTCATCGTTGACGGCATGCCTGTAAACGACAGCGGAAACCTCGGATCAGGTACAGCATATGTAAACGGAACTACGGACAATATACTCTCCTTCCTCAACCCTAACGATATCGAATCCATCGAAGTCCTGAAAGATGCGAGTGCAACCGCCATCTACGGAGCCAAGGCAGGCCACGGCGTCATTCTCATAACGACAAAAAGAGGAGAAACAGGCAAAGCGCGTGTCCAGTACTCCGGCAATGTCTCGATCCAGACCATGGCTCAGGGATACGAAATGATCACCGGGGCAGATTATATGAAAGGTGCAAATGCCATGGCTTATGAGACATACCTGAGAAACAATGCTCTCGGAGTCTATGAAGGATATCTGCAGGGATCAAGCGAAACACCATCCGATGTATTCACATTCCCGTATTCTCCGGAAGACATCGCGAATACACCGGCAGATACAGACTGGCTGAAGGAAATTACCCGCACCGGTATAATGCAGAACCATAATGTTTCCGTATCCGGCGGTACGGAAAAGACCAAATATCTGGCCTCTCTGAGCTATATGAGACAGAACGGTATCATAAAGAACAATGACGCCGAACGTCTGACAGCGAGGATCAATCTTGACCAGCAGATCGGCAAATATGTAAAGGCCGGCGTGACATTCAACCTTTCAAGAAACTCATACGACAACGTACCTCTCGGCAGCGAAACCGATCAGGACAAAGGTATAATCGGTCTGGCAGTCACCTGGAGCCCTTTGATTCCAGTATATGACGAGAACGGCGACTATGCGTCCAACCCGGTACAGACAACCAACCCGAACCCTGTATCTCTCCTTGAAATCACGGACAAAACAACCAAGGACCGTGCACTGCTTCAGGCATACGTACAGGTAGAACCGGTAAAAGGTCTCGCCATAAAGGCGAACTTCGGTATAGACAGACAGTACCAGAAGCGCAGGTTCTATCTGCCTACCACCACGAAATTCGGCGCCGATGTCAACGGCAAGGCACAGATAGGTCAGGATGACAAGAACGACTATCTTATGGATCTGACCGCCAATTATAACGGAGACTTCGGACATCACAACCTCAACGTCCTTGCAGGATTCTCTTACCAGCAGTTCAATTATGAAGCTGTCTGGGCCGGAACCCAGGACTTCTTCTCCGATGCACTCCTTTATAACAATCTGGGAGCAGGCGCATACGGCAATCCCGATATAGGCTCGAATGCCAACAAGAATGCGCTGGAATCAATTTTTGCAAGGGTGAACTACTCCTTTAAAGGAAGATACCTCCTCACTGCCACAGTACGCGCCGACGGGGCATCGAACTTCGATCCTGACTACCGCTGGGGATTCTTCCCTTCCGTTTCTTTAGGATGGAGGTTCAGCGATGAACCGTTCATGGAAAACGTAAGGTGGATATCTGACGGAAAACTGCGTGCCAGCTGGGGACAGACAGGTAACTCAAACATAGGTACCAGAGTACAGAACCTATACGGCATTTCCGACGGGTTTACTGATGTAATCGGAGGAGTAGGAAACAAAGGGGCATGGCCAAGCCAGATAGGTAACAAGAAAATTACCTGGGAGACCACTACCGAGACCAATGTCGGTCTCGATCTGGGACTGTTCAGAAACAGGGTAAGACTTACCGCAGAATACTTCTACAGACAGATTTCCGACCTGCTCGCATGGCGTCCTCTTCCATCATACAGCTACGTAAGAAGCATGGCCGCAAATATAGGAAAGACACAGAGCCAGGGTTTTGAACTCACACTCAACACCGTGAATATCACCAACCGCGACTTCGAGTGGACCAGCGACCTGACTATCTCGTTCTACCGCGACCGCTGGCTTGAAAGAGACCCGACCTGGGATCCGAGAATATACGAGAAGGCTGACCATCCGATCCGAAGCGTATACTCATATATCAGCGACGGCCTGCTTCAGGCCGGAGAGGAGGTCCCTGCACACCAGCCTGGACTGCTGCCGGGACAGATAAAGCTCATTGACCAGAACAATGACGGCAAACTGGATGACAATGATATGGTATTCCTCGGTTCCAGCGACCCTGATTTCATGTTCGGATTCAACAATACCCTGCGCTATAAAGGCTTCGACCTGAATTTCTATTTCTACGGTCAGGTAGGTGTAACGAACTGGGGAAGCTACTATGACAACTGGGCTTCAGGAGGAGGAGGATTCACCTCGTACGGTGCCGTTCCTGTAAGTTTCTGGGACACATGGAGACATGACAACCAGGACGGAAAATACCCTTCACCTTTCGGAGGTTCCTCTTATGGATCCGGAGACTTCTACCTGAAGAAAATGACTTGGATCCGCTGTCGTAACATCACACTCGGATATACCATCCCTGTGCCGAAGAACATCCTCGACAGAATCCGCGTCTATGCTGAAGTCAACAACCCGTTCTGCATAACGACCAACGGATGGCATGGCCTTGATCCTGAAACCGGTAGCGGCGGATCCTATGACTATCCTAACGTAAGAAGCTTTAACATTGGCTTAGACATAACATTCTAAACAGAATATTATCATGAAGAAACATATTGAACTCTTTTTAAAATCAACCGTTCTGCTGTGCTGTACTGCGGCATTGGGCAGTTGCGAACTCGAGTCGGAAGATTATAACAGCGTAAACGACACCGTATTCCCGAAAACCGAGACGGATGCTGACATGCTCGTCACCGGAAGTGCATACGAAGTCTTCCGCATGGCCGGATGGTCCGGTATTTTTGCAGACGACGTATCGACATCCTATATAGGCGCATGCGACATAGTCATATCAAAGGCCGGACAGTGGCATCCTTTTACATGGGGAAATTTCCGTATAGACATGTATCCTCTGAACCAGCTCTGGAACGCGACTTACACAAAACTCTCGCTGTTCAAACAGGTAGAAGACATGTTGGGATACCTCCACTATACGGACGCGAAAATCAGGGCTCGCCAGATAGCGGAAATGAAACTCGCGCAGGGATGGCTCGCCTTCCAGTTGTGGACAGTCTACGGCAACATACCTCTCATTCCGGTAGAAGCCCTGAACAATCCTCTTGATGACAAGGAATACCCGAGAGCGACAGACGAAGAAATGGATGAATACATCGTATCCAACCTGACCGAAGCAATTCCGGATCTCGATCCGATATATTCCTACGGCGATCCTGATTACGGACGGTTCACACAGGCCCTCGGACATATGATACTCCTGCGATACTATATGCAGAAAAGAGACTGGGAAAAGGCCGAGGCCGAAGGCCGGGAACTCATGGACCCGAAATACGGGCTTGAAATCATTCCGAAATACAGGGACCTGTTCACTCTTGCCGGAGAAGGCAACAAGGAAACCATATGGTCATGTGTAGCAGAGCGAGGCATTATCGACGGGACTGGAGTCTTCGTATCGAACAGTCTGCCTTTCGACTACGACTGCGGAGTGGCAGCCTGCCAGAAATGGAACGGCAATGCCCTTACCTGGCCTTTCTACCACAGTTTTGAAGAAGGAGACCAGAGAATCACAGACGGAATGGTAATTGCCGAATATATTGGCACCAGCGGTGAGGACCACAGCTATGCGAACGACTATCAGAACGGTGACTCAAGCCACCAGCTGTACTGGGGGCCGGCCGCTGTAAAATACGAAGTCGACCCTAACACGACAGGCTATGACAGCGACATAGACTGGATAGTCTACAGGTATGCGGATGCCATCACCCTGCTTGCCGAGGCAATAGTAAAGCAGGACGGTCCTACCCAGGAGGCCCTGGAGCTGATGAACCGCGTCAGGACAAGAGCCGGCCTGGAAGCATATGAAATGGCGGATGTCCCGGATACGGAAACATTTATGGAAAAACTCCTTGAAGAAAGGGCCCATGAACTGTGGTGGGAGAACGACTTCCGCAGGCTTGACCTTCTCAGGAATGATCTCTGGGATGAAAAGATGAAAGAGAAATGCAATTTCTACGGTGAAACCGCCTATATCGGAAAGAAAGAGTATGAACTCTACCCTATCCCGACCCAGGCCATTGTTGACAGCGGCAATGCTATTGCCCAGAACCCAGGTTACTAAAAACTGTAGTCCCCACGCATGAACAAACTGTTTTATTCTGTTTTGTGCGTTATGATCTTGATTCCGGCAGGGCAGGCACACCTGCCGGCTCAAGATTATAGAGGGCAAGTCACAGAGTCGGGTCAGGACAACAGACTTCCGCTGGCCGGAAAGCACTATACAGAACTTCCGCTCGGAAGTATACGTCCTGAAGGATGGATGAGAGAACAGCTTATACGCGCACGAAACGGCATGACCGGCCATATGGACAGTCTGTCCTCCAATATCATGGGAGCCGGCAGCGCCTGGCTTGGAGGAGAAGGAGACGCATGGGAAAGAGGACCGTACTGGATAGACGGGCTGCTGCCTCTTGCTTACATACTGGATGATAAAGAGATGATCGGGAAAGTGCGGCCATGGATCGAGTGGACTCTGGCTTCCCAGAAGGAAGACGGTTACTTCGGACCAGATAAAGACCGACCGGACAAAGACGGTATGCAGCGGACGCTTACTCATGACTGGTGGCCGAAAATGGTAATGCTTAAAGTTCTGCAGCAACACTACTCTGCGACAGGTGACAGACGTGTCATAGACTTCATGACACGGTACTTCCGCTATCAGTTCGAACATCTTTCCGACACTCCGCTCGGACACTGGAGCTCATGGGCACAAGAGCGCGGAGGAGACAACCTTATGATGGTACACTGGCTGTATGACATTACAGGCGAGAGTTTCCTTCTTGATTTGGCGGAAATGATACACGGACAGACTTTCGACTGGAGCGGAAATTTCCTGCATTCAGGTGATGTGGCACGCCAGCATTCTTTCCACTGTGTAAATCTGGCAATGGGCTTTAAAGAACCCGTTGTCTGGTACCGGCAGTCAGGAAACCCTGATCATCTTCATGCTGTTTATAAGGCAATGGATAAAATACGGCATAGCACCGGCCTGCCTACAGGACTGTGGGGAGGAGATGAAATGCTCCGTTTCGGACGCCCTACAGCAGGATCCGAACTTTGTACTGCAGTAGAGATGATGTTCTCGCTTGAAGAAATAATCGAAATAACAGGTGACATGAAATGGGCTGACCACCTGGAGCGTATAGCCTACAACGTACTCCCTGCCCAGATAAGCGATGACTTCTCTGCCAGACAGTATTATTCACAGATAAACCAGATAAGCATTACAAAACAGTGGCGCGACTTCGTCTCCCCGTATGAAGACACTCCCCTGCTGATCGGCCCGTTCACGGGATACTCCTGCTGCTCGGCAAACATGCACCAAGGCTGGCCCAAACTGGTGCAACACCTGTGGTTCGCCACAGAAGACAACGGTATCGCCGCTCTGATATTCGCCCCTTCGGAAGTAAGGGGAAAAGTTGCTGACGGCACCGAAGTAAGTATCAGGGAAATAACGGAATATCCGTTCGACGGGACCATCGGATTCCATTTTTCATTCCCTGACAAAAAGACACGGGAGGCTTTCTTCCCTTTCCATGTACGGATTCCGTCATGGTGCAGGAATCCTGAAATAGAGTTGAACGGAAAAGCCGTCCCTGCCGATGCAGTTGCAGGAGAAGTCATGAAAATAGAACGTACTTGGAAAGCCGGAGACATCCTCACAGTAAAGTTCCCGATGGAAATAACAATCAGCCGATGGTACGATGAAGGCGCAGTCGTAGAACGCGGTCCGCTCATATATGCCCTGAAAATGGAGGAGACCTGGACAAGAAAGGAATTCGGACCGGACCAACGCGGTTTCGGAGACTGGTACTACGAAGTAACCTCAGACACTCCATGGAATTATGCTTTCGAAAATGCCAGTCTGACAGAAGAAAGGATTGCGGAAACTTTTTCAATAGAAAATGCGGATGTCGTCCCGGACTATCCGTGGAATACGGAAAACGCACCTGTAACTATAAAAGCCAAAGCCAGAAGAATAAAAAACTGGAAAGAAGCAAACGGGAATGCAGGTCCTGTAGCATATTTTGCCAGAATGCACGGCAACCTCGAAGAAGAAGAAACCATAGAGCTTATTCCCTATGGATGTACGACATTGCGGATAGCCGAGTTCCCGGTAAGTAACCAATAATCTCAAATGATAATATGAAAAACCATACACCAACACCAATCCTGGCCACTTTACTGGCCTGCGCGCTGGCTGCTTCCTGCCATCCGGCCGAATCGGATCTTGCCGCGAATACCGGATACAGGATCATTCCCCGTCCGCAGGAAATGGCTTATACTGAAGGCTCGACCGTAATTCCGGAAAAAGTATCGGTCGCTTTTCCGGACGAGTTCGCATCGGAGGCTTCAATGCTGAAGGATTACCTTGCTGAAGACAATGATGTCTCCGCAATCCTTAAAGCAGGAAAAGAATCCGGAAGAATCATACTGAAAAAAGACTCGGCCTTAGACAGCATTCCCGGCCAGTACAGAATCATAACGGATGGGAACATTGAAATCTCTGCAGCGGACGCAAAGGGTATTTTCTACGGAATACAGTCATTGCGCCAGATGATAATAAACGATACCACGGCTTCTGTCCTTGCCGTGAGAAACGGGGAAATAAACGACTGGCCGGCCTTCCAGTGGAGATCCTTTCTGCTGGATGACGCCCGTAATTTCAGAGGAATGAAAAACGTGAAAATCTTTCTTGATGAAATGGCCAGGCTGAAAATGAATATATTCCACTGGCATCTGACAGATGACCCGGGCTGGAGAATCGAAATCAAGAAATATCCCCTGCTTACGGAAGTCGGAAGCAAGAGAGATTCCACCCAGCTGGAATGGAGAGGCAAGGAGTACGACCCGAACCCGCACGGAGGATTCTATTCCCAGGAACAGATAAAAGAAGTGCTGGCCTATGCAAAGGAACGGCATATAACGGTGATGCCTGAAATCGAAATGCCCGGACACTCGAGTGCGGCCATTGCCTCATACCCATGGCTCGGCACAGTCGGAAAGCAGATCAAGGTGCCATGCTATTTCAGTGCTGAAGCAGTCGATATGTTGAATGTAACGGATCCGAAAGTCATAGCATTCCTTCACGATGTCCTTGACGAGGTAATGGATCTGTTTCCAAGCCCGGTAATACACATCGGAGGAGACGAGGCTACTTTCGATGTCTGGAAAGACTCTCCTGCAATCAGGAAATACATGAAAGAACACAATATCAAGACTCTCTCGGATGTCCAGCTCGATTTCACGAATAGAATGTCAGACTACATCGCTTCAAAAGGCAGAAGGATGATGGGGTGGAGCGACATCGGACGCAACCCTCACGAGAAAGTGATCGGAGTGGCAGACAGCGGCGGACAGCTCAAGGAAGGAACGATCATTCAGTTCTGGATGGGGGACATCTCCCAGATCAAGGATGCTGCCGAAAGAGGATACGACATAGTAAATTCCTACAACATGTGCTCCTACCTCGACTATGACTATAACAGGCTGCCATTAGAGAATTCATACAATTTCGACCCTATACCGGCAGACCTTCCGGAAGGCCTTCACAGCAAGATCATCGGATGCGGGGCACAGCTATGGACAGAATGGATCCGGACTGACGAGAAAATGTTCTATCAGGCATTCCCGCGCATAGCCGCCATAGCGGAAGCCGGGTGGACGGAATCCAACAACAAGGACTACGGCATATTCATGGAAAACCTGCACGGTCTGCTGGAAGTATGGGATGCCAACGGAATAGGTTACGGACCGGCAGAAGACACAAGCCGGACATCAGAATATTAAACTGCAATACAACTGATGAATACATTGAAAAGAACCATAGCAGCGGCCGCTGCAATTTTTACATTGGCATATGCATCAGCAGAAGAACTGCCACGGGCGGAATACCCGAGGCCGCAGTTCGAGAGACAGGAATGGATCAACCTCAACGGGACATGGGATTTCGAATTCGATTTCGGAAAATCCGGTATGGACCGGGAACTTTTCAAGGCAGGAAGCCTCAGTCAGGAAATTACCGTGCCTTTCTGCCCTGAGAGCGAACTGTCCGGCATTGGGCACACCGATTTTATCAACTGCGTATGGTACCGCAGGGACATCAGCATCCCTGAAGAGTGGAACGGAAAGAATATCTATCTGAATTTCGGAGCTGTCGACTACGCGGCAGAGATTTTCATCGACGGGATTCTCGCCGGGAGACACTACGGGGGCTCTTCATCCTTTTCCATAGACCTTTCGGGCCATGTCGAAGCGGGAAAGATACATAATCTGGTCATCAGGGTCGAGGACAACCAGCGTTCCGGAGAACAATCCGTAGGAAAACAGTGCAGCACATTCAATTCCGCCGGATGCTTCTACACCCGCACTACCGGTATCTGGCAGACCGTATGGATGGAAGCCGTGGACAGACACGGGCTCAAAAGAGTGACCATGCGTCCGGATATAGACCAGTGCCAGCTGATGGTCATGCCGGAGTTTTATTCAGAGTCGGACTGTACGCTGGAAGTGTCTGTAAAGGACAACGGAAAGACAGTAGCTCGGAAGTCCGTGCCATGCTCCAACCACGCCTGCATCGTACTCCCTCTGAAGAAAATGAAACTGTGGTCTCCGGAAGACCCGTTCCTGTATGACGTGGATTTCCATGTAAAAGATGCCGGAGGAAACGTCCTCGATCATGTGAAGTCATATGCTGGGATGAGGAAAATCCACATTTCGGACGGGAAAGTGTACTTGAACAACAGGGAATACTTCCAGCGTCTGGTCCTGGACCAGGGTTTCTACCCTGACGGAATATGGACAGCCCCTTCGGACGAGGCTCTCAGGCATGACATAGAACTTGCCAAGGCTGCCGGGTTCAACGGAGCCCGTCTGCACCAGAAAGTATTCGAGGAGAGGTATTTCTATTGGGCCGACAGGCTCGGATATCTCACCTGGGGAGAAGGCCCGAGCTACGGGATGAACGTGAACAATGAAATCGCAGCCCGCAATTTTCTGAGTGAATGGCTGGAGATCGTGGTCCGCGACCGCAACCATCCGTCTCTGGTCACATGGACGCCTTTCAACGAGACATGGGACAGCCAGGACGGGACATATCCGCGTTTCGTGCGCGACATATATGCCGAGACAAAGGCAGCCGACCCGACCCGCCCTATAAACGACGCCAGCGGGGATGACCATGTGATGACCGACATCTGGAGCGTACATAATTATGAACAGGACGGCGACAAACTCAAGGAACAGCTGGCTCTGACTGAAGGCCGGGAACCTTACCGCCATTCATATGAAAAAGAGTTCCTGGCAGTATACGGCGGACAGCCGTATATCCTGGACGAGTTCGGAGGCATCGGATGGATGAGCCCTGAGGAAAGGAAACATTCCTGGGGATACGGAAACCTTCCTCAGACAGAAGAAGAATTCTACTCCCGTCTGGACAAGATGGTAAAGGCTGTCGCCTCGCTGGAGCACAT
>JADIMH010000038.1 GCA_017694885.1 Candidatus Cryptobacteroides faecipullorum | reverse complement strand
GACCCCCTCTTAACCTTCCGGCACCGGGCAGGTGTCAGGCCATATTCGTCATCTTCCGATTTCGCATAGCCATGTGTTTTTGGTAAACAGTCGCCTGGGCCATTTCTCTGCGCCCTACATTACTGCAGGGTCCCCTTATCCCGAAGTTACGGGGTCAATTTGCCTAGTTCCTTGGCCGTGATTCACTCGAGCACCTGAGGATTCTCTCCTCGCCCACCTGTGTCGGTTTACGGTACGGGCCGCCATACGCTTATCGCCATGCCGATTTTCTTGCCGGTCTGATTACCTGCTCTGTCCGATCGTCCGTAGACTCTCGGTACTGTCGGGGCTCAGTCTCCCTACCCCCCTTCAACCTCCTGTTCCGTCAGAAGGCGGCAGTGTCACTCCCGGGTCTCTTCTGGCCTGTATGGCGGGTTGCGGAATATTAACCGCATAGCCATCCGGTGCCCCTTTCGGGTGCCCGTTAGGTCCCGACTTACCCTGATCCGCTTAGCGTTGTTCAGGAATCCTTGGGCTTTCGGTGCGCGCGTTTCTCTCGCGCGTTGTCGTTACTCATGCCTACATTTTCTTTTCGCGCCGCTCCAGACAGCCTCCCGGTTGTCCTTCTCTGCCGACGCCAATGCTCCCCTACCGATCATCTTCCGATGATCCCAGGTCTTCGGGGCCGTGCTTGATGCCCGTTCATCATCCACGCGTCATCGCTCGACTAGTGAGCTGTTACGCACTCTTTAAATGAATAGCTGCTTCCAAGCTAACATCCTAGCTGTCTCTGCGATGTCACCTCGTTCTGTCAACTTAGCACGGTCTTTAGGCCCTTGGACGCTGGTCTGGGCTCTTTCCCTCTCGCCACCGGACATTAGCACCCGGCGACTCACTCCCGAGAATCACTTCACGGCATTCGGAGTTTGTCAGGAATCGACAGGCGGCGAAGCCCTCTCATCCTATCAGTAGCTCTACCTCCGTGAAGCTGTCTCGAGGCTGCCCCTAAAGGCATTTCGGGGAGTACGAGCTATCTCCCAGTTTGATTAGCCTTTCACCCCTACCCTCAGCTCATCCGAGCACTTTTCAACGTAAACCGGTCCGGCCCTCCAGCGCCTGTTACGGCACCTTCAGCCTGGCCAAGGGTAGATCACTAGGTTTCGCGTCTCGCCGTGCCGACTGAACGCCCTGTTCAGACTCGCTATCGCTCCGGCTCCTCCACTTAATGGATTAACCTCGCCGGCACGGACGAACTCGTAGGCTCATTATGCAAAAGGCACGCGGTCGCATCGCTGCTCCCACCGCTTGCTGACGGACGGTTTCAGGTTCTATTTCACTCCCCTGCTCGGGGTGCTTCCCACCTTTCCCTCACGGTACTGGTCCACTATCGGTCTTCCGGTCGTATTTAGCCTTGCGGGATGGTCCCCGCGGTTTCGGACAGGATTCCTCGTGTCCCGCCCTACTCAGGTACTCCTCTCTTAACACTCAAATTACCCGTACGGGAATGTCACCCTCTGTGTCCGACCTTTCCAGACCGTTCCGGTTCTTTGAATGATACCTCATGAGGAGCCCTACTACCCCGACTATGCCGTAACATCGCCGGTTTGGGCTATTCCCCTTTCGCTCGCCACTACTCAGGAAATCGATTTTTCTTTCTTTTCCTCCGGGTACTGAGATGTTTCAGTTCCCCGGGTTCGCCCACCTTATCGGTGTGACGGGCCTTCAACCCGCCGGGTTGCCCCATTCGGACACGTGCGGATCAATCCATGCTTGCAGGTCCCCGCACATTTTCGCAGCTTGCCGCGTCCTTCTTCGCCGCCGGAAGCCTAGGCATCCCCCGTCCGCCATTTGTTCTTTCTTCTGTGAATCAATGACTTTCGTCTTTGCCTGTGAAATTGTTCTACTTAGACCAATCTCTTTGCTTCGTTTTCTTTACCTCGTTCGTTTATCTCTCAATATTGTCAATGATCTGTCACCCCGAGGGGTTTTCATACCGTTTTTTCTCAAACGGGCTGCAAAGATACGGACTTTTTCATTACCTCCAAATTTTTCTGCAATATTTTTTCACTTTTTTTCGAAAAATTTTCTCGCGTTTTTATTAATGCGTTGATTCACATCCGATTGTTGTTTTTATAAAAATTTCAGGTTTTTCATGTACTTTTGTCCTGGATATTTTAGGGAAGATTGTTTGAAAAGAATCAAACAGATTCTAAATTTGCCGATTGATAATATCGGTCCTGGACCGACACGGATAAAATCTGATAAAAATGGAAGAAAAGAAAAAGACGAGCCTACCTGAAAATGCACACAGGGAACTCAAGAAAGGAGAGGAATACAGACCGCTGCTCTCCCCTGAAAAGACCTGGCCGGAAGTGACCCCGTACTCTGTCGGCATGGGACTTCTGATGACCATCATCTTTTCGGCAGCCGCCGCTTTCCTCGGACTGAAAGTAGGACAGGTATTCGAAGCTGCAATACCTATTGCCATCATCGCTGTCGGTGTTTCGAATGCTATGGGAAAGAAAAACGCATTGGGACAGAATGTCATTATCCAGTCCATCGGATCCTGTTCGGGAGGAATTGTCGCCGGAGCGATATTTACACTTCCCGCACTGTATATATTACAGGACAAATACCCTGAACTGACCGTAAATTTCACCAAGGTATTCTTCTCATCCCTTCTCGGAGGAGTCCTCGGAATCCTGTTCCTGATTCCGTTCAGAAAATATTTCGTCAAGGAAATGCACGGGAAATACCCTTTCCCTGAAGCTACCGCCACCACACAGGTGCTGGTCAGCGGGGAAAGCGGGGGCAAAGGAGCCAAGACCCTGCTTGTGAGCGGACTCATCGGCGGACTCTATGACTTTATAATTTCCACATTCGGTCTCTGGGGCGAAACCCTCACGACAAGGATCCTGCCTTTCGGAGAGGCCGTTGCAGAAAAGGCCAAGGTGGTGCTGAAACTCAATACCGGTGCCGCCGTACTCGGCCTGGGATATATAGTAGGGCTCAAATATGCATTCATCATATGTTGCGGCAGCTTTCTGGTATGGCTGGTAATAATTCCTCTTATGAACCTTATCTGGGGAGGACAGACGATCGATCTGATGAATACCGGCGTGACTGCCACTATCGGGGAAATGTCCGCAGAACAGATTTTCTCCGACTATGCCCGCCACATCGGCATAGGAGGCATCGCTACCGCCGGAATCATCGGAATAATCAAGTCCTTCGGGGTAATCAAATCGGCCCTCGGACTTGCAGCAGGAGAATTCAGGCGCAAAAAAACCGATGCTGAAGCCGAAACTGTCAGGACACAGCGCGACATATCAATGAAGATCATCATCATAGGACTCGTCCTTACACTGCTGGCCATCCTCATATTCTTCGCATTCGGAGTAGTAGACAACATCTGGCACGCCGTCATCGGTCTGCTTGTAGTAGGCATAATCGCGTTCCTTTTCACGACAGTGGCTGCCAACGCTATCGCAATAGTAGGCTCCAACCCTGTCAGCGGAATGACCCTCATGACCCTTATCCTGGCATCTCTTGTAATGGTAGCGGCAGGGCTTAACGGAACTGCTGGAATGACAGCCGCCCTTATCATCGGCGGGGTGGTGTGCACGGCACTTTCAGTAGCGGGAGCTTTCATCACTGACCTGAAGATCGGTTACTGGATCGGCACGACTCCTAAAAATCAGGAGACATGGAAATTCCTCGGCACTCTGGTAGCCGCCGCTACTGTAGGCGGGGTTATGCTCGTACTCAACAAGACTTACGGATTCACCGGCGAAAATGCACTGGTTGCGCCTCAGGCCAATGCAATGGCCGCCGTAATCGAACCGATGATGAACGGAGGAGGGGCCCCATGGCTCATGTATGGAATAGGCGCACTGATTGCCATCGTACTGACTGTTTTCAAAGTACCGGCACTGGCGTTCGCCCTGGGCATGTTCATTCCTATCGACCTCAACCTTCCGATGCTCGTCGGCGGAGCCATATCATGGTTCGTCAGCACACGCAGCAAAAACAAGGAACTCAATAATGCACGTCAGGAAAAAGGTACGCTGATAGCTTCCGGTTTCATAGCCGGAGGCGCCTTGATGGGAGTGGTCAGCGCAATCCTCAGATTCGCCAAGGTCGATGCATTCATGGAACCGTCTCCATGGACAGAGCCTGTCGCCATAATACCTTATGTTGCCATAATAGCATACATTATATATTCAGCCTTGAAAGCTGAGAAAACGGAATAGCATCCAATCATGAACGACATTCTGCAGGCCCTTCTCCTGACTCTGCTCGCCGGTGCCGCCACCGGCCTCGGAGGGTTGCTGATAATTTTAGGCAAAAGGATCAGCAGCAACTTCCTGGCCGGGGCATTGGGACTTTCTGCCGGAGTGATGATATTCATCTCGCTGGCAGAGCTGTATCCTGAAGCCCAGACGGCCATACAGGGAGCGGCATATTCCGGAATCAACGGGAAAGCGCTTGTACTGGTGTCGTTCTTCGCCGGAATGGGGATCATTTTCCTGATCGACTTCCTCATTCCCGAATATGAAAATCCGCACGAAGCTTCAGGCCTTTCACTCGATTCCAGTACCGCGGCCACTGAAATGATCTCTGCTTCGGAAAAGTCCGCAGACCATCAGGCGCTCAAGAAACTGGGGATAATGTCCGCGCTGGCCATCGCCATCCATAATTTTCCTGAAGGCATGGCCACATTCATCAGCGCCCTGAGCGGTTCACAGATGGGAGCAGGAATCACTTTCGCTGTGGCTATACACAATATTCCTGAAGGGATTGCCGTTGCCATACCTATATATTATGCAACGAAAAGTAAGGGAAAGGCTGCACTGTATGCCACCCTGTCCGGCCTCACAGAGCCTGTCGGAGCCGCTCTCTGCTACGCAGTTACAGCACTTTTCGGAGTAGAGTTTTCAGGAGAAGGAACGGCTTTTCCTCTGATACTGGCGGCAGTAGCCGGCATCATGATCTACATATCGCTGGATGAACTGCTTCCGACCGCGGAAAAATACGGGAAACACCATGTCGCGATTGCGGGTGTAGTGGCAGGAATGGCGATAATGGGAATCAGCCTGATACTGATGTGAGCCGCAGTGCCGGACAAACCTGTAAACAATTCAACACAGTTACAAATGGAAAAGATACTTGAAAGATTTCTGAGATACGTGTCGGTCGACACGCAGTCCGATCCCGAATCAGACACCCAGCCCAGCTGCAAGAAGCAGCTCGATCTGCTGAAGATGCTTAAAGAAGAGCTTTCTGCAATGGGAGTAGAAGCTACACTGGACGAATACGGCTATGTCATGGCAAGCATTCCGTCGAACTGCGGGAAAGAGGTCCCAGCAGTAGGATTCATTGCCCATGTGGATACATCTCCGGACGCTTCCGGAAAAGACATCAGACCGCAGATCATAAAGAATTATGACGGGAAGGACATCCTTCTGGACAAGGCTTCCGGACTTTCCCTGAAAGTAAGCGACTTTCCGGAACTTGCAGACTACCGCGGACAGACAATCATCACCACTGACGGCACCACACTGCTGGGGGCTGACGACAAGGCCGGCGTAGCGGAAATCATGAGTGCGGTACAGTATGTCGTCGAGCACCCGGAATTCAAGCACGGGGATATAAAGGTCGGATTCACGCCTGACGAGGAAATCGGCCGGGGAGTGGTCAAGTTCGACGTAAAGAAATTCGGAGCGCAATATGCCTACACAATGGACGGCGGAGCCATCGGAGAGCTTGAATACGAGAACTTCAATGCAGCCGCCGCTGCAGTCCATATCCAGGGCAGAAACATACACCCGGGGTATGCCAAAGGCAAAATGCTGAACGCCATACTGATCGGCATGGAACTGAACAGCCTCCTTCCGGTAGAGCAGAGACCGGAATTCACTGACGGATACGACGGCTTCTTCCATATAACCGGTTTCAACGGTACTGTAGAGGAAGCGGAATTCTCATATATAATAAGGGACCATGACATGGACCTGTATGAGAAAAAGAAAAAAGTGCTGCAGCAGTGCGTCGATTTCATCAACGCGAAATACGGCGAAGGCACGGCATCCGTGCAGATAAGGCACCAGTACTACAACATGAGAAAAGAGGTGGAACCCCACTATCATATCATCGAAAAGGCAGTCAAGGCCATGGAGATGGAAGGCATAAAGCCTCATATCCAGCCTATCCGGGGCGGCACAGACGGGGCCAACCTGTCTTTCATGGGTCTGCCTTGCCCAAACATCTTCGCCGGCGGACACAACTTCCACGGGAAATTGGAATATGTCCCTCTCGAAAGCATGGAAAAAGCCAGCAAAGTGATACTCAACATCATAGGATTGTTCGCAGAATAACCGCAGGAGATCAGACCGAAATCCATCTGATGTCCTTGTCCCTGCGCCAGTAGGACATCTGGCGCTTGGCGTAATGACGTGTATTCCGCTGAATCAGTTCCACGGCTCTGTCCAAAGTGGTGACAGGGCCGTCATTTTTATGCTGACCGGAAACCGGGGCCTTGTATTCCTTCCCGGCACAATGGTCCAGATATGCGAATATCTCCTTGTACCCTACTGTCTGAAGGGCGGCATATTCCCTGTACGGAAGCAGCGACCTCACTTCATCTTCCAGGCCGGCATCCATCATCTGCAGCACCCGCCTGTCAATCCTGCCGTACAGCACATCGCGTGGACGTGTCAGCCCTATTTTCTCTATCAGGAAATCACGCTTTTTACCGGATGCGGTCTTGAAAGAAGAAAACTTCCGCCCGGTCATAAGACAGACCTCGAGAGCCCGGACAACCCTCTGTCCGTTGGCAATGTCTATGGCGGCATAGCTTTCCGGGTCAAGCCTTTTCAGTTCAAGCCGCAGGGACTCCACCCCTTCCCGTGCAAGCCTGCCGGTCAGTTCGGCCCTGAGCTGCAGGTCCGCAGGAGGGAAATCATCCAGGCCGTTGCACAGGGCATCTATATAGAAGCCTGACCCCCCGGCCATTACAAGGGTCTCATGTCCTTCGGCAAAAAGCCTGTCCATCAGTGCCATGGCCTCTGTCTCATAACGTCCGGCGGTATAAAGCTCCGTAACTGTTTCTGTCTGGATAAAATAATGCTTCACGGCGGAAAGCTGTGAAGCAGAAGGGACGGCAGTCCCTATTGTCATTTCCCTATATATCTGTCTGGAGTCGCATGATATGACAGGAGAACCGTATTTCAGCGCAAGATCTATGCTATAGTCTGTCTTCCCTACAGCAGTAGGTCCAAGGACTATAAGGAGCTTCTTCATTCATCTTCCTGGTCTTCGTCGTAAATCTCCTCCGTATCCTGATCTTCGTCCTCATCGTCTTCCAGATCATCGTCATCCGTCACACCGGTCTGTATCGATCTCTTCTTCTCGTCGGGAAGGTCTTCGAAAGCGACATATCCGTTCTCGAACTCGACCGGATTAGGGCCTTTCGACTCGACAAGGACAGGATATATCACGCCTTTCCGCTCCTCGGCGGGACCTTCACATGTCACGACAACACTTTTCGCATTGGTCGTATCATAGAAATATATGAATGTAACCTCTCCTTTCCTGTATGTCTGCCCGAATGTCACGGAATCGATGGTACCCGCACCGAGGTTGAATATTCCGTAGCGGTCCGTCACGTTTCCGTTTTCATCCTCTGCCTTGAAAAGGACCATCTGGTCCTGTGGAAAATCCATATCGGCCCGCATCTGCTTGTGAAGCGAATAAAGGGTAGTGGTGTCCTTTACCTCATAGACTCTTGCAAATCCCTTGATGCCAGGGAGTGAAACTCTATATCTCAATACCATATCAAAACCTCTTTTGCTAAAAAGCACCCAAAGGTACAAAATATTTCCAAAAAATATCGTAATTTTGAATTCGGTATGAACGGGACCGGTGACCAGACAAATGATTCCTACCGGAGCATCGCCTCCAGATCTGAAGGACTGTTCAAGGACAATGGCAGCAGATTCATTGCCCTCGCTTTCCCGGTTGAAAGCGAGACTGAAATCAAGGAAATAGTCTCCTCTCTGAAAAAGGAATACCATGACGCCAGACATCACTGCTATGCCTACCGCCTCGGATACAGGGGCGACATTTTCCGCGCCAACGATGACGGGGAACCGTCTTCCTCTGCCGGCCGTCCGATTCTCGGACAGATCGACGCCAGCGGTCTCAGTGACATTCTGGTAGTGGTAGTCCGCTATTTCGGTGGAATCAAGCTCGGTATACCTGGACTTATACGCGCCTACAAGACTTCGACGGCAGACGCAATTTCCAATGCACGGATCATCGAAAAGATCGCAAGCCGCCGGTTCCGGCTGTCGTTCGGCTACCTGAACATGAACGATGTCATGAAAACGGTCAAAGAAATGGGACTTTCCCCTTGCCGGCAGGAATTCGGCATGGAATGCACGATGGAAGTACCGGTACGCCTTTCTATGGCGGATAAGTTTCTGGAAACATGCTCAAAAATAGAGGGCTGCACCGCAGAGGAGGTCGGCACGGCCCGATAAAACGGAATTAACAATACAAACCATATGAATACCAAACACAAAAGTCTGATTTCAATCCAGGATTTCACCAAGGAAGAGATCCTGCATGTGCTTGAAGTGGCAAAGGAGTTCGAAAAGAACAGGGTACAGAAAATCCTCGAAGGCAAAGTAATAGCCTGCATCTTCTTCGAACCGTCGACAAGAACAAGGCTGAGTTTCGAAACGGCTGTCAACAGACTTGGAGCCAAAGTAATAGGGTTTTCCGATGCGACCAACACCAGTGTCAGCAAGGGAGAAACCCTCAAGGATACCATCAAAATGGTATCCAACTACGTAGATATGATCATTATGCGTCATCCGCTCGAAGGGAGTTCCCGTTATGCCTCGGAAGTGGCCTCCGTACCTGTGGTCAATGCCGGAGACGGCGCCAACCAGCATCCTTCCCAGACACTTCTGGACCTCTACAGCATAATGCAGACCCAGGGACATCTGGACAACCTCCGGATCAACATGGTCGGAGACCTGAAATACGGACGCACAACGCATTCCCTGCTTCAGGCCATGTCGCATTTCAGCCCGGAATTCATATTTACCGCACCGGACGAGCTCAAAATGCCTGTCGAATACAAGACTTTCCTTGATGAGAAAGGCATCGGATACCATGAAACCACGTCTCTCGAAGAACATCTGAATGACTGCGACATACTTTATATGACCAGAGTGCAGCAGGAAAGGTTCACAGATCCGATGGAGTACGAGAAAGTAAAGGATGTATACAGGCTGACGGCATCGATGCTGTCCAATGTCAAGGCGAACATGAAGATCCTGCATCCGCTCCCGCGAGTCGGTGAAATCGACCAGGACGTAGACGAAACACCTTACGCATATTATTTCAAACAGGCTGAAAACGGGCTTTACGTCCGCATGGCCATCATCGCATATCTACTCGGTTACAGATAAAAAGGAACAGAATCATGACACCTAACAATAAAGAACTGATCGTAAGCGCACTGGAAAACGGGACCGTACTGGACCATATCCCGGCGGAAAACGTATACAAGGCCCTGGACATCCTCGACCTCAAAGGTCTGGAAAGCCAGATCACCATAGGAATCAACCTCAATAGCAAACTCTACGGAAAGAAAGGCATAATAAAAATCGCAGACAAGTTCTTCGAAGACGAGGAACTCAATAAACTGGCGCTCATCGCCCCGAACGCCACTGTAAACATCATCAAAGGGTTCCAGGTGGTAGAAAAGAAAAAACTGGAAATGCCGGCTGTCGTAGAAGGGATAGCCAAATGCATGAACCCGAAATGCATCACGAACCACCAGCCGGTCAAGACTCGTTTCACCACTGTCAAAAACGGTAATGAAATATTACTGCATTGCCACTACTGCGAAAAAAATTCAGACATACGGGGCTTATTGTAGAAAAAATCATTACATTTATAGATGTTTTGAATAAAAATCATTAACAAATAACCAACAGTCACATGAAAAAGGTACATAATTTCAATGCAGGACCTTGTGTCCTTCCGGACCAGGCCATCGACAATTCCATTGAAGCGCTCAAGGATTTCGCAGGAACAGGCATGGCAGTTATCGAGGTTTCCCACAGATCGAAGGAGTGGAGCGCAGTAATGGATGAATGCCGCGCACTCTGGAAAGAGCTGCTGAATATCCCGGACACGCATGAAGTCGTGTTCCTTGGCGGAGGAGCAAGTCTGCAGTTCCTCTATGTGGCGATGAACTTCCTCGAGAACAAGGCAGGGTACCTGGAGACAGGCGTGTGGGCGAAAAAGGCCTACAAGGAAGCCAAAGGCCTCGGCAATGCATTCGCAGTAGCATCTTCTGCAGACAAGAATTTCAGCTATATTCCTAAAGGATACGTCATCCCTACCGACATAGACTATTTCCACATAACTACGAACAATACCATCTACGGTACGGAGATCCGCTATGACATGGACTCCCCGGTTCCTCTTGTCGCAGACATGTCTTCCGATATAATGAGCAGGCCCGTGGACGTAAGCAAATATGCCCTCATCTACGGAGGAGCGCAGAAAAATGTCGGTCCTGCCGGAGTATCTTTCGCCATCATCCGCAAGGACGCTCTCGGAAAGGTAAGCAGATACATCCCTACGATGCTTGACTATAAGGTACATATCGATGGGGCATCAATGTACAACACTCCTCCTGTCTTCCCTATCTTCGTAATGAAAGAAACGCTCAAATGGCTGAAAGGCATCGGCGGAGTAGAAGCCATCAACAGGATGAATGTGGAAAAATCGCAGATACTCTACGATGAAATCGACCGCAACCCTCTGTTCGTCGGTACGGCCGCCAAAGAAGACCGTTCCATCATGAACGTATGTTTCGTCATGGCTCCAGGCTACGAGGCCCTTCAGGACGAATTCCTCGAATTTGCGAAAAGCCAGGGCATGGTCGGCATCAAAGGACACAGATCAGTCGGAGGATTCCGCGCCTCCATCTACAATGCATGCCCTAAGGAAAGCGTTGAGGCTCTGGTTTCATGCATGCAGGACTTCGAGCGGAAATCCAAATAAAAACGCCTCTTCTTCGTTGGGCTTGTTCCTCACATCCTCATTACCGGAAGGTAACTCCGGAATTCGGAATGGCGCCCGCCTCGAACAGTCTGTTTTAATTTGAATTTCAGGAGAATCAAAGACACCGGATCGGTCCGGAGGACACACATAAACAATAACCAATTGCCCGGAAGGGCACAAACCCATTGACTATGAGAATATTGGTAGCAACCGAAAAGCCGTTTGCAGCTGCAGCGGTCAACGGAATAAAGGAAATCGGCCAGGCAGGCGGACATGAAGTCGTCCTGCTCGAGAAATATACATCGCCGGAGCAGTTGCTCAAGGCTGTGGCGGATGCAGATGCGCTTATCGTGCGCTCGGACAAAGTGACACGTGAAGTCGTAGATGCGGCAAAGAATCTCAAGATAGTGGTACGCGCCGGAGCCGGATACGACAATATCTGTCTGGACGCATGCACCGAACGCGGAATCGTGGTAATGAATACGCCGGGACAGAATTCGAATGCAGTGGCCGAACTTGCCGTTGCAATGATGATATTCATGTCCCGCAACTGTTTCACTCCGGGTACGGGCAGTGAAATAAAAGGGAAGAAGGTCGGAATACAGGCTTATGGCAATGTGGGCAGACTCGTTGCGGCTAAAGCCAGGGCGCTCGGCATGGAAGTGATGGCTTTCGACCCGTTCGTGGACGCGGGCGTCATGGAGGAGGAAGGAGTGATCCCTGCCGCTTCCGTCGAAGAAATGTACTCTGCCTGCGATTTCATCTCCCTCCATATCCCGGCCACCCCGCAGACGAAAGAATCCATCGGATATGACCTGCTGACCAGAATGCCTGCCGGAGGATGCCTCGTAAATACTGCCCGCAAGGAAGTCATCAACGAAGCGGAACTCGAGAAAGCCCTCACCGACAGGGCCGATCTCAAATACGTTACAGATATCGCCGCAGTACATCAGGCCGAACTGAACGAGAAATTCGGGAAAAGGGTATTCGCCACTCCTAAGAAAATGGGAGCCGAAACGGCCGAAGCCAATATAAATGCGGGGCTCGCCGCCGCAAGACAGATAGTGGAATTCTTTGCCACCGGATGTCGCAGATTCCAGGTAAACGCAAAATAAAATCTATCTGGCTCCGGTCATAAAACACCATTCTTAAACGACAGATTATGGTAAGAGTAAAACCATTTGCGGCGGTACGCCCGCCGAAGGAACTGGTCAGGGAAGTGGCGGCGCGTCCGTATGATGTACTGAATTCCGCCGAGGCAAAGGCTGAAGCTTCCGAAAAGTCGCTTCTGCACATAACCAAACCTGAAATAGACTTCGATCCCATTATAGATGAACACAGCCAGGCTGCATACGACAAAGCCGTGGAAAATTTCAGGCAATGGCAGCAACGCGGATGGCTGGTACAGGATGACAGGCCGTACTACTACATCTACGCACAGACCATGGACGGAAGGACGCAGTACGGACTGGTGGTCTGCGCCCATACGGATGACTACTCCGAAGGCAAAATCAAGAAACACGAACTCACCCGCAAAGAGAAGGAAGACGACAGGATGATCCATGTGAATATACAGGACGCCAACATCGAACCGGTCTTCTTCTCTTACCCTGACAATGATGGAATAGAGGCCATCGTAAAGAAATACACTGCCCGTGAGCCCGAATACGATTTCACGGCAGAAGACGGATTCGGTCATCACTTCTGGGTAATCGACGAACAGTCCGACATAGAAAGGATAACGGAAATATTCAAGGTCATACCGGCATTCTACGTCGCTGACGGTCATCATCGTACAGCTGCCGCAGCAAGGGTCGGAGCTGAAAGGAAGGCCGCCAATCCGAACCACCGTGGAGATGAGGAGTACAACTGGTTCATGGCCGTGGCATTCCCGGAAAGCCAGCTGAAGATCATCGATTACAACCGCGTGGTGAAAGACCTCAACGGGCTTACCCCGGAGCAGCTTCTCGAAAAACTCTCTGAAGATTTCACTGTCACGGAGAAAGGAAACCAGGTCTACAAGCCTGAGCACCTGCACAATTTTTCCATGTATCTTGACGGCAAGTGGTATTCTTTGGACGCGAAGCCGGGCAGATACGACGATTCCGATCCGATAGGAGTACTGGACGTGACCATACTGTCAAATCTGGTATTAGACAAGATTTTGGGAATCAAGGATCTGCGCACTGACAAACGAATCGATTTCGTAGGCGGTATCCGCGGTCTCGGGGAGCTTTCCCGCAGGGTCGACAACGGGGAAATGGCAGTGGCCTTCGCCCTCTACCCCGTTTCGATGAAACAGCTGGTGGACATCGCCGATTCCGGCAACATCATGCCTCCGAAAACCACATGGTTCGAGCCTAAGCTCCGGAGCGGTCTTGCCATCCACAAGCTCAAATAATGATTGAAGATATTCTGCTGCCGTACATATCCGGCCGTTTCAGGGAGGAACCGCATTACAGGCTCGGGCATATCCGCATCGTGAATCCGCTGCCAGGGACAGCGATACTGGGACTCCACATACCGGATATGAAGAAGATAGCCAAAGAGCTGTCCGCAAGGGATGACCGGATGGAGATTCTGCACGGGCTTGAAACCGCATCAATAGAGGGTAGCTCAAAAGGAGGAATTTCAAGGCTTGCGCAGATGAGAAAACCGCAGTGTACTGTCGTACATGAGGATTTTCGAATCAAGCGTAACGCAGAAAGTACCCTTTTGAGTCGTCCTCCTGCCCTTTATTATGAGGAGACTATCATCTGGGGCCTTATGCTGGACAATATGAAAATACCTTTGGACGAGAGGCTCGGCCTGTTCGGGAAATTCATCCCGAACATTGACAACTGGGCGGTCTGCGACACCGTCTGCTGTGCCGCCAAATGGGCAGGACACAAAGGAACGGACAAAAACCGGCTATGGGACTTCCTCGGGAATCTGCGAGATTCCGACAGGGAATTCGAAGTGCGTTTCGCAACCATCATGACAATGTGCTATTTTCTTGAACCCGAATGGCTTCCGGGCGTATTCAAAGAAACGGACAGGATAGACTTCGGCAGGATACGGTCAAAATACATTCCGCTTGCAGAGAAGAAAAGCCTTCAGTCAAACCGCTATGCAAAGGCAGCAGAGCCGAAGACCGTCCCGTGCGGATACGGGTATTGTCTTTCAGGCTCCAAAACAGGGACTGTACCGGGACAAAGTCCGTATTATGTCAGGATGGGAGTGGCCTGGATGCTGGCGACAGCGCTCGCGAAATTCCCTGAACAGACAAGAGAATATGTGCGCACGTGCAACCTGCCGGACGATGTAGTAAGGCTGTATGTCCGCAAGGCGAAAGAGTCTTTCAGGACTCGCGATACGGCTCCGCTTTAAGACTTGACGTCCAAGGTATCCGATAACGGCCATCACTGGACCATCACATAGCCGTCATCGCTTTTCCGGAGGACTCCCTGGGCGACAAGCTGGGATACTGCCCGGGAAAGGGACGGCCTCGCTACTCCGAGAATAAATGCGGTGTCCTGCAGGTTCTGCAGGGCACCATTGTTTTTTATATAGCTTACTATCCTGTCCGACAGAGTCTGCAATGCGAATTCATTCAGCCTTCTGCTCAGGAACATACTGTGATCCGAAATCACTTTCAGATAATTCCGGAGGACATTCTCATCCTTTCTTATGATTCGATACAGGCTGTCTCTGCCAACGATCCACAGACCGCAGTCGCTTGCCGCGATTATTGTCACAGGGAAAATCTTTTCGGTGCTGAAAATAAATGACGAAGCAAGCACTTCCGGAGCGGAGAGCGTATCAAGGGTAAACTCCTTTCCTTCCTCGCTTACCATTTTTGCATAGGCGCTTCCGTCACACAGAATATACAGGGATCTGCACTGAGCTCCCTGAAATGCGATTATATCACCTTTCCTGTAGGAAGCATATCTGCCGGGCGAGTCCGCCATCACCTTTTCTATCAGTTCCCTGTCCCCTCCATCGAACAGAGGAACATTAAAAATATCACAATACATCTGCTGTTTCTGAACGAGTGTAACATTTGTTACGGATTATGAAATCCGGAGGCTGTAATTTTGCGCCCTGTAAATATACACAGAAATCCTATATTTATGAAAACGAAATACATAGCCTTCATCTATACAGTCTTTTCCGTATTTCTGTCCTCTTGTTCAAAGACAGAAATGCCGGTTCCCGGCCTTTCGGAAGGAAATACCGTTTCGCCGGTATTGTCAGCCGGCGGATACGACGGGACAGATTCCGGAGAAAGGATACAGGACGGCTATGACAGGGTCGAGACCCTTGTCTCGGATCAGGACGGAAACATTGTCACCAGTTTCAAAAGCATGTATGACAGATCTTCATCATCGTTGCACATTGAAGGTCTGGTTCCCGGAGCCTATCAACTGATGATACTCGCAATGAAAGGGAATCATGCAGGTGACGGCATAAGGATAAACCGGGTTTCTCATACCTCCGAAGTATGGGCCGCATTCCCCGGGGAAACCGCAAAAGAACTCGAAGCCGAATATTTCTATTCGAAGACATCGTTTTCAGTATATGCCGGGAACGGGACGGACGGGACTGGAATATTCACGGATATTCCTGAGGTAATCGTCCAGAAAAGGATAGTGGGAAGGGTGGATTTTTCATTCAGGTACCGGAACCCATACATACAGGACGCCGTACTTGCCAACACCGCTGTCATGGACATTCCCGGGATATTCAGCTGCCTTTCCGCCGACGGGAGCTTTTCGGGAGAGATTCCCGGGGGAACCATCGGACTGGACCTGAAAAGGAAGAGTTCATACATATTCCTTCCTACCGCCGGAGGCGCACCTGTTTCAGGCAGGGCAATGCTAGAGACCCGTTCCTATTCTGGAAATACAGTCAGACTTGACTATGCTTTCAGCCTGGAAGGGATAAAAAACAACAGGATAAGCGGTATCTGCATCGATGCGGACCATCCTGACGACGAATCAGGCACCATGTTCATAACCGGAGAACGCTATGACAAAGGTGGACATCCGGCTATCCTGCAGGATGATGAGCACCACAGCATATATACCGACAAGTCGGAACGCAGCTTCAACACAGCGGCTCCGCTTCAGATATCCGTTTCTCAGGAAGGAGAGCTCCATGTCAGGTTCTACTCGCCGCGGGACGTAGAAGGGATATTGGTAACGGCTCTGATACCTTCCGTCTGCGAAGAATATATAGATCTTGCTTATTTCGACAGGATACCTGCTTTCGCGGATTTCAAGGAAGCCATGCTATGCCTTCAAAGGGAAGGATACTACCGCTCTGCATCAGGGAAAATCGTAAGAATTCCGAAAATGGACCTGTCCGGGCTTGACGGAATATCGTTCAAGGCCGAATCGGATGACCCGTACTGGAAAAAACTGCAGGAAATCAGGCACGGATGGAACATAAGGTTCGACCTGTTCGGAGGAGATCCGACCAGAGAGGACGGCGGCCCTTCGGGGAACTGGATGGGAATAAGGCCGGTCCACTGCAGGGAAGCGGTAGCGCTGTTCCTCAACTTCACCTACATGATAGACATGCCGGAACATGAACGGATACTGGCAGAAAATGAAGACAGGCTCTACGGGAACGGAGGGGTAAACGATAAAGTAAGTGCCGAAACCGTCCTGAAGCAGATGCGCCAGGAACGGACAATCAACGTAGGTCTGGTGTACCCGGGCAACGGAGTGATGGGACTGGGAGGAGGCAGCACTTTCGGAGCCTGGCAGGGAGGATGGCTTGACCATTACTCGTCTACCTATGCATGCGAAGTCATGTTCCATGAACTCGGACATGTCATGGGCTACAACCATAGCAGTTCGTTTACTTACGGTCCGTGGGCCCAGGAACTTATGAACAACTTTTACGTAACGCATCTGTCGCGGATGCCGGTAGACTCGCCTAAGTATCTCGACAGCGGCAACAACCCGAACATTTACTTATGATGGAAATACGTTTCTCAAAATACATTGCGGCGGCAGCCATTGCTGCGGCAATGCTCTCTGGCTGCAGCCTTCAGTCAAACCCTGAGACAGTCCCGGTAACATCATCGGGCACCAAGGTCCGGCTATCCTTCTACGGAAATGAAGATGAAACCGTGATAACCGATATCAAAGGTTACCGTTTTCATGACGGAATCCTTAAAGAAATCATCATCCCTGAACTGACGGATGAAGGGACATACACTTTCGGGACTGCGGCATTTGCCGGAGATCTGTACCTTCTGGCAAATGCCGGAAATATCGGCGGGACCGAATCGCTCTCGCCCGGAAATACACAGGAAAAAGATTTCATTTCAATGACGGACAGGCCTGAAGCGATGGTTTCCGGAGGATTCGCAATGTGCGGCAAAGTAAGGCTCGGCGAATTCCCGGGAAATACCGTGGATGCCGTCATGACCAGGAGCGTCGCCCGGATAGATATCTGCGGGGCGGAAAAAGGGGTCAGGATAACCGAAGTGAAAATCTCCGGACTGGCCGACATAGGATATGTCAACCCTCAAGACGGTATTTCAAGTCCGCCCGGAGCATCATTCTCCGGAGAGCCGTTTCTCAAAGAATTCAACGGCGCTCCGCTCGAAGGCGGGAAAGAACGGCTGCTTTATGCAGTGGAGCAGAAAAGCCCCGGGATTACGGCTGAAATAATTACCGAATCGGGAGGAGGCAGACAGAAACTTACTGCCGTACTGCCTGACATCCTTGCCAGAAATATGGTCTATACAATAAACGTGTATGGCAAGGGTGCGGAAATCACCTCCTCATTGGCAGGAGAAGACTGGGAAAGCGGAAACGAAGCGGACTCGGGCAAGATACCGGGAGGACTCATTGACATCGGCCGGTCGCAGCTCCATGACGGAATTGAAATAAACGGCACACTGGATACCGTATATGTGACCCATCTTGCAAACTCGTTTTCGCTCTCCGTCCTTGCAGCCCGAGGCGCTTCCGTCGCGGTTTCCGGCAGAATAGACGGAGTGGAGATACGGCAGGACGCACCGAAATCAACGGATCTGGAACCGGTGCAGGATATATATGTCACAAGCAGGCTACGTATGCCGGGCATCCCGGAAGAAAGAATGTATATCGACATATGGGAAGAAGGCCGGATTACGGGAAGGATAACACTCATATTCAGGCAGAACCCCGTAAAAATAGAAGGGGCGGTCAGGTTCGGCAGCGACGGAGTCTGCGACTTCGGAAGATACATTGACGGAGAACTCGCACGGATTTCCGTACCGGAGGGAAGCATGATGCTGGTAGAATTCGCAAAGGACGGACCGCCATGGATGAAGGCCGAAGAAACAGCCCGGAATCCGGAATCTTCCGAAGGCAGAGAATACAGGCTGCTCGGCGGATGGAAGCCCAATGACCCTGAAGCCGACGGAAGAGTACAGGAAGGGAAGATAGTATTCTGCGACATGGACGGGAACAACCGCGAGGAATACACCGTCAGAAGGCTTAACTGGGGTCTGCCTGTAGTAAAAATGGGAGACACATGGTGGGCAAAATACAATCTCAGAGGAAACTCCAGGGATTTCTCCGCGCAGATCACCCCGGATAAAGATCCGGCGAGTCATGACATGGTAGCGGGAATGCTCGTTTCGGCTTCCGATTCCGTCCTTCTGGAACTCATGGGAGACCAGTACCAGGGAGGAAATACGGACGGGCTGAAGCTGAGTACGGACGGACAGGTCTACTACTACAACGGATTCAGCTCTTCCGCACAGAACTTCGGAGACATAGACCCGGCGTCCATGACACCGGACGGATACAGGATTCCGGATTACGATGACTATGCTTTCTTCTCTGCAAACGACAATTTCAACATCGGAGGCACAGGCACACGGACATTCAGGAACATTTCCGGGAAGGATGTCACCGTTACGGTCTCTGAGCGTACAGCGTCTTTCCTGGGCCTCGAATACGGGACCGTAGCCATCTATGATTTCGAGTACGAAGGCAACCATTGGGTCCTGTACGGCCCGGGGCATCAATGGAACTCAGACAAAGGCAATGTGGCCAGGATGAATATCCTGCTGGCAACCTTCGGGGACAGCGGGAAATCCTGGGGAATGGAAGGATACGCATCTTCTGACAGGCCAGGACAGAACTGGATGAAGTTCACGGCGCACAATATATGGAAAACCAGGACAATACGGTGTATCAAAACACCGGTGGAATACATTTACGAATAATTTACCAACCATTAAACATCAAAGAAATGAAAACAATCAGAATGAACATGAAATTTTTCTGCTCTCTCGCACTCGCCGGTTTCATCGGCACATCATGCTCCAAGACAGTAACGGGACCTCCCGCCACCCTGCCGGAAACGGTAATGGTAAAGGCCGGGCTTTCGGGTTATGAAGGACAAGGACAGGCACTGCCGGGCGAAACAGAGATAAAAGACATGCAGGCATGCATATTCGACGGAGGAGAAATGGTACAGGTCTTCGAAGGGCTGACCCCTTCCGGGAATACGTTCGACCTGCAGGTAAACAGACGTTCCGGAACCCTCTACCTGATAGCCAACACCGCAGGACTGATAGATCTCAAGGCACTTCAGGAAGAAGACGTAACTGAAGATGAATGGCTTAAGAAAAGCATAGGACTGAAAGACAATGCCCCGGTACATTTCTTCTCCGGAAGCATAAGTCTCGATGACACTCCCGGGCCGGAGCTTCCGGTCAGTCTCAGGCGCGGTATCGCCAGATTCGACCTGCAGATAAGGACAGCCGGGAATGCGGCCATAGATAAAATGACTTTGAAAAATGCGGCCGGTTCCGCATATATCCTTCCGGTAAAAGGAAACAGCTCACCGGATGATGCGGCAAGAGGAGACGTATCCGTAACATTTGATACTCCAGTAACTTCCGATGCGAAAGCCGTAATGTATGCCTACGAACAGGAGAACATCGGACTCGAAATCGCCATAGAAGGGACAATCGACGGCAAGCCGGTCACTCTTTCCAAGGCCATTGACGGAAATCTGGACAGAAATAAAATCTACACGGTAACCGTCAGAAAAGACAACATAGACATAAGTCTGGAAATAACCCTTGACGAGTGGGAGACCGGAGGTGACACCGAGCTTGTCCCGGCTTCAAGGTACAGCTGGAAATGAAACATTTGCCTTTTTGAATCATGAAACCTACAGGAATACTCATATCTGCATTTTCTGCAGCGGTTTTATTCTCCTGCGATTTGGACAGGGAGAATACGGAGAGCGTATCCGGGAATCGCACCATATATGCCGGTATCGCGGACTACTCCTCAGGAAAAAATGACATGACAGCGCCCGGCGGAACAGGCGATATCACCGGCATATCCGGCTATTTGTTTGAAAACGGGGAATTTTCAAGGTACTGTCATGAATTCTACGATACAGGAAACGGATATGGGCTTCCTGTCGGGAATCTCTCTGGCAAGCTATACATAATCGCAAGGGCAGACGGCGCTCCTTCAATAGAAACGCCGCCGGTCGGATATCCGGAAACCGAATGGAAGAAGACCGTAATCTCGTCCCGGGGAGCCACAGGTATCTTTTATACCGGAGAAGTATCGCTGGCCGGGGCCGATCCCGGAAATCCTGCAATCCATGCCGTACTTACCCGTGGCGTAGCCAGATTCGATCTCAGGATAGACGTATCGGGTGAAGCCCTGGTCAGCAGGATCACATTCGAAAATACAGCACGGAAAGCGTTTCTTTTCCCTGGAAATGACGTATTGACTCCGCCAGAATCCGATTATGAAGACATTGTATATAAACCGGATACGCCAGCGGATTCCGATACGGAAGCCATTGCCTGTATGCTTGAGCAGGAATCCGGGAATGTCAAAGTCAGGGTAGAAGCCACAGTCGACGGAAAAGCATACGAGCTCGAAGCAGGCCTTCCTGAAAAGATAAAAAGGAACACCATATATACTGTAACGCTCCGCAAACGGACAGCAGATGCGGAAATATCGCTTTCAGTTCAGGACTGGGGCGAAGGTGGGCATACGGATGCCGTGCCGGACCGGGGCAAAAATATAACCGTAGACAAGGAACGGTCGGTAATACCCGAGGGTGTCGGCATTTCCGATGACGGCAGGACATTGGTCCTCCCTCATACCGGGACAGAAATACTGCTGGCAGCCGACTGCGATGAAGAACTTGAACTTGTCCCTGTTTCCGAAGACCTGATTTCAGTCGAGACCGATCTGTCCGCAGGGACGAATGTTTTCCGGATAAGCAAAAAACTGTTTGCTCCAGGTGACGGAATGATCGTCAAGGATATCGTATTCCGCAGGAAAGGGCTGGAGAACATTTATCCGGACGACCGCATTACACTGAAAATGGAGGCCAACCCTACTGTCCTTGTCGGAAAGATCCGGTTCGGACAAGGCGTCTACTCTTATGACTTCGGATCATATGCCGACAATGAATTCGGCGTGTTCACTCTCCCTGAAGGAAAGAAAATATCCGTTGAATTCGCTGACGGAGAGGACAGATGGATGACCGTAGAACCTTCCGGGGACGGGGGACGGACCTTCCGGCTGCTGGGAGGGTGGAGACCGAATGATCCTACCGCTGACGGCAGGAAACAGTCCGGAAAGATAGTCATAAGCGATCTTGACGGTACCGGCAGGGAAGAATACACCGTCACGCGCAGGAACTACGGATTGCCGGTGACATGGCTGCATGGCGTGTGGTGGTGCAAGTACAATTCAATGGGGAATTCCAGGAATTTTGCCGACCAGATCCTTTCTTCCGATGATCCGGCGGCAAAAGCGGGACAGACTCTGTTCGAGTATCTGGGAGCATGTTCCCCGGAAGAATACTACAGGCTATGGGGATGGGCGTATCTTGGAGATTCGGGAAAGGGCATGAAAGTAGTCGAACAGGACGGCATGGCGGTCATGGAAGGGTACAAGGGCGGCAGCAAGGTGAATATCAACAGACTCGACCCTCTCGCGCTCTCCCCTGCCGGATACGAGCTCCCTTCTCTGGAAGACTTCAACAGAGTGTTCGATGCCACCGGCACAGTCTGGGTGATGTGGGACGGGACACATGTCCTGGCTTCACCATGGGAAGGTCATTCCATAGTGAAACGTGAACAGAAAAGGAAAAACGACATCCGGATAGGTTCTCTGACTCTTTCAGATCTCATCTACGTTGCCATGTCTTCACCTGACTTTCCAGAATATGAGCCGGTGGTATGGTATGGACCGAGTCCCCAGTGGGACAACACGGGAATCCTGCATTACGGACACTATAACAATATTCTTTTCAGCGTCTATGCCCCTGATGGCGGAGGCTGGTATTTCGGAGGATATCCCAACGGTCTATATCTGCAGAAAAACGGGGCCGGCAACAATGACACGAGGATACTGAGATTCAAAAAATCGGATGTGGAGTATATTTACTGAGCGGATCCTGAGACGAAATGGAAACTCTCTGTCTTCATCTCGGCCAGAGCCTGGATGGCCGGTACGATTTCCACGAAATGGCCGGCCTTCTGATGTGCTGCAAGAGCGGCTTCGTCCCTCCATGTTTCGCAGATCATAAGTACATCCCTGCGGGTGGAACTCTCGAAAATGTCATACGCGATGCATCCGTCATCGCCGAGTGAAGCGGCTACCAGTTTCCGCGCAGCGGCGATTACTGTCTCACGGTCCTTCTCAGAGACCTTGATGAATACGTTCAGTCTTATCATGATATTATGAGGATTGATTGTCCGGAGGACAAATTTAAGAAACTGACTGGAATAAATGACTGCCGGTGACGGAAAATTTAATATGCTGCCTGCTCCTGCCATTGGCCGGAGCAGGAAAATTCGATGCAGCTATCTGCAAAACCAGCCCGAGTTTAGCTGCAACAGGTTCGGAACGGTAAATCCCTCCCGTGCTTTTAACCCCTGGCGCAGGCATATTTTGACGCAATGCTTTCAGAGCCAGCGCTTTATCTATTCAGTCGCTTGCGCCAGACCCCTTCCGGCACCACCCCTGACGCAACTTACCGGATATCTAACTCTTTGGTAATAAGAGCACAGCCCAACTATCCGCATGCGCCAGGGGTTCGGCCTCTCCGGTTTAGGAGGGGCCACATTCATACATCCAGCGTTTCCCCTTCACGGCCGATACTCCAGAAGCCGACCCCTTCGGCATCGGCGTACTCTTTCATCCGCCAGGCGGACTCGAAGCCTCCCGAGGTGAAATGCATAGGGATCAGGAGCCCTGTCCTGAACCTGCCGATAAACTGGCGGGCTCCGCGAGTATAGCCGTTTCCGATCCTGCTGTCGACCGGAAAGAAGGCGATGTCGAAACTGTCGGTGATTTTCCTGATATCTTTCAGCTCTCCGAGGTAAAGTTTCTCCTCCCTGACAGGATCCACATCAATGTCAAAGTCGGGACTGTGCACCAGCCCTCCCTGAAAATCCTCGGTCAGGAAACGGGCATACCAGTTGTTCAGGTCTCCGGCATGGAAAAGCCTCCGCCTGTCTGTCTCCACTATCCAGGAGACACCGCTGTCAGTACTGCCTGTCGCCCATACCCGGACATTCCCGTCTTCCCAGCTACCTCCTTTGGCAAGCCACACATCCGCAGCTTCCCTGCGTGCCCGGTAATGCTTCAGGATATCTTTCGACAGGATATAGGTGATGTCCCGCTTCTTCTCCTTCCACCCCAATATGCTGCGGTCGAAATGGTCCTCATGGAAATGGCTGGAGAATACATAAAGCGGCTTGTCCGATTCCAGCACCCCCGGCATCACCCCAGCCGGATCCTTCCAGAAGTCGAACACCAGGATGCAACCCTCCGTCTCCACAACGAAGCCGCTATGGTATATATAAGTAATCTTCATGATCAAACGTATCTGTTCTGTCAGGAATTTTCTGCAAATCCCGACAAAACTACTGAAAAATAGAAAGCGTCCCATCATTTTCCCGCCTTCCCCGGTAAACTTTTTTCAGGACGGGACAAGGACAATAACATCGGAATGGTTTACTGCAACAGATATTTTTCAGAATATTCTCTGGCATAGTCCTTAAGACCTGGAGCATCTATTATCTCAATATCAGCAGCCAGTCCGATATAGAACCTGCCAATGCCTTTCATGGAATACACGTCAGTATCAAGCAGCCATCTGTCTGCGTCTCCTGTCGGAATCAGGATCGGAGCGGCATCGGGATATTCTTCCACCAGAATATTCTTCGCACGCAGGTTCAATGCGATATTGATATGTACCGGAGCTTCTCCTGACATTCCGAAAATATCCGTTTTCACAACCTTATGATCCGCCCTGTTTTTCCATCGGCAATCAAGAATCTCTACACTGCCTATCCGTGATATGTTAAAGACAGAATTCCGGCTTTTCTCCAAATCATAACCTACTATCCTGGTATGTCCGTTCACAAACATAAACGGTTCTATTGTGCGGTCAGACACGTCCCCGCTATTGGAAGAACTGTATCCATGCAAAATAACTGTCCTTTCCGCCGATATGGCCTCTTGCAAAAAAGCGATATTACATGACCTGTCTTTACGATGAAGGATTCTCTTTCCTGCAAGATTCCTCCGCATCGCATCAGTCATGCGTACAGTCTCGCTGTTTACTCTGATATACGCAACACCATCGACACAGACTACACCATATTCATACGGAGGGATTACAACCGCTATTGCCTTATCGTCATGAGACTGTAAACTAAAGTGTGTCAAGTAAAGGGGGAAAAAATAATTAACTTTACAGACACACTTTAATTTACAGTCTCTTTTTTCCGGCAACATCGAGGATAGTGCCGTGGAACCTGATCTTTAAGGACTTCCATCATTGCCCTGCGGCGGCTATACTTGTCACGGAATTTTGCAACAAGTTCCTCAACGACCTTCCCTCCTCCTTCAAGCCGGCGGATTTTCCCAAGGATTCCGGCTATGCGCTCATAATACTGCCGCCCGATATTTTTCTCGGCATACCATTTCAAAGCAGAGATAAACAAAGGGAACAAATCCCGGGTGTATTCTACCGGAAACCTGCCGGCATAGTTAGACAGCATATCCAGACGGAAGCCATCACCACATCCGAAACCGTTTTAAACAACCGGGGATAATCTTTCTCCTCGACATAGATGTCAGCCGCATTGCTGTGTCCGCCGAAACATGAGAAGATCATTCCAGCCATCATATTTTTCAGAAAAATCATCCAGTCAGACGGAGGAACGAGTTTTTTCAGTTTATGGTAATAATCCAGGTTTCCGCCGGTATTACAGAAAAGCCATCGGCAATCCTCAATTTGAGACTGGCAATCTCCCTGCAGTTCATGAATATGGAGCCGCATTTCAACCCACTCATGTTGATATCTGCCGAAAGAATCTTCTGCAGCTGCCTTTATTCCGTCATCAAGCATATCCAGAGCTTCATCATACCGTTGTTCTTTTTGAAGTCCTTCCACTTCGTGTCGTCGGACCTCAGGCAAGTCAATCCATCTTGAAACGAATGTGCCAGCTTCATTACTCCACCCCGACGACCGCAACAAATCCACTTTTTCAAGTACATAGCGCCAGACTCCGTAGCTGTCCTGTGTTTCTTTTATTTTCCCGTCCAAAAACGCCAACATCTCATCCTTAGTACAGACAGCCAGGAGCCGGGGAATCTGCAGGATTTTTCATGCAGATTTCTCCGCTCTCTCTGGTCGGTCGAAATGACAACATAGGGGCGCCTCTCGTGAGTGTGGCTGTTCTCCAGTCGAAATGACATTCAGCGAGGGTGGCGGTTCTCCGGTGAATCATTACAATCTTTATAACCCTGGCGCAGACAGAAAATGAAGTTATGCGCTTATTATCAGATAGTTAGGCGTCAAACAAGTTGCACCAGGGGTGGTTCCGTAAGGGGTCTGGCGCAAGCAATAGCATCGTTAAAGAACTGATTCTTAAAGTATTACAAGAAAACACACCTACACCAAGGTTAAATTTCGTCCTTGAAAAAGTTGACATGAACTCTCTGGTTCCGAATCGACATGGATTTCCCGCTGATGCGAATTCTATTCGCAAAAGTTCTGAATGCAGTCCAGCCGCGCAAACTTTTCTGCAATTACATCCTAATCGAAGCCTGCTGTTCCCGACAAATCACCAGTCATTACACACCTGCTGTTGGCATTTCGCTGGGAAAAGATGATTATCAGCACATTACACATCCTGCACAATCGCAGGTGTAACATTTCCCGACACACCTGCGGTGGCGGATGTGGCTCTGAATGCAGTAGAATGCCGTTCTGCTACTGCAGGTGTGCTCTGTTATGTCCCACCTGCGAAACACAAACCGTTGTAATATAATAATTTTCAACCACTTATCAATTTTCCTCAACCGCAGGTGTGCCGGAGCGCCAGTATGAAGATATATCCTTTAATAGAATCAGGAATATGACTGCTGGCCATAACCGGTTCGGACGGCGTGGCCGCCCGTGGCCTCGTGAACGGGAGGGGCCCGCGCTGGAAGCGTGGGAGGGATTTACCGGGCCGAACCGGTTACGGCCGGCATAAACCCGGTGTACTTTTGCGGATATACGCAGCGGTTTTGCATACGTGATAACTATATTTGCAGCGCAGCAAAGAATCTTACCATGGAAAACAAGACCGTCTATATAGCGGATTATGACCATTATACAAAGGTCCTGGAAAAAGTAGGGAAAGTGAAAGGGAACCTATGGGTAGCGACAGCCGATATCAAGGACCTGCATGTAAAAACCGGGACCGGACAGATTCCTTTTCTGGGTGTCATCGCCGGCCTTATCAGAAAAGGAGTCCAGGTGAGGCTGATGCATGCCAAAGAACCGGGCCCTCTTTTCCGTGAAGACTTCGACAGATACCCGGTACTGGCGGACCGGCTGGAAAGGGTACTGTGTCCGAGAATCCATTTCAAGATGATGATTTTCGATTTCAAGGAAGCATATATCGGGTCAGCCAATCTGACCGGAGCCGGAATCGGGATGAAAAGCGTAAGAATGAGGAACTTCGAAGCGGGAATCCTGACAGACGACCTGTCTCTGGTCGATGCCGCGGCGGAACATTTCGATTCGGTCTGGAGAGGCGAAAAATGCAAGGCCTGCGGCAGGAGACAGTTCTGCGGCGACCCGATAATATAAAGCTGCATATTACTTTTGAAATAACAAACAGCGAAATTCTATGCAGTAAATACCGTCAAACAGAATTATTATGCTAATTTTGCGATATATGCATATTCTATGACAGGACAAGATATAAATAATTATCGTCTGACAAGTTTGGAAGAACCGACAGATGAAATGCTTTCAACCATAATGAAAGAAGTCTGCGATGATGCCACAAGAAAAAACGAGGAAGCATCTGCAAGATTCTTCGGCAATTTAAAAATTATGGTTGAACGAAAGCAATATGAATGGAAAGACCGTATAGCTGAAGCTGTCAATGAGTGATATCCATAAACCCGTTCTCATAATTATTGCCGGCCCGAACGGTTCCGGCAAAACTTCCGTAACATCGAAAATTCTGCGACATGAATGGATGGAAAACGCCATTTATATTAATCCGGACATCATTGCCCAGGAAAAGTTCGGTGACTGGAATTCCAAAGAGGCAATTATACAATCAGTAAAATATTGTGAAACACTGAGGGAAGATTGTTTGAAAAATAGAACCAGTCTTATTTTTGAAACCGTTCTGTCGGCAGAGGATAAAATCAATTATATACTCAGAGCACACCATGCCGGTTTTTTTATCCGGTTTTTCTTTGTATGTACAGAAAGCCCTGTAATCAATGCTTCGCGTATTGCCAGAAGAGTTATGGAAGGCGGACATGATGTCCCGATATCAAAAATCATTTCCAGATACGATAAGTCTATTGCAAACAGCAGCATTGTCAGTAAATTCGTAGACAGAGCTTATATATATGACAATTCAATTGATAATGCTGAGGCAAGATTATTATTTCGTTTATCTAACGGGCATCTGATAAAGCAATATATTGAGAATATTCCGCTTTGGGCAAGATTTCTCCTACCTTCTGAATAACTTTCTGCCGGAATTTTTCACATGTGCCATATTTTTACACATGTGAAGCCTATCTTTGTCACCGAATTAAAGGGAACGAGTATGGGAAAGACAAAGAAAGCCGGAAAAACAGCTGATGCCGCTCCTGAGAAGATGGGGCTTCTTCAAGCCATGGAGCAGGTAGTCAAACTCTCATCGAGATCGGAACTCGAAGACAAATTCTTCGCAGAGGCCGGCAGCTATATCGATATCGTCAGCAAAAAACTGGACATGACACCGGGGCAGGCGCTGATGTTCTGCATATTCATCGACCAGAGCGATGATTCCAGAATCCGTATGCGCGATCTCGCAAATCATTTCAGCTGCCGGACCATCAGCGTTCTGCGTTATTCCTCCGACATCGATGAACTGGAGAAAAGGAAACTCATACGTTGCTCCGGTCTATCGGGAGACAAGTGCTACAAAGTTCCAAAGGAAGTAGTCGAATCCATCAAGAAGGAGAGGCCGTACACCCCTAAAGACATGAAAGGAATAAGTTGCGACGAACTGTTCGAGGCGTTGGATGACCTTCTTACCCAAAAGACCGACGACGAAATATCAGAGCAGTCGCTTCAGGAAGAAATCACATACCTCTTCGAGGTCAATCCTCAGCTGGATTTCGTCAAAAAGGTCATGTCATATGATCTGCCTGACAAAGAAAGGCTCCTGCTGATATTCTTCTGTCATCTTTTCGTCAGGGACAGCGATGACTGTATCGGATTCCATGACTTCAACAATCTGTTTGAACACAAGTCCGATTTCAGGCGTCAGAAGAGCGCGCTCGAAAGAATGGACCACCCTCTGTTCAAGGAAGGACTCATAGAAAATGCAGGTTCGGGAGGACTCGGCGACAGATCCAGTTTCAAGCTTACGGATATGGCCAAGACCGGACTCCTTTCAGAACTGGACATAAATATACGGAACGCGAAAGAGGACAAGAACCTTCTGAAATACAGCAGTCTGGCGCCTAAAAGAATGTTCTACAATGCTTCAGAACAGAAACAGGTAGACACCCTGACCAGCCTCCTCATGCAGGAGAACTTCTCCCGTATACAGACCCGGCTCAAAGAGAACGGGATGAGGACAGGGTTCGCCTGCCTGTTCCATGGCGGTCCGGGTACAGGAAAGACAGAAACGGTCTACCAGATAGCCCGCTTGACAGAGCGCAACATATTACAGGTCAATGTATCCGAGATAAAGAGCATGTGGGTGGGAGAAAGCGAGAAAAACATAAAGGCGCTGTTCGACAGATACCGTTCCCTCGTGGAGAAAGAGGGAAAGGCTCCGATTCTTTTCTTCAATGAAGCCGATGCCATCATCGGTAAAAGGCAGGAAGGAGCGGAACGGGCGGTGGAGAAGATGGAAAACTCCATCCAGAACATCATTCTCCAGGAAATGGAGAACCTTACCGGAATCATGATAGCCACCACCAACCTTACCCAGAACATGGACAAGGCATTCGAAAGGAGGTTCCTCTATAAGATACAGTTCGACAAACCATCCGTCGAGGCAAGGCAATCCATCTGGGAGTCAATGCTTCCGGACATATCAAAAGAGGAAGCCCGCATGCTCGCGACGCAATACGGATTCAGCGGAGGGCAGATAGAAAACATTTCCAGAAAACGCTCGGTAGAAAAGATTCTCTACGGAGAGGACGGAAACGGGCTGGAAAGATTGAAAGAATTGTGCGACAATGAATCGATCATCAAAACCGACAGACAGAGGAAAATAGGGTTCTGACATTTATATATTTTTGAAATTTGCAAAACAATGGAAATACTATGGCAAAAGACATGTTCAGACGGTATATATGGCTGGTAGACACCATTTACCGTGCAGGAAAAATAACCTTTGAAGAAATCAGCGACAAATGGCAGCGGAGTCCGTTGTGCGATGGGAAAGAACTGCCGCTCAGGACATTCCACAACCACCGTGCGGCAATCGAGGACATGTTCGACATCAACATCCTGTGCGACAAGCGTGACGGGTACAAATATTATATCGAAAACGCGGACGATATAGAGAAAGGAGGTGTAAGAAGCTGGCTGCTCAACACTTTTGCGGTGAACAACCTCATAAATGAGAGCCACCATATCAAGCACAGGATCCTGTTTGAAAGCATCCCTTCCGGACAGAATTATCTCGCCCCGCTGATCGAGGCCATGCGGGACGGGGTGGCAGTCGAAATCACATACAGGAATTTCTGGAAAGAAAAGGAAGCGACATTCGAGGTTGAGCCTTATTGTGTAAAAGTGTTCAGACAGAGATGGTATCTGGTCGCCAGGAATATCGGATTCGATGCCCTGAGGATCTACTCTCTCGACAGGATACTGGGACTGAGACAGACGGACAACAGATTTTCCTATCCTAAGGATTTCGATCCGGAAGGATATTTCTACAACAGTTTCGGCATAATCGTAGACGAAGACTACCCTGCACAGACAGTACGGATCAAGGCATACGGGACAAAAGCCAAATACATCAGGAGCCTTCCGCTGCACCATTCCCAGAATGAGGTGGAGACAGGCGACGGCTATGCTGTCTTCGAGTATTTCCTGTCCCCGACATACGATTTCAGACAGGAAATCCTCTCCCATGGCAACGAAGTGGAGGTGCTTGCTCCGGAAAATCTGAAACAGTCGGTCCTGGAGATCGCCAAGGACATTGAGTCATTCTATTCCAAATGACTTCTGCACCGGAGCGGGCACAAATATGGATTATATTGCAAAATACACTATCTTTGCGCCTTTAAAATTAGGGACGAAAGGATTAAAGTATTATGAATCATACAATTAAAGCAATCAATATTGCACTTGTCATCATTATTTCCTCTCTGACTGCCTTCGCGCAGGTAACGACATCGGGACTTACGGGACATATCACCGATGAAAGCATGGAACCATTGGCGGGAGCCGCAATAGTAGCGGTACACATTCCTTCAGGTACACAATATACGGCTGTAGCCAATGCCGAAGGACGGTATGTCATCAACGGAATGCGCTCGGGCGGGCCGTACAAAGTCGTGATCTCCTATATCGGGATGGCCGATGCAGAATACGCTGATGTGACACTCAGACTCGGCGAGCCTTACGAGATCAACGCTGTCATGAAGGTATCTAACGAACTCGATGCAGTCTTCGTAATAAGCGAAAGTTCCTTCAATGCAGGCAAGACCGGTGCAGGAGCGAGTTTCGGCCGCGGTTCGGTCGAAAACACCCCGTCGATCGACAGAAGCATCTATGACATAGTGCAGTACACCCCTCAGGCTACGCTTAACAAAAACGGGGGAATATCTTTCGCCGGGACTAACAACCGTTACAACAGTTTCCAGATCGACGGAGCGGTGGCCAATGACGCCTTCGGACTTTCCGCGACTGGAACCAACGGAGGACAGACAGGGACAAACCCGATCTCACTTGATGCCATCGATGAAATCCAGGTGGTCGTGGCACCGTTTGACGTGCGCCAGAGCGGCTTTACCGGTGGAGCGGTCAATGCAGTTACGAAATCCGGAACGAATACAGTCAAAGGCTCGTTCTACAGCTACCTCAACAACCAGGATTTCATAGGGTCTACGCCCGGAAAACTGACAGATGGACAGACAAGGGAAAAATACGACACACAGCTGTCGCAGACATACGGATTCACGATAGGAGCCCCGATCATCAAGGACAGGCTGTTCATATTTGCAAGTGCGGAATACCAAAGGAATTCCACACCGAATGTCTACACTCCGGCAAACGGGTCATACAACGGGATCACACTGCTTGAAGATGTCTGGTACAACGGCAAGAACCTCGGGAACATATTCAACAGCGCCATAGCCGATGCTATGGTGGAGTACTATGAAGCCAATTACGGCATAACCGGCACCGGAGAAACATACACGCCGCACCAGGTAACCGACCGGTCGATAAACGCCCTGGCGAGGATAGACTGGAACATCAGGGACAACCATAAGTTCATGTTCCGCTACCAGTTCGTGGATGCTTACGCAGACAGATACAGTGCAGGGGCGACACAGTATATGTTCAACAACTCTTCCTACAAACAGTACAACAGGACGCACACTCTTGTCGCCGAGCTCAATTCCAGGGTATCGGACGAGGTTTCGAATGAATTCCGCGCTACTGCAGTCTTTGTCAGGGACGACAGGACCGTTCCGTATGCCGGAGCCAACATATTCATTACGGATGCGTTCAGGGTAACGCTCGGTACGGACTATTCGTCCGGTGCGAACGCCGTACATTCTGATGTCTACACCATTTCCGACAACGTGTCCATCTTCAAGGGCAACCACAATATAACGGTCGGCACCCACAACGAACTGATGCGCTTCTACAACGTGTTCCTTGAAGGAGCCTACGGATCATACGGATTCAGTTCCATCAACGACTTTTTCCAGAATGAAATAAACGCCTATGGCTATTTCTATTCGGATCCGGCCCTGACAGGAGGAAATACCAGATGGGGAGGGACTGCATGGACGGCACAGTTCGGGCTTTACGCACAGGACGAATGGAAACCGAACACAAGATTCACACTGACATACGGGCTGCGCATGGACATGCCGGTGCTCCTGAACAAGCCTACGGCCAATCCGGATTTCAATGCAAGCCAAATCGCGAAAACGCATGACCAGTATGTCGGGACGACTCCTAAGGCCTCGGTACTGTTTTCCCCAAGGGTCGGATTCCGCTGGTATGCAGATAAGGAACGTAAAGCTCTGATCAGAGGAGGAGCAGGACTGTTCACAGGACGGGTGCCGTTCGTATGGATCGTGAACGCCTACAATAACACCGGGATGGAATCCAAATCGATATATCTCACCGGAAATGAGACAATCGGCCTTCCTCTTACAAGCAACCCCTACAAGGACATCGTAGAATCCGGAAAATATCCCGTGCTCGGCTCATCGAACATCAACACCCTGTCGAGAAATTTCAAATATCCGCAGACCTTCCGGGTCAATCTCGGTTATGAACAGGTATTCGGGACAGGTTGGAAATTCACCTTCGACGCACTCTATTCCAAGGGCATCAACAATGTATTTTTCGAAAACATGGCTCTTGTAGACAACGGGACCAAGACATTCGCAGTCAGTCCAGCTGCAGCGGATGTCGGCAATACGGCACCTTACTACAGCACAGACAAGACCTACGATACGGTAATCGCGCTCAAGAACACGAACAAAGGCTACTCGTACTCTCTCAGCGGGCAGATAGAGAAGCACTTCGGCTTCGGACTCGATCTCATGGCAGCATATACTTTCGGGCACTCCTATTCGGTGAATGACGGCACATCTTCTGTTGCCCTTTCAAACTGGCGATACAACTATGCCGTGGATTCGAACAGCCCGGAACTTTCACATTCGCTGTTCGACAGGCCGCACAAGGTAACGGCGGCAGCCACATACACCTCACCTGCCTATGCAAGAGGCAGGCTCCGCACATCAGTCACCCTGACATACAACGGTCTGAGCGGACAGAGGTACTCCTACTCGCTCAGCGAAGGAAACGGATTGAATTTCAACGGAGACGGCACATACGGAAATTCACTCATGTATATTCCTACTGCAGAAGAAGTCAGCCTGATGAACTGGGCAAGCCCGGAAGATGCAGTACGGTTCGAAAATTATGTCAAAGGCGACAAGTACCTCAGCCGGCACAGAGGCGAATGGTCGACCAGGTACGGAGCCATAACCGAATTCGAGAACCACTTCGACCTGCATATCGCACAGGATTTCTACTATGACAGGGCAAGCGGACGCAAGATACAGATAACAGTGGATTTTCTGAACATCGGCAACATGTTCAACCGCGAGTGGGGCCTCTACGGCGACGGGGAGTTCTACGCACGCCAGATACTGCATATAACGGCCCTCGAAAAGGACACCGACGGCAACATGACCCCGACCTACCAGTTCATGGATCCGGTGGATTTCGCTCTTAACGACTTCTATTCAAGGTGGAGATGCCAGATCGGTCTCAGACTGACTTTCTGAGAGCTCCGCGCGGTTCTGCGAAGAAACACTATTCAAAACAATCGTTTATGACGGATTTCGCGGCAATAGATTTCGAGACAGCCAATGAACAGCGTACGAGCGTATGCAGCGTGGGTATAGTTGTCGTCAGAGGCGGGACGATTACGGACAGATTCTACAGGCTGATACGGCCTGAGCCGGAGTACTATTCATACTGGAACACGCGGATTCACGGGCTGACGGCCAGAGACACGGAGAATGCTCCGGTCTTCCCCGTGGTATGGGCAGAGGCTGAACCCCTTATCGAAGGGCTGCCTTTGGTGGCCCATAACAGCAGGTTCGATGAAGGGTGTCTGAAAGCCGTATTCCGTATGTACGGTATGGATTACCCGGACTATCGGTTTTTCTGCACATGCAATGCTTCCCGCAGGGTCTTCCGAGAAGAGCTTCCGAACCATCAGCTGCAGACAGTGGCCGCACGATGCGGCTTCGACCTTACGAAGCATCACCATGCCCTGGCAGACGCCGAAGCCTGCGCCGCCATCGCGATGAAGATACTGTGAAATTTCTTGTCAGCGCGATATATACAGTTACGGATTATTATATCCTTGCACAGAATATGTTGCCAATAAAATGTTTTTTGGCAACAAACGCCGTACCATGATGACGTGTTCACAAGCGGCCGTTGTCGTTCCACTCTCCATAAAGGATTCCTTTCCGTGTGTTTTCGATGAATTTATCCAGACGGCTTTTATACAATTCCGGTTGTCTTTTCTTGATTTGAATGGTATCTATCCGCACCCGTTTATACAAATCAGGGAAACGGCAGAAATTATTCCAAACCACCGGATCTTTCTGCAATGCGGTCAAAATATCCTTGTCTATCACAAATCCTTTCTCTGACATATCCGGTAATACAGCCCGGCCTGCATCCGTCATACATCCGAGCCGTTCCATCCTCCGGCATCTTTCCTTGTTTAGCTCAGACCAGTTGCTTTTGGTTTTTCGCGGACACAGTTTTTGCGCTGTAGTATGTTCATCTATCTTTTTGGTGGTGCTGTCTATCCAACCAAAGCACATGGCTTCTTCCACCGCATCAATATACCAGAAAGTGCCGTCATCCTTGGGTCTGCCCCTCTTTACAACCACCCAACACTCCGTTTCTGTCCTATGGTTCTGAATCAGCCACTGACGTAATTCCTGCCTTGATTTGACATCCAACAAATTCACTATGTTCATTCCACTCATACGTATGATTCTAAAACAGATACAAAGTTATGGGAATTTACATTTCCGCCAATGCCGCCATCGCGATGAAAATACTGTGAAAGTCTAATTATTGCAATTATAATTATTATATTTGCAATAAAACACTACAGATATGGAAAATCCCACTTTACAGAATCCTTTCGTTGTCGGCAGGTATGTTTCTGATAAATATTTCTGTGACAGGGAGAAAGAAACAGATTTTCTTATCAGGCAGGTTCAGAACGGAAGGAATGTAGCCCTGATTTCCCCGCGCCGGATGGGAAAGACCGGACTGATACTTCATACGCTCAACAAGCCCGACATTGCAGACAACTACCATACATTCTTCATTGATATTTACGCGACAGGGTCTCTGGCCGAATTCGTCTATCTGCTCGGCAAGGCCGTATATGAGGACCTGAAACCCAAGCAGGAAAAATTGAAAGAACGCTTTTTCCAGATAATCAAATCATTAAGAATGGGATTCAAACTGGATCCGATTACTGGTGAACCCGGTCTTGATATCGGTATCGGGGACATCAGGGAACCTCAGACCACCTTGGATGAAATCTTCGAATATCTGGAATCGGCGGACAGGCCCTGCATTGTCGCCATAGACGAATTCCAGCAGATATGCGGCTATGAAGAAAAACGGGTAGAAGCCATTCTGCGCACCAGGATACAGCAATGCAAACAGACTCTGTTCATTTTTTCAGGCAGCAAACGCCATCTGATGAACAATATGTTCAATACTTCATCAAAACCATTCTACCAAAGCGCCATATCCATGGGACTTGATCCGATCCCGGTGGATGTGTATGCCGATTTTGCTGCCGGAATGTTCGAGTCCCACGGGAAACATATAGCAAAGGATGTCATAGGAAATGTCTATGACCAGTTCGAAGGCTGCACGTGGTTCGTTCAGATGATGATGAATGAACTCTTTGCCATTACCGAAACAGGCGGGACATGCGACGCCTCAAAAATAGAAACAGCATGGCAGAATATAATCCAGATACAGGAAAACAGCTATAAAGACATCCTTTCACGACTTGCCCCGAAGCAGAAAACTGTTCTGCAGGCAATTGCAAAAGAAGGAAACGCAAGCGGTATCACTGCAGCTGCATTCATAAAGAAATACAGCCTTGTTTCAGCAAGTTCCGTGCAGTCGGCCATAAGGCCATTATTGAAAAACGACATAGTTACAAAGGACGGAGACGTCTACAGGGTCTATGACTACTTTTTCGCTTCCTGGCTACAAAGATGGTAAGCCATCGGCTGCCGCAAAAACCGCAATGGTAATCTATTCATATATTTGCAGTTGTAAAAATGAATCAATATGGAAAAGGCTTTTGTTTTCGGCGTGTCCGTTTCAGGAGAGAACTTTACTGACCGGGAAAATGAGACAAGAAGACCATGAAACTGATTCATGAATGTCTTGCCGAAAAGATATGCCGTACAGTGAACAACCAATCTTCATACGTCCAGCAACTTGCCTGAAATGTCATGCTTGAATGCGGTGATACGGTAGAAGAACAAGACATCGAAGCCGCAGTAAAGGAGCTCATAGCACAGAATTCCTCTTTATTCATGCAGCAAATCGAGTCCTTGTCCTCTTACCAAATGAATTTCCTGAGGGCAATCTGAATATCTTTCATTATAACCTACTCGACAAACACGCTGTCGGCGCGGTCGGTGTAGAGGATGCCGTCCAGGTGGTCGGTTTCGTGCTGGAAGATAACGGCGGTGAAGCCCCGGACAGTATCTGTCACAGGCATGAAAGACGCCGTGTCGCTATATGTGACGACTATCTGCGGATACCTCTTTACCACTCCGTAATATCCCGGGATCGAGAGACATCCCTCGCGTCCGGGAGCAGGTTCCCCTGAAAAGGATTCAATCCTGACATTAGGGTACACCTCGACAGGCTCTCCTTCCTTGTCGAAACGCTGCACCGCGACGACTCTTTTCAGGATGCCGACCTGCGGGCCGGCTATACCTACTCCTGCCTGTGTGGAGTCAAGCATCGTGGAGACCATCAGACGGGAAAGCTTAGTGAAAAGAGGGGAGGCAAGGTCAGCCCCAGAAAGTTCCGCTGACTTGCTCCGAAGGACGGACAAATCCGTAGAATCATTGACAGTCAATACCCGCATCAGAGAGTCTGCAGACTGTATCAACGATATTTCCTGCCCGGTAAAAGTCAGTTCCGGGTCCGGTTTCCCGGCTTTCTTTCCGGTAAGTGTCACTATAAGCACAAAAGCGGCAATGACAGCCAGCGCAAAAAGCACCGACAGCAGATCAAGGTTTATTTTCTTTCCGGTCATGATATAAAATTATTTGAACATTAACAAGGCCCTTCAGGGCCGCACCGAAGCGTCAGCGAGATTCCCGTGAAGGAATCGAAGCAGCGCAGGTGCCGGCGGAGCGAAGCGGAGCCGCATGCCCCACCGGGGCTGTCGCGCAAGCGACTGGGGGTGGACAACAGATGTCATGAATGACATCTGCAGGTCGCTGTTCACTTGAACAGCGACCTGCACAGAGCCGGTATATCAGCCACCCGGACCACTTCGATACCGGAAGGCATATTCTCGGTCGGGCCGAAAGCCGACACGTAAATCCGCTTGAAACCGAGCCTCTGGGCCTCGATTACACGGCGGTCGGTCTGGGATACAGGACGGATTTCCCCGCTAAGGCCAACTTCTCCGGCAAAACAGGTATCCGGCGGTACGGCGAAATCGAAATTGGACGAAAGCACGGCACACACCACAGCAAGGTCACATGCCGGGTCGTTCACCCTGAGCCCTCCGGCCATATTCAGGAAAACATCCTTCATCCCGAGCTTGAACCCCGCCCTCTTCTCCAGCACGGCCAGAAGCATGTTCAGCCTGCGCACATCGAATCCCGTAGCCGAACGCTGCGGAGTTCCGTATGCAGCCGAACTGACCAGAGCCTGTACCTCGATCAGGAAAGGCCTCGTCCCGTCCAGCATCGCGCTCACAGCGACCCCGCTGAGTCCTTCCCCATGCATCGGGATAAGCATCTCTGAAGGATTGCTCACTTCTCGCAGGCCCTTTCCGGTCATCTCGAACACGGCAAGTTCCGAAGTAGAGCCGAACCTGTTCTTTATGCTCCGCAGAAGCCTGTAAGTACCTCTGCTGTCGCCCTCGAACTGCAGGACCACATCTACTATATGTTCCAGAATCTTGGGTCCGGCGATACTCCCCTCTTTGGTGATATGCCCTATCAGGATCACAGGAATCCCGGTCTCCTTGGCGAATCTCAAAAGAAGCGCCGCCGTCTCCTTGATCTGCGACACCGACCCTGGAGAAGAGTCTATGGTCTGGGTATACATGGTCTGTACGGAATCCACCACCATAAGATCCGGAGAAACCTTGCGTGCTTCGGAAAGGATATTCTCCATCAGTGTTTCACTGAAAATCAGGCAGTCCGATCCGTCCCCGCCGAGCCTTGCCGCCCTGAGCTTCACCTGGCGGGCACTCTCCTCGCCTGTCACATACAAGGTCTTGAGCCCTTTGCAATGAAGCGGAATCTGCAGTGAAAGGGTAGACTTTCCTATCCCGGGCTCCCCTCCTATCAGCACCAGCGACCCTTCTACCAGACCGCCGCCGAGGATTCGGTCCATCTCCGCATTGTCCAATGAAATCCGGACTTCAGCCGTCGAATCGATATCGGCAAGGGGTACCGGTTTCTGACCCGCTCCCGGCACGGAAAACCCCTGCTGCCTGCCTGCTCCCGAAGATTTGCCGACAGCCACCTTCTCCTCCACCATAGTATTCCACTCCCCGCATGCGGGGCAACGCCCCATCCATTTCGGGCTCTCGTTTCCGCACGACGTGCAGAACCACACGGTCTTCTGTTTGATATTCGGCATATCGCTTCTGTTTTCTATGACAATTACTTCTTGTCCAGCTCAAATACTTCCATGTCGTGGATATCCCCATTGTCGATATGGAACCTCAGTGCCGTCCGCACCGTATGGAAGCCGTATTTACCGGCTGCCCCCGGGTTGATCACCATCATATTCCGTTTCCTGTCAGGCATCACCCGGAGTATATGCGAATGTCCGCAGACGAAAATGTCCGGGTGGTGCTCATCGATCATAGCCCGGGCCCGGGGGTCATATCTTCCGGGGTACCCGCCGATATGGGTCATCAGGACTTTCATTCCGGAGCATTCGAACAACTGGAACTGAGGGTACTCCATCCGGACATCATACCCGTCTATATTTCCGTAGACGCCTTTCAGAGGCTTGAATGCGGCTATTCTCTGCGCAGTCTCGAGAGAACCGAAATCCCCCGCATGCCAGATCTCGTCGACCGGCTGCAGGAAATCTATGAACGGCTTGTCGAAAGTGCCGTGGGTATCTGAAATCAGTCCGATGTACATGATATATTCCCTGTTAACGTTAACCTGCCAAATGAGGTTGAAGGTAAAGTGATGATTGATAGTTATTTATTTGTTTACCGGCTTGGATGGTTGTAGTTTTTACAGGGGGACCGTCCAACCAACTTTTGCACTAAATATTTATCAATCAATATTTTACTATTCTGCTGATTTTCCAGGTTGTTTCTATAATCTGCTCCTCAGATTCTGAGACAAGTTCAGGATGACCGCATTAAATCAAAATCAGCGTCTGCGGCGGGAGGAGCGGCCTGAACGGCGTTTCCTGGACTTCTGTCCGTAATCCTCCTCTTCATCTCCTCCCTTAGGGTCCTCCTGGGCTACTTCTACCACCACTTTCCGTCCGTTCCACGTCAGCCCCCGAAATGCCTTGAGGACATTCGCTGTTTCTTTCTCGTCCACTTCGAAGAAAGAGAATTTCTTCATCAGGTCCACACGCCCGACATCCACGCGCTTGCGGGTATTGTCATTGAGCATGGCCATCAGGCCCCGAAGGTTGAAACGGTCAATCTTTCCGAGGTTGATATGCAGCCTGACATAACCTTCCTCCGCCTTGCGGGAACCTTTCTTCTCCTCTTTGTCACGCCCTTTCTTCGAATCGGTAACGGTCTCTATCTCATCCTTGTCACGGTAGTACTCGAAGAACCTGTTGAACTCGTGCGATACCACCCTCTTGATGAGGTCTTCCTTATCCAGCCAGTCCAGCTTGCGGTAGATCTCCGGCATGAACTCATTGATCTCCTCCTCATTGACCTTTACCTTCTCCAGATCGTCTATTACCTTGAAAAGCTGTCTTTTGCAAATCTGCCATGCCGTCGGGATCTCACCGGCTTCAAACTGTTTCCCGATGGCCTTCTCGATTGCACGGACCTTGCTGCGCTCCTTCAGGTTTATTATCGCTATGGATGTTCCAGTCTTTCCTGCACGGCCTGTCCTTCCGCTCCGGTGGGTATAGCTCTCGGTATCGTCAGGCAGCCCGTAATTTATGATATGGGTAAGATCGTCGACATCCAGACCTCGTGCCGCGACATCGGTGGCAACCAGCAGCTGGAGGTTTCTTATACGGAACTTCTGCATTACCAGGTCGCGCTGGGCCTGTGAAAGGTCTCCGTGGAGAGAATCGGCATTGTAGCCTTCCTGCATCAGCTGGTCAGCAATTTCCTGGGTCTCCCGCTTGGTACGGCAGAAGATGATTCCGTATATCTTGGGATTGTAGTCCACTATCCTCTTGAGCGTCTCATATTTGTCCTTGGCGTGGACCATATAGACGATATGCTTCACATTGGCTGTCCCTTCGTTCCGGCGTCCGATGGTAATCTCCTTGGCCTCATGCAGATAATTTTTTGCGATCTTCGCTATTTCATCGCTCATCGTGGCAGAGAAAAGAAGGGTGTTCCTTTCCTGGGGCACATCTTCAAGAATGGCGTTTATATCATCCGAGAAGCCCATGTTCAGCATCTCGTCGGCCTCATCCATCACCACATTCCTTACAGTGGACAGAGAGACGGTCTTACGCTCCATAAGGTCGAGCAGACGCCCTGGAGTCGCCACGATAATATGCACACCGGCTTTCAGCGCCCTGATCTGGCTCTCGATGGATGATCCGCCATAGACAGGCAGCACCTTCAGCCCGTCCACATATTTCGAATAGTCATTCAGGTCACCGGCTATCTGCAGGCACAGTTCCCTTGTCGGGCAAAGTACAAGCGACTGCGGATGATTGTCATCCACATCCGTCTTCTGGATCAGCGGAAGCCCGAACGCCGCTGTCTTTCCTGTTCCTGTCTGGGCCAGCGCCACCACATCATGACCGTTCTCCAGAAGGTACGGTATGACCTCTTCCTGCACCGGCATAGGGTAAGCGTACCCCATCTCTTCAATCGCACGGCGTATCTCCTCCGACACGCCGAGTTCTTCAAATGTCTTCATCTATAAAATTTTACTCCTATAATTCCGGCGCAAAGGTAGTGTTTTAATTGACAATCCAATCTGTAACAGGAAAATTTAGCGTATATTTGACCTTCGGATAATAGTCGCGACATTATGGGCAGAAAACTTTACCCGGTAGGGATACAGAATTTCGAGAAGATCCGCAGGGACGGATACTGTTATATAGACAAAACCGCCAAGATATACGAACTTGTCAAGACGGGCAGTTACTATTTCCTGAGCCGTCCACGCAGGTTCGGCAAAAGCCTTCTTGTGAGCACGCTTGAGGCATATTTTCAGGGGAAGAAAGAGCTGTTCAAAGGATTGGCAATGGAAGGCCTGGAAAAGGAGTGGAAACAATATCCGATTCTGCATCTTGACCTGAATACGGAGAAATATGATACCGCAGAGGCTCTGGATGCAAAACTGGATCTTGCCCTTACGGAATGGGAAAGCCTGTACGGTTCCAACCCCCACGAAAAATCCCTTGCGACAAGATTCGAGGGGACGATCAAGCGTGCGGCGGCCAAAGCCGGGGAAAGGGTAGTGATTCTGATAGACGAGTACGACAAGCCGATGCTGCAGGCAATAGGCAACCAGGTGAGACAGGATGCGTACAGGAGTACATTGAAGGCATTCTACGGAGCACTCAAGTCACAGGACGGGAATATCAAGTTCGCACTGCTTACCGGTGTGACGAAGTTCGGCAAGGTGAGCGTGTTCAGCGATCTGAACAATCTCATGGACATTTCCAGGGACCACCGCTATATCGACATTTGCGGAATCACGGAGGAAGAACTTCTCCGGGATTTCTCCGATGACATACATGAACTTGCCTCTGCCAACGGACAGACTTTCGAACAGGCCTGCGAGCAACTAAAAACCGACTACGACGGATACCATTTCTGCCCTGATTCTCCGGGAATGTACAATCCGTTCAGCATCCTCAACACTTTCGCCAAGAAGACCTACGGCAGCTACTGGTTCGAGACAGGCACACCTACCTATTTAGTTGAATTGCTCAAAAAGAGCAACTACGACCTTGAAGAGGTGTCACATGTAGAGACCGATGCAGACATCCTTGACAGTATTTTCACTGACGACAATCCTATACCTGTCATCTACCAGAGCGGATATCTGACAATAAAGGGATACGACAAAAGATTTGGAATATATACATTAGGATTTCCGAACAGGGAGGTAGAGGAAGGCTTTATGAATTTCCTGCTTCCGTTCTATTCAGCTGTCAGCAAGACCCGGTCTCCGTTTGAGATAAAACGGTTCGTGACAGATGTGGAATCCGGTGACATCGACGGGTTCATGGAGCGTCTGCAGGCATTCCTTGCGGACTGCCCTTACGAGATAGCGAAAGACATCGAACTGCACTACCAGAACGTCCTTTTCATCGTATTCCGACTGGCAGGTCTGTATACAAAAGTAGAATACCGCACCTCGCGAGGCAGGATAGACCTTGTTCTTCAGACCGACAGCTATGTGTATGTGATGGAGTTCAAGCTGGACGGGAGCGCAGAGCAGGCCCTGCAGCAGATAGAAGAGAAGCAGTACGCCCTCCCGTTCGCAAAGGACAGCCGAAAGGTCTACACGATAGGAGTGAATTTCAGCAGCGAGACCCGGAATATAGACAGGTGGATAGTCAAAGAGGCATAACGACAAATGGAGATTTTCTATACACAAGACATAGACGGAAAAGTCTGCCGGCTGGGAGAAGAGGAGTCAGGACACTGCGTCAAAGTACTCAGACACAGACCGGGAGACATTATCAACGTAATCGATGGAGCCGGAAGCATGTATGAATGCAGGATATCTTCATGCTCTCCGAAAGCTGTAGAGGCCCAAATCGTCTGCCGACATGAAAACTGGGGCGGCCATCCATACAGACTCCACATGGCCGTAGCCCCTACCAAGAATGCGGACCGGTATGAGTGGTTCGCGGAAAAGGCATGCGAAGTCGGCCTGGACAGCATAACTCCGGTAATCGGCCAGCACTCGGAACGGAAGGTATTCAAGACTTCAAGAATCGGTAAGATATTGGTCTCGGCATCGAAACAATCGCTTAAAGGTTCCGTACCGCAAGTGAATGAACCGGTCTCCGTCAAGGATTTCATATTAAAGTACGGGAAAAAAGATATTTCCGGTACAGCCCAGGACAGCAGTCAGTCAGGTTCAGGACAGAAAGCGGCAGACAGCACTTCTGCCAGAGATTCTTCCGGGCCGCTCCGGCTGATAGCATATTGCTTTGAAGACGAGGCACATCCGCGCACATCCATCCGGCAGGCCCTGGAAAACTACAAGGGGAACGAATACATAATCCTCATCGGTCCGGAAGGGGATTTTTCAAAGGAAGAAGCCGCTCTGGCCTTGTCCGGCGGATTCATTCCCGTGCATCTCGGGGCCTCCCGTCTGCGCACGGAAACGGCCGCGCTGACTGCCGCGGAAGCAGTATATCTGCATTATATGGAATAGCGGATTATTTCCTGATAATCTTTATGGAAGAGTCGAGCCCCACCATGATTATGGAAGACGACTGGCCCGTAGCCCCTTTTTCAAGAGCCGGATCAACAGTATAATCCACGGCATCCCTTATCTGCCGCGATATTTCAGCGAAACTCTTCGGAGTCGGCTCTCCTGAGATATTCGCCGAAGTGGAAACTACCGGGCGGCCGAAACGGCGGACCATCTCTATGCAGAAGTCCATCTTCGGGATTCTGATACCGACAGAACCATCCTCCGCTACAACATTATAGGCGAGACTGTAACGGTCTGCCACAGGCTTTTCGCCTTCTGCAGGAGCATCAGCCGCCACAGCTCCGGGATAGATGATAGTCATCGGCCTGTCGTTTACCTCCACTAACTGGACGGCTATCTCTGGAATTTCTTTCACATAACGGGCTATCATATCCAGGTCGCTTGCCAGCAGCACCAGCGATTTGCTGTCGGAACGGTTCTTTATCCTGAAAATCTTCGCTACCGCCTCAGGGTCGGTGGCATCGCATCCCAGTCCCCATACCGTATCCGTAGGGTAAAGAAGAATCCCTCCGGAGCGGAGCGTTTCCACGGCTTTCTTGCATTCTTCCGTATACATAATCATTACAGTTTAATTTCCATGCCGCAAAAATAAGAAACTGTTTCCGGATTCTGCGCCAAGTCCTCAAAAAGTCTTTTGTCCGGCACAGTTACTGCAGCCGATAACCGGAAAAAATGTATATTTGCGTGTTATCGACCATAATTATGCTAAAGATAAAGAATTTCTATTTCAATGACCTGCACGAATGCTGCAGCGTAGCATGGGACGGGACCGGAGAATGCGTAATCATCGATCCGGGTTTCTACACCGATACAGAACGCGACCAGTTGAAAGGCTTCATCGGGGAAAAGGGACTGAAGCCTGTAAGGATTCTGCTGACACATGCACATTTCGACCATGTATTCGGACTGAAAGAGTGCGCGCAGATGTACGGTATTCCTGTATACATGGATCCGGCGGACAAGGAGACACTGCAGAGCGCGGACTGGTACTGCAGACAGTTCGGTTTCAGGACACCCCGGACCGATGTAAAGACCGAGGACCTGCATGACGGGGATACCGTAAAGTTCGGGGAAACGGAATTCGAAGTCCTGTCGACACCGGGACACACCCCGGGCGGAGTCTGTTTTCTGGACCGTGCAGACAAAGTGCTTTTCAGCGGCGATACGCTTTTTGCCGGCAGCATCGGACGTACGGACCACCCGCAGGGAGACTATGACAGGCTGATGGAAGGTATCTTCAATAAACTGATGACTCTCGACGGCGATATTGATGTCATTCCCGGGCACGGGCCTCACACGACCATCACTGACGAACGCACCAAGAACCCGTTCCTCCAGCCGTTCAACCTTCCGTATGAAGAACCTGACAGCGAATCTCCGGATTCCGAAAAATAATATGACTGTCATGTCATTCTAAGCGCAAAAGAAAGATCTGCAGGCAAGACCGGAATGACAAACGCTATTATATGGACAACGACAATACAGAATATATAGAAATACGCGGAGCCAGGGCGCACAACCTGAAAGGGGTGTCGCTTTCCATCCCCCGCGACCGCTTCGTGGTGATCACAGGGCTGAGCGGCAGCGGAAAATCTTCCCTGGCATTCGACACCATTTATGCAGAAGGACAGCGGAGATATATGGACACCCTCTCCGCATATGCCAAACAATTCATGGGCATTCTCGAGAAACCGGAGGTAGAAAGCATAACCGGGCTCAGCCCGATAATAGCCATCGAACAGAAAACCACAGGGAACAATCCGCGCTCCACTGTCGGCACCATCACTGAAATCTACGACTTCCTGCGGCTCCTGTATGCCAAGGCATCGAGGGCATACTCCCCTGCCACAGGCAAGGAAATGGTCCGCTATACCGACCAGCAGATCGTAGATCTCATCATGGAGAACTACCACGGAAAGAAATGCTATCTCCTGGCTCCGCTGGTCAAAGGAAGGAAAGGACACTACAAGGAACTCTTCGACCAGCTCCGCAAGCGCGGGTACGCCCAGGTCCGTATCGACGGCGAAATCCGTGAACTTCCGGAAGTCACACAGCTTGACAGATACAAGGCGCATTTCATCGAGCTTGTCATCGACCGTCTCAAACCTTCCGGAGATGACCGGAAACGCATCAGGGACTCGGTAATGTCCGCCCTCAATTACGGGAAAGGCTCGCTCGCGGTAATGGATCTTGAAAGCGGTGAACTGCACCATTATTCGAAACATCTCGTCTGTCCGGAAACAGGGCTTTCCCTCGCGGAACCGGCGCCGCATTCGTTCTCTTTCAACTCTCCGCAAGGATACTGCCCGCATTGCAAAGGATTGGGAATGATCGTAGACGTAAACATGGATACGATTGTCCCTGACAGGAGCATATCCATCGCCGACGGGGGGATTGTCCCGTTAGGGAAAGTCAGAGAGACCAGAAAATTCGATATAATCCGTTCCATAGCACGCAAATACGACTTTTCCCTGTATGACCCCATAAGTGAAATCCCTGATGAAGTGATTCCCCTTATAGTCTTCGGTTCGGACGAACTTTTCCGCGTAGGGGAAGGAGCTTCATCCGAAATGGTGGCATTCCCGGGAATCGTAGAGGATATCCCGGACAAAGTGGTGTGCCCTGTATGCCATGGCACGCGTCTGAACAGGGAAACGGAATATTTCAAGATAGACGGAAAGACAATATCGGAAGTATCCGCAATGGAGATTTCAGCATTGAAAGAATGGCTGGACTCACTGGAAGGAAAGTTCAATGCGAGAGAAAACACCATTGCCCGCGATATATTGAAAGAGCTCAGGGAAAGGGTGTCTTTCCTTCTGGACGTAGGTCTGGAGTATCTGTCTCTCGACCGTGCGACTTCTTCTCTTTCAGGAGGAGAAAGCCAGAGAATACGGCTTGCGACACAGATCGGCTCCAAACTCGTCAATGTGCTTTACATTCTGGACGAGCCGAGCATCGGACTGCACCAGAGGGACAACAGAAAGCTCATCGCTTCGCTAAAAAAACTCCGCGACGAGGGAAATTCAGTAATGGTGGTCGAACATGACATCGAAACCATGCTTTCGGCGGACTGGCTGGTCGATGTCGGCCCAGGAGCCGGAGAAGACGGAGGGAAAATCTGTTTCTCGGCGCCTGTGGACTTACTGACGGCTTCCTGCGGCAGCGGCCCTGAAAGCCAGCCTGACAATCCGCACTATATCACAGGAGAGTCAATCACCCTGGATTATCTTACCGGGAAAAGGAAGATCGAAGTCCCTGCCACGCGTCGCAAAGGCAACGGACTGTATTTAGGAATCCGGGGAGCCCGGGGCAACAATCTGAAAAACATCAGTGTGGACTTCCCTCTCGGAATATTCATCGGCATCAGCGGAGTGAGCGGCAGCGGAAAATCTTCGCTCATAAACGACACTCTGATGCCTATCCTGAAGAACAGGTTCTATAACGCCAAGGTGCAGCCGCTTCCCTACGACAGTCTGGTGGGGGTGGAAAACATAGACAAGCTGATAGAGATAGACCAGTCTCCGATAGGAAGGACACCGAGGAGCAATCCGGCCACATTCACGGGAGTATTCAATGATATCCGCACCCTTTTCGAATCCACTCCGGACGCCAAGGTGCGCGGATTCAAGGCAGGAAGATTCTCGTTCAATGTCCCGGGAGGACGTTGCGAGGAGTGCAAGGGTGCAGGGATCAAGGTAATCGAAATGAATTTCCTGCCTTCTGTCAATGTGGTCTGCAAAGAATGCCGGGGACGCCGTTACAAGGAAGACACCCTCGCAGTAAAATACAAAGGGAAGAACATCAATGATGTTCTGGAAATGTCCATAAGCGAAGCATATGAATTTTTCGGCAATATACCTTCCATCTCCCAGAAGCTGAAATCCCTGACGGATGTCGGACTCGGGTATGTCCGGCTGGGACAGTCTGCAGTCACACTCTCCGGCGGAGAAAGCCAGAGGATGAAGCTGGCGGCGGAGCTTGCGAGGAAAAGCACCGGGAGTACATTGTATATATTGGACGAACCTACGACCGGACTGCACTCGGAAGACATAAAAGTGCTGCTGGGTGTTCTGCAGCAGCTCGTGGACCAGGGCAACAGCGTCATAGTCATAGAGCATAATCTCGATGTACTGAAATCCGCAGACTATATTTTCGACATGGGGCCGGAAGGAGGCAAAGCCGGAGGACAGATCGTAGCACAGGGCACCCCGGAGGAACTTGCGGAGGACCCGGCTTCGGTCACCGGACCGTTCCTTAAAGAAGTCCTCGGAGGGCGGTAGACTGATATCTTCGGAAACCTGAAAATAAGGAAAACGGTTTCCTCATACATCAGTCTGCCTGACGCAAAAGGGAAAAGTCAGTCGGTCTCACCCTGCCCTGCGGGTGCGGATAATCAAGGTCCTTCAGGGCCGCGCCGGAGCGTCAATAGAATTCCTTACATTAAGAGATAACATTATTTAAAGGACACACTATAAAAGCCATAAAATTATGGAAGACATAAGGATATTCTGCGAAAATGACCGCAAATACCATAAAGTGCCTATGGGTACGAACCTGCAGACTCTGTCCGAAAAGACCTTGAGGACAGTTTCGGACGAAAAATCCGGAAGCGAACTGCCCGTATTGGCCGCGCTTGTGGACAACAGGCTGAAAGAACTGGAGTTCAACATCATGATGCCGCACACCATCCGGTTCATAGGCTACAACCATCCCGACGGCCGCAGGACATATATCAGGTCGCTGTGTTTCGTACTCAGGAACGCCGTGAAGGAAATGTTCCCCGACAAGGTGCTCGGAATCGACTACTCCCTCCCGAGCGGACTGTACTGCGAAATCCATGAGCGCAAGGACAAGGAAGACGGACGCCCGTCCATATACTATATCACTGACGAAGAGATTGAAACCCTCAAATCCAGAATGCAGGAAATCATCGAAAGGGATCTCCCTTTCAGGAAAGTGAAGATGACCTTCGATGAGGCGCAGAAACTGTTCCTGGCAAACGGGCAGGATGACAAGACGCAGCTTCTCAGTTCGCTGGGACATTACACATACAGCGTCTACTTTCTTGACGGTGAAGCAGATACCTTCTATGGACCGCTCGTGCCGTCCACAGGATACCTTAAAGTCTTCGATCTCATGGGTTTCAGCAACGGATTCTGCCTCCAGTTTCCGGCAGAAGGCAATGTCAGCAAGGTAATGCCGATGAAGAGACAGTCAAAGTTGGCGGCTACCCTTAAGGAATATGCCGACTGGTGCGCGATACTCGGAGTCAAGGGAGTCGGCACTCTGAACAAGAGCATTTCTTCCGGCAGGGCGATAGAACTGATAAATCTCGCAGAAGCCCTTCATGAAAGGAAATACGCGGACATAGCCGACCAGATAAACCTGCAGCGCGGCAGAGTAAAGATAGTGTTCATAGCAGGCCCGTCCAGCAGCGGAAAGACATCATCATCAAAACGGCTTGCCATCCAGTGCAAGGTCGTCGGCCTCAACCCTAAAGTCATCGAACTCGACAATTACTTCGTCGACAGGGACAAGACCCCGAAGGACGAGAATGGGGAATATGATTTCGAAGCTCTCGAGGCCATGGATCTGGAACTGCTCAACAGACAGCTTAACGACCTCCTTGAAGGGAAACGGGTAGAACTTCCAAAATTCGACTTCAAAGAAGGTAAACGCCGCTTCGAAGGGGATTTCATGCAGATGAAGGAAAATGACATACTGATCATGGAAGGGATACATGCCCTGAATCCGGCAATGACTCCGGGAGTGGACGACTCCCACATTTTAAGGATCTATGCTTCGGCCCTTACATCCCTGTCGCTGGATGAAAACAACAACATCTCCACCTCGGATAACCGTCTGCTGAGACGTATCGTCAGGGACAACCGAGTCCGCGGCGTCACTCCAGAAGAAACCATCCTCAGATGGCACAGCGTCCGCAGAGGAGAGAACAGGAATATTTTCCCGTTCCAGGAAAACGCCGATGTCGCGTTCAACTCCGCGCTTATATTCGAACTGCCTATGCTGAAGTATTTTGCAGAACCCCTGCTGAGGCGCATACTTCCCACATCCAAGGCATATACGGAAGCTGTCAGGCTGCTGAAGTTCCTGGACTATATCGTAGCCCTCTCTCCTGACGAGATAGAAGCAATCCCGCCGACATCCATCATGAGAGAGTTTATCGGCGGGCAGCAGCTGTAACGGAAAAAACTACAGGAACCGGTATCCGTCCGGTCCGTCAATGCCGGACTTGGTACCCGAAAGCGATCCTGAAAGGATTTCCTCCGGGATATCCGAAGCCTCATAGACTGCGGCAGTCCCGTTCCCGTCCGGCGTCAAAGTCATTCTTGAACGGTCCTCAGTGAAAACTGCAGTATAACTGCTGCCCCACGCGGTCCCGTCGCTGTATGTACCGCTCACGGTTGCGCCATCCTGTATATAATTACCGTCATAATGTTCATAATACGGGGTATAAAGCCTTTGATAAAGGTCGAATGTCCCGTCTTCCCCGAAAGATATATATATGTCGGCACGGTCATCGGAAAGCGAACTCCATTCGATGAGATGCCATTGGCCGGCTACCGGCCCGGTCCCTTCAGGAAGATCAGGTTCCGACCCTTTCTTCCCGCACCCGGCGGCCATTACCATGGCAACAGCCGCCAACATCATGTACTTTATTGTCTTTTTCATCATATATCCTCCTTTTACAGCCAGCCTCCATTGGCCGGGTTGCCCGGCCGGGCTATCAATGCGAATTCTTTCGTAACTGTCTTGCCTTCCATTCCGCTGCCGCTTGCAGTTCCTGCGCGCAGGGTAACCGTCATTATGCCGGCTCCCGGTTTAGTGCATGTAAGCAGGATGTTTCCCCCGAATTTGACAGGGTTGGAAGTCATACCCAAACGGTCCTTCTCTTCATCAGACAGCACTGCCGAGACAATGGTCAGATTAGGATTGCCGTCTCCTATATAGCTTGTTATATCGATCTGGGCCTGACTGCCGACAGGAACCGGAATACAGGTCGTTCCGCGGACATTCATCAGTACCTGATATGCGTCTATGTAACCTGATCCCATTCCACCTTTGAAACGGCTCAGGTCGAGATTGCCCATTGAGGTCTCACTGACCTGCGTAAACCTTGTCCCGGTGCAGTACGGATCTATATCATTGACTGATGTCAGGAGGATTGAATTGAATTCATCGACAGTGAAAGTCTTTCCGAGCTGCAGGGCATAGGAGAGTCCAAGGGCTGCTATCCCGGAAACATGAGGACAAGCCATCGATGTCCCCTGCATATAGCCGTAGGCGCTGCCGTTGACGGTGGAAAGTATCTGCGAGGCCTCTGTCCTGTTGTCAAGGGAAGACTGGTACGCATCCCCTCCGGGAGCCGCGACATTGCAGCTGTACCCGTAGTTGGTATAATACGCAGGCGTATAGTCGCAGGCCATTGCAGTTACGGATATATAATCCTTATAGGCGCCCGGATAGGCAGACATGGCGGACATATCGTTACCGGAAGCGAATATGACAATCCCGCCGTCCACCGCTTCACAGTTCTTCGTCCCTATGAAATAGTCGATGGCCTGTTTTTCTATGCTCGCGTCCTGGGCATATATTGCGTCCGAAGTGACGGCTCCTGCTCCATAGCCGAAGCTGCACTGGAGAATGGACGCGCCGTTGTCCGCCGCATATTTGATGGCTTTGGCCGACACTTCCGCAGTGCCGTTTCCGAGATCCTCGTTATGGAAAATCTGGCATGACATTATTCTGGCTCCGTCTCCGCTGCCGGATCCTCCGGCAATTCCGCAGACGCCCGTACCGTTGCCATTCACTGCAGCCACCGTACCTGCCACATGCGTACCGTGCGATCCTTCAAACCCATCCGACAATGTAAGGGAAGTATCGTTTACGAAATTATATCCGTGGATATCGTCTACCAGGCCATTCCCGTCATCGTCGATGCCGTTCCCGGGTATCTCGTCGCCGTTTATCCACATGTTGGCTTCCAGATCAGGGTGATTCCACTGTACGCAGTCGTCCACCACTGCTACCACCACTCTCGGGTCCCCCGTGCATAGACGCCATGCAGGGACACAATCTGCATCTGCGCCTGCCTTAATCCCGGAATAGATTTCAGTGTTTCCCGTATTCATATAATTCCACTGGAGATCCAGATACGGATCATTGAACACCGCCTCTGATGAAGACTGCTGAAGCCTGTTGCCTGTTCCGGCAAACGGGATGGTCTTCAGGTCGGAGGTCCGTTCCATCCTCAGGTTGAACTCTACCTTGGATACCTCGGCCACAGCTGCCATGGCAAGAGCGGCTTCTTTCAGATCAGCCGTTTCATCGAATTCTACGGTATACCATCTGTGAAGACCGGCTTTCCTGGTGCGCTCTTCATTCCTTTTGTCTACCGGGAAAACCCTGTGGAGCGACCTGACACCGATATTTTCAAGAACCCGGTCGAATTCTTCAATTCCGGAACGGGTCAACGGTCCTCCCGAGCGCGTAAGAGACGAATGCTCCACTTTTTCTGCAGCTTCCCCGGAAAAATACACCAGAAGTTTCCCGGCAACAGCATTTTCCGGAGTAAAGACAAGTTTTTCCGATGCCGCCGGTTCCTCTACCGGGGCAGTCTCCTGTTCTGCCAGTCTATCAGTACATGAAACCAGCAGAGATGATATCATAACCGATATTGTCGTTAGCCTGTATTTAATCATTACCTATTGTAGATTTTTTGAATTCAAGACTGAAAGAGTGTCGGAGAAGGCATCGCGCTTCTCCGGCACTCTTTCTAAAATATCATTTCTTTTCACCGGTCAGGTATTTCCTGCGGATGTTACCGCAGAAAACCATCTCTTGCTACCTTATGGGAAATCTTTCCGGAAAGCGGTTCGCACTTACGCGTAGCCACCTTCAGAGTCGCCAGACTGCCCGCAACTGCCGGCTCCCTGAGTGAAGCTGCAGAAGTAAGGCCGGAAAGGTTCTGCATTCTTGACGCAGCCATCCTGGAAGACTGGCCGGACCCTTCGTACAGAGAAACTTCTGTACCGGCAGTGTAATATCCCAGCAAACCTACTCCTTTCATTGTCTCCGCGTCCTGAAGGACAACGGCAAAGTCATTGTTCAGGGTAGCCAGCTCCTTGGTCTGCGGATCTACCGAGAATACACACGGGTTCTTGCCGTTGCTGGTGTCTGATGCATATGAATAGAATCCATAGTACATGGTTTCTTCTTCGTCATAATAATAGTAAGGCACTCCGAACTGCATTCCGAAATCCTCATATCCTTCTTCATAGCCGGTAAGCGTAAGAGTAGAGGCTTCAGAATCGTATTCGGCATACCAGCTGCTGCCGTTGGCAATACCTATGTTCCTTACAAAGAAGTCGGTTTCACTGTCCTGGGTAGGCAATACCTCGAATATATTCTCGAACGTTTCACCGGCATACTCGCATGACATATAGTACTTGCCTGTGGCCAGTTCTCCGGAATAAGGCAGTGCATCCGTTACAAACGGTTTCGAAATGATCAATGCGGACTCACCGTATGAATTCTCTGCACTTACGACAAAAGTGTAGGATGTGGACGGATTAAGATTTATGAAAATATTCCATGTCTTTCCCACTGCATTGAGTTCCTGAAGGAAATCGGCAGAGAGATCGGACCCGTAGGCATCCACGACTTCCTGTACCGTCATGCCCATGCCCTCGATGCTGTTAATCACTTCAGTGGTATTCAGATACATCTTCAGGGATTTGATTTCCGAGCCCTTGAGTTCATATACCACTGAGGAATAGTCAGGACATTGCTCAATATATCCTGCAGCGTCCGGATATTCGGTGACTTTATACAATGCAGCTGTTATGTCGCACTCAGGAGCTGCGTTTCCGCCTGCACCAGGGAAATAGAAATTCACGGCAACCGCATTTTCTGCAGAAAGCGCACCTGATACATTCGCAGGAACGGCTACGATCGTGTAGAGTCCCGGAACAAGCTCGGCCTCGACAGATGCGGACCCTTCACCGGCCACAAAACCATCTACCGTGCAGATGTTCTCTGCCGTCCCGTCGACCACACCTGACACATATTCTTCCGGAGCTGCGGTCACATCACCGCTGACGAATACATAGCTGATTCCAGTCACGTCCGCTCCATATGAAAAATCGAGTACGGCCGTAGCGGTTTTATTGTCTGAGGCAACCCTCATGCCCGAATATTCTACGGATACGGAATAGTCCCTGGCCTCATATCCCGGAAGAACGACACGGAACTGTCCGTTCGGATTTGTGTCCATGCTGCCGGCAGCACAAAACAGTTTCAGACCTCCTGCCGGGAAAGTAATGATTCCGTTTTCCAGAGTACCGTACACAGACTCCGCCGTAGCGATTTCATACAGGCCGTATGCAGGGTCATTATCCGTAATTCCTGTAGACTGGCGAGAAATGGAAACCTGAGCAGGATCTGTAGCATCGATCGTTATATTCGCAGCCGCATATGTAACCAATTCACTCTCGATTGCCTCTTGGGACTCTCCGAAAAATGCTTCGAGATACGGCCATCCGTAAGGCGCTTCAAGCATATACAGGCCTTTCTGGCTCTTGTGCTCATAAATCGGGACATCGACTTCTACCACCGGAGCGCTTTGCCACATGGCAGTAAACCAGTCATCCCGGAATTTTCCTGTACCGAGCAGATCCCATGTCTCCTTGGCCAGAGTTATGTAAAGAGTCTTGTTTCCGTACTGTGAAACATTTGCTTCATCATTGATAAGGAAGCCTATCGTATATTCCTTGCCTTCTTCCACTGCGCTGTTGTCTACAGCTATCACAAGCGAAGCCTCTTCTTCACCGGCACTGAAAGTTACCGATGACGGTACAGTGAAGACAGACTGGTCTGTTTCACTCATTTCGCCCCAGTCGGCAAGTATGCTGACGGTAAATTCATCATCGGTAACGCTTCTTCTCACCGGAACAGTAACCGATGTTGTCTCTTCGTCCAGGGTATATTCGGTCACTGCATCCACAGGGAAATATACCGCTTCACCGTTGAGCTCACCCGTTCTGGTGAACTCTTCATTGGCGCAGGAAACGGCGGATATCATCGCCGCAGCAGCTGCAGCCAAAGACATTATATTAAAAATTTTCATATCGAATTAGTTTTAATTCCGCATCACGGATTCTGGTCGGCTGATGTCAGGACTTTATTGTTTTCAATCTCGGATATCGGAAGCTGGTATACCATCTGCTTGTCTTCCTGCTCGTATTTGAACTTGGCGCCGTCATAATGGTTATTGTCAGAGCCCCAGGTTTCATCCGTACGGTCGACAGGAATGTTGAGACGGCGGTTGTCAAGGTACTCTATGCCTTCTCCCCAGAACTCGACCCTCTTCTGGAAATTGATTTCTTCGATAAGGCTGGCCTTGTCGGTAGCGGTCCAGTTATAATCCGGCTGCCTTGTCCTCATGAATTCATTGAGGACTGTAGCCGCACTGGCGTCTCCTTTATGTGCGAGTGCTTCAGCCTTGATAAACCAGGCTTCTTCCGAACGCAGGTAGATATAATCTCCGAGTTCCCATCCAGTAGCTCCTGTAGAAGGGTCGTATCCGGCACGGACTGTCTCCCTGCCCGCTCCTATGAACTTGACGGACTGATAGTCTACGGATGCAGGATACTCCGTGTCCCTGAGCATGACTGTACCGGACTGTCCTGTAGTCCTTTCACAGCAGAACCACTGGAGCCTTATGTCGTTGGCGTTTATCTTGTCGACAAACGGTTTGAATCCGGCACGGTAAACACCGATCGCTCCGTATCCGGCGCCATAGGCATCCATCTGGGAGAACCATGACATGTAAACGGTAGAGTTGTCGGCCGTGATATCGCATCCGAAGACGATATCAGGAAGGTTGATATCGCTGAATCCCTGAAGGATCTGGTCTTCGGTAGTAAGTACAGGATAATTGTCGATAACTACCTGGGCATACTTTATGGCATTGTCCCAGTCCTGTTTTACCATGTACGCGCGGGCAAGATACATCGCTGCCACGCATCCGTCGAAATCTGTAGGAGAGGATGTCTTGACCTGTCCGATTTCCTCGAAAATCCTGTAGGACTCCTCAAGGTCTGAAAGCAGCTGGTCATATACCTGTTCCACTGTGCTCCTCGGCTGGTCTCCGTCAGTATTCTCGGTCAAAAGAGGCACGCAAGGCTCCTGGGAGAAATCATATTTCTGGCCCTTGCCCCACTTGGTACCCTCGGCTCCTACATAATAGGAGTGCTGGTAAAGATAAGTAAGCTGCAGATAGGCATAGCCGCGGAATCCGAGAGCTATGGCCTGGTAGCTTTTAATATCCGACGTAGCGGTTTCAGGGTCGATAAGCTTAAGTATGTTGTTGGCATTGTCTATCACCCTGTAATATTCTCTCCAACGGTTGCTCGTAGCGACATAGTTCTGGCCTCTGTAATCAAGGATATAATGATACCAGCTCATTGCGAACAGTCCAGTCATTACCATATCGTTACCCATCAACGATGTGAGGTAATCGAAGCTTTTCTGGCCGAAGTAGTTATGGCTCATGTCAGTATGGACATACTGCTGGAAGTCGTTGTAAAGTCCTGCAACAGCCGCCGAGAATGTCTTGCCCGGGTCTTCCGTTGCAATCTCGGTAAGTTTCCCTTCGCTGACATAGGCAGTCGGTTCGACTTCCTCAAGGCAGGAAACCGCAGAAAGCGCAGCCGCTCCGAGAAATAGGAATTTGGTTATCTTGTTCATATTCAGTTGCGATTAAATTAGAATGTAATGTTTATACCGCCGGATATGACTTTCATCGGCGAATATCCTCCGAAGTCATCATTCGATCCCGACATGGAAACACGAGGGTCGAAGCCCTGGCGTGCAGACCACAGTGCGAGGTTATCCGCAGTAACATATACCCTGAGGTTCTGTACCTTGATCTTGTCCATCCATTTCCTCGGGAACGAATAGCCCAATGTGATGTTCCTGATGCTGAAATATGATGCTTTTACCAGATTCAGGTCTGATGTCTGGGTGAATGAATTGGAAGCATCGTTCGCATTCCAGATAGGGTATTTTCCTGTTCCAGTTTCAGGGTTGAACGTATCCCACAACTCCACGTTGTGTCCTGTATAATATGATGAGGACATACCGTCGAGGAACGAATAGTCATAAGCCCATCCTCCGATCTGGAAAGCGGTCGCGATTGAAAGGTCTATACCTTTGAAATAGAATGTCGTGTTCAGACCTCCGTTGATGTCCGGAAGAGCTGTCTTCCCTATGAAATACTTCGTAGCGTTCTGATATTCGGTAGTGGTGACCTTGTTTCCGGTAGGATTACCGGCCTCATCGACCTCATCCATATACCACATTCCCTGTCCGAGTTCATTCATCCCGGCATACATGTAAGTATAGTACTCATATCTGCTCTTGCCTTCCCTGAGGTTGAACGGTCCGGAAGT
>JADIMH010000037.1 GCA_017694885.1 Candidatus Cryptobacteroides faecipullorum | reverse complement strand
ACCAATTTTTCTGAAGCCGAGCTGCTTGTCAACGGCGTAAGCTGCGGGAAAACGCAGGCGGACAGCCTGAATACCGTTACATGGAACGAAGTACGGCTTTCTCCCGGCAAGAATGAAATAAAGGTCGTGGGAGGTACACGGAAAAATCCTGTAACAGACTCCTATACCTGCTATCTGCAATGATACCTACACGCTCCGGGACGGCTACTCGAAAAAGTCGTCCCGGAAATTGACGAAAAACACCTTCGCGACACCGCGGGTGATGGCGGTATAGAGCCATTTCAGGTCATCGGGAAGCAGGTCATCCTGCCAGAAAGGGTTGTCGATGAATACGCATTTCCACTGGCCTCCTTGCGACTTATGGCAGGTGATTGCATTTGCGTATTTGAGCTGCAGGGCATTGAAATACCGGTCCTCGCGCACGGCTTCATACCTTTTCTTCTTGGACGTGATGTGCGCATAATCCTCATTGACACCCTGATACAGCCTGTTCTGCTGCTCGTAGGTCAATGCGGCGCTTTCGGCATCGAGAGTATCCAATATCACTTCGGCCGTAATCTCCTGGTCCCCGTAGTCCGGGAAAGACAGCCTTGCCCTGGCGAAATGCAGCCCGTACCTGTCCTCATATCCGGAAATCTTCAGAAGCTTGACAATATCGCCGTTGGCAATATAGTCCATTCCCTGGATCCCGTCCAGGAACTGGTAACAGTTCTTTACAATCATCAGCTTGTCGTCCCGCACGAGCCTTTCTTCCTTGAACTGCACTGCGGAACGTATCCCGGCATTGTACCTTATGGCCCTTTTGTTCGAGCGGCAGAGGATTATGACTTCATCCTCTCCGTATTCGGAATATGCATCTGTAATCTTCTCTATCAGTTCGCCGCCGGTTATCCGCTCCACATCATCGAACCCGGCAACTCTCATTTTCAATTCGCCGCCGTCCTCACCGTAGCTTTCTTCAAGAGAAGCAATCATCCGGCGTACAAGCGTAGCATTGTACAGTATCCCCGACTCTTTCTGCTGGCGGACCACCGTGGTGAGCTCAACGAAATCCACACCTCCCACCATCGACATGTAGTCCCGTGAAAGAGCCGGGCTGCAGTCGAGTCCGACCGGTGGCAGCTGGGCGGAATCCCCTATCAGTATCAGTTTACAGTCCAGCCCGTTACGAACAAACGAAACCAGGTCTTCAAGCAGGTTTCCAGAGCCGAAAAGCTGGGATGACTGGCTTTGGGACGCCTCGATTCCTATCAGGGAGACCTCATCGACAATGAAAAGAGTTTCCTTTGCCTTGTTAGGGGCAAGGGAGAACTGTCCGAAACCGTCACCGCCCACCGACTTCTGCCTGTAGATATGCTTGTGGATAGTATATGCCGGAGCCCCGGCATAGCCGGACAGGACCTTTGCCGCACGCCCGGTAGGAGCGAGCAGGACACACTGGTACCGGTACTCCCGCATGGTCCTTATGACAGAGGATATGGCCGTAGTCTTTCCCGTTCCGGCATAACCGTTGACGACCAGGATATCCCCGTCGCCTCCCGTCAGGAACTCCGAGATTTTTTTCAGAAGATTTTCCTGGCACGGAGTCGGGGCAAAGCCGAGTCCGGAAACGAACCTGCCGAAAAGGAAATCCCCGTAACCCATCACTTGCCTCTCCTGAACATTAGATATACAATGACGAAAACAGGATATATTTCCACTCGTCCCAGGAACATGTCGAAAGAATAGATGAGTTTGGCGACAGCAGGCTGCGCTGAATAGTTGCCCAGTGAACTCAGGTCGCCCATCGCGGCTCCGGCATTTCCCATGGAGGAAAGGGCGCCTGAGAAAGCCTCGAGAGGTTCGACGCCGCACAGCACAAGCAGGAAAATGGATATGACCACAATCGATGCATACAGGACTATAAAAAGCATGATAGGCATAGCGGCACTGTCGCTGAGAAGATGCTTGCCTACCCTTATCTGGATAACCGATGAAGACGGGAAAAGACGCTTGCGGATCTGGCACGATACAGCCTTCATGGCAATATACATCCTGTCCGCCTTGACACCTCCTGCGGTAGAGCCGGAGCATCCGCACTGGAACAGGGCATAAGCCAGGACCAGAAGCGACAGTAGCGGCCAGCCGGCCGTATCCGCGGTACCGAAACCCGTAGTAGTCACATAACTGCATACCTGGAACGCCGCATCGAGAAGGGCTTTCCCCCAGGAACCGTATCCGCCCTGAAATTTCAGCGAGAATGTAACCAGGACCGTCATCACGAGTATGGACAGCAGGAAGAACTTCACTACCGGGTTGTTGAGTGGTTTCAGCGAGCGCGATGCAAAGGCCGCGAACAAAAGTCCGAAATGCAAACTGGAAACCACCATGAAGAACATGATTATCAAATCGATTGCAGTCGAATCGTAATATGCTATCGACATGTTCCTGACGCTGAATCCGCCGGTAGCTACCGTACTGAACGAATGGTTTACGGCATCGAAGAACGGCATCCCGGCAAGCACCAGCAGCAAGGTCTCGGAAACGACCAGTCCGACATAGACCAAAGCAGTGATGTATACTGTCCGGAAGGATCTTGTACGATATCCCTCCTTGGAAAGCGAGGAAAGTTCTATATTGGTGAGCCTCAAGCGGAAAGGACTGGCATTCGGCATGATGAGAAGCAGGAATACCACCACTCCGAGCCCTCCGATGAAATGAGTGGAAGACCGCCAGAAAAGCAGGCTTCTCGGCAGGGCCTCTATGTCGGAAAGGATGGTAGAACCTGTGGTAGTATACCCTGACACGCTTTCAAACAACGCATTTACCAGAGAGAACTCCCCTCCCCACATGACGTAAGGAAGCATTCCGAACAGAAAAGACAGAATCCACGAAAGCACAATGATCATGAATCCGTCCTGAAGGGATATAGTTTCAGATTTGCGGACGAAGATGAACGGGAAAGCCCCAGCTATAAAAGTTATGATAAAACTTATCGACAAAGGCGCAAATGCCGAATCCATCCCGTCGCCGATAGAAATCAGCATTGAAATGAACATAAACAAGGCACTCACAAGAAGCGCCCTGCCGACATTGGTCGATATTACCTTTACATTCATCCGCTATTTCCCGTTCTCAGAAGACTCTATGAATTTCTCCCTCTCCTCCCTGAGCTTTGCAAGACGCTTCTTCAGTTCGATGTTCTCTTCGACAATCTCGGAGACTCCATTGTTTATCGCCACCAGTTCATCGTCACCATCCACCGTACAGGTGTAGCGCTTGTTGAATTTCAGGTAATTGTCCACTCCGTCCTCCATCCTGCATATAGGGTTTACGTAATATGACATTATGAAGAACAGCAGGAGTACAACCAGCAGAAGCCCTACTCCCACCGATACTATTCCAGGCATTATACTGCGGTAAAATCCGGCCTGGAATGTTTCCGAATTGTCTTTCAGATCCTTGTATATGAGGTTGTTGAGATTCTCCGTCGCTGCCCTGAAGTCCTGGAAATCGGGCTGCAGCCTTTCAAAGAACCACTGACGGGAGTCTATGAAATCGGATTTGATGACATTCTCCAGATCCAGAGATGTCCTCATATACGTCGAATAGGAACTTATCACCGAGTCCGCAGCGTCTATGGTCGGTCCGGAACTGAACGACGACCTGAGCGCATTGTATTCGGTCAGGAATGCTATGCTGTCGAAAGACGGAAGCACATACAGAGTATCCTCCACCCCTATCGTAGCCAGTATCCTGAGGTTGTATTCCTCACAGGCCGCTGAGAGCTGCTGGGCCTTGTTGATGCTGTTTATGTCGGCTGCGATAAGATCAGAGACATAGTTGCTCATCCTCCTGTACTCCAGTACGGAAATCACGCTGGAGAGAAGCAGGATGGCCGCTATGGCGCCCAGTCCCAACGAGAGCTTCACCCTCATCGACATACGTCTGCGCCTCTCTTTCCTGAAAAAACGTCCGAACATCCCTTGAACAATCAGAACTTGAATGAATCCTTGAGGGATACGGTCTTGTTGAAGACAGGGTGTTCCGGAGTGGAATCAGGATCCTTGAAGAAGTATCCGGTACGCTCGAACTGCACGGCGATGCCTGACCTGTCCTCGAGAAGCGCCGGCTCTGCGTAGCCTTTGCCGTATGTAAGGGACTCCGGATTCAGATATTCCTTATAGTCCTTGCCCTCAGGGATAGAACCCATCTGAGGCTCGGTAAAGAGCTTGTCGTATATCCTGAGTTCCAGTTCCTTAGCATGGTCTACAGATACCCAGTGGATGGTTCCTTTTACCGAACGCCACTCGCCTGCCCCCGGTTTTGAGGACGGATCGTATGTGCAGCGGATTTCAGTGATGTTGCCTTCCGCATCCTTTACCACCTCCTGGCACTTGACGATATAGGTGTATTTCAGCCTTACCTCCCCGTCAGGTTTCAGACGGAAATATTTCTTAGGCGGCTCTTCCATGAAATCGGCCCTCTCGATATAGACCTCGCCGGTGAAAGGGACCTTGCGCGACGGCCCCTCGGGATCCGCCGGATTCAGAGGGGCGTCGAACCACTCGACCTTGCCCGGCTCCCAGTTGGTAATGGTAAGTTTCACCGGATCCTGGACCACCATATAGCGGTTGGACCTTTCATTGAGGTCCTGGCGGGCGCACCACTCCAGAAGCTGGAGGTCGATAAGCTGTTCACGCTTTGCCACACCCACTTTCTCCGCAAACATGCGGATGCTTTCCGGAGTATATCCGCGTCTTCTGATTCCGCAGATGGTCGGCATGCGCGGGTCGTCCCAGCCGCTGACAAAACCGTTCTTCACCAGTTCCAGGAGCTTGCGTTTGCTCATGACCGTATATGTGAGGTTCAGTCTTGCGAATTCGTACTGGTGGGAAGGGAAGATGCCGAGTTTCTCGATGAACCAGTCGTACAGAGGCCTGTGGACATCGAACTCGAGCGTACATATGGAATGGGTGATATGCTCGATGCTGTCGCACTGCCCGTGGGCGAAGTCATACATGGGATAGATGCACCATTTGTCGCCGGTACGGTGATGATGTGCATGGATGATCCTATACATCAGAGGATCGCGGAAGAGCATGTTCGGATGGGCCATATCTATCTTCGCCCTGAGGACCTTCTCTCCGTCGGCATATTTTCCGGCCTTCATCTCGCGGAAAAGCTTCAGGTTCTCCTCTACGGAACGGTTCCTGTACGGACTCTCCACACCAGGAGTCTGGACTGTTCCGCGGCCTGCGCGGATTTCTTCCTGGGTCTGGTCGTCCACGTATGCCAGCCCTTTCCTTATCAGTTCCTCGGCCCATTCGTAAAGCTGGTCGAAATAGTCCGAAGCATATCTCTCGTTCTCCCACTCGAAGCCGAGCCATTTGATGTCTTCCTTGATGGAGTCCACATATTCGGTATCCTCCTTGACCGGGTTGGTATCGTCAAAACGCAGGTTCGTCTTTCCTCCGTATTTCTTTGCAAGCCCGAAATTCAGGCAGATACTTTTCGCATGTCCTATATGGAGATAACCGTTCGGCTCCGGCGGGAACCTGGTCATTATGCTTTCGCATTTCCCTGACGCAAGGTCAGACTCTATGATCTCTTCCAGAAAGTTGAGGTTTCTGATCTCGGCAACCTCTTTATTTGCTTCTTCCATAAGTGTTTCTGTTTTTTCCGGGGCAAAAGTAGTAAATTTAAATCAAATAGGAATAAAAATTAGGGGCGACCTTCACAGGACGCCCCGCTGATCATGGAAAATAAAGGGTATTACCGGATCCATGCCGTCCAGTCGTCTGAAGAGGCGACAGCACCGCTCTGGCCGACTTTACCTACGAATTTATCAGTGAATTTCGAAGCGAGGGAAGCATCCGCGCCGTTGCCTTCCCCTGCAAGGAAACTTGCGTTGTCATATCCTGTACCCTCCTCGTTTACAAGCTCGCCTGCGATGACGGTATTCCTGATATAGGAAGTACCGTTATCGAATGAAGCCACCGTATAGGATGTCTCGAGAGTGACAGGCTCCGGCTTGCCGCATACCAGAGCGTTCTCAAGCTTCACGTATGTCCCTTCACGGAAACGGAGTCCCCTCTTGTTGTCTGCGCTGCCGTTGCCTATGAATGTAGCGTAACGGACAGTAGGATGAGCTACAGGGGCAGCCTGGTTGTTGTCGCCGTTGTTGTCGCACTCCATCAGGCAGTCGCACTCGTCTACGCTCTGATAAGCGATGATGTACTCCGCAGTACCGTTCCAGCCCTCGGTCCAGTCGAAAGAGTCGTCCGTGCAGTTTTCCACGATACAGTGGTCGATGTTTACGGAACCTCCGAAGAACTCGATTCCGTCATCGGAACCGTCAACCACATATACGTAGGATATTTTTGTACCGTTACCTACGCCATAGAGGGATATTCCGTTGGCCTCATGCTCAGGGTCGAGAGCAAGTCCGGAATACTCTATGCGGAGATATTTGAGGCTTCCAGAGTTGTCGGCATCGTTGCTTCCGCCGTATGGAGCACCGCCGATTTCAGACATTGTGCCCTCGCCTGCGTTCGTATGCGCGTTACCGCAGATGTGAAGCCCGCCCCATGCTCCGGCAGACTTTTTCTCTGCAGTCATGACGATAGGGTTCTGCTCCGTTCCTTCTGCCATTATTCTGGCTCCCTGCTCTATGAGGATATAGTTGATTTCCCCGTTGTCCTTGGATACGATGGTCACACCCGGCTCTATGGTAAGAGTTGCAGGAGCTTCAACCTGGAGACTGCTGACGAGACTGTAGGTTTCACCTGCTCTGAGGGTAAGGTTTTCGCTGATTCGTCCTCCGAGCTCCGTATCGGTCCTTGTGTCGGATCCGTTGTCCTTTTCACATGAAGTGAAACCTGCGATCATGCTTGCTGCAATGAGCGATGACATTAAGATTTTTACTGTTTTCATAATTTAAAGTATTGTTTGAATGTTGATTTTTTATTTGCCCTGTACTACAATGACCAGCTGATCCCTATTTCGAAGCCGGTACCTATCTTCCACTGTTCCACGTTTACGGTCTTTCCCGCATTCGGGATATCCTGTCTGTAGCGTATGGTGGAATCGAGCATGTTCCTGAACGCCAGCTTTATCGAGAAATGTTCGTTGAACCTGTACGATCCGGCGAAATCCAGTGTATGGACAGGCAGCTGCCTTACGTCTCCCAGCCCCATGATACCCACGGCATGGATTCTCGGTCCCTGAAGGTTATACAGGAGAGCAAGACTGAGACCCGAGCCGTCCCTGAACTCCGGAGTATAGCTCAGATCGGCATTCGCAAGATAAGGGGAAGCTCCCTGGAGCGACCTCTGCCGGTTCGTATAGGATCCGCCTTCGGGAAGAATGACATTGGTATACATGTACGAGGCATTGGCGCTGAGGGCAAGATCCCCGGCCAGTTCTTTCCTGAACTCCACCTCGAGTCCTGCGGCCACTCCGTTGTCCGCATTCTGGAATGAATGCTCTGTCGCTCCGCCGGAAAGCCTCTGGGTCCTTTCAATCGGGTCTTCAAGGAGTTTGAAGTATCCTGTTACGGCAAACATGTCGGTAGTCTTTTCCGCGAAGAACTCATATTTGAGGTCTACGTTATAGTTGTAGCCGTTTTTCAGATTCTCGTTACCTCGTATCTGCGCTCCTCCGAAACTTTCCTGATAAAGGAACGGCGCCATTTCGACGAATGAAGGTCTGGTAACCGTACGCGAGAGTGAAAGCCTGAACATGCTCCTGGAGGTCAGGTCATATTTGAGATTGACGGCAGGGAAAAGGTCGAAAGCGTCAAGATTTCTGGTAAGGTCTTCGACATCATCGTTGTAGTCGACGCTCTGCCGGCTGGCTTCGAATCGGAGGCCGGCATTCAGGAACCACTTTTCCCCGAAACTCAGGTCAGTCTCTGCAAATACCGCCCCGATAAGGCTGGAAGCATCATACTGGTCTCTCTTGAACTGGCTTCTGCTGACCGACAGCAGGCCGTTCTGTATATTTTCGAAATTAAGGTACGCGTCAGGATTATGCACATCCGCTATTGCGTCATCCAGGTTCCGGACATCATAATAGAAACGTGTCGACCGGAATTTGCGTATCTTGTCTTTGGCCGTGAAGCCGAAGCGTATCCTGTCACGGTCATTGAGAGAATAGGCAGCCTTTATGTCAGCGACAAGCTCGCTTTCATCCAGTTTTCCGAAATACCGCTGCGTTTCCTGTCTGTTAAGGTCGAAAAATCCGAGTTCCCCGTCCTCACCCCTGCGGAACATCACCTGCCTCCTGTCCGGTTCGTCGCTTGAAGTCAACGTATAGGACGCACCCCAGTCGATATCCCAGCCTGCCGTTTCATGGTGACCTGAAAGCTGATAGTTCTGAAGGGTATAGATATGCGTCACCTGATTGCTTCCCACCAGATCATAGGATTCCTGATAGTCGTATCCTTGCCTGTCCAGATGGGTATCTTTCGCGTTTCTTGCGAAGAATGCGGTAAAGCCGATGTTGTCATGCTCTCTGAGCGTATAGTCTATATCTACCAGAGCGGCGATGTCTATCTTCTGCGAGTAGCTGTCGTAGCCGTAGTCGCTCTGCATGCTTCCTTCCGAACTGGCTTCATAGGTCCTGTAATATGCATCGGTCATGGTTTCATTTCCGGTCTTGATGCTTCCTGAAGCAAGGATGCTGAGGGTCTGTCTTCCGACTTTGAAATTCTTTCCGAGACCGAACCCGCCGTTGAGATCCGGAAGCGGATCCTTCCTGTATGTCCTGAAACCTGTCCCGAAAATATCCTTTGACTTCACGTAATCGCCGAACTGGGAATACGGCAGGGTTTCTGCTTTCGGGTCCAGTTCCGGAGTCAGGAAAAGGCTCTTTCCGTCCATCCGGTAGAAATCCCTGCCCAAAGTGTGGAAATATCCGCCCGTCGAGAATGAAAGATTGAAGAAATCCTCGCTCTGTCCCTCTTTTGTGCTGATATCCACATGAGCGCCGGAATAGTCGGCGAACGATCCGGCCTCATACACCTTGCTCACAGTGATGTTCTGGATGGTCGATGCCGGGAATATGTCGAGAGGTATAAGTTTGTTGTCAGGATTGGGCGATGCGATGGGAAGTCCGTTGAGGGTGGTGGTGCTGTAGCGGTCCCCGAGTCCGCGTACAATCAGCTGCCCTGCACTGGCTATGGAGATTCCGGATAGCTTGGCGACACTCTCCTGCGCATTGGATATTCCTTTGATGCTCATCTCCTTGGCTCCCATGTTCTCAATGGCGAAGCCGGACCGGATCCTTTCATTCTGGAGAGCCTGCAGGGATTCGAGGTTTTTTCTTGCCGTTACTACGGCATCAGCAAGTGCCTGACTGTCAGGGGCCAGATAAATCACCAGCCCCTGTCCGGTCAATGCGATCGATGTGTCATCCGGAGCCTGGACCTTGCCGTTCCCGTCCGGACCGACGGTTATATCGAGGGTTACAGTTGTATATCCTATATAGGTAACGGACAATGTATGCGTACCTTGGGAAAGAGGAAGCACATATGTTCCGTCAAGATCAGTGACGGTTCCCCTGGAAGTTCCTTCTATCAGGATTCCCGCTCCGATAAGAGGCTCCCCCGTAACTATATCCGATACCACTCCCTTAAGTCCGTCACGCCCTGCCGGAACGATCCCGACGGTTTCCTCAGTTTCTGCTTCCAATGTGCCTCCCGGCAATAATAACAATGCTGCTGCAGCCGAAAGCGCGGCCAATAAACGTCTGCTGACCATATATGTCCATTCACTTTATTTTCCGGAGGCAAAAGTACCCCGGAGTAGTGAAAACGGTTTTAACGTTTATTTATGAATTTGTTAAATGCGGTTACAAACCGATTACAGACCTTTCCCGAAAGCGGCATGGCATGCCGGAGAAAGTTCCATTATACGGAAAAAAGATTTAACTTTGTAAGTTTGAGAACTTTCATGAACTGAAACACAGGAATGCCCGGAAGCGGAACAGACAAAATCACAGCCATACCCAACGATATCCTTTTCGACGGAATCGGCAATATGCTTGCCGAAGGACGGAGCGTGACCTTTACAGCAAAGGGAAGGAGCATGTTCCCGTTCATAAAGGGGGGCAGGGACAAAGTGACCCTGATCAGGAAAGGGGACGTGAGAAAAGGGGACATTGTCCTGGCAAGGACACCTGAAGCCTGCATCCTGCACAGGGTCATCCGGATTTCGGGAAACGATCTTACGCTGATGGGAGACGGCAACATCCGGCAGAAGGAACACTGCCGGAAAGAAGACATCCTCGGAACGGTCTCGACGATAGACAGGAACGGGAAAACCACCGACTGTTCGTCATTCCTGGAAAAGCTGAAATATACAATATGGATACTGCTGATACCTGTACGGAGGCCCGTGCTGTGGCTTATCAGGAAAACGGGAGCGGCAGGGGCATAAAAAAGAATCGGGATGCGTGTAAGATACTATATCAAATGGCTGTGGAAAGCGTCAGTGCACTCCAGACTCAGGATACTGGCTGCCGGTCTGATCAATATACTGCGTGTAGCCATTTCACTGTTCATCATCTGGATAAGCAAGATGCTTGTCGACATAGCGACAGGACATGATGAAGGTTCCATATGGTGCTACGTCATACTGATGGCTCTTGGCCTCGGATGCCAGAGCGCACTGTCCGCCATCGGAGGAAAGATATCGACGGATACCGACATAAGATTCAGGAACAGGCTGCGCAACTACCTGTTCAGCAGGGTAATGGAAAGCAAGTGGAGCGGAAGGGAATCGATGCACACGGGAGACATAACCAACAGGATAGAGGAAGATGTCCGGGTGATTTCCGGGACGGTGTGCAGAACGGCTCCGGCAATGCTCTCTACCGCAGTGCAGCTGGTTGCCGCCATGGCAATGCTGGCATCGATGGACTCCAGACTGATGTGGATAGTGGCCCTCATCATGCCTGTAGCGCTGGCTGTCAGCAAAAGCTACATGAAAAGGCTCAGGGACCTGACAAGAGGGATACGCGATACCGACAGCCGAATCCAGGCGCATATACAGGAAAACATACAGCACCGGACAGTCATATCCACGCTGGAAAGGACGTCCGACTCGATAGACACCCTTTCCCATCTGCAGACGGATCTGAGGGAACAGGTAAAAAGCAGGACGGACTATTCCGTCTTTTCCAGGACAATAGTACAGGCCGGGTTCTCGGCCGGTTACCTGACCGTGTTCACATGGTGCATTTTCGGGCTGAAGGACGGCTCGATAACATTCGGACTCATGACTGCATTCCTGCAGCTGGTGTCGCAAATACAGAGACCTGTAGTAGAACTGAGCAGGCAGGTTCCGTCATTCATACACGCTACCGCATCCATCGACCGGATTGCCGATATCTCCGGCCTGCCGCCGGAAGCGCAGGGACAGCCGGTCCGGATAGAAGGCCGGACAGGAATCAGGATGGAAGACGTGACCTATGCCTACCCGGACGGGGGACGCAACATACTGGAAGGTTTCAGCCATGATTTCCGTCCCGGAAGCTTCACCGCAGTCATCGGTGAAACAGGCTCGGGGAAAAGTACTCTCGTTCGCCTGCTCCTCGGACTTCTGACTCCGGACCGCGGCAGGATCACGTTATACGGCAGGAGCGGCAGCGCCGAGGCTTCTCCTCTTACAAGATGCAACATTACATATGTCCCCCAAGGGAATACGCTGATCAGCGGTTCGATCCGGGAAAACCTTCTGCTCGGAAATCCGGGGGCGACTGAGGCGCAGCTGAATGAAGCCTTGCATACCGCCGTAGCGGACTTCGTGTTTTCGCTGCCGGAAGGTCTGGATTTCAGATGCGGCGAGACCGGGGCCGGACTGAGCGAAGGCCAGGCCCAGAGAATCGCCATCGCCAGAGGACTGCTGCATCAGGGCAATGTCCTTATCCTCGATGAGCCGACTTCGGCCCTTGACCGCCATACGGGAAAAGAACTCATGGACAGGCTGCTGGAATGCTCCCGGGGCAAGACGATCATCATCGTGACCCACCGCAACGATGTTTCAGGAGAATATACGGACATCGTCAAGATCCGGGGATGACTTCCGGGCGGTTCTGGCGTGGTTCTGACGTGGTTCCGGTGCGTTGGCGAGCATATCCAGGCATTTCGGTGCGATGTTGTGCACTTCGAGGCATTTCCGGGTGATGCTGGGCATGTCCGGGTGATTCGGTGCATTTCCGTACTTAGCCGAGCATTTCTGAGCAGGGACATACTATGGCGCTCCGCCGGTCCTTCCCGCACTGCGGGCCCCTTCCCTTCTCGGGAGCCGATGCCGGCTTCGGCCACAGTATGTCCCTGTCATCCCGCATTCTACTGGCTCCTGATATTCTGACATGAAGTTATTTATGCGGTCACGATATGATTGATATCCGGCACGTAAATGGAGATGCGGTTGCATAACGACACTGCTGATCATTGGCTTTGCTGCATACTGTTACTCTCAGATCTGGCTAAATATAGGTATTGGTACTATTCATATTGATTCTGCTGCGCATTAGTACTGCTGCTGCAGATTCTGACTGCACATCGATTCTGGATTCTGTTGCACACCTGCAAATAGCACATACGGCAAAGTCTTTGATAATCAAATCATCACACAGTGCTGTCATTTCCAGGTGTAACATCACTCGGCACACCCGCAGTGACAAATGTGCCCTGTAGGCACCTGCAAGGCGGTTTTGATACTGCAGGTGTGTCCAAACATGTGACACCCGCAGTTAAACTATCCTTGAAACATCGTGATTTTCAGAAAGATGCACACACTTCCCTACTGCAGGTGTGCTGACAGCTACACGCTCCATGCTGAAAACATCCACATGTCCTGCTGAAAAGCCCCGACATCCCATGATGAGAGGAACTGCCGTGTCAGGTGGACAGCAGAGAAGAGCCACCTGGGACACTTTCGCAGGAATTCCGTGTCAGGTGGGCGATAAGAGGTGCTACCTGCCACGCTTTCGCGGGAAAACCGTGACAGGTGGACGGCGGGAAAGGCTACCTGGAACGCTTTCGCGGGGATTCCGTGCCAGGTGGAAGGCGGGAAGAGACACCTGACACGCTTTTGCGGGAATTC
>JADIMH010000036.1 GCA_017694885.1 Candidatus Cryptobacteroides faecipullorum | reverse complement strand
CTTTGGTTGCAAAAATAAATTTTACAGAGTTAATGAACGGCATGTAGAACATAGCGGAACAAGGCAACAAGTACTTGACAATTAATCTCATTCCCGTATTTTTCTTCCAACGAGAAAAAATGATTACCTTTTTCAGTGCAATGATAGAAAAAACAAGCGTTCTTTGTGGCTGTTGTAGGGTATGTGCAAGAGATTAAAGATGCTGTTTCTACCAACTTTCCCTTCCATAAAAAAGGCAACGAATAGGTAGCATTTCTTTCTCTAATACCCACCATATACGGCTCCTTCTGCCGAAATTAACAATATGGTGAGGTAACACAAAAATGGTATATGTACCAACCACTTATCAAATTTCACCCTTATCCTGCCATTATTACGCAAGTTCTTGCTATATTTGCACAACATCTAAACTCAAGATAGAATGTCAGTCAAGCTTTACCCGGTAGGGATTCAGAATTTCGAGAAAATCCGCAGAGAAGGATACTTCTATGTGGACAAGACTGTTCTGGTCTATTAGCTGGCCAAGACCGGGAGCTACTGTTTCCTCAGCCGAGTACATCAGTTCGTCGTAATTTCCAATTATATACGTATAGACGACTGTATTGTCTTAAATATACAATAAATTTCGGGTCTCAGTGATTGATGAAGCAGATATACTTGTATTTGACTTTCAGGTTGTGGTGGTAACAATATACGTTCAACAGCCGTTCGGCTATAAAGCCAAAGACACGTTTCTGGTAGGGGGCCTCAGAAATAGCAAGATGTTGTTCGATATATGACATAATAGAGAAAAGCCACTTGCAATAATCGTTGAAAATATCCCATTTCGTAATGAACATATTACATTCAGACAGTTTGCCTGTCTCAGTCATAATATGATCATAACTGCATAAATATTCAGGAGACAAGTTATATATGGCATCTCTTGTCACTTCCAGATCCATAGCACGGTGACAACTTATGTATTGTCGGGCAAGGCTTATCGGAAACCGTTGTGGCTTTGCCAAAATGATATCATACCTGTCCAATATCTTTTTAACAGCGGTCTCAGATAAATTGTTATGGCTCCAGTCCGGAACGTTTATAGAAACATTTCTGTGAAACAGACGTTTCTGCTCTTTCCAGAAATTGAAGAGAAAATATCTTCTATAATGGTATAATCCTATATATCTGACGCCTGTAAGATTTTTCCAGGCCCAATACAAGGCTGTGAGTTCGCAATAATTCGGGTTTTTTACGCTTATATTGTCTCCGGTATTATCTCCGGTCATTCCAAGTTCGGCATCCGACAAGTCTTTCCCGCAATGTATCGGAAGTAAAATCTCATTGTCGGGAATTTCGGCGGGCTTATGGCAGCAGACAAGTATTGTTGTTTCGGACCGTGTCATAGTCATACTTCATATGGAGTTCCTGGTTTTATGTGTATATCCTTGTTCTGGGATATAGTGAAAGGCACTATATGAAGCAAAGCTTTGTTTATGCGTTCCAGTATTATAGCACAGATGCCTTTAAATATTCCCAGATGTTTGAAATAATATTGGTTGAATGATTTAACCACGGCTTTCTTAAACGTCCTTCGACAGTTACGGTGCACAGTGCCGAAACAGATCAGCTGTCTTGGTAGATTAACTTCAGGCAGGATGTCGAGCAGTACTTTAAATGTTTCTATGGCAGTCTCTCCTCCGTAAAAAGCTTTGGCAGTAGCACTCCTGTTATGTAGTCTGAATCGGTTCAGTTTATCTTTCAGTATGATTACCTTGCTACTGTTTATTATATTTTTCCAGAAAAGCCAGTCGCCGCAGTATCTGAAGGACTCTATGGATCTGAAGCAATCCTGGTTCAAAGCATCTTTCCTGAATAAGGCACCACTTGCATTATATATCGTATTTGTCCAGACCATATAATGATTGATAAAGAATCTGGACTCTAAAAGGTAAGCGTTGCAGGCGGAATCAAAATCAGGCAACATCCTTTTGTCGAAATCGGGTTGGGATATATTGTGGCCTCCTGTATTGTCGATTAGGTAACTTCCGCAAAAACATAGGTTTGCTTCAGGATGGCGTTCCAGTGCCCCTACCGTTTTTTCCAGAAAATCAAGAGTGGCGAGATCATCGCTTTCCGCAATCCAGATGTATTTGCCTCTGGCAAGATTGATCCCTTTTTCCCACTGATGGAAGACATAACCGGAATTTTCCTTGTTCACAATACAATGAGATACGAGCGGATTGTTTTTATATTTATCTATGATTTCTATACTATTGTCAGTAGAGGCATCATCAAGCAATATAATCTCAAAATCAGAAAATGTCTGATTCAATATTGAATTTATCCTTTCGTCCAGATAACGTGCATAATTATAATTTGGAATAACAACACTTACTATCGGGGTCATAAAAAATTTGATGAGTCAATTAGCAACTATAACAACAAAAACAACAGGTTGCAAAATTAATGCTTTTGTAACATATTGCAAAAGCTGGTCTGTTTATCGTTTCATTATTTGCGAATGAGGAATCTTATTCCGAGTAAAGTCAGGAATTTTTGCCTGTTTTCTCCTATAACGGTAATAGAAAACAGCCATTCGAGTAAAGGTCTCATATAGCCGGAAACCATTATTTGCAGTGATCGTAAATAGTTTGTATGTATTGTTTTAACTGTATGGGAATATTCATATGGAACCATTGATAATATACGTTCATAGACGTGGGCCATAGAGCCGATGGATTTTGTCCTTGCTATACCTTCAAACATGGATGCCTGGATGTTGTCCGACTGCAGAAAGCCGTATAGCCCGGCTTTTGCCATGAACATGGAGCCTGCACAGAAACGATCTCCCTGAAATTTGAAACCGAGACGGCCAAGTTCATTTTGAAGCATGGACAAATCTTCCGGCCGATTGTTTGATTTCTTGCTGTATAACTGATAACTGCATATCAGACCCAGTCTGTCATCATGCTTGAACATGTTTATCAGTTTGCCGAAATGTTTCCTGTTAATCAGCAGGGAGTCAACAAGCTCGTTTCTCCATTGCGGTCCGTTAAGTCTGCATCCATTTATCTTGCTATTATGGTCTCTGATGTTTTTTGTATGAAGTTTCAGAATAAGATCATAGTCATCAAGGTTTACAGATTTAACGACTTTGATAAATGGCCAGATGTCATATCCGACGTTATCCGTTTCAATGTAATGAGGTATTACCCTAAGATTGTTGAAGATTTTTTCCACATCTTCATTATGTTTTGTTTCCGTTATAAAAAGGTCCCATGCAACTCCTGATATATTGGATAACTTCTCAATGAAATAAGGAATCTGATCATAATAGTATATATGCAAGTGGACGAGTAGTTTCATTATTTGTTCCGATTTCAGAGCAAAACTAATAGTAAAAGGTAAAATATGCAAGTTGATTGTTGTTCTGGCTTTTACAAAGACCGATTCAGGTTATATATTCAGGAAAAAGGTTTAACTTTGCCATTCGATAAGGGAATGATAAATATAGCACACAGAGCATCTCCCTGCATTATTGACTTTATTTGAATAAATGGATATAGATTTTGTAATCACTTGGGTAGATATGGATGATCCTGCCTGGCAGGAGGAGTTTGCGAAATATTCCGGAATGAAGGGAAATACCAGAAACGGGGTGTCGGAAGCCCGGTTTAGGGACTATGGCTTTCTGAAATACTGGTTCAGAGGTGTCGAGAAGTTCGCTCCGTGGGTAAGAAAGATACACTTCGTGACCAGCGGGCAGAAGCCAGGTTGGCTGGATGAGAGAAATCCGAAGATACATCTGGTAAACCATAAGGACTATATTCCGGAACAGTTCCTGCCGACATACAATTCGGTGGTGATTGAACGCTACATCCACAGAATTTATGATCTGGCGGAGCATTTTGTATATTTCAATGATGACTTCTACATCATAAACAAGATCGGATCGGAACGGTTTTTCCGTAACGGTCTTCCATGTGACATTGCTGCCTTCCTTTATAATCCGGGGTGGTCCCAGTGGTACAAGCGCATTAAGAACAACCTGAGAATCATCAATGCCCATTTTGACAAGAAAGAGGTGATGGCCCGGGATCATGACAAATGGTTCGACAGGAGTTACGGTTCCAAGGCCCGGTGGAATTATCTGCTGAAGCCATATGGCAAATTCATAACTCTGCGGACACCACATAATGCACAACCATACCTTAAATCCACGTTTGAGGAAGTGTGGGATGTAGCCGGTAAGGAGCTGACGGAGACATCGATAAACAGGTTTCGTGCCCTGAATGACTATACGCCTGAACTTTTCCGTACCTGGCAGATCTGCCGTGGAAACTTCGTTCCGTACAATACCTACAGTGATACAAAGATGTTTCCTCTGATGATTCGCCCGCGGCAGGCAGTAAGGGCCATCAGAAAACAGTCCTATTCTCTGGTCTGCCTGAATGACAATGTCCATATAAAGAATTATGCTCAGGTGATGGAGAATATTAAGGATGCATTTGAACATATCCTACCGGAAAAGTCAAGTTTTGAACGTTAATCACAGACTTGCCTATGAATAAGGTCTTTGCAGAAATCATTGCGGGAATAATTCCGAATAAAATGGAGCGGAACAGGTGGCGTGGGATATTGCGCTATGGACTTTTCAACGCTGCAAGATTGAAACATATGCTGAAACGTGACCATACGCAGCCTAAATATTATCTGGCTGTATGTGCCATTGCCAAAAACGAAGGCCAGTATTTCAAGGAATGGATAGAATGGCATCGTTCGAAAGGGGTAGAGAAGTTTTATATATACGATAACGGCAGTACAGACAGCACAAAAGAGGAACTTGCTCCTTATATAGATTCAGGGCTGGTGGAATATACTTTCTTTCCGGGACAGAAACAGCAACTGGCCGCGTATGATGACTGTTTTGAACGTCATCGACTTGAAGCCCGATGGATTGCAGTAATTGATCTTGATGAATTTATTGTGCCTGTAAAAGACAGCACGATTCCAGATTTTCTGCACAGGATGGAAAAATTTTCTGCAGTGGAAATAAATTGGCTGGTATATGGCAGTGGTGGGGCAAAGACTAAAGAGCCTGGAGGTGTGATGGAAAGATTCCGGAAACATTCTCTTTCGGAGCACAGACTGAATACGCATGTGAAAAGCATAGTCGACCCGCGGAGGGTCTGCACAATGGTGGGTTGCCACGAAGCTGCGCGTATATCGGGACAATCCGTCGATTCGCATGGCGTTCCGATAAAAAAAGGTTTTAGGGACCGTAAACCGCAGCAGGACGTTATACGCATCAACCATTATGCGGTGAAATCATACGAGGAGTTCCTTGCCAAGCGGGCGCGTGGTCGTGCCCGTATAAATACATTGCGTGATTTCAGCTATTTCGACCAATACGATCTGAATGACATAGAAGACGAACCGGTTGGAAGTATCACAATTTAATATCAATAGACAGTGTCCGGAGCAAATACCACCGATGATGTGTCTGTAAAGGTAGTAGTACCTATATACAGCAATATCTTGAATCCATTCGAACGGATTTCATTGGAGCATAATTGGAGTGTTTTGAAAACACATAATTTTGTTTTTATCCGTCCTTCAGGACTTGATATCAGCAATATCAAAAAAAAGTTCTCTGGATGCGGAGAGGAGATTTTTGATGATGGGTATTTTAACGGTATTGCCGGATATAACCGTCTGATGTTGTCTCCGGAATTCTATCGGAGGTTTTCAGATACGGACTATATTCTGGTATGTCAGCTTGATGCATATATTTTTCGGGATGAATTGCTCTCATGGTGTAAAAAAGAGTATGATTATATCGGGGCCCCATGGTCCGCACCGGCACTTTACCGTATGCCGATACTCCGGCTGTGGCGCAGATATTTCCATAGCCGAAGACGCACAGAAAAAGACTTCAAAGTAGGCAACGGTGGCCTTTCCTTGCGGAAAGTATCAAGCCATATTCGCGCTACTGAAAATCTGCAGGACGTTGTCCGTGCACATTTGTCCAAAAAAGGATATTCCTCCAATGAAGACCTGTTCTTCGCTCTTGAGGTGAACAAGCACGGCATGGACTTTTCATATCCGGAATACAAGGAGGCACTGCAATTTAGTTTTGACAGGTACCCGGCACTCTGCTATAAGGAAAACGGTTACCGGCTTCCGTTTGGCTGCCACGCATGGTACAAGGAAAAGATGAGGGATTTTTGGTTCCCTATCATTCACCCTGAAACACTTCATTGTAAAATAACGAAAGATGAATAAGAAGTACGATTATCTGGTTGTCGGTTCCGGCTTGTATGGAGCGACTTTTGCCTATCTTGCAACCAGGCAGGGCAAGCGTTGCATGGTGATCGACAAACGACCTCAACTGGGTGGTAATCTGTATTGTGAGCAGATCGAAGGAATAAACGTACATAAATACGGGGCGCACATCTTCCATACCAGCAACAAGAAGGTATGGAATTTTGTCAATTCCATCACTGAATTCAACCGATATACTAATTCCCCTGTAGCCAATTTCAAAGGACAGTTGTATAACCTGCCTTTCAACATGAATACCTTTTACCAGATGTGGGGCGTCACGACCCCTGCCGAAGCGATGGCGAAGCTTGACGAGCAAAGGGCCGAAGCGGCAGCCAAGATGAAGGATGATGGAGTGACTGTTCCGCGCAATCTGGAAGAACAGGCTCGTATTCTGATAGGAGAAGACATCTATGAACGGCTGATAAAAGGCTATACGGAGAAACAATGGGGACGTCCATGCGTGGACCTTCCAGCCTTTATTATCAAACGTCTGCCTGTCAGGTTGGTTTTCGACAACAATTACTTCAATGACAAATACCAGGGAGTCCCAATAGGCGGATACAACAAACTTATAGCAGGATTATTGGACGGAATCGAGACAAAAACCGGAACGGACTTCTTCACAAATCGTCTTTACTGGGAAGGATTGGCTGATACAATCGTATTCACAGGAAAAATTGACGAATATTACGGATATTGCTATGGCAAACTGGAATATCGTACTGTACGTTTCGAAGAAGAGGTACTCGATATGCCTAATTATCAGGGAAACGCTGTTGTGAATTATACGGAAAAGGATGTACCCTATACCCGTATCATTGAGCACAAGCATTTCGAAATGTTCGGATCAGAAGTGTATAACTCTTCGAAAACCTTGATTTCCAAAGAATACTCCACGGAATGGAAAGATGGAATGGAACCTTATTATCCGGTAAACGATGACCGGAACAACAGCCTATACTGTCAATACAAGGCCTTGGCTGACAAGGAGAAGCGGGTAATCTTCGGCGGGAGGCTGGCTGAATACAGATATTATGATATGCACCAGATTGTGGAATGCCTGTTGGAGCGTTTCCGTTCAGAATAACGGCCGTTTTTATATAACGACACGCGGTAAGACCTCGGATATAGCCATGCTGAAATACTTTCTTCCAGAAATCAGACCGTTCATGTATTGCACATCTTTTCATATTCCTCTCGTGTCAGGCTTTCATAGATTCCCTTGATGTCGCGCAAGGAGTCGATGCAGAACTCTATGCCGTTTTACTCGATAAATATCCGGCCCTTTGTTTCAAGGAGAACCATCATCGCCTGCCTTTTGGCTGTCATGCCTGGTATAAGGAAAAGATGAGGGTTTTCTGGTTCCCGATCATTCGGCCTCGCGTAACTTCCTTTTGATTTCAGGATAATGTTCCAGTATTTTATTCAGGGCTTCCAGATTACGGTCCGCGCCTGAATTAAGGTTTATCTTCTTGAGGGAGATTTTGTCGGGTTTGCCGATTCCTTTGACATGATTGCGTCCGTTCGGCAGAGGGACGACATAGGTACCCTGCGATACGGCGGCAATCCAGAACCAGACATCATCGTTGGTCGGCGCCATATCCATGAACAGGGCCGGATCCAGCATTGTCCTGTCCAGGGAATTCGGGGGATACAGCACTCCTCCTACACCGGTCTGCATGGCCAGATGGCTGAAATGCACTTTCTTGAAGATGAAGTCGTACCATTTGTATTTTTTCCATTTGCTGTAAGGTGTGTCAAGGCGCACTTTCCTTACCCGGTGTGCGATGATGGCATCCGGGACACGTTTATGCATATCGACAAGGTCGCGAAGCATATCCCGGTGATAATGTATGTCATCGTCAATGGTTACGATGATGTCATCGGGGAAATCCTTCAGTGCCGGAACGAGTTTTTTGTATGACCGTATTTCCTCTGAATCGAACCGTACTTCCACGATAGGACTCTCTTTCCTGAGCTTTTCAAGCACAGGGGGTATTTTCCCGTCAGGAAATTTCCGGGTGTCAAGATACAGTACCACTTTGTCCGGCAGTAACGACCCGTTCAGGATTGAACGTATTGCTTCTGTCGCATATTGAATCGCCTCCGGGAATGATGTCAGCGAAATGATTGTTTCCGGCCTGCCGTTGATCATCGCGGTTGAAAGTTATAGTTTATTTTTTTCCCTACTTCAGGATATCTTTCAATAATCGCATCGAGCGCTGCGGCATTCTTGTCTGTGCCGGCTTTGAAATTGACCGTTTTCAGGGATATGCTTTTCGGCTTTCCGAGACCTTTCGGTTTGTTATGCCCGAACGGTACGGGGATGACCGGAACATCATTGGCAACGGCCGCAGCCCAGAACCAGATGTCGTCCGTTGTAGGAGCCAGCTGTGTGAACAGATCTTCATCGAGCATTCCGGTTTTCAGGGAATGCGGCGGATACAGTACGCCACCTACTCCGGTCTGTATGTTCCGGAAATCGGCATGTATCTTTTTCAATACGAAATGGTACCACCTGTATTTTTCCCATGTCCTGTAGGGATGGCCGGGGTTCATGCGTTTGGCGCGGTGCGCCAGTACGGCGTTAGGAATCTCTTTATGAAGCCTCAGCAGATCACGCAGCATGTGCCTGTGATAGGCCACATCATCGTCAACAGTCACGATAACGGAATCCGGAAAATCCTTTAATGCAGGGATGAGTTTCCGATATGACCGTATGTCTCTGTCATAGTTGCGTATTTCAAATATAGGATTGCTCCCGGCCAAAATCCTGAGCTCTTCCGGAATCTTTATATCGCTGAATTGGGAAAATGTAAGATAAAGGACAATCCTGTCAGGAAGCACCGACCCGTCCAGAATCGACCGGACGGCCTGGACGGCATACGGTATCGCAGCCGGAAAAGAAGTCATGGAAACGATAACGGATTGTTCAGGTTGCTTTAGATTATTTTCTTTCGGCATTTTTCTGTTCTTTAGGAACAAAAATACAATTATTTTTTCATATCAATGGAAAAAACACATACATTCCCTGCTCTGAACCCGGATTGCCGGAAAATGGAAGCTTTTAATTTATGATTTCAATATAGTACCGGATATATTGCTCTACGCAATCATCCCAATTGAACCTGGAGGCGTTCTTTATTATCTTTTCCGTATAGGACGGAGTCGCATCGAAAAATGCCATCCGCTCTTTTACGGTTTCCGCCATCGCTTTCGGAGTCAGGTCTTTCCAATAGAAAGCATCGTCCCCTCCTATTTCGGGCAGGCTTGTCAGGGTAGAGAGGAATACCGGTTTCCCGAATTTCATCGCTTCGATGGGCGGCATTCCGAACCCCTCGCATAACGAAGGGAACAGGAAAGCGCGGCAGGCTTTGTAGAGCGCAGCCTTTTCCTCTTCCGTTACATTTGGCAATGTATATATGTTGCCGGTATTGGTTTCCTGAATCTTCCGATATAGGGTCTGGCCTGATTTGCGGCTCCAGTTCCCGACAATCAGCAGGTTTTCCTCAGGCAGATACTTCATCATTTCTACCAGCAGGTCCACATTCTTTTTGGGCATCAGGCTTGAAATATGGAAAAGGAATTTCGGCGGCACTCCGTCCGGAAGGCAAGAGTCGCGGGCTATGGCCGGAAGGTCGGTAATGCCGTTGTAAATGATTTTTGACGGGCGATGTATGCCAAAATGTTTTTCTGTGTCTTTTTTTGCAAATTCGGAAATGTATTCCAGATAGTCGGACTTCTTCAGTTTCTTTTCAAACTTCCGGACGGCTTTATCCAGCTTCTTCCCGCTTTTCTCATAAATGAAGTTGATGTCATGGACGGTCATGAGCTGCTTTTTGGCGTAGAAGAGGCTTTTGATGTGGTTGCACTGGTAGGGAATATGGAACAGATCCGCACGTATCGGATAAAAAGGCAACAGGAAACGCAGAGACAGCGGCACGCCTAAGTAGTGCACATCGTTGCCGAAACATCCCTTGCATTCCGGAGGCAGTATGAAATAAAGTCCGATATTATACCGCGAGCGCAATTCGGCGGCCCGCATACCTAACCGTTCTCCGATCTGTTTGCAGAATACACCCAGTCCTTCATAAGGACTGGCAATAGGGTAGGCGTCAATCACTATCTTTTTTTCGGGCAGACTGTTCTTCGGCATTTTCCTTTTGTTTTTCCTGCAAAAATATAATTAATTTTTTCATATCGTGGGAAAACATATATATTTACGGAAAAGTAAAACGAATGACGACAAATATAAGCTATAGGATATCGGTAGGAATTCTCTCTGCTTTGGCCCGTCTCCCGTTGGAAGTCTTGTATGTGTTCAGCGATATAGCCTATTTTATCATCTATTATGCGGTCCGTTACCGCCGCAAGACAGTAAGACACAATCTGGAACTGGTTTTCGGCCCTTCCGGCCACAGTAACATCATCCGGATAGAAAAAAAATTCTACCGGCATCTGTGCGACTGCATTGCCGAGACGGTGAAGCTGCTTCATATTTCGGACGAGGAGATTGACCGCAGGGCCGTTGTGACCAACGGAGAGTATATTGACGACATCATCCGTTCCGGCCATTCGGTGGTCCTTCTGCTCGGGCATTACGGGAACTGGGAATGGGTGCAGGCCATAATACACCATTTCAAGGAGCCGCTTGTCGGAGGGCAGATCTACAGGCCGTTGCGGAACAAGATGATGGATATGGTCATGCTGCGGATCCGCTCGCGGTTCGGTCTGGAATGCATCCCTCAGAAAAATGCAGTCCGCCGGCTTCTCGGGATAGAGCGCGGCGGGCAGAAATTTGTCATAGGCTTTATTTCCGACCAGAGGCCGACAGGAAAGACACTACATCATTGGACTACTTTCCTGGGGCAGGATACTCCTTATGTCGTAGGCGGGGAGACTATAGGCAACCATGTTGACGCACGGTTCGTGTACCTTGATATGGAAAAGACTTCCAGAGGCCATTACAGGCTGACTTTCTGTCCTGTAGTGCCTGATCCTGAGGATAAGGGGCCTGATCCGTATACCAGGGAATTCATGAAGATGCTTGAAAAGACCATCCGCCGTGAGCCTGCATACTGGCTGTGGTCCCACAGAAGGTGGAAGCGCCACCGTGAACAGCCCCTGTAGCCCCTGTTACAGCCCTAATTCCAACTGGAACCTTATTCCCCATCTGTCGTAACCTGCCATTGCGGGGGTGACATTTGTCATATGGTTGTAGGAGACATCGAGCTGGACTTTAAGGCTGTGTCCTATGATGTATCTGGTTATGCCTAAAGTGCTCTGGTTCCATTTCCCGTATCCTTCCAGATGCCATATGCCCTTGTCCGGAAACATGGTGGAGTTCCTCAGGGCCACTTCCCATTTCCTGTCGAAAAGATAGCTGGCCTGCAGGTTCAGACCGGATCCGGTATAGATGTGCCGGCCGTCTGAAAGCAGTGCCGACTGAGGAGTGTACCGGCCCAGATAGTCTGCCGCGAATGCAAATCCCTTGTATTTCATGATAATATCGGCATAATAGGAAGCGATGTCACGTGTTTCACCGTTACTCATTGCCGCCCCTTTCCAGCCTTGGAGACGTTGCGCCTTGTTGTTGAATGTATATCCGAGTCCTATCATGAGTTTCGGGGTTTCTTCCCAGTCCAGATCCCCTTCTATGTATTCTCCTTTTCCATGGAGCCTCCCCAGCGGATAGAATTCCAGCCTTCCCGTGTAGGCGAATCCTCCCGCACCGGCGGAAGACGTGTTCCAGTTCCTGCCTTCACCGAGGGTAACCGATGCCTTTGCCGCCAGGGCGAAAGAATCATAGTCCCCGTAATAGTATTCTCCGAAAAATCCCATGTCCCTGTCGCCTCCGAATTCGCTGTTCACTATGCTCCTGTCGACAAACTGCAGGGCACTTGAAGAATTGACTCTGGCACGGTTGGTCTTTACTTTAGTCTGGCCGAACCCTATGTTCCATGTCGAATTGGGCATGAAGTACACTATCGCGTCTCTGATTATGTTCATATTTCCGTTAGGGAGCATCCCGGAATCATAGCTGGAGAATCCCAGCTGGATGGAATAGATGAATTTGGGTGAAAATATGTAACCGTCAAAACGAAGGCGCAGCCTTTTGATCTGTGCTTCTGTCTCCGTAAGTCTGAAATCCCGGCCGAAAGACAGTCCTACCATGTTCTGCATCCTGAACCTGAGGGTCATCTCATAGCTTTCGTTCTTTGGACGGAAAGTTATGCCTTTTCCTATTTCGATGTTCGGAAGGTTCTGTATCGTCTGCAGGATTTCTTCCCGGTTGTCAAGAGAGTCGGCGATGAATGATTCCATACGGTCCAGTTTCGAGATCTTGTTTCCGGTGTCCTGGGCCTGTATGCCCTGACATAGCATCAGGGCGGCAAGTGTTATGGCAAAATGTTTCATTTCAGTCAGTAAGCTGTTGTCAGGTGCAAATTTCCGTCAACTTTTTGAACAGAATATGAAATGTCGTTAAATAATGATCATTTTCTGCGGTAAACGTCGAATTCGAACCTGAGATCCGATTCCGTGTCGTTCATGACTTCTGAAGAGGATACTTTTTCCCACCTGTCTCCGGTTATTTCGGGGAAGAACGTATCTGCATCAGGTATGACCGTATGGACGCGGGTAATGTATAAAGTGTCGGCAAGCGGCAGTGCCTGCCGGTATATTTCCCCTCCTCCGATGATAAAGCACGGTTTCCCGAACGATTCCGCTTTAGAGAAGGCTTCCTCTAAAGAACGGGCTATTTCGATTCCCGCTGAAAATCCTTCAGCGTTTCCTCGGGTTATGACGATATTGGTCCTTCCGGGCAAAGGTTTTCCAATGGAAAGGAAAGTCTTCCTTCCCATGATGGCGGTCCCTCCGGAAGTGATACGCTTGAAATATTTCAGGTCTTCGGATATATGCCAGGGCATCCTGTTGCCCGAACCGATCGCGTTGTTGTCGGAAACGGCTGCTATTATGTTCTTTTCCATATCAAAGCCAAAGATACTTAAAAGCCGGGTGCAAAGCAAATCCATTCATATCTCCCGGTCTTTTCTGTCCAGCAGTCTGTACCGGGACGCTTCCATAAGGTGGTGCAGCATTATTCCTTTTGATTCTTCCAGATCGGCAATGGTCCTTGCGAGCTTGAGTATACGGTGATATGCCCGTGCGGATAGTCCCATGTTCTCTACGGTCTTTTCCATGAACTCTTTGCCTTCGGCCGGCAGGGGGCAGAATTCCGGTATCATTTTCCCGGTCATTTCGGCATTCGTGAATATGCCGGTGCCGGAGAAACGCTCCTTCTGGATCTGTCTGGCTGCGGTGACCCTTGCTGCGACATTCCTGCCCGGTTCGGCCGTACAGCTCCCGATGAGTTTGCCTGTTTCTACAGGGCTGACCCAAAGGTGTATGTCTATTCTGTCCATAATTGGACCGGACAGTCTGGACAGATAGGCGGCCCTCCGCGCTGGGGTGCAACTGCATTTGTCCCCGTCCCCATAGTATCCGCACGGACACGGGTTGGTGGCTGCCACCAGCATGAAAGAAGCCGGGAAACTTATCCTGCTTCTGAGCCGTGAAATCGTCACCCGCCTCTCTTCAAGAGGTCCTCTCAAAGTCTCGAGGATACGTTTGGGAATTTCGCAGAATTCGTCAAGGAACAGTACGCCGTTGTGGGCAAGGGATATTTCACCCGGTATTATACTGTCGGACCCGCCGCCTATGAGCGAGGCTGCGGATATGTTGTGGTACGGAGAGCGGAACGGACGCTGTGTGATCAGATTTGCCCCGGACCGGCATTTGCCGGCAACGGAATATATTTTACTCGTCTGTAGGGATTCTTCGGCAGTCATAGGGGGCAGGATGCCTGCAATGGCTCTTGCCAAAGTGCTTTTCCCTGATCCGGGCGGACCGATCATTATGGCATTGTGCCCTCCTGCAGCTGCCACTTCCAGCCCTCTTTTTGCTCCTTCCTGTCCATAGATGGCCGAGAAATCCGGTATGTCTTCGGGGCCGGAATGGCTGCTGTCTCCCGAAGTGTCCCGAAGACAGCCAGGGGCGGAAAATCCGACACCGGGCGTGTCTGCAATTTCCATTTCCCTGCACTCTTCCTTCTCTTCGAGTATGGTCAGTACATCAAGGAACGACTTTACTCCGAATACCTTTGCCAGTCTGTAGCCTGATGTCTCGACCGCCGATTCATATGGCAGGATACATCCTTTGAATTCATGGTCTCTGGCCATTTCCGCTATCGGCAAAGCCCCCGGGACAGGACGGACGGAACCGTCCAGGCCGAGTTCGCCCATAATGATGTATTTTCCTGTGCCCGGGAGATCCCTCTGTCCCGATGCGGCGACAATTCCTATGGCTATGGGGAGATCATACCCGCTGCCTTTCTTATGCAGGTCGGCAGGAGCCAGATTTATGACTATCTTTTTGCCGGGTATCCTGAACCCCAATGACTGCAGAGCCGTGACCGTTCTCAGAAGGCTTTCCTTGACCGCTACATCCGCCAGCCCTACCAGATGGATGCCGATTCCTGATGTTATGTCCACTTCGACGGTTACCGGGACAGCGTTTATCCCGATGCATTTTGCGCTGAAGATATTGATAAGCATGACGTTTTTTCCGGCGAATATTGCTTTCAAAAACAGAAAAAGGCTAAAGAAACGTAAAAAGGTGGCATTTTGCATTGAAGATTTTCTAATTTTGTATATTTCGAACCTGCGGTAGACATGATAAAAGAGTTCATAGAGTCGGTAGGGCGGTATTGCCTTTTTTTGAAAATGGTTTTCAGAAAACCGGAAAAATGGAAGATTTTCTGGAGACAGTTCCTTACCGAGTCTGAAAAGCTGATCCTTTCGTCGGTGCTTCTTGTGTGTGTGATTTCATTGTTCATCGGAGGAGTGCTGGTCATCCAGATAGCCTCCAATATCGAGAACCCTTTCATCGACAGGATGAATGTAGGTTATATGCTCCGCGAGATACTCATCCTTGAATTCAGTTCCACTATTGTCGCGCTTATTCTTGCAGGCAAGATGGGATCGAACATTTCTTCCGAGATAGGAAGCATGAGAATAACGGACCAGATAGATGCGATGGATATGATGGGAGTGAATTCCGCCGGATTCCTTGTCCTTCCTAAAATAGTTTCCGCTACGGTCCTGAGCCCGCTGTTGATGCTGCTCAGTCTGGCATTCGGCCTCTTGGGAGGATGGATCGTGGTGTCTCTGACGGGAATTATAGGTCCGAACCAGTATGTTGAAGGTATAAAATACTGTTATACCGGTTTTTATGTTTTTTATAGCGGGTTCAAGATGTCCCTGTTCTGCTTTCTTGTTTCATCTATAGCATCTTTCAGGGGCTATTATGCAAAAGGAGGTTCGCTCGGTGTAGGGACCGCCAGCACCAAGGCGATAGTGACGATCAGTATCCTTATACTTCTTTTTGACCTTATTGTGACCCAGCTTATGCTGTATTGACATTCGCCCGACTGTTATGATCAGAATAGAACATTTATACAAGAGTTTCGGGGAAAACCCTGTTCTCAAGGATATTTCGATAGAGTATGTCCCGGGAAAATGCAACATGGTAATAGGCGCCAGCGGTAGCGGCAAGACCGTTCTCCTGAAGACCCTTATCGGTCTGTACGAGCCGGATTCCGGAAGCATATGGTATGGAAATGAAGACCTTGCCGCCATGACCTATGACCAGAAGAAGAAGTTGCGCCAGAGGATAGGGATGCTTTTTCAGGCGAGTGCGCTGTTCGATTTTGCCACGGTACTTGAAAACATAATGTTTCCGATGGACTTCTGTACCGATTGGAGCAAAGAGCAGAAAATAGAACGGGCCCGGTTCTGTCTGGACAGGGTAAATGTCAGGGACTCTGACCGTAAATATCCCAACGAACTCAGCGGCGGCATGCAGAAACGCGTCGGCATAGCCAGAGCGATAGCACTGAACCCGGAGTTTCTTTTCTGTGACGAACCGAATTCAGGGCTTGATCCCTATACGTCATCCCTCATAGATGATCTTATATCCGAAATCACCAGGGAATATAATATGACTACTGTCATAAATACCCATGACATGAATTCAATAAGGTCGATAGGGGACAATATAGGCTTCATCTGCAACGGAATGCTGCTATGGCAAGGGAACAAGGACAGTCTCGACTCGACCGGCTGTCCCGAACTGAGGAAATTCCTGAGGATGCACTGAGGCTTTACAGCCTGAATCTCAATCCTGCTTCGAACCCGAGCATCAGAGGCTGTACGGTGCGGATGCTTTTCGGAGCCTTGCTGTTTCTGAAATAATATCTGAGACTCGGATCTATATACAGGCCGACATGGTCGGCTATCAGGAATTCCACACCTAATCCGGCATTGGCCGAAAGCTGCATCGAGCCGGTTTCTCCGCTGTAATTGAGAGGTTCTGCCGCATTGTCGGCCATGTATTTATTGGAAACATTGCATTCGGCCGCTCCTCCTGCATAAACGTACAGGTCGATGAAATCCTTGGCGAGGATGCTGTAGTAGAAGTTTACCGGTATGCCGATATAGTGCTGGCTGTTGCGGATGTCCCGGTATTTCGTTCTTGTCTGTGTTTCGGCATCGTTGAATGTGCCGTCGAACGTTCTGGTGAGATACGAATAGTTCATTCCTATGCTCATAGACCATTTCGGAGTAAAACTGAAACGGACTCCGGCACCTACGGATACCGGTATGCCGAACCGGCTGTTTCCTTCTCCGTCTTCTGTAAATCCTGTCTTTGAGATTGTCCCCGGGGCCATCATGGAGCTTCTGTCGGATTTTTCGCTGTTGGTATTGCTGATGGCGTTTCCGGAAATGACCAAAGCGGTCCTGACTTTACGCCCAGCGCGTTCCCCTACGTTATCGTCTCCGAAGAAATCCCGGCTGTCATAGGTGGAGTCTTCCTCCTGATTTTCAGCTTCTGCCGTATATCTCTCCGTTTCTGTTCCCGTATCCGGCCCTTCTTTCTTTACAGGTTCTTTATCTGTCTGTTCCTGAGCCGTTTCTTCTATCGGTGTTTCTGTTATAGGGTCCTGGGCCTGATTCAGGCCGTCTTCATGCATTTCGGCCATCGTGACTTCGGAAGGTACAGAGGATGACATATCCCGCACTGCGGATGTCTCTTTCTCGGTTGCCTGTGCGATCATTATCTTATCGGTTCCGTCGGAACCTTTGTCTTGCTGCCTGTCCGGTTCTATGACCGCCAGAGTGGAGGAGTCTCTTTGTTCCGGGGAATTGCCGGAATCGAAAATGCCGCTGAATATTACCGTTGCGGTCAGCGCTGCTGCAGCCGCCAGGCCGGCTCCGGTATTCCTGAGCCATATCAAGACGCGTCTGTTCTTTTTCCGAGGCATTTCAGCCGTGCCGGAACTGTTCAGACGCGACCGGATGCCGTCCCAGATGAATTCGGGAACATCTTCCCTTCCTTCTTCAAGGACGGACCTTATCTTCAGATCGAATTTTTCGTCTTCGTTAAACATTTTCCTGTTCTTTAATTTTACTTTGCAGCCACACTCTGGCCCTGCTGAGCTGTGTCCTGGATGTCGTTTCAGTGATGTTGAGCAGTTCTGCTATTTCCTTGTGCGAATAGCCTTCGACTACATACATGTTGAACACTGTTCGGAATCCGGGCGGCAATGCCGTTATGAGTTTCATCAACTCCTTGTATCCTATGTTCTGCATCTGGGAGGTTATGTCCGTGCTGAGTCCCCTGGCGTTCTCCAGGTCATCGCTCATCTTCAGCGCATCCTTTTTCCTCAGATACATGAGTGCGGTATTTACAAAGATCTTACGGGCCCATCCTTCAAAGGATCCGTTCCCCTTATAGCTGGCAAGCTTTGAGAACAGTGTTATGAACCCTTCCTGAAGTATGTCCTGTGCGACCTGACGGTCTGCGACATACCGTATACATACGGGGAACATGCGCGAGGCCAGCTGGTCATACAAGACCCTCTGGGCAGCCCTGTCTCCCTTTATGCACAGATCAATCAATTTCTGCTCTGAGGTTCCTGTCACGGTACTGTCTCTCGAATAGTTTAGCAAAAAACCAATCAACCTTGCGACGTTACAGATGCAATGCAATCGTGAAACGTTGCATACGCCGCAATGTTTTGTCAAACATAAATAAAAAATCAGACATATAGAAGCTTCTTGGCAGAAATGTACTATTTTTGCAGGATGCGTGTCCGGAAAAATTCCGAAGCCGGACGGGCCGGAAATGATTTAGCTTACAATGAAAGAATCCATACGAATTTCCATTCTCGCTTCTCTGCTCATGTTCCTGTTCCTTTTCTCTGCGCCGGACCGGGTTTCAGGGCAGCAGAAAGACAAGAGCTATTATGAAAATCAGGTGATATCCGCCGTAGAAAAGTATGACTCCAATGATTTCGAAGGAGCGTCCGATATTCTTGAAGAAGTGATTGCCGGTGATCCTGAAAATGATGCGGCCCACTATTATATGGGGCTTTCGGCTTTCTGCCGGAAAGATTTTGTCTCTGCGGAAAGGGAATTGAAGACTGCCGTACAGCTCGATTCCATGAATTTCTGGTACAGGTACCGTCTGGCTCTGGTATATTCGGCGACCGACCGTAAAGAGCTGACCATAGCCATGTACGAAAAGCTTCTGAAGGATTTTCCGAAGAAAAGCGACCTGTATTATAACCTTATAGATATGTATCTTTCCGACGGGCAGTCGGAGAAGGCTCTGGAGACCCTGTCGCAGATTGAAGCCGTAGCGGGCAAGAACGATGCGACCGCCATGACCCGGTTCCAGCTTCTTGCAAGTCAGGGAAAACAGAAAGAGGCTTATGAGAGTCTTGAAGAGTACAACAGGGAATATTCCTCTCCTCAGGTGCTTTCCGTTCTCGGCGATTACCAGATGTCCATGTATAACGATTCCACCGCCATAAGATTGTATGACGAGGCTCTCGATATAGCGCCCGGATACGCTCCGGCAGTTCTCGGAAAAGCGGAAGCTTTGCGCGTTACCAGACAGTATGACAGGTATTTTTCCATTATCAACAGATTCCTTTCCGACGATACGGTTCCGGCAGTCGGCAAATGCGACTATCTGAAGGCTGTAATGCAGCAGTCTGACCCCATGTTCCTGAAGACGTTCATGTCCCGGGTCGATACGATGGTCACGAATGCGGTCTCCGCCCATCCGAAAGACAGCGTCATGCTTCTTACCGCCGGCATATATTATTTCGGTACCGACCGGGAATCGAAGGCATTGGAGTATCTGAAGTACAATATGGACATATATCCTGAAAGTCTTTCCGCTGCGGCTAATTATGTTGAGGTGCTGATGTATGGCGGGAATTGGGACGCATTGGCGGAGGAATCCGAGAACGCTTTCAGAAAGTTTCCGGAAGAGACCGCTTTTCTTGAAATGTCGAGCATGGCATATTATAATAAAGGAGAGTATGACAAGGTTCTCGACAACTGCAGGACAATCCTGAATGTGGCAGCGGGCGACAGCCTGAAGACCCTGACCGCATATTCGACCATGGGCGACATGTATCATCAGCTCGGGGAAAATGCAAAGGCATACAAGGCGTATGACAGTGCCTTGAAGATCAATGCTACGTACGCTCCCGTACTGAACAATTATGCGTTTTATCTGAGTATGGAGGGCAGGAAGTTGAAAAAGGCTGCGGCAATGAGCAAGATAACCGTTGACCAGGAACCCGATAATCCGACATACCTTGATACATATGCCTGGATACTTTATCTTCAGGGCAAGCCGGAAGAGGCAAAACCCCTGTTCAAGCATGCCATGTTGTATGGCGGCAAGGACAGTGTCGTAATCCTGGATCATTATGCCGAGGTCCTGTATGCCCTGAAAGAATATGACCTGGCAATGGTATATTGGACCCAGGCCAGTATGAAGAACAATAACGAAATACCCGGTCTCGACCAGAGGATCAAGGAAAGGAAGGCTGCCATCAACAAGAAGTGATGTTTAGGAAAATACTATATTTTACAGTCTTGCTTCCGGTTGTCTTTTTCTCCGGACAGACTCTCGAGGCTCAGGATATCAAGGTCCATGAGCAGAGGAAGGCACAGCTGGAGAAAGACATCGAACTTATTGACAGGCAGCTTTCCGAGAATGAATCGCGGAGCAGAAGCATGCTTTCCCGTCTGACTTTGCTCAGGACACAGATCTCGAACAGGAATGCACTTATTTCGGAAAGCAACAGGTTAATCAGGAAATACGCCGATGAAATTTATCTTTCACAGTTGCAGATAAACCGTCTCGATGCCAGGATAGACACTCTTACGGTGCATTTCGGCAAACTGGTCAGAAGTGCTTACAGGAACAGGGATGCCAAAGTCTGGTATATGTATATTCTCGCAAGTGACAATCTCGGTCAGGCATTCCGCCGCTACAGTTATTTCAAGAATCTTTCATCCGAGATGAAGAGGCAGGCTGAGGATATTTCCCGGGCGAAAGAGGAACTCGAAGAAAGAAAAGCGGAATTGCAGGCCTTGAAAGCCGATGCGGAGAAAGTAAAGGCAGGAAGGGAAAAGGAACTGGCTTCGCTGCAGGCTGAAAAAGAGAGTTCGGAGAAGGTCGTAGCCCAGTTGAAACGCAACAGAAGCCGCTATGAAAAGGAACTGGCGGCGAAGCGGAAGGAGATCAATGCCCTCAACAGAAAGATAGAGAAGCTCATTGCGGAAGCCATGGGAACAGAAGGCAAAAGCAAGGAGGCGGAGATAGACTATGCTCTTGATGCGGAGTTCTCCAAGAATAAAGGGAAGCTCCCGTGGCCTGTAGACGGAGTCATCGTCGACAGGTTCGGCCAGCACTACCATCCGGTATTCACCAGGGTGAAACTTCCGTTCAACAACGGCATATCGATAGCAGTGGCCAAAGGGGCGAGGGTCAAGGCTGTCTTTGACGGAGTGGTGAAGCAGATAGTCGTAATGCCAGGTTATAACCAGTGCGTACTTGTCCAGCATGGAAACTGGTTCTCTTTCTATTGCAAGCTGCAGAATACGACAGTCAAGGCAGGAGACAAGGTTAAGACAGGCCAGACAATAGGTTCGGTGGATACTATCAACGGAGACACGCAGCTCCATTTCCAGATATGGCAGAAACAGACTCCGCAGAATCCTGAACTGTGGCTCAGAAAGAAATAGCGGATATGCGCATATAAATAATATGAATAAGATTCGGCTGGGACAATGAAAAAGACCAAAATCAACAAGACGGTATTCCTTACCGGTGCTACAGGCCATATGGGATGGGCCGGTTTCCAGGAACTTTATAAAAGGAAAAACAGATTCAACATAACCCTTCTGGCGCGCCCGAGCAAGAAGAACAGGAAATTGCTTGCTCCTTATGCCAATGATCCTTCAGTAAAGATAGTCTGGGGGGACCTTATGAATTACAATGATGTACTGGAAGGTGTTTCAGGCGCGGATTATGTCCTTCATGTCGGCGGGATGGTTTCTCCGCAGGCCGATTATTATCCGGAAAAGACGCTGGAGGTGAATGTAAAGGCTGCGGAGCATGTCGTGCAGGCTATTCTCGAACAGCCGGACAAAGACAATATACGGGCAGTATATATCGGTTCTGTCGCTCAGTGCGGCGACCGGCTTTCGCCTGTCCATTGGGGGCGGACCGGAGATCCGGTGTATGCAAGCAGCTATGACAAGTATTCCGTATCCAAATGCATTGCAGAGAAGATATTTTCCGATTCGGGGCTAAAAAGGTGGGTTTCCCTTCGACAGTCTGGGATACTTTATCCTGAGATTATGAAGAATATCGATCCGATTGTTTTCCATGTCCCGATCAGAGGGGTTCTGGAGTGGGCGACTATCGAGGATTCAGGACGTCTGTTGGCGAATGTCTGCGGAGATGATGTGCCTGAGGAGTTCTGGAACAGATTCTACAATATCGGAAGCGGAGAGCAGTACCGGCTGACCAATTATGACTTCGAGAGCCGTCTGTTGAGTGCTCTCGGACTGGATATCGAGAAGGTTTTCGAACCACAGTGGTTTGCGACCAGGAATTTCCACGGCATGTGGTATCTGGATTCTGACGTTCTGGAAAATTACCTGCACTTCAGGGAAAATGTACCGGTGGACGATTATTTCAGAAGGCTTGTCTCCAGCCTGCCATGGTATTATTCTCTGGCCAGGTTCGTTCCCTCTGCCCTGGTCAAGAAGTTCATGAAGCCGCTGACCGAAGTCAGGGATCTCGGATCGCAGTATTGGATCAAGCATGATCCTGACAGGGTTAAGGCGTTTTACGGATCGATGGAAGAATACCTCGGAATCAGGTCGTGGGACCAGCTTCGTCCGGGTCATATGGAAAAGAATCTGCAGCAGGCTGTGAAAAAGGGAGAAGCGGTGATTCTCAATCACGGGTATGACACTTCCCGCCAGATATACTCCCTCTCGGCAGAAGAGGTAGAGAATGCCGCCAGGTTCAGAGGAGGGCATTTTATAGGTCCGGCTGACAGGCTTGGCCAGAAAGGCGTCCTGTTCGAATGGGAATGCGAGCACGGTCACAGATTTTCTGCATCTTTGGAATATGTGCTTCTCGGAGGCGGCTGGTGCAATTCCTGTGACCTTAGCGCCGTACGCGAGCATGTCACGCCGCGGAACAGGTTTATCTGGCAGGTACTAACGGGACAGTACCTGGAATAGTATCGTCCGTCTTTCCGTGCAGATAGATTATCCTTTGGTTTGAGCTTCCTCTGAAAAGGAGTTCGGTATCCCTTAGTTCCAGTATGAACGGCCCGTCCACCAGCACATCGATATAAGGGAGCATCATGGACAGTTTGCTGTCGGCTTCAATCTCTTCGTAAGTGAATCCCGTATAGCACCATATGGTCTTGTCCGTCTCTTCCTTTATCCTGCGCGCAAGCTCGGTAAAGGCTTCTACCTGATAGAATGGGTCTCCTCCCGTGAATGTCACGTTGCTGAACTCGTCATCCTTTATAAGGTCCAGCAGTTTGTCGACGCTCATTTCCTTGCCTCCATGCATGTCCCAAGACTGGGGGTTGTGGCATCCCGGGCAGTGATGAAGGCATCCTGCACAGTATATGGAAGTACGGAGACCAGGGCCGTCGGCCATGGTCTCCTCTATTATATCAAGTACTCTGATGTTCATTTTGGCTGAAATAGACTTCGGGAATCAGGATGCCGTGTTACTTATGGACAACACGGTCTTTAAGTTCCGCAAGTTTGGCACTGTTCCAGCGCTCGGTGGTTCCTACCAGATAACCGGTGATTCGCTGCAGCCTGTCAATGTGATGGCTGTGACAGTGAGGACATTCTTCCAGATCGGCATCGGCGTTCTCGAATCCGCAGTCCATGCAGCGGTTCCTGTTGTGGTTGACTGAGCCGTATCCCATGTTGTATTTGTCCATCAGGTCTACGATAGCCATGATTGCTTCCGGGTTGTGGGTAGCATCTCCGTCTATCTCTACATAGAATATGTGTCCGCCTCCGGTCAGCGCATGGTAAGGAGCCTCGACCTCGGCCTTGTGCTTAGGAGTGCAGTGATAGTAGACAGGGACATGATTCGAGTTGGTGTAGTATTCCTTGTCCGTAATTCCTTTGATGATTCCGAATTTCTTGCGGTCCATCTTGGTGAAGCGTCCTGCAAGACCTTCTGCCGGAGTGGCTAGCACGCTGAAGTTGTGCTGGAATTTCTCGGAAAATTCGTTCGCCTTGTCCCTGAAATAGGTGATGATCCTGAGGCCGAGCTGCTGTGCTTCCTCCGATTCCCCGTGATGTTTGCCGATCAGGGCGATAAGTGTCTCCGCCAGACCTATGAACCCTATGCCGAGAGTGCCCTGATTGATTACCGGCTCTATGGTGTCTTCCTCCTTGAGGTTCTCGCTTCCCAGCCACAGGGCTCCCATCAGCAGCGGGAACTGCTTCTTGAGGGCTGTCTTCTGGAAGTTATATCTTTCGCATAGCTGTTTTGCCGTGATATCGAGGACATGGTCAAGCTTGTTGAAGAACTTCTGTATCCTGTCGTTCTTGTCCGGCTCATCCATGCATTCGATTGCAAGTCTGACTATGTTCACGGTAGTGAAGGAAAGGTTGCCTCTTGCGATGGATGTCTTGGGGCCGAACCTGTTCTCGAACACTCTGGTACGGCAGCCCATAGTCGCCACTTCGTAGTTGTACCTTTCTGGATCGTCAGCCCTCCAGAGTTCGTGCTGGTTGAATGTTGCGTCGAGGTTCAGGAAGTTAGGGAAGAATCTGCGGGCCGATACTTTGCATGCAAACCGGTACAGGTCATAGTTCCTGTCTTCCGGAAGGTAGCTGACACCGCGTTTCTTTTTCCAGATCTGGATAGGGAAGATGGCTGTAGAGCCGTTTCCGACCCCTTCATATGTGGTGTTGAGGATTTCGCGTATTACGCAACGGCCTTCGGCCGAAGTGTCTGTACCGTAGTTGATGGAGCTGAAGACCACCTGATTTCCTCCGCGGGAGTGGATGGAATTCATGTTGTGGACGAAAGCCTCCATGGACTGGTGGACGCGGCTTACCGTCATGTTTATGGCGTGCTGGACCACTCTTTCTTCTCCCTGGATTCCCATCAGGTCGCGCTTGATGTAGTCGTCGATCTCCATGTTATACAGGTGACTGTAGTCCTTGCCGTCGAGCTCTCCTATTTTTTCGAGTTCCTCCTGGAAGCTCTTGCGGACAAAAGGAGCCATATAGAAATCGAAAGCAGGGATAGCCTGGCCTCCGTGCATTTCGTTCTGTACTGTTTCCATGGAGATGCAACCCAGAATGCTTGCCGTCTCTATCCTTTTGGCCGGACGCGACTCGCCATGGCCGGCAAAGAATCCGTTCTTCAGGATCTTGTCGAGAGGATGCTGCACGCACGTGAGGCTCTTGGTAGGGTAGTAGTCCTTATCATGGATGTGTATATATCCGTTCTGTACCGCTTCCTTGACATCCTCGGACAGAAGGCACTCGTCAACGAAAGACTTGGTGGACTCGGAGGCGAACTTCATCATCATTCCTGCAGGGGTATCTGCATTCATGTTGGCGTTCTCCCTTGTTACGTCAGTCGCCTGGGCTTCTATGATTTCCTTGAAGATTTCGCGGGATTTGGCCTTTCTTGCAAGGTTTCTCTGGTTGCGGTAAGCGATGTATTTCTTGGCAACTTCCTTGCGAGGGCTTTTCATGAGTTCCATTTCCACCACATCCTGGATGTCCTCCACGCTCATGTCGTCCTTGTCTATCTTAGAGATGGTAGCCGCGATTTCAGCGGCCAATACGATGTCTTCACCCTGTTCGGTGACATCCATTGCCTTGAGAACGGCATCGACGATCTTTCTTTTGTCGAAATCTACAATACGTCCGTCTCTTTTGATTACATGCTTTACCATAGTTCTATAATTTGGTGTTATCAGAGCAGTCTCCACAGAAAAGCGGCTGAAAAGCCGAAGACAGCCAATACTGTTTGACGTCCTCTGATGTCGGGTATTATGTTTTTTATGATTGTTTTTTCCGTCCGGCGGCAGTCATGCTTCCGGATGACAAATATAATCCAATTCTCGGTATAATATCGGGTAGTGTCGGGAAAAAGTTATCAACAATAAATATAAAAGCCTGTTAATGTATTGATTAACAGGCTTTTATAAAATATTTTAAATTAGAAAAATTCAAAATATGCTAACAATCTTGTTATCTGGTCGGCGGCTTTATCCGACGACCCATACGAGGACATGCCGGTCGAAGACCATATATCCGAGTTCGAACTCTTCTTCGTGTCCGTCCTTGTGGGTGAATGTGGCTTCGAGTTCGCCTTCTCCTTTCGGGTTGAACTCTTCGACCTCTATCTGTTCGGCAAAATCCACCCGGTTCTGCGACATTCTTTTGAAGATAGCTTCTTTGGCGCACCAGTATATGGCCAGCTGTTCGTTCTTCTTGCTGTTGTCCAGATCCTCCTTCTCCTCTTCCGAGAGGGCTTTCCTTTCCACGGCTGAGAAATCCCTGTCCAGAGATTCCATGTCTATTCCGAGGTCTTCTTCGTCATCGATTATGATGGCCACGTACTTTTCGGTATGGGTGATGCTTATGTTGGTTATGCAGTTTTCCAGGAACGGCTTTCCGTTATCATGGTGTCCGAGATATACTTTCTCCTCGAAAACTTCGTTGAGCAGGGCGCGTACGGCAAGCTTCTGCTTGCGGAGGGATTCGCTCTTGATGAACAATATCTCTTCCATCTCGTCGTTCGGCGTGCTGGACAGTGCCTTTAGCTGCTCTTCCGTTTCGGTAATCTGCCAGACAGCTATCTCCGCTTTGTTTTCAAGTGTTTTTCGTAAATACAGTCCCATAATTTGATATCAGGTTCTTTTGCTTGTCTTTTAATGAAATGTCCGCTCCCTTACCCCGTCAGGAATCCAGGCTTCCGGGCGTGCCTATATACGACAGACCTGTGCGTGCGTTGTACGCACACACGGAATATTTGGATCCGGCTGTATCGCAGGATGCTTCGCTCAGGATTATGAGGATGCTTTCCGACAGAGGGTCGTCAGACAGGGTGTCAGCCGTTCCGGCATGACATGTCATCATATGACTGGGAGGTTCCACTTCTGTTATATGTTCTTTAGAATTCAGTGCGCAAATATACGAAACTGTTTTGATTTTCAAGCAAACAAATTCCATATATAGTAATGTTTCACTATATTTGCCTTCGTCATTTATGTCGTATCGCGTATATTTGCGGAACTTTTGGCCTATATATTGCGGTTGAAACGCCCGGTTTTTGAAAAGCAGATTAACTAAAATACTGATATTATGGAATTTTTGACTAACGAGAAACTGACAATCGTCGGCGCTGCCGGCATGATCGGTTCAAACATGGCGCAGACTGCCATGATGTTGAAGCTTACCCCGAACCTTTGTCTGTATGATCCGTACGGCCCGGGTCTCGAGGGTGTTGCCGAAGAGATGTATCACTGTGCATTCGACGGAGCCAACATCACTTATACAACCGATATCAAGGAAGCCCTTACAGGAGCTGCCTATGTGGTTTCTTCAGGCGGTGCGCCTCGTAAACAGGGTATGACACGCGAAGATCTCCTTAAAGGGAACTGCGAGATCGCTGAGGGTCTCGGAAAGAATCTCAAAGAGTTCTGCCCTGACGTAAAACATGTTGTCATCATCTTCAATCCTGCAGACCTTACAGGGCTTGTAACCCTCCTTCATTCAGGTCTTAAGCCTTCACAGGTAACGACACTTGCCGCTCTTGATTCCACAAGGCTCCAGAGTGCCCTTGCAAAAGAGTTCGGCGTTCAGCAGTGCAAGGTGACAGGATGTCACACATATGGCGGTCACGGTGAGCAGATGGCGGTTTTCGCATCAAAGGTAAACATTGACGGGAAACCGTTCTCGGAGCTTCTCGGAACAAAACTCGCACATGACAGGTGGGAAGAGATTAAGACCAATGTCATCCAGGGCGGAAAACATATCATCGAACTCCGCGGACGTTCTTCATTCCAGAGCCCGGCATATGTTTCAATCGAGATGATTGCGGCTGCAATGGGCGGCAAGAAGTTCGAGTGGCCGGCAGGATGCTATGTGAATACTGAAAAATACCACAATGTGATGATGGCCATGCCTACCACTATCGATGCTACCGGAGTGCATTATACCGATGTTACCGGAACACCGGAAGAAATGGCGGCTCTCGAGGCGTCATACGAGCACCTCTGCAAGATGCGTGACGAGATCATCGAACTTGGCATTATCCCTGCAGTAGCTGACTGGAAGACGGTCAACCCTAACCTGTAGTCTATTCAACGGGCATATAAAAGACGTTCCCTGAAGTCTCAGCGGAACGTCTTTTATGTTTTCTGCCGGAAATGTTTACCAGCCCTGGGCCTTCAGCGGGAGTTCTACCCCTTCAGGAGTGACAAGGACGGCTCCGGTTTCAGGACGGGCCAGATGGCCTATGATATCGAATGTCTGGAAATCATGCCGGAATCTGTCGTGTTTTCCGATAGGGACGGTGAACAGCAGCCGGTAGTCATCCCCTCCGTTAAGTGCAGCCGAGATCGGGTCGATGTTCATTTCTTTTCCCAGGTCGAACATTTTTCCGGGGAACGGTATCTTGTCAACATAGATCTTGGCACCCAGGCCGCTGTCGCGGGAGAGCCGTTTGACAGTATCGGAAAGCCCTCTTGTCACGAAATATCCATATGAAGGTATGATTTCCGCATCTTCAAGCTGGGAAACCGTTGCAGGATTGAGTTCCGGCTTCAGGTAAGCCCCTACCAGGTGCCTGTATTCCGTAAGGTCCGGCTGGGCGGAATCATCATCGGTCTTTTCGAAACGGCGTTTCTCTCTTTCCAGTACCTGCATTCCCATGAAAGCGGCCCCGAGGTTATCGGAGATGCAGATCAGGTCCATGCTTTTCCCTTCCGGCCTGCGCTTTGAAGTGAGGAAGCCGGTTTCTCCCGAAGCGGAAACGGCGATGCATAGACCGTTGCGTGAAGGGATGAGGTCGAGGGCCAGTTCCTTATATCCATGTTCTTTTGCAGCCGTTACCATTCCTGACCAAAGCTCCCTTATCTGCCGGAAATCGAGCTTTGCCGATATTCCCAGTGTGACTGAAAGCGTCCTCGGGTGCGCCATGCAGGCATAGATTTCGCCGGTAGCACAGATTACGCTTTTATATCCGAGATGCTTGAAAGGGAAATATGTCAGGTCGAAGTCCGTACCTTCGAGCATTGCCTTGGAGACGCTTACCGGGTAGCTTTTCCCGGCTGTTTCGAATCTGCAATATTCTGAAGGGGAGTATCCTGTCCCTTCAAAAAGCTTTTCAATAGCCTTGACCCGGCCTATTTCGGAAAATTTTTCTTCATCCATGATTGTATCAATGTCTTTATCCGGATTCAAAGATACTGAAAATTTGTTTTCACGTTAATTATATGTATTTTTGAAAGATTTTAAATGACCCGGAATGGCATATGGATCATAAAAAACAGAACATAATCGTTTCCGTCTGGAATCTTTATGCCGACGGTTTCAGGAATATGACCTGGGGCCGTCCTCTGTGGGGGCTTATAATACTGAAGATAGTAATCCTGTTCGCCATATTGCGCGTATTTTTTTTCCAGCCTGTCCTGTCGGGAAAGACGGACAGCGAGAAAAGCGAATTTGTGGGCGAGAGGCTTACAGAGTACCTGGATGACAATGTATAATTGAATACATATGGTAGAAAACGCTTTGATTGACTGGTCCAGGGCCCAGTTCGCCCTGACGGCATGCTATCATTGGATATTCGTTCCGCTGACTCTCGGACTGTCGGTAATAATGGCGGTCATGGAGAGCATCTATGTAGTCCGGAAAGATGAATTCTGGAAAAAGGCCGCTAAGTTCTGGATGAAGCTTTTCGCTATCAATTTCGCCGTCGGCATCGCTACCGGGATAATTCTTGAATTTGAATTCGGGACCAACTGGAGCAACTACTCCTGGTTCGTCGGTGATATATTCGGAGCCCCTCTTGCCATAGAAGGTATCCTTGCCTTTTTCATGGAAGCGACTTTCTTTGCCGTAATGTTTTTCGGATGGAACAAGGTAAGCAGGAAGTTCCATCTGGCGTCCACTTGGCTTACATGCCTGGGAGCATCGATTTCGGCATTGTGGATTCTGGTGGCGAACTCATGGATGCAGCATCCTGTCGGCATGGAGTTCAACCCCGATACCGTCCGGAACGAGATGGTGGATTTTTGGGCGGTGGTTCTTAATCCTGTCGCTGTCAGCAAGTTCTTCCATTCTGTCCTGAGCGGCTGGATGACAGGGGCGATATTTGTCATAGGTGTAAGCTGCTGGTATCTGCTGAAGGGCAGGGAAACGAGGTTTGCCAAGGCAAGCATAAGGGTGGCTTCCATTGTCGGTATAGTCGGGACTCTGGCCGTAATGTTTTCCGGAGACAGTTCTGCAGTGCATGTCGCCAAGTACCAGCCTATGAAGCTGGCCGCGGCCGAGGGGCTTGAAAATGGAGGGGAGAAGGCACCGTTCTCCATAGTTCCCGGCGTAGAGATTCCGGGCATGCTTTCCATTCTGGCCACGCATGATATCAACGGATATGTGCCCGGTATAAACGACATACTCGAAGGATATACGGACTCCGAAGGGAATGAGGTCCTTTCTGCAGAAGCAAAGAAGGAACGCGGCGATCTTGCCCTGGCCGCCTTCAGGGCGTACAGGGAGAACAGGGACAGCGATCCGCAGGCTGCAGCCGAGGCCCGTAAGGTGCTGGAGGAGAATGTAGAGTATTTCGGATACGGCTATATAGACGGCAAAGAGGACCTGGTCCCGGCTGTAGGTATGGTCTACTGGCCTTTCAGGATAATGGTGGGTTTGGGCGTTTTCCTTCTGATGCTTATGATTGCAGTGCTGTGGGCTGAGCGAAAGGACAGGATAGCCGGACTTACATGGCTGCAAAGGGTGGCAGTATGCTCGATACCTTTGGTCTACATTGCAGGCCAGGCAGGGTGGATCGTTGCCGAGGTCGGACGCCAGCCATGGGCCATCCAGGATCTTCTGCCGGTCAACGCTGCCATTTCAAGTCTTGACGTAGGGGCGGTGAAGACCACATTCATAGTGTTTGTCATAGTATTTACGTTATTCCTGGCCATAGAGCTCCGCATTTTGCTCAAAGCCATAAAGGAAGGGCCGGCAGTAGATGAACCGGAAGCGTCCGGCAGATAAAAGAGGAGGCAGTCATGTTCGAGTATGGATTTTTACAGCAATACTGGTGGTTTATAGTTTCACTTCTTGGGGGGCTGCTGGTTTTCCTTCTGTTTGTCCAGGGGGGCAATGTCCTGATCTTTTCCGTTGGCAGAAGCGAAGAGGAAAGGCAGCTGATAGTCAATTCAACAGGAAGGAAATGGGAACTTACCTTTACCACGCTGGTTACGTTCGGAGGTGCGTTTTTCGCGTCGTTCCCGCTTTTCTACAGTACGAGTTTCGGCGGAGCATACTGGCTTTGGGTACTGATCCTTATCAGTTTTGTCTTTCAGGCGGTTTCCTATGAGTTCCAGACAAAGGCCGGCAATCTTCTCGGGCGCAATTCTTTCCGTGTATTCCTGGTGATAAACGGATTCTTGGGGCCTTTTCTCATAGGAATGGCCGTAGCGACATTCTTTACGGGATCGGATTTTACAGTCGACAAGAATGCCGTCGGGAATTCCATTGCCCCTGTCATCAGTACGTGGGGGAATTCCTGGCACGGACTTGAAGCATTCGGGAATATCTGGAACATATGCCTCGGGCTCGCTGTATTTTTCCTGGCGATGGTTCTGGGCTCGCTGTATATGATCAACAATATAGAAGACGAGAACATTGTCCTGAAACTGCGTCTGCGCCTGTGGTTGGGAGCGTTCTGTTTCCTGATACTTTTCGTGGCATTCCTTTCCCATATCTGTATAGTCCCGGGCTTTGCAGTGGATGCCGATGGAACTGTCTTCATGGAAAAATCCAAATATCTTCATAATTTTCTGCAGATGCCCGCAGTACTGGCCGTCTTTCTCATCGGAGTGGTGCTTGTCCTGTATGGCGTAGTCAAGACGCTGGCATCCAGGAAATACCGCAAGGGCATCTGGTTTACCGGTCCGGGAACGGTGCTGGCGGTGTTGGGGCTTCTGCTTGTTGCCGGCTATAACGGAACTGCCTATTATCCGTCTACGGCCGATCTTCAGAGTTCTCTCACTATAGCCAACAGCTGTTCAAGCCTGTTCACCCTCAAGACAATGACAATAGTTTCCTTCATAATACCGTTTGTCCTTGCGTATATAGCTTATGCGTGGAGGGCGATGGACCGTAAGTCTCTTTCGAGAGAGGAATTGAAAGATACGACAGACAAATATTAGAATACTGTAATGAAAAAGATTGTTTTAATCATGTTGGCTGCTCTGGCAGCGATTCCGCAGGTGGTTACGGCCAAAAAGACAGCCGGTCCCGACACATTGAGCGTCATATCCTTCAACATAAGAATGGGGGAAGGAAAAGACGGAACGAATTCATGGCAGTACAGATGCCCGGCGACGATCTATATGCTCAGGGACAAGCGGCCTGATATTTTCGGGCTTCAAGAAGCATTTGATTATCAGGTGCTTTTCATAGAAGAGAATATGCGGGACTATAAGTCCGTAGGTGTGGGCAGGGAAGATGGAAAACATGAAGGGGAACATATGTCCATCTTTTATAACAAAAAGACTGTTTCCTTGCTGAAATGGGGGACATTCTGGCTTTCGGAGACTCCTGAAAAGCCTTCAATGGGATGGGATGCAGCCTGTTTCAGGACCGCTACCTGGGCGCTGATGAAAGACAAGAGGTCAGGGCATAAGTTCTATTATGTCAATACCCATCTCGATCATGTCGGAAAGGAAGCCCAGGAAAAGGGGCTGGCTCTGATAGTTGAACGGATCGGGGAAATGAATCCGGAGCATCTGCCGATGGTCCTTACCGGCGATTTCAATGTAGAGGGAGACGATCCTGTCCTTGCGGACCTCAATAAAATCATGAAGAATGCCCGTGTTTCCGCAGAAAGGACAGACCGGCTCAATTCCTACAACGGATGGGGAAAGAGCAGTTCGGTCATAGATTATATCTATTATTCCGGATTCGCTTCATGTCCGAAATTCGAGACGATACAGAAAAAATACGGCGATTTTCCTTTCATTTCGGACCACTATCCGATCAAGGCCGTGCTTATTTTCTGATGACTCCTGCTGTATAACGGACTAACGATAGATAAATAGATAATAAGACTATGCCTGGATCTCATAACAGAAAAAAGATATTCTTGGCGGTTCTGGCCGGACTTGTAGCCGGTTTTTCCCTGATGGTAGTATTGAACTCCCTGTATGTGAAGAGTTCTTCGAACGAGTCCTGTATGGCGTGCCATTCCCACCCGGATTCCGATGCAAGCTGGAAACAGTCGGTGCACTATAACAACGGCAGCGGGACGGTGACCGACTGTGCCGACTGCCATCTCCCTCCCGAGGGATCTGTCCGCCATTTCATGGCAAAGGCCAAAACCGGAATGAAGGATGTCTGGTCCTATATAGTGAAAGACAATGAAAAGATAGACTGGGAGAGCAAAAGCCAGCTGGAATATGCCGTTAATATAGTCTATAACGAATCTTGCGAGGCCTGCCATGTAAATCTTTTCCCTGAGGGGATTACGGATGACGGGGTGACGGCGCACCTTTACTATGAGGAAAATGTTGAAAAACTTGATCTTCAGTGTATAAGCTGTCATCTTGATGCCGGACACTACAATCCCAATTATCAGCATAAGAAAATGACCGGTGTACCTGATTCCGGAAGCAAAGAGGTCTTTGCCGAGGCGACGGCAGTGACTTCGTTCGAGAATTTCACGGAAAAAATACCTGGAACCTCCGCTTCGATAAACATGATAGCCGTTCCGGGAGGAACGTTTGTTATGGGAAGCCCGGAGAAGGAACCTTTCCGCCGCAGCGACGAATCTCCGCAGCGCAGCGTTACCGTGTCGTCTTTCTTTATGGGCGAGACCGAGGTTACATGGGACCAGTTCTGGGCTTTCTACGGGGAGACCATGTCCGAGGGCAGGATTCCTCCCGAGGTCGTGTATATGAACAATTCCCGCGATGATGTAGATGCGATAAGCGGTCCGACGCCTCCATTCGGCTATCCTGACCAGGGATGGGGTATGAATGACCGGCCCGTGATTACCCTTACGCATTATTCTGCAGAAACTTTTTGCCAGTGGCTTTCCAAGAAGACGGGAAAGAAATACCGTCTTCCGACCGAGGCCGAATGGGAGTATGCTGCCAGAGGCGGTACGTCGACCCCGTATTTCTTTGAGGGCAGTCCGAGAAAATATACCAACCGCGGATTCTGGAGAAGTCTTTTCGGCGCTGATACGACAGTCATAAACAGGTATGCCGTATATGTGAACAACAGTGGAAGCCGGACGAAAGAGCCTTCGGAAGTAATGGCCAACCCGTTCGGGCTTAAGAATATGCTGGGCAATGTCATGGAGTATTGTTCAGACTGGTATGCGGAGGATGCTTATTCCCGCCTGCAGGACGGAGCCGTGGATCCGAAAGGTCCGGAGTCCGGAACGGAGCATGTCGTCAGGGGCGGTCTTTACACTGATGATGCGGCGGATCTCCGCTGTGCCGCAAGGTCGCATACGGAGCATGATGCATGGCTGAAAACCGATCCGCAGAATCCTAAGAGCATATGGTGGTATTCCGACATAAAGGGAATAGGATTCAGGGTCGTCTGTGAAGTCCCTGAAGGAGTGGATGCGTCTTTACGGCAGTAACATATTGTTTTTAAATATAGAACCAATCAAAATAATCAATTGTCATGAGCGAAAAAAATATCAGCAGGAAAGACTTTCTGAAGTATTCTGCAGCACTCGGTGTTTCAGGCATTCTGGGCACCTCACTCCTGTCCTCATGTGGAGGAAGAAAAAATTCCTATGTGCCGTTGAGACAGCCGGAAGAGTATTATGTCCCCGAACTTCCGGACAAGGCGATTTCAGGGAAAGAACTGAAAGTCGGGGTGGTCGGCTGCGGCGGACGCGGATCGGGAGCGGTGCTCGACCTGCTTGCGGCTGCTGACGGCATCAAGGTGACTGCCCTTGGCGATACCTTCAGTGACAGGCTGGAAGGCTTGAGGAAGGACCTTAAGGACAACCATGGACAGGACGTGCCTGCCGGGAACTGCTTCGTCGGTTTCGATGCATATAAGAAGGTGATCGATTCCGGAATCGACATGGTGATACTGACAACGCCTCCGGTATTCAGGCCTGAACATTTCAAATACGCCACTGAAAAGGGCGTTCATACATTCATGGAGAAGCCTGTGGCCGTAGATCCGAAGGGATGCCGTTCGGTCATTGCGACAGCACGTCAGGCAAAGGCCAAAGGTCTGTGCGTAGTAGCCGGGACCCAGCGTCATCATGAGAGGCCTTATGTAGAGGCTTTCCGGAAAATACAGGAAGGATATATAGGGGAAATTACAGGCGGTAACGTGTATTGGAACCAGGGTATGCTCTGGTACCGTGAGCGTCAGGCTGGCTGGAGCGACATGGAATGGATGATCCGTGACTGGGTGAACTGGAAATGGCTTTCAGGAGACCATATTATCGAACAGCATGTTCACAATATCGATGTTTTCCTGTGGATGTCCGGACTCAAGCCTGTAAAGGCTACTGCCTTCGGTTCCCGGCAGCGCCGTATCACCGGAGACCAGTATGATAACTTCAGTGTCGATTTCGAATTCGAAAACGGAATCCATATGCACAGCATGTGCCGTCAGATCGACGGATGCAGCACCAATATCGGTGAATATATCCAGGGTACGAAAGGTTCATGGAACAGCTATAACCATGAGATAAAAGACCTTGAGGGGAATGTGGTATGGAAGTATGACGCAGAGGCATCGAATGCGGCTTTCAAACAGCAGAATCCTTATGTGCTCGAGCATGTAGACTGGGTGAACCATATCCGTAAGGGAGAAGCCCATGATGAAGCCGAGGTCTGTGCCATATCCACTATGGCAGGCGTAATGGGGCGTGAAGCAGCCTATACCGGCAAAACCGTAAGCTGGGATGAAATCAGCGCTTCAGCAATGGACTATATGCCGGAGAAGCTGGAAATGGGAAGAATGGATATGTCCAAATATACGGTTCCTGTTCCCGGAACCGGTAAATAGTCGGAGCGTATGGACAGAAGAAGTTTTTTGGGCAGGACCCTTGCGGGAGCGGCGGCAGTGACATTGTCAGGACTGCCTCTTGGCATGGTCTCCGCCTGCACACCGGAAAAAAAGACAGCTAATAAGGCAGAACTCAAACTGTCATTCCAGGAAGGGATAGCGCCGGGGAGCACACTGGCTGAAAAGCTGGATTATATGGAGAACCTCGGAGTAGCCGGATTTGAGCCTGGAGGAAACAATCTTGCAGGACGTGTCGATGAAATCAGCCGTGCCCTGAACGGCCGCAACATAAAGGTCTCTGCTATCTGTGCCGGTTTCGGAGGTTTTATCCTTGCAGAAGATCCTAAGGTTAAGGCTGAATTCGATACGACCATGCGCGAAATCATAGCGGCAGCCGGAGAACTTGCCTCGACAGGAGTGATAATGGTACCGGCATTCAACGGCCAGCATCCATGCAGGCCTCATACTCTTGAAACGAGAGAATACCTTACGGAGCAGCTTCATGAACTGGGTGAATATGCCCTGAAGTGCGGCACAACCGTTATTCTCGAGCCTTTGAACAGGGGAGAGGCGTTCTATCTCCGTCAGGTAGCAGATGCAGCTGCGATATGCCGTGATTCGAAGAGCGCCGGAGTGAAGTGCATGGGAGATTTCTGGCATATGCAGGAAGAGACTTCGGACTATGCCGCTTTCATGTCTGCCGGAACCGAATATCTGCAGCATGTGCACATAGCCAGTCGCGCCCGCCGTGTGATGCCGGGAGAAGACGGTGAAAAGGATAACTACATGGACGGTCTGAGAGCCTTGAAGGAACTCGGATATGATAAATATGTAAGTTTCGAGTGCGGCTCGGCCGGTGACCGTGCAGTGACTGTTCCTGCTGCGGTGGCTCTGCTCCGTGAACAGTGGGAGAAAGCTTAGTCGGCGTGGCTTTCAGGTGGAATTATAAAAGGGCTTTTCTGCGTTGTGCCTTGCTGCTTGCGGCAGGCACAACGCTTCAATTATTGTCAGGAGACGTACCGGTTCATTTCCTTCATCATCCATGGAGTACGGTACTGGCTGTGAATTATCTTTATCTTCTGGTGCTGGCTTTTTCCTTCAGCGGCCGCAGCCGGTTGCTGGGATCGCTGTGGGATGACAGGACCTGCATATCTTCTTTGGCTGCGGTTCTGGTCCTTGTGACTCTATCTGGTTTTCACCGCATAACGGAGACATGGCCTTTCATCCTCGTCCTGTTCTATTTTATGACGGCTACCGGCATAAGGGCCGTATCTGAAATCAGCGGCATAAGACATTTGCGGGGCTGTCATTACAGGCATGTCCTTAGATATCTTGCCAGGACGGTTGTGCATGCCGGAGTTTTCCTGTTCATATTTGCCGGCATTTTCGGCGGGGGGGACAAGATCCGCTGCAAGGTCGTTGCTCCCGCCGGAGGCGCCGTCGCTATGGGGGAGGACAGTTCGGGGGAAAGTATCCCGCTTCCGTTTACCTTGACCCTTAAGGAATTTACCATTGAAGAGTATCCTCCCAAGCTTTATGTCGTGGATACGTTGAGCGGTAAAATGTCCGATGGCTTCGTGTCAGCCGATACGGTTGGCTCCGCAGGATATGCGGACGGATGGAGACTGACGGCGGACACATGCCTGTTTATGGCGGGCCGCCTGCCAGGAGAGTCGGGGTACAGGGCTATGGAACATGTCGGAGCGGTGCCGGCAGTATTCGTTACCGCGGTACGGGAAAGCGACGGATCCAGCCATTCGGGATGGGTCAGTTGCGGAAGTCATATTTTCAGTTCAGAGACTCTCGGACTCGGGTATGGGAAAATGGTAGTGATGCCTCGTCCGGAGGCCCGAAGATTCAGTTCCGAGGTTGTCATTGCGGACGCGGACGGAAGGCGGCGGGAAGAGACCATAGAGGTGAACCGTCCGGCAATGGCGGGAGCCTGGCGCATATATCAGGCAGGATATGATACTTCACGCGGCAGGTGGAGTACGGTGAGCGTCATGGAGTGTGTCAGGGATTCATGGTGGATAGTTACTTGTGTATCGCTGTGGATGCTGCTTTCCGGGACTGTGCTGTTTGCTGTATCGGCAGGAAGTTCAGGGCCTGTAAAGAAAAGGGAGGAAGGGAAATGATAGGGTGGAATCATCTGGTCTATTTCGGTGCAGTTGCCATTGTATGCTGGATTGTCGGCGCCTGCGCTGCCTTGAGAGGCAGGAGGAAACCGGCATTCGCCGTTGTCTGGACATTGCTCGGTTCTGCGGTTTTCATGGCTTTTATTGCCGGAATGTGGGTTTCTCTTGAAAGGCCTCCGCTCCGTACTGTCGGGGAAACGAGACTATGGTATTCTCTTTTCGTTACGATGGCGGGAGCGATGGTCTATGGAAGGTGGAGGTACAGGTGGATACTTCTGTTCAGTACGCTTATGTCTGCCGTTTTCATCTGCATCAATATTTTAAGCCCGCAAATCCATGACAAGACCCTTATGCCGGCCCTGCAGAGCGTATGGTTCATCCCTCATGTTGTGGTATATATGTTCGCCTATGCCTTGTTGGGAGCAGTTACGCTGTTTGCTCTGTATTTGTGGCTGCGCCCTTCCCGAAAGGAACCTTCGGCAGACGAGATGCGGCTGTGCGATGAACTTGTCAGGACCGGCTCGGCATTCCTTTGTGCCGGTATGGTGATGGGAGCCTTATGGGCCAAGCAGGCATGGGGCGATTTCTGGACATGGGATCCGAAAGAAACATGGGCTGCAGCTACGTGGCTGGGCTATCTTCTGTATATCCACTTGCGTGGTACCAGGCGGATCGGCCATAATGCAGCTTTTGCCCTGATAGTCTTTTCGTTCCTGCTTCTTCAGATGTGCTGGTGGGGCGTGAATTACCTGCCTTCGGCACAGGGCGCCAGCATGCATGTGTACTGATGTCTGCTATTTCTTTATTACACTGTATCTGATATCCAGATCCTTCAGCTCACTGATAAACGGGGCTGTGACTGCAACCTGGAATTTCCTTGAGAGGAATTCTATCTTGTATCGTGTTTTCGGATCATAAAGGAACATCGTGAGCGGAACGGTGCCTTTGTTTTTCTTTATTACTTTACCAAGCTTTTCCCTGAAATCACTGTTTAGCATAGGGGTGGTGATGTTGAGGGAGAATCCCTTGATATAGGAGTCGGTAACATTGCCCAAGAGCATGATCTTTTTGATTTTGAATCCATATGGAGGATCCCCCTGGGTCTTGCGGTCTTCAGGTTTGCGGAAATACTTTTCTCCGATTTCACCTTCGATGAAGATAGCTGAGTTTACCTGCATGTAGCTCATGAAATTCTCGTGGTCCTTTCCGAACAGGGCCAGTTCATAGCTTCCTTCCTTGTCCTCTATGACAGTCTTCGAATAAGGTTTACCGGTCTTGGTGGAAAGAGTCTGCGTAGAGGAAATGTAGCCGGCTACACAGATTTTCATGGTCTTTTTTTCCGATTCGCAACTGTTTATCAGGTCTGGAATTTCGGCTACGCTGTTGGAAGTGAAATTTTCCAGTTCGAAAGAGTATTTGTCCAAAGGATGCGATGAAAGATACATCCCTACCAGTTCTTTCTCCTTTTTCAGTATTTCCAGCTCGTTTTCTTCTCCCCGCATAGGAGGCATTTCCGGCTTTACGGGACGGGCCTCTTCCATTTCTCCGAAAAGGGAGTTGGCCGCATCCACTGTATCGCGTCTGTAAAGGTCTGCGTACCTTACCAGAGCATCGAGGAAGGTATCTCCTGAGGCGCATGGCATCAGGTATTGTGAGCGTGGAAAGCCGAAACTGTCGAAGGCTCCGGAGTACAGCAAGGATTCGAAAGCCTTGCGGTTGACTGTGCCGGCCATCCGTTCCGTGAAATTGTATATGTCTGAAAAAGGACCGTTCGTATCGCGGTCTGCAAGGATGGCTTTTACTATATTGTCTCCGAATCCCTTGATTCCGCCCAGACCGAAACGGACATTCCCGTCTTTATTGACGGTGAATCCGGAGTCGCTTTCGTTTATGTCCGGGTTGAGGACTTTGATCCTGGATTTCTTGCAGTCATCCATGATTTTCTTGATCTCATCCATGTTGGAGAGGTTGCGGCTCAGGTTGGCTGCCTGGAATTCGGCCGGGTAGTGTGCTTTCAGGTAGCCTGTCTGGTAACTGACCCATGCATAGCATGTCGCGTGCGACTTGTTGAAGGCATATTGGGCGAATTTCCTCCAGTCTCCCCATATCTTTTCAAGAATCTCTACCGGATGGCCGTGATCCTTCCCCCCGTTTATGAACTTGTCGTGAAGAGATTCGAGGACATCCAGCTGTTTTTTACCCATTGCCTTACGCAGCTTGTCGGCTTCGCCTTTGGTGAATCCTGCAAGTTTCTGGGACAGGAGCATGACCTGTTCCTGATAGACCGTGACACCGTATGTGTCCTGGAGGAATTCCTCCATTTCAGGAAGGTCGTATTCGATCTTTTCCGTACCCTGTTTCCTGGCAACGAATGAAGGGATATAGTCCAGAGGCCCCGGACGGTAGAGGGCGTTCATGGCGATCAGGTCCTCGAATCTTGTCGGCTGCAGTTTCTGCAGCCACTGCTTCATACCTTCGGATTCGAACTGGAATACGCTGGTGGTATCGCCGCGTCCGTACAGTCTGTAGGTTTCTTCATCGTCAATAGGGATGGATTCGATGTCTATGTCTATCCCATGGCGTTTTTTGATGTTTGCCAGGCATTCCTTTATGATGGACAGCGTCCTCAGGCCGAGGAAGTCCATCTTCAGCATGCCGACGTCTTCGATAAAGCATCCTTCGTACTGTGATACCCAGACATCTTCGCCTGTTGCCTTGTCGGCCGCGACGCTTATCGGGATGTAATCGGTGAGGTCTCCGCGGCCTATGATCATGGCGCAGGCGTGTACGCCTGTCTGCCTGATGCATCCTTCGAGCTTGACGGCATATTTGAGAACGTCCTTGACCTGCTCGGTGCCGTTCTCGTATTCGTTTTTCAGTTCCGGAAGGTACTTCACGCAGTTCGCCAGTTTCGGCTTGAATTCTTTCTTGACCTTCTTGCCGTCCTCCATGACTTCTGCTTCGAACGGTTTGTCGGGGATCATTTTCGTAAGACGGTTGGTCTCGTCCATCGGCATGTTGCTGACGCGGCCCACATCCTTGATGGCGCTTTTGGCGGCCATTGTCCCAAACGTGATTACATGTGATACGTGGTCCTTTCCATAGGTGTCTTCCACGTATCTGAATACCCTGTATCTGCCGTCATCATCGAAGTCGATGTCGATATCCGGCATGGAAATACGGTCCGGGTTGAGGAAACGCTCGAACAGCAACTGATATTTTATAGGGTCTATATTGGTGATTCCCAGACAATAGGCTACTGCTGACCCGGCTGCCGAACCACGTCCGGGGCCGACGGAAATACCGTTTCTTCTGGCTGCCGCGATGAAGTCCTGCACTATAAGGAAATAGTCAGGGAATCCCATTCTGCAGATGGTCTTGAGTTCGAAATCCAGACGTTCGCCCTGCTCGGCAGTAAGGGTGTCTCCGTATCGCTTCCGTGCCCCTTCATAGCACAGGTGACACAGAAAGGCTACCGAATGGGTGAAATCCACGCCTCTGTCGTTGCCGGCCTTGTCGCACCTGCCGACATCTATGACATCCTTGTATTTTTCCAGATAAATATCTATGTCTTTGAGGAATCCTTCGTCTATCTTGAACAGGGGAAGTACATGCCCCCTGTCGATTTCATATCTTTCAATTTTATCCGACACCTCGAGCGTGTTGGTCAGGAATTCCGGATGGTCAGGGAACAGGGCCGCCATCTCTTCTCCGCTTTTCAGGAATTCCTGCTGGGTGTAGCGCATACGGTCGGAGTCGGTAAGGTATGCATTTGTTGTGAGACAGATCAGCCTGTCATGTGCGGGGCCGTCCTCCTTTCTTACGAAATGAGCATCATTCGTAGCTACTATCTTGACTCCAGTTTTCCGGGACAATTCGATAATCCCTTCGAGGGCGATCTTTTGCCTTTCATAGACTTCCTGCGACTGGCCCGGGATCTCCGTGCGGTGCAGCTGGACTTCCAGATAGTAGTCCTCTCCGAATACTTCCTTGTGCCACATAACGGCTTTTTCGGCCGCTTCCATATCCCCTGCGATGATATTTCTCGGAATTTCCCCTGCCACGCAGGCGGAGCAGCATATCAGATCCTTGGAATATTTCCGTATCACCTCATGGCTTACACGGGGCTTGTAGTACATACCTTCGATGTGTCCCGTAGAGACTATCTTCATAAGGTTCTTGTACCCGTTGTAGTTTTTGGCAAGCAGAATGAGGTGATAGTATGATTTATGGTCCTTGTCCTTGAGCCTGTGGTCATAATGCGTGGTCACGTAGATTTCGCAGCCTACTATCGGCTTTATGCCAGGATGCTTCTTGGCAAATTTGAAGAATTCTTTCACCCCGTACATGTTTCCATGGTCGGTAATGGCGATTCCCGGCATGCCGAGCTCTTCTGCCCTGTTGAACAGGTCTTCTATCGATGACTGGCCGTCCAGAATGGAATACTGCGTATGTACGTGAAGATGAACGAATGACATATTTTTATGGATTCTCTGAAAGTTGGAGGCTGGCAAAGATAGTAAAAGAGCACCGGATTTCAAATCCGGCGCCTTGTTTCATATGAAACAGTATTACTGCCCCGGGCTGCCGATCCAGCCGGAAGAATAGCATCCCATACATGATGCTATTCCATAACCTCCGGATATGTTGCCCCCGTTGATGAAAGGAGGAATCAGGCCGGCGGCGAGCAGGGACTCGTTTACCTTCGGGTTCAGATATTCATAGGCCTGCTCCGGAATCAGGAACATGTCCACCCTGTACAGGGTCCGTCTGTACGTGCTGTACTCCTCGGTCACCACCCAGTATTTGTCCTTCTCGTACGGGATGTCAACCACTATTTCAAGTTCAGGGGTATTGCCTCCGTCGTCTTCGAAGACCACCATGTTCATCCCATTGACCCTGCATTGCGTTATGGTTTCATAGCCGAGAATATCTTCATCCGTAGACTCCACGGGCGATGACATTCCATAGTCATACTGCAGGCAGGAGACTTCCGTCAACGGCTCCTTTTCAGGATCTGCATATACCGTTTCCATACGGCGTTCACCGGTGATCGCCACCCCATAGTACCGCTTACGCCCCGGACCGTCTTTCCTTCTGACAGTGAATCTGTGGCGGAGAGTGCCGTATCTGTAGATTTCACGTTCCATTTCCATATCCGGTGCGCCCGGAACTTCCGAAACCGCAGATACGGAAGGATAGCCTTCGGCGGAGGCGCTGACGGAAACCCTGTCTCCGATTTCTATCGGAAAATCTACCATGTAGGTATATGTATCATTGTCCACGGAATACAGTTCCGGACCGGCGGACTCTCCGTTTACACTGAAGTCCATACGGATACCGGAGAGCCGGCCCGGAGCTGCAAGGTCCGTTACCGGACGGGCTGCAGTCAGGCTTATGTATGTCGTGTCGTGTCCGTTGGACGGAAAACACTCGAGGTACAGGCGTCCTGTTCCTGGTTTCAGCGGAATATCGGTTTCCCGTTCGCAGGACAGCACGGAAAGGAGCAGCATGAATGATAATATGATATGGATTGTTTTCATTGTCAGAACTTTAAGGTATAGCTGAAGGACGGGATTATGGGAACCAAAGAATATACTATAGCTTTCGGTTTTCCCTCATCATTTATCGTCGTCCGCATAAAGACGGGATTCATTCTGCAGTAGGCGTTGTATATGCTGATGTTCCAGATGCCCTCGTTCCCGCGTCTTGTCTTTCTGCGGATATTGCAACCAAGGTCGAGCCTGTGGTAGTCGGGCATACTGGCGTTGTACGGTTCCGAGAAAAGATACTTTATCTCGCCTCCCGGAAGGCAGACGGTATGTTCGGGTACCGTCACACGGTTCCCGCTGTGGTAATTCCAAGTGGCGTTGATGTCTATGTTGTCCGTAATCCTGTATGAACATGTGATGGTCAGCTTGTGCCTGTTGTCAAACCTGTCCCTGAACCATGTGGAATGGAGTTCGTCGAACCGCCTCTGGTTCCATGACAGTGTATAGCAGGCTGTCCCTGTGATTTTCCCGGAAAGGTAGTGTACCTCGAGTTCAGCCCCGTAGGAACGGCCCTTCCCGCTGATGAACTCCTCCTCCCATCTGTCTACCGGAGGGAACAGGGAACCTGCGCCGGAATAGATGAGGCAGTTCTGTATCGAGCGCCAGTATCCGCCTATGTCCACATGCCAGTGTCTTGAAAGACGGGCGTAGACTCCTGCCGCAGCCTGACGGGAATCCGACGGCCTGACAATGTCCGTGGAGGGCATCCAGAGGTTGGTCGGGAGATCGATGTATATGGACGACAGCAGGTGGGCATACTGGCTCATGGACTCATAGGAGGCTTTCGCTATGACCCTGTCCGAGATGCTGTAGCTCGCGGATATTCTTGGCTGGGGCCTGAAATATGCGGCACCGTCGGTGAAGTATCCGTCAAGCCTTATGCCGGCCGTGAGGCTGAAGGGTCCGAATGTCATCCCGTCTTCGATGAATACCGACGCCTCATTGGCCCTGTATTGTTTACTGCCGGAATCTGACACCGTGGTCCGGTCTCCCTCTGTCCTCTGAACCGAACGTGACGGACTGTACCATGTATTCTGATACTCGACCCCGGCGGAAAGGATGTGGCGTCTGAACGACAGGGTCAGGATGCTTCTGAGACCGGCGGCATTCGCACTGCCTGCCAGCATCTCCGAGGATGTCCCTGTTGTCAGGATTTCATCCGTGAAATCGTTTGACTGCTGCCGGTCTCGTATGTCGGAATATCCCCGGGAGTAATAGATGACGGTCGAAATGCCGGATCTCCGGGAAAAGCCGTGCTTCCAGGATGCCGAGGCCGCGATGTTTCCCCATTTCATTTTCATGCCCTCTCCGCTTTCGGCGTAGTATATTTCCTTGCCGTAATATTTTTCCTCCTCTGATTCGCTGTAATTGAACCTGTCGGTCCCGGCAAAGAAACGCAAGTTTATCCTGTCATCCGGTCCAGGGGTGTAGGTCAGGTTCACGTTTGAATCGAAGAGGGCGTATCCGCCCCTGGTCTTCGTCCCGTTTCCGGAATTCCCGATGGCAAGTATGGGAGCGGTAATCGCGTCAAGCCAGCTCCTTCTTATCGCCACATCGTAAGACAGCCTGTTTCTGATGATCGGCCCACCCAGCGATATCCTCCCGTCGATCAGGCCGATAGAGAAGGAGCCGCCGAACTCCTCCATTGACCCGTCACGTGTCCTGACGTCAACTACGGATGAGATTTTCCCTCCGTACCGTGCCGGGAATCCGCTTTTGTAGAAATCCACCGATCTGATGATGTCGGTGTTGAACGACGAGAACAGGCCGCCAAGGTGGGAGACCTGGAACAGGGGGACACCGTCGAGCATAAAAAGGTTGTCGCTGCCGTCTCCGCCGTGCACATAGAGACCGGACATCAGTTCCATCCCTGAGGCTATGCCGGGGAGATTCTGGAGGACCTTTATGGCATCCGGGCTGCCAAGTATGGCTGCGCCTCCGAGAAGATCCTCATGGTCAAGCCGTTTCAGGCCGGTAAATGCGGCTGGGGATTTCGATGCGTAGACGACGGACTTTTCGAGGGTATCCGCGATTTCCTTATCCCGGTCTGCAGCCTGACAGCAGATGTCCGTCAATGACGCGATGCTAATCCAAAGAATAAG
>JADIMH010000035.1 GCA_017694885.1 Candidatus Cryptobacteroides faecipullorum | reverse complement strand
GTCAAGGTCGGGTATGAACTCCAATAGATTGTGAATTATATTCTCTCAAGCTTAACACTCATATTTTGTTATAAAAGATATGTTCACCTTCCTCCCATCGCCTCAGCCCGTCTCGGACGGTGCGGTTTGTTTGCGCAAATTTCATTTAGTATTTCATAATATACTTGATAATCAACATGGATAAGTTTCTTCAACGAGGAAGAATATTAGTGCAATTTTAAGCGCAAAAACTACTATTAAATCCCTGTCAATCAATAAGATTGGCGGGGGTTTAATTTGTTTGGACAACAGTGTTTGACCGCCTCAAATGTCGTGGTTTGTTTGTCTAAAATGCTGTTTTCCTTCACGAAATCGTAGTTTGTTTAAAATTCGGTACAGATAAGAGGGTTTTGTGAGTATTACGGACAACATGTGTCATGGCCGGTCCTCGGATATTCTGCATGTGCATGAATTAATTGCAATAAATCATTAACTTTACAATCAACACAGTATTTAAATTATGAAAGCGATATTCTATACGTTATTGATTATCATTATTCTCGGCGGCATCTGCGTGGCTACTTGTCCGGACAGGGAGGCGCATTCAGCGGCATTGAAAGACCTGGTCAATCAGGTTATTACCGCTGAACTGTCTGGCGAGGAGGAGGATGCGGACCTGGTGGCGTTCGGTTCTATGATTGGCACCGGTCTCGGTGGGCTCGTTATTGACAACATGCTCAATGTGGAAAATTATTTTGTATGCAGCATAGGATCCGTTACATACGATGGAGAGGCGCAGACCGTTTCGGTCGGCCTGTTGAATCATGTCTTTACCATAGATAAAGAGAAAGCGCTTCAGATGGCTGAAGAGTTTTTTAATTAGAAGACCGTTGCTGCCAAACTCAGATACGTTCACCACAAAAGGCTGTAACGTTCGTTTGATGACAGCGAGTCCGTATCGTGGGGCCCGCGTTTAGATTTTGGCACACCACTTTGTGAAAGTTTCGTTCGAATCAAGCTGTCTCAAGTCGTAATCGGCAGAAATCGAAGCGGTAAAACATTCTCTCAATCTATTGTTAAATGCACCGCTGTCAATTCCGGCATCCTTGACAAGCAAGATGGGCAATCCTTTCATCAGCCCCATCCCTATTTCCAGTTCATTCCATGGAGTCGGCATCCATTTGTTATTCAAAGACTCTTCTTCAGGGGTATCCGGCCTGTATATACCTTTTTCGATGTTAATCTGCTTAAAGCCGAATGCAACCATGGCATGCGATTTCAAAATACTTTGACGCACTTGATTGAATTGTCCGAATCCCGGATAAATATCCCGATAATAATAGATGACATTGAATTGTTTGCCCAGTATGCGTTTGTACTCTTTTGTCAGGAGTTCCTGCTCTTTGGTCATACATCCGGGCATACTGAAAAATATGGTTTTGTCACTACTTGTCGGTTGAGTCGTTACAGCTTCGCTACCCTGATACTTTCCATTTACCAAATGGGATTGAATCTCTTCGGGGATATTAAGGGCATGCGAGAAGTCTGCCCCATTCAATTTGACATCCTTGAATCTTGCGCTGGTCAAATCGGCATACGAGAAATTCGCATTCTCGAAGTTGCTGTTCTTGATTTGAGCTCCGAACAGTATGGCGTGATATAAAATCGCCTCTTGGCCCTGCACCCCGTCAATCAACGCATATGACAGGTCCGCCATAAAGAAATCGGTTTTTTGCAGGATAATTTCTCCTTTTTTATTGCCGATATATATGTCCTGTAAATTGGTCTTCTGCAGGTCGGCCCCGGATAAATCCATTGCATATGCTAAACCGTCGCCCAGTGTTTTTTGATAGACTCCTGGCGGAACTGTGCGCAAAAGGGATGAGATGACATTGATGGTTTCCGTTTTCAGAAAACTCGATTTTTCATCCAATTTTACAGAAAAGAACCGGCGCAACAAAATGGCCGCCGAGAGTTGTGACGATGGAGCATCGGACGCTAACTGCGAGACGATTTTGTCAAACGAGGTCATATATTCTGCCCGACGTTGGCTGCTGCTTTTGAAATCCTTGTATTCAGAGACAAAATGCAGCACTCCATATACAACTGCTCCGATTATGGCTACGACCGTGAATAGATTCGTGATATATTCAAAATTTTCCATACTGGTAAAATTTATAAATTCGTCTGATGGTTTGTTTGTGCAAAATCTGTTAGTCCTGGCAAAATCCCATGTGCTTCCTCGCAAACTGTTATTCATGATGTGAATCCGCGCACCCGGGGCAAGTGGAGGAAAATCAATCGTCATGAAGATTTTCCCACAGCTTCTCCACTGTTTCTATCGGGATTCCGAGAAGTTTCATCTGGCGGAAAAGGTCCGGCAGCTTTTCTTCCATGAATTCCTTCCGTTTGTTTTCCATGATGATGTCGCGGGCGTTTTCCGATACGAAGTAGCCCATGCCGCGCCGGGTGAATACGATGCCCTGCCTGGTAAGCTGGTCGTAGGCACGCACAACTGTGTTGGTGTTCACCTCCAGCATTTCTGACAGTTCCCTGACACTCGGGATCCTGTCCCCGGCGTTGTATCTTCCGGAGAGGATATCGTCACAGAGCCTGTCGGACATCTGGCGGTATATGGCTTTGTCCTGTCTGAAATCAGTCATTGTCACGGGAATTGAGTTCGGCTTTCTTAAGCAGCCGGTATGACCATATTAAAGATACTATGACAAGCACTGTGGTGATGCATGCGGATAGAATGCGTGCAGTCTCTCTTTCCAATATACCGGCCTGTCGGAGTATGCCGGGTATGAACAGCAGTATGAAGTATCCTGCGAGGACTGACCAGAAAACGCCCGTCCCGAATTTTTTCCTTACAGCACCGAACATTGTGAGCCAGGTAAATAAAGGGACTATCAGGAGATTGACGAGGGCATGCCAGTCAAAGCCTTTCCTGAAAAAGAGGATGACCGGTCCGCTGTCGGGAGAGTCGCTGAACAGTGATACTATCGAGATGATGGCTGATCCGGCAGTCGCGGTCATCGCTACGGCGATTATCATTACAACCAATGAGTTGAGGAAAAATGCCCCGAACTTTTCTGCCGCCGAGGCCGGGACCATGAGCCTCTGGCCCACAAGGTCTGCATAGAATAACATTGAGAATACTACCGCCGTTACAAAAGTCATTTCTTCTGTAGTGCCAGCGCTGTCGCCCGGCCGCCCGCCGTTAATAAGCAGGGCAAGGACACATAGTGCCGCCGTCATCCAGAGAGATATCGAGAAGATCTTCTTTGTGTTCCTTCCATAAATCTCACATAGCTGCAGGCGGCTGAACAGCAGCATCCTTCTGAAACTGAATGTCTTCATTTTATGGCTCCTTTTGTTACAGCGTTGAACAATATTTCCACGGGTATGTCACATTCGCTTCCGTCCGTGTTTTCTTTCAGCACCCTGAACCCTTCCGCGCAGTTCTCGGAATACAGAGCCCCTTCCGGAGACGCGGAAATGCCATAGGTGTATTTCCGGGCCAGGGACTCCAGGGAGTCGCAGAACAGTGAACCGTCATTTCTGACGATGATTATATCTGAGACAATATTCTCGACATCATTCATTATGTGCGTGGAAATGACGATGGTCTGGTCATCCCTTAAGTGTCTCATGAGCAGTTTCCTGAAGATGTTCCTGGACGGCATGTCCATTCCGTTGAGCGGTTCGTCCAGAAGAATGAGCCCTGTCCCCAGAGAAAGGAGGTAACTGAGCATGAACCTGTGCTGGTAGCCCAACGACAGTTTTGTCAGGTCACTCGTTTCCGGGTCAATGCCGAATTCTTTCATGCAGTCATCCAGCACGGACTGGCTGAATCGTGGGTAGAACACCGAATTCAGGGCTGCGAACCTGGCCGGGCTCTCCTTGTACAGGTTCAGTTCAGACGGCATGAAAGCTATGTCCTGAAGCGTCTCCGGTTTTCTGGAGCCGGTGGTTTCCCCGTTGCACAGAACCTGCCCCTTCTTCGGGAACAGCAGTCCGGCCATCAGTTTGAGCAATGTGCTTTTCCCGGAACCGTTAAGCCCGAGCAGGCCGTATATCCTGCCGTCAGCTATCTCCACGGATACGTCTTTGATCACAGTCTTGCCGGGATCGTACCAGTAGGACATGTCTTTCAGTTCTGTCATGATGTGAATGTAAATGCTTTAATGATTAACTTTTATGCTGTACCACTACGGTGATACAGTGCAAAGGTAATAATATAACAGTACAATGCAAAAAAATTTTTATCTGTACCTTTGTGTGTATTCTTGATCCGCTTCATGACATGGAAAAAATACGTTTCGGGGTGGTCGGAACCAATTTCATAACCGACTGGGTGATAAACGGGGCGCGGCAGGACAGCAGGTTCGCCCTTACGGCCGTGTGCTCGAGAAGCATGGATACGGCGCAGGCATTTGCCGTCAGGCACGGGATTCCGCATCTGTTCACATCATTGGAGGAGATGGCCTCGAGTCCTGAGGTCGATGCAGTCTATATCGCGACTCCGAATTTCCGTCATGCCGACCAGAGCATCCTCTGCATGGAACATGGGAAGCATGTGCTGTGCGAGAAGCCTCTGGCTTCAAACGCCGTTGAAGCCAGAAAGATGATAGAGACGGCTGAACGGCACGGGGTTGTCCTGATGGAAGCGATGAAACCTGTCATGACGCCCAATTTTACCGCCGTGCGGGAAGCTGTCGGGCGCATAGGCAAGGTGCGCAGGTACTTTTCTTCATACTGCCAGTACTCTTCGAGGTATGACAGGTACAAGGCAGGGGAACTTCCGAACGCTTTCAACCCTGCATATTCCAACGGGGCTCTGATGGACATCGGTGTCTATACCATTTATCCGATGGTAGTACTTTTCGGGATGCCTGTAGAAGTCAGGGCATCCGGACTGCTTCTTCCGTCGGGTGCAGACGGGCAGGGGACTGCGGTATTCCGGTATGAAGGTATGGAAGCGACCGTAATATATTCAAAGATAGCGGATTCCTTCCTGCCGACAGAGATCCAGGGCGAGAAGGGGACGGTAATTGCCGACAGGATAAACAGTATAGGCCGGGTGACTTTTGTCCCGCATGCGGAGAATGTTTCCGGAGGGAAGGGCCGGAAGTCCGACCCCGTCGACATTTCTGCCGTAACCGGCAAGGACGAATATTATTACGAAGTGGCCGAATTCATAAACCTGATACAGTCAGGGAAACGGGAATCCGCTCTGAACAGCTACCGCAACTCTTTGGACACGATGCTTCTGCTCGATGAAATACGCCGCCAGACCGGAGTAGTCTTTCCGGCTGACGGACATTGCTGATCAAGTAAAAGGGGCTTTAGAAATCCTTGCAGATTTCCAGTCCTTTCGCTATTGCCGCTTCTATCTTCCTGTCGATTTCTTCAGGGGTGCTGTAGTCGAGGTTTTCGGCTGCTACCGTGATGACTTCACCCCAGCCCCACAGAGCGGAAAGGGCCTTCATATAAGGTGTGGCGGCGTCCAGAGCGTCTCCGGTGTGCACATTCATGCCGCGTGTGGTGATGTAGAGCACCTTTTCACTGCGGCAAAGACCTTCGAAGTCTGTCCCGTTGTCCCTGAATGTAATGTTGAAAAGCGACATGTTCTCTATGAAGACTTTGAGGATAGCCGGAAAACTCATGTCCCAGAACGGTGCTGCGATCACTATCCTGTCCGCATCGGCGATTTTCCTGGCCATAGCGACGATTTCTTCGGGAACATAGCCGCTGCTGCGCTCTGCGAGCACTTTCCTCCCGACGGACTGATAATCCTGTCCGTCGAGGCGGACGGTCTCGATTTCATATCTTTTCTCCAACTCTGCCGTTATAGGTCCGAGTATCCTTCTTGTCCTTGATGCCTCGTCCCGCATGCAGGCATCTATCACCATGAGTTTTTTCATTATTGTATCTGTTTTAAAATGTTGTCAGATAAATTTCCCCGTGACGCTTTCCCGGCATGCCTTTACCTGCTCCGGAGTACCGGTTACGACTATTCTTCCTCCGTCTTCTCCTCCTCCCGGTCCCATGTCTATGATATAGTCGGCGTTGCGGATTACATCCAGATCGTGTTCTATGACAATGACTGTCGCCCCGTGGTCGACGAGACTTTGGAATACCTGCAGAAGGGTCTGGACATCAGAAGGATGGAGCCCTATGGTCGGCTCGTCGAACACGAATACCGAATCCTCCTGCCCGCGCCCCATCTCGCTGGCGAGCTTGAGCCTCTGGGCTTCGCCTCCTGACAGTCCCGGGGTTTCTTCACCCAAGGTGAGGTAGCCAAGTCCGAGCTCCTGCAGGACCTGGAGTCTCTGGCGGACGGTCTTCAGGTCGTTGCATGCCGTAAGGGCATCGGTTATATCCATATCCATCAGCTCGGGAAGCGAATAGAACTCTCCTGCGGCATTTTCCCTTCTGATCCGGTATGCGGCCCTGGAGTATCTCGAACCGCGGCAGTCAGGGCACGGTATATCCACATCCGGCAGGAACTGGACATCCAGACTGATGACTCCTGTCCCGTCGCAGGTAGGGCATCGGAGCTTTCCTGTGTTGTAGGAGAAATCCCCGTCTTTGTACCCTTTCTCCTTTGCATCTGCAGTCTTTGCGTAGACTTTCCTCAGCTCGTCATGGACGTTGGCGTATGTGGCGACTGTCGAACGTATATTGATACCGATAGGGGAGGCATCGATTAGCTTGACCTGGCGGATTCCCCCGGCTTCGACTTTCCTTACATGGTCCGGAAGCCGGTTCTTCCCGATATATGCCTGGAGGCCAGGGATAAGGCTTTCAAGCACGAGTGTCGTCTTTCCTGATCCTGAAACCCCTGTGACTACGGTCAGGCGGCCTTTCGGTATGTCGACTTCGAGCGGTTGTACGGTGTGTATACGGCCGGTAGACAGGTGTATCCGTCCTTTTTCGAAGATTTTACCTGCTTCGGCCTGCTTCCTGGCCCTGACATCAGCCTTGCCTGACAGGAAAGGCCCGATGCGGGAAGCCGGATTCTTCATGATTTCAGGTATGCTGCCTTCGGCAATTACCCGGCCTCCGGCCGAGCCTGCGCCCGGTCCCATCTCTATTATATGGTCAGATACGGAAAGTATCTGAGTATCATGGTCTACAAGCACGACGGAATTCCCGTCGGCTATCAGGTCCTTCATCACTCCTGCAAGTCCGACTATGTTTGCCGGGTGCAGCCCGATTGACGGCTCGTCCAGTACATACAGCACCCCTGTAGTGCGGTTCCTTACTGCGCGGGCCAGCTGCATCCTCTGCCTTTCACCTGTAGAAAGGGTCGAGGCCGCTCGGTCCAGACTCAGGTAGCCAACACCCAGGTCGAGCAGCCTTACGGATGCATCCAGAAAAGATTCACAGATGCTTGCAGCCATGGGGCGCATTTCTTCAGGCAAAGTCCGGGGAATGCCCTTGACCCACTCCACCAGTTCGTTCAGGGTCATCCTGCAGGCTTCGGCAAGTGAAATCCCCCGCACCAGCGGGGCACGGGCGGCTTCCGACAGACGCGAACCTCCGCACTCAGGGCATTGCTCTGTCTTGAGGAACTTCTCCACGCGCTTCATCCCTTTCTCGTCCTTTACTTTTGCAAGCGCGTTCTGGACGGTGTAGACGGCATTGTAGTAAGTGAAGTCAAGTTCTCCTGCCTGGTTGGTGTTCTTGGATTTGTAGAATATATGTTTCTTTTCTGCCGGTCCGTGGAATACGATGTCCCGTTCTTTAGCCGTGAGCCGGTTGAACGGGACATCTGTACGCACTCCCATTTCCCTGCATACATCCGTCATCAGCGACCACATCAGGGTGTTCCACGGAGCGACGGCGCCTTCATCGATGCTCAGAGTCTCGTCCGGAACCAGGGTGGATTCGTCCACCGTGCGCACTGTTCCCGTTCCGTCGCATTTGGAACACGCGCCCTGGCTGTTGAAAGAAAGTTCTTCTGCGGACGGCGCGTAAAAATGCTCTCCGCATACTGGACAGACAAGCTCCTGACCGGCGGCAACATGAAGGGAAGGCTTCAGGTAATGCCCGTTCGGGCATCTGTGGCTGGCGAGGCGGGAGTAGATGAGCCTCAGGCTGTTGAGCAGTTCCGTCCCTGTGCCGAAAGTGCTGCGTATCCCGGGTATGCCGGGTCTCTGGTGCATGGCCAGGGATGCAGGAACATACAGCACTTCATCCACATCGGCCCTGGCTGCCTGTGTCATCCTTCTCCGTGTATAGGTGGAGAGGGATTCGAGATATCGTCTTGATCCTTCTGCATACAGTACGCCCAATGCGAGCGAGGATTTCCCCGACCCTGACACTCCGGCTATGCCGACAATCCTGTTCAGAGGAATCTCCACATCGATGTTCTTGAGGTTGTGCACCTTTGCCCCGCGGACTATTATCCTGTCGGGCCTGTCAGTATCTGCACTCATTGCACTGTAATTTTAACCGGTACAAAATTACATTTTTTCGCCATATGGTGTTATCCGTAATCCGGGTAACACATTCGGTAATCCGTTTAGTGCCGGAAATGCAGGAAGAGTGTATATTTGCAACGTAAAAAAAGCTAAGCTTATGCAACTGATAAAAGATAAGGAATTCGGAGGGGAACGCCCTCTGTTCGCCGTCCATGACGTCCATCTGGACAATGTTACCATCCGCGAAGGGGAGTCTGCCGTCAAGAAATGCAGCAATATCGTGGCCACAGGTTGCCGTTTCGAGGGCAACTATCCTTTCTGGCATGTCCACGGGTTCACCATCCGGAACTGTTATTTCGCTGTAGGAGGACGTTCTGCCCTGTGGTATTCGGACCATCTTAAAATGTCGGATACGGTGATCGATGCACCCAAGATGTTCCGTGAAATGAATGATATCGATATCGAGAATGTGGTGATGAATGATGCCGATGAAGTCTTCTGGCGCTGCCAAGGCATCAATATCCGCAACCTTGAACTCCACGGAGGCACATATCCGTTCATGTTCAGCAGCGATATCCGGGTCGACGGACTGGAGAGCGACAGCAAGTATGTCTTCCAGTATGTTAAGAATGCGGAAATCCGCAATGCCAGAATCACCACTAAGGACGCTTTCTGGGAAGTGAAGAATGTGACCATCTATGATTCCGAACTGCACGGGGAATATCTGGGATGGCACTCGCGCAACCTCAGACTGGTGAACTGCCATATCTCTGGAGAGCAGCCTCTATGCCATGCACATGACCTGGTGCTGGAGAACTGCACTTTCGACCCGTCCTGCGACAGGGCCTTCGAGTACTCGACCCTCCGGGCCGATATCAGAGGAGCAATCACCAATATCAAGAACCCGACCTCCGGACATATAATTGCTGACTCAATCGGCTCGGTGACAATCGATGAGAACATCGAAGCCCCTGCGGACTGCATTATCGAAGAAAGGAAAAGATAAAGAAGCTGACATCAGCGAAAGAAAGGTAAATAGTAGAGAAACGACTCAAAAGGCGGAATTTCAAGGCTTGCGAATCAAGCGTAACGCAGAAATTACCCTTTTGAGTCGTTCCCAGTTATTTCTGTTCTGCTGTCACATCTGATATCTTTCCCTTGAATCCCATGTGTTCATCTCCTATTTTCAGGAGCGGGAACACGAGGGTTTCATGATAGAACATACGGTCTTTCCTGTTGTAGGTCCTGTTATAGACTTCGCGTATGCGGCCTTCGAGCCTTTCAGCCAGTTCTCCGTTAACATACAGTGAGGTACCTTCGGTATCTCCTTCTATACGGATTTTCGTCCATTCTCCTGCAGGCAGCCTGTAGCCGTGGAAAACGAATTCGTAACCGTCGCGTCTGAAAGCGAATTTGCCGGTATTTTCCCAGTTGGTAATGAATTCCGCATGAGGTCCCTTGAACAGGATAGCATCTATTGCTGGGTTCGTGTCAGGGCAGATACTGAATTCCACGCTGTACGGATATCCTATTTCCGCCACCCGGGTGCAGACAGCGGCGCTGCCGTCCAATGTGACAGGAGAGCCTGCTTCCGTTACTTCCACCTTGCCTTCCACCTTGCCGAGCAGGTTTATGCCGGGAGCTTCCGGAGTCGTCCTGCACAGGGCTTCGAACTGTTCGTAAGGAACGTTCTCCGAGTTGTTCCCTTTCCAGAGCTTGTCGGACATCAGCTGCAGGGCAGGGAAAGTCCTGTAATGGACATCCTGCTGGCTGATACCGTTACCGACATGGTCATTCCATACGGCGAACATAGAACCCATGAAACCTGGAGTATCCGCATCTGCAGGTTCGCCCTTGTGCATCATTCCTGCCGTCCATTTTTCATACAGCATCCTGTAATTCAGAAAATCATAGTAATATCCTGCAGCAGGTACGATATACAGGTATGCATCGCACATGTTCACGACCTTTGCCCCCTGGTCCAGAGCCGACTGCACGTTCATCCAGTCATAGTTCCATGCATTGACATAGCAGCCTTCGAGATTGACCTCTGTCTTTCCCTTCATTACATCGAGACTTCCCCAGATTACTGGAGTTTTCCCGAATTTCTTTATGTAGTTTATGTAGTAATTGGTGAAATGTCTGAACTGTTCGGCTTCTTTCCTGTTGTACTCATCGGTGCCGATATGCACGTAAGGACCGACAAATACCGGATCTTCACCTCCGATGTATTCTGCGAAGAGGGTGTCCAGAAACTCATAGACCTCGTCCTTATACAGGTCGAGATGATCCATGCCGTAAGCCGTATTGTCGGCGGCGAGCTCAGGATTGTAGTGGGTGAATGCGAGTGAGTGTGCCGGCACGTCGATTTCCGGAATCACATCGATTCCGTACCTTGCCGCTGTCTTCTGGAAAGCCTTGAACTCTTCTTTCGAGTAGGAGCCGTCCTTTGCTGTCAGTCCCGGGAAGCTGTCGCATTCCAGACGGAAAGCCGCATAGGTCCTGTTCCAGTCATTGTCGAAGAACTGTACGAATCCGTTGTCGTTGAGATGGACCTGGAGAAGGTTCATCTTGTAGAAGGCCATGATTTTTATGTACTGCTCCAAGAAATCCATCGAAAAGAACTTGCGGCCGACATCTATCATAAAGCCGCGCTGCCGGTATGTCGGATAGTCCAGGGCCTGGCCTTTCTGAAGACCGTCAGGCTGGTTATGGAGCATCTGGAGCAGTGTTCTTGTCCCCCAGAAGGCTCCTTTAGCCGCTGGAGCGGATATGCTGACATAGGATCCTATCGTAAGCCGGTAGCTTTCGTCTCCGTATTCTGAATCTTTATCGTTCAGGGTCATGTAGATATCTCCTGCTTTGGCTTTTCCCGCCACGCGTTCGTATTCCATGCCGAACATTGTCTTCAGATCTTCCGCCAGCATGTATCCGGCATCCTCCAGAACTTCGGCACAGGCAGGGTCGATGACGATCCGTCCGTTTTCCGGCAGCTCGAGCTTTCCCTTTTTCCCTTCCCAGCTCTGCAGTGCAGGGATTACCTGCGGGACTGTCTGTGCCATGGCACTGAAGCCGAAGGCGATCAGACATGAAAATATCGCTAATCTCTTTTTCATAAATGTGGTATTGGTTTGTATAGTGTTATTGTCGAATGCATTGCAGGATTGTCAGAGGCCGGATTCCGTCTCGTCCGGACCGATTGCATCGCAGTTGCCCCTTTCGGACTCGAGAGGAATGTTCTTTCTGACTATGTCTATGAATATGACGATGATGAACAGGCTTGCGGACATCAGCCCGATGTACTGCCATTTGTCGAGAATGTCCAGAAGGGATGCGTCTGTCCCGAGCTCTTGCATTACCCTGGTCTGGCTCATCAGGACGGAGGCTCCGTTATTCACTGCATGCATGAGCATTGTAAGTTTCAACGAGCCTGTCATATAGTAGACATAGGCGAACAGCATTCCGAGCACGAATGCAGGGATCGCCTGCCACGGGTTCATGTGTATGAATGCAAAGAATACGGAAGATATGACCATGGCCCACGCCGGATGTACTTTCTGCAGCAGGCCCCTGAGCACCATACCGCGGCACAGCCATTCCTCGAATATCGGTGCGAAGACAACTGTCGACACGACCGTTACCCAAAGAGGACTGTCCTGGAGCATCTGTTCGAATGTGGCTTCCAGCCATTCAGGCATCGGAGGCAGCACAGATACTACCGGGTCGGTTATCATGCTCCCGGCAAGGGTCACTACGGCGGCCATAAGAGCCGCCCCCCAGCCTTTCAGCTTCCCGAAATGACTGCTGTCCAGCGCATATCCGGGATCGAAGAACTGATTCCTCCTGCTCTGGTATGAAGCATACCACATGGGCGGAAGGAACATCACCGGATAAGACAGCAGCATGCCGTAGTCGTTGGCCGTCCCGATGTCGGTAAAGAACATCAGAAGGGCTGTCACCAGGTTGCCCAGACAGGCTCCTGCCAGCAGCATTGCCAGCAGAACGAGCGTTCCTCCTATTCCGGGAACATAAAACGAAAAGCCGGAGAGCAGATCATAGGATTTCGTACTTGAACGTCGGAAAAATTTCGGCATACGGGTCGAAATGTTTTATTTGTTGTATAAAGGTGTCGGATAAACCCCTTTGTCGGCGAACTCCTGGAACTTTGCCACTACACCAGGCCTGTCTTCCTTGAATGTCACTCCGAACCAGTGCGAAGGTGTGGAGAGCAGTTCTGTCTTTGCGCTTCCGTCCTTGATCATGCAGTCGATTGCGTAAGGGATATAGAATTCGGCTTTCAGCTCATTGATATTCCTGGCGATGAAATCCGCGAAAATCTTTCCGCTCTTCTCGAAGTAATCAGGGGTGAAGCCCCACATGTTCATGGAAGCGAGTGCCTTTCCGTCCAGTTCGACCTTCTCGCCCTTGCTGTTGTCTCCATAGACTTTCCCGTCTGCGGCCTTGGCTATATTATGATGTTCCTCTACATGGGTGAGGATGTGCTCTGCATCCGCCTTGCAGATTCCCCTTGATACTCCGCCGGACTCTGAAAGGGTATGGTCGAGTTCGAAACCTACCATGCAGTAGCGTCCTGTGGAGTTTTCATGCTCCCTGAGCCAGTCTGCGAGAATCCTGAACGATTCCTTGCCGTAATAATCGTCGCCGTTGATCACGGCAAAAGGCTCCCTGATCACGTCTTTGGCCATGAGCACTGCATGGGCTGTACCCCAGGGTTTCTGCCTTTCCGGGTTGAGGGTGTATCCTGCAGGTATCTTGTCGAGCTCCTGAATGACGAATTCGAACTGCAGCGGTGTCCCGTCGGTACATTTGACATGGCTGTACTTCTCCTTTACCAGCTGTTCGAACTGATCCTTGAAGGAACTCCTTACCACGTAGACGACTTTTCCGAATCCTGACTGTACGGCATCGTAGATAGAATAGTCGATAATGGTTTCACCGTTGGGACCGAGTCCGTCCATCTGTTTCAATCCGCCGTAACGGCTGCCCATTCCGGCTGCAAGTACAAGTAGTGTTGGTTTCATTTCAATTGTATTTAAAAATCTTCCAAAAATAATTATTTTTGCGCAGAAAACTTCAAGTGAAGATAAAAAGTGAGATGGCCAGGTAAAATATTCAACGGACCTCATGGCGGATTTTTCAGATACGCCGCTGTCGTTACGGCCTTTTTCGTCCTTCTCATGTTTTTCAAACCGGGGACCAACGTCATCCGCTGGATACAGTCCGGCCTCGAAATCCGCCGCCAGGAAAAACAGATCAGGATGTATAATGAAGAAATCGACCGGATGGAACACCGTATTGAGATGCTCACATCCGATCGTGATACATTGGAAGAGTTCGCCAGGGAGGAATTTTACTTCGCCGAGCCTGGCGATGATGTCTATATCATTGAGCGGTAGCGGATCCGTCCGGGCTGAAGCCTCCTCCGCCGAGCGCTCTGTACAGTCCTGCCTGGAGTTTCATCCTTTCTATTTCGAGATCTATGTATGATTCACAGCATTCGAAATAGTCCCTGTCGGCGGACAGGACTTCAAGATAGCCTATGAACTGCATCCTGAAAAGTTCGTTCGCGCTTTCCGTAGCCTTTTTTCCGGCACGCATCTCTTCTTTTTTAAGTTCGATGCGCTCCAATATGTTTTCGTAGCTTTCGATAAGCCCCGCGACTTCGGCGTATGCTTTCACAACGGTTTCCTTGTATCCGTTCACAACGATATTCCTGCGTACGATGGAGTTTGAATATTCATTCCTTATGTTGCCTGCATTGAAGACCGGAGCTGTCAGTCCGGCTGCAAGCTCATAGGCAAGTGAAGCGGGAGCAAGAAAGAATTTCCCGAAGTCGAACGAGCTGAATCCTCCGCTGCCTCCTATCCTAAGTCCCGGGTAGAAGGCCCTTCGGGCAACCTTGACGTCGCAGTCGGCGGCGGCAAGCAGCATTTCCGCTTCCCTGATGTCAGGCCTTCTGGTCAGAAGAAGGTCGGGAATTCCGGCATCGCTCAGATACCGGATCCTTCTCAGATCGTAAAAACCGCTTCTCTCGACATGTTTCGGAAACTTTCCCATCAGTACGCACAGTGCTCGTTCCGCAGAGGCTATCATGTCATCTGTTTCCAGAAGTACGCCTTTGAGCTCGAAAAGCCTCGAGCGGAACTGGTCCGCCGCAAGCTGGGTCATTTCTCCGGCGTCTTTCAGATCTTCGGTCAGTTCGCAGGATTTGGCTATGAATTCTATGGCAGCAGCCGTTATCTGGCGCTTCATATCCAGGTTGACCAGATCGAAATACCTGCCTGCGATTTCCGAGACAAGCACCGACTGTGCCAGGGATGCAGCCTCCCTTGAGGCAATCCATCTGCTGAGAGCCGCCCTTTTCTTCTGGGTGACCTTGCCCCACAGATCCACCTCCCAGCTGAACGAGACACCGAGTCCGAAATCCGGATAAGGATCCGGAATATGTTTGCTGCGGTCAAGGTCAGGAGTGTTGGTCGTGGCGTTTCCTACTCCGTCCATAGTATATTCCCCGAACCGCTCCAGTCCGGCCGTCAGCCCTGCCGAAACGGACGGCCAGTATCCGAGCCTGGCCGTTTTAAGCTCATTTTCAGCAAGCTTTATCCGGTCCAGGCAGCTGAGAAAAGAAAAATTGCCTTCCAGTGCGGTCCTGATGTGCTTCTGCAGCAATGTGTCGGGGAAAAAGTCCTCCCAGCGGATATCTGCGACCGTCATCGTGTCCGTAGTTGCCGATGGGTACTTTTCCGGAAGCTCGATCCTGCTGTCTGTCATCTCTACGGCAGGAGCGCATGCTGCGGCCATAAGGGCTGCAGCCATTATAGTCAGTTTATTCATCGTCTTCATCTTCTTCCACTTTGTTTTTAGCGAATCTGCTGCCTGCCTTTTCAAATATCACATATAGTCCCGGAATCAGGAACAGTCCTATAAGCGTTCCGACAAGCATGCCTCCTGCGGCTGCTGTGCCGATAGATCTGTTTCCGAGCGCTCCGGCTCCATGGGCGAAAATAAGCGGGATCAGACCGCAGATGAATGCGAATGAAGTCATCAGAATAGGTCTCAGACGGCTCACTGCGCCTTTGAGTGCGGCCTCGGTTACCGGCATGCCTTCATGTCTGCGGAACTGTGAAGCCATTTCCACTATAAGGATTGCGTTTTTACCGAGCAGGCCTATGAGCATGACCAGAGCCACCTGTGCGTAGATGTTGTTTTCTATCCCGAGCATCTGAAGGAACAGGTAGGATCCGAATACCCCTGCCGGCAGGGACAGGATTACGGGGAACGGGAGGAAAACGCTTTCGTACTGTGCAGACAGCAGGATGAAGACGAAAAGCAGGCATATACCGTATATCATCATCGTCTGTCCGCCGCTCTCTTTTTCCTCTCTTGTCACTCCGGACCATTCTATGTCATAGCCGCGCGGGAGATAGTCCTTTGCTATTTCCTCTACCGCTTCGATGACTTCACCGGAGCTGACCCCGTTTGCGGCCTCTCCTGTGATCAGTGCCGAGGTGAACATGTTGTATCTGGTGATCTGGCTCGGCCCGTAAACCCTTTCCATTGTCAGGAAGTTGGAATAAGGTACCATCTGTCCCTGGACATTCTTTGCGAAGAAACGGAAAACATCGTCCGGATTCATCCTGTATTCGGGCGAAGCCTGAAGCATGACCTTATACATCTGGCCGAATCTTACGAAATTGGATGAATAGAAACTTCCGATATAGCTCTGGAGCGTTTCCATCGCTTCGTCTATATTGATCCCGAGCTTGGCCGCTTTCTGCAGGTCTACCTTAAGCATGTATTGAGGGAAATTCGGGTTGAATCCGGTGCTGACCCCTTCTATTCTCGGGTCCGCTTCAAGCTTTTCGATGAATCCCTTTATTACATTGTCGAGATCCTGGAATGTGCCTGATGTCTTGTCCTGAAGCCTCAGTTCGAATCCGCTGGCATTTCCGAATCCAGGAACCGTAGGCGGCAGGAAGAACTGTATGTCGGCGTCCTTGATGTGCGAGACTCGTTCTTCGTATTCCTTCATCAGCTGATAGACGGTCTTGTCCCTCTGGTCCCATGGAATGAGGTTGATCATACCCATGCCGAAGCTCGCCCCTTCCGTTTCAGTCATGAGACTGTAACCGGCCAGAGTCGAAATGTTCTCGACTTCTTCGAGCGGGAGGAGTTCTGCCTGTATCTTGTTTAGAGTGGCTTCGCTGCGTTCGAGTGTGGCTCCCGGAGGCGAGTCCACGTTGACGTATATCATTCCCTGGTCCTCGTTAGGAATGAACCCTGAGGGCAGGAACATCGAAATGACCACTACTCCGGCGACGGAAAGCAGGAATACCAGGACAGTGTACCTCTTTTTCCTGAGGAAGCGTCCCAGGCTTCTGGAATATGCCCCTTCAAGGGCATCGTATTTCCTGTTGAACCAGCCGAAGAATCCTGACAGCAGGCCTTTTTTCTTCTTCCCGTCCTCCTCCTGTTTCCTGATAAGCACGGCGCAGAGCGCAGGTGAAAGCGTGAGCGCATTGATACCGGATATGATGATGGCTACAGCCAATGTCAGCGAGAACTGCCTGTAGAATATACCGACACTGCCCTGCATGAACGCCACGGGAATGAATACAGCCGACATGACGAGCGTTATCGAGACAATCGCCCCTCCGATTTCCTTCATCGCGGCTACCGATGCCTTGAAAGGTGAAAGCCCCTGGTCGTGCATTTTCACATGCACGGCCTCGACGACCACTATCGCATTGTCCACCACAATACCGATGGCAAGTACCAGCGCGAAGAGTGTCAGCATGTTGATGGAGAATCCCAATGCCTGCATGAAGAAGAAGGTTCCCACCAGCGACACAGGTACGGCAATCGCCGGAATCAGTGTCGAACGGAAGTCCTGGAGGAAGATGAACACTACCAGGAACACGAGCAGGAACGCCTCTATGAGAGTCCGGAGCACAGATGATATGGAGGCGTCCAGGAACCGGGAAACATCATAGGAAATGTTGTAGTCCATTCCCGGAACAAAACTGCTTTCCTTGATTTCCGCCATCTTGGCCTTGATGTCGTTTATGACTTCACGTGCGTTGGAACCCGGGCGCTGCTTGATCATGATGGATGCAGACGGCTTTCCGTCCGTCATCGAGACCATTTTATAGTCTTCTGAATCGAATTCGATGTCTGCCACATCGGCAAGCCTGAGGAGGGATCCGTCAGGCAGGGCTTTCAGCACGATTTCCCCGTATTCTGCAGGCGTACTGAATTTTCCTGTGTATTGGAGAACGTATTGGAGCTGTTGCGGAAGCTTGTCCGAGCTGACACCTGTCTTTCCTGGTGCGGCTTCCACATTCTGCCTGCGTATGGCTTCTGTTACATCCTGCGGCGACATGCCGTATGCTGCAAGCCTGTCAGGGTTCAGCCATACACGCATTGCGTAGTCGCGGCGTCCCATTATCTCGACGAAGCCTACGCCGTTGATACGTTTGAGTTCTCGCAGGATATTGATGTCTGCGAAATTGTAGACGAATTTTTCGGTATGCGTGCTGTCTGTACTGAATATGTTCAGGTACATGAGCATACTGTTCACTTCCTTTTCCGTGACGACACCGGCCCTGATTACTTCCTCGGGAAGTTCGTCAAGTATGGTAGATACCCTGTTCTGTACGTTCACGGCGGCTACGTCAGGGTCTGTCCCTACCTGGAAGTAAATGGTAGTGAGAGACATGCCGTCGTTGGTACAGACGGTGGTCATATAGGTCATCCCCGGCACTCCGTTTATCGCACGCTCCAGAGGCGTGGCCACAGTCTTCGACATTACGTCTGCACTTGCACCCGTATAGCGTGCAGTGACCGTGACCGAAGGCGGGACAATGTCTGGAAACTGCGTGATAGGCAGGGAGTTAAGCGCAATCAATCCCAGGCATGTTATAAGCACTGAGATGGCGGCCGAGAGTATCGGCCTTTTGATGAACATCTTGAACATGGCCTGCTATTCTTCAGGGTTGGATTCCTTGTCTTTACCGCTATCGGCACTTTCCTCTCCTTCGCTGTCGGTTCCGGAAGTTTCGACCGGCTTTATCTTCATGCCGTCCTTCAGTCTCTGGATGCCGGAATAGGCTATTTCCGTTCCGGGTTCGAAGTTTTCGGCTACGTAATATCCGTTGAATCTGGCCAGCGGTTCGAAACTCCGGATCTTGGCAATATCCTTATCGTCTATAGTGTAGACATAAGTGAATTCCTGTATTTCGAAAGTAGCCTGCTGCGGTATCAGGTAAACGTCATCCATCTTGGTCATCATGTTGATCTTTCCGGAGACTCCATGTTTGAGAAGTCCCTCCGGGTTGGGAAAACGCGCCCTGAATGCAATCGAGCCGGTCTGTCTCTCGAAATCCCCTTCAACGGTCTCCACTACTCCCGCATGTTCGTACAGAGTGCCGTCGGCAAGCACCAGCTGTACCGTATCTGCCCTGCTGTCTTCCTCGCCTCGGATGATTGCCCTGCGGAACTTAAGGTATTCCGTTTCGTTCATCTTGAAGTAGGCGAACACTTCCGCGACGTTGCTTATGTTGGTGAGCAGAGTTTCCGTATCGACGAGACTGCCTACCTTATATGGGATCCTGTCGACAAATCCGTCGATCGGAGCAGTTATAGTCGTGTAGTTATAGTCCAGCCTGGCTCTCTGCATCTTGACTTTTGCCTGCTCGACTTCGAGTTCGGCCACAGCCAGTTCGGCCTGTGCCTGTTTCAGCCGGACTTCCGCCAGGATCTCTTTTTCCACAAGCCGGCTTATGCGGTCCACGTCATAAGCTGTCATCTGGTATTCAGCCTCTGCCTGTTTCAGGGCGGCTTCCGCTTCGCGGACAGCTTCGTAATACTCGATCGCATCAAGTTTGAAAAGCACGTCGCCTTTAGAGACTTTCTGTCCCTCATCGACATGGATCTCTTTGATGAAGCCTCCGACCTTGGATTTCACTTCCACGAACTGTATGGCCTGTATGTCGGCCACGAACGATCTCGGTACCTCTATGGTTTCCGGGTAGAGTTTCATGACAGGTATGTTCCTGTCTTCCGATGATACTATTGTCCCTCCTTCCCGGCAGCCTGTAGCTGAAACTGCGGCAAGGCAGGACAAAATGATGACACCGGACATCAATCTGTTGGGTTTCATTGCAATATGTTTGATTGGTTATTTTCAGGTATACGGATACGGAAAAAGATAACCGGGAAGTCCTTATGCAGAGACTTCTACGGTTGCCCTGTGTCGTTATCCTCAGCTTTAGATAAGGAAGGAACAGATCTTCCGGATGGTTTCCAAGGTCTGTTCCGCGGGCATTGGCATGGCCTGCTCTCCTTGCAGGCTTTTTCCGGGATCTGCAATATCCTGGCATGCCTGTGCATACAATGCCGTATCCGGCGTGTTCTTATGTGAATTGATATAGGAGAAGAATACTTTGACTTTCGGCTGCCGTGTGCGTATGGTATTGTCTATCTGAACTTCAACGACTTCCAGCTGCGACACGAGCACGGTATCCGGCTGTCCCGCAACATGGCATGCAGCCGGCTGTAGGCTGGCTGTAAAGAATGCAATGAAAAATAGAAGTTTCAGGAAGAATTTCATGCGCTTTAATGGGGTAACTGTTCAGATCAGAATCCTGTGTAGGTCATCGGTGAAATGGCCCTGAGCTCATCCTTGACGCTTTCGCTGACATTAAGTGTCTCGATGAAGTCGGCTATGGTCTGATGGTTTATCGCTTCCCCTGTCCTGGTAAGTGCTTTCAGCGTCTCGTAAGGATTAGGATAGTTCTCCCTGCGCAGGATCGTCTGGATAGCTTCCGCCACTACCGCCCAGTTCCTTTCAAGGTCCGCCTTTATCGCCGGCTCGTTGAGGATCAGCTTGCCGAGTCCCTTTTTGAGGGAATTGAGGGCGATCATGGTATGCGCGATAGGTACGCCGACATTCCTGAGTACGGTAGAATCCGTCAGGTCTCTCTGAAGACGCGATACGGGAAGTTTCATCGACAGATGTGTGAATACCGCGTCGGCCATTCCCAGGTTGCCTTCGGCATTCTCGAAGTCTATCGGATTCACCTTGTGCGGCATTGCGGATGACCCGACCTCGTTCCTGTTGACTTTCTGGTGGAAATATTCCATCGAGATGTAAGTCCAGATGTCTCTGCTCAGGTCTATCAGGATGGTGTTGATGCGGCGGATGTTGTCGAAGATGGCGGCGAGATTGTCATAATGCTCTATCTGCGTGGTAGGGAACGATCTCCTGAGGCCGAGCGAGGAGACGAACCTGTCTCCGAAAGCTATCCAGTCGATGCCCGAATAAGCGACCTTGTGTGCGTTCATGTTTCCGGTGGCTCCGCCGAATTTTGCGGGATAGCTCAGCAGGGAAAGCTGCCTGATCTGTTCTTCAATCCTGACCTGGAATACCTTGAATTCCTTTCCCAGACGGGTAGGGGAGGCCGGCTGTCCGTGTGTCTTTGCCAGCATCGGTATGTCTTTCCACTGTTCCGCCATCGATCTTATCGTTCCCAGCACTTCGTTTAACAGAGGAAGATAAGCGTTTTCGATGGCTTCTTTAAGGGAAAGGGGAACGGAAGTGTTGTTTATGTCCTGTGAAGTGAGTCCGAAATGGACGAATTCGCCCCATTGCGCGATGCCTGCTTCCTTGAATTTTTCCTTGATGAAATATTCGACGGCCTTGACATCATGGTTGGTGACCTTTTCGATATCCTTTACTTTTGCAGCATCGTCCGGAGTCAGATTCCTGTAAATGTCCCTCAGCATTTCGAATTTGCCGTGGTCGAAGTCCGCAAGCTGCGGGAGCGGGATTTCGCACAGAGCGATAAAATATTCGATCTCGACACGTACCCTGTAACGGATAAGGGCATATTCGCTGAAATATTCTCTGAGCGGTTCTGTCTGGCGTGCATATCTTCCGTCGACCGGAGATACTGCGAGTAAAGCGTGATTGTCCATTTCTGTCCTTATAAAAAATCAAACACACAAAGATACGAAGAACATATGACAATCCGATAATTTTTTTGAATGCTTATCCGCAAAGGCACAACCCTGGCGCATGCGGATGTCTGCATAATGGTCTAAGAATCAGCGAACTAATGATTTTGCTACTTGCGCCAGACCCCTATCACGACCACCCCTGGCGCAGATTTTTTATTGTGTAATTTGTTGATATTGAACGTGTTGTTTGTTGTTGAACTTGCGCCATGAGGATGGCGGGATTTTCTACAGTTGTCTGTAGACCTGTACCGTACGTGCGGCTTCGGCGACATCGTGGACCCTCAGGATATCCGCCCCGCGTTCAAGAGCGGCGAGGTGAAGGACCTGGGTCTGGGGGAGAGATTCCTCAGGGGTAATCCCAAGTAGCTTGTATATCATGCTTTTCCGTGATACTCCCACCAATATCCGGTGCCCGAGGGCGGTGAACTGCCCCAAGTCTGCAAGCAGACTGTAGTTCTGATCTATGGTCTTTGCAAAGCCGAATCCCGGGTCGAGTATCCAGTCCCGGATGCCTGCTTTTTCCGCTTTGGCCGCAAATGCATTGAAATATTCCAGCACTTCGGCCGTGACATCAATATACCGGCAGAGATTCTGCATGGTCTGCGGAGTCCCTTTCTTGTGCATGGCAACATATTCCAGTCCGAGCCTGCCGACTGTCGGGAGCATATGCGGGTCGTCTTCTCCGGCTGATATGTCATTGACAATGAACGGGCCGATGAGGTCGTACGCTTTCACGACCACGGAACTCCAGTATGTGTCTATGGAAATCCTGATTCCGGGAAAATGTCTCCGTACCGCCTTCAGTGCAGGTTCCAGCCTTTCCCATTCAGTGTCTTCTCCGACAGGTTCCGATCCCGGGCGTGTTGAACACGCCCCGATGTCTATGATGTCAGCGCCTTCTTCGAGCATTCTGCCTGTCCGTTCCAGTATTTTTCCCATGTCAGGCTTCCCGTCTCCGGACAGACACCTGCTTGACGCAAAATACGAATCGTCAGTGACATTGACGATTCCCATTATCTCTATCCTGCGGTTTTTATCTGTCATGCTGGCGGAATTTTTCCGGTCAGAACCTGAATCCCACGTTCAGGTGCCATGCAGCATTGACAAAACTGTAGGCATAGTAGTAGTTCCTCCACCTTTTTGCCATGCCGGATTGATTCATGTAGGTGTCTTCTCCGAAATCGATTCCCTGAGTGTTGGAGCCGGTAAGTCCCAATGCCAGAGTTATCCTGTTTATTTCCACTCCGACGGATATGTTGAAATACAGACCTTTTGTCCGGTATGCGCTATAGCTGTTGTATGAATTGCCGGCATTGTCGGCAGCGATGGCGTCATACAATGGCAGCGCATATCCGATTTTCCCGTCGATATAGGGACTGCAGTTCCTGTTGTTTATGAAATAGTATCTTGCCGTAGCGAAAATCGGGACGGACATGGAAGTCTTTCTTATCGTTCCTCTATAATCATAGCTGCTGTATTCTATTTTCATGTTGACCCCGGTTCCGGCACCGGCAAACAATACCGGAGAGATGAAATATCCCTGTGAAGTGGTAACGTCAAACCACCCGTATGACGATGTGCTATATCCTCCGAGAGCCTCGATGAACGCTCCGTACCCTTGCCGTCTTGAAGACGGAACGTAGTTTCTTGTGCATTTCCCGTCGCGGGTAAAGCCTCGCAGCAGATTATATTCATGTCTGGAAAGTGATTCCTGGCCCAGCGATATAATGTCTTCGGCATTGAATTGTTTGAATAATGTACCGTCGGCAGTTTTGAAAAATACGGATGAACCGCTTTTCGCGACAACTTTTCCTTTAAGCACATTCCCGTTTTCCAATGTCAGTGTATCCACTCTGACCTGGGCCAGAGCAGCCTGCAGTGCGCAGAGCGCCAGTATGGTTGTCAATATGATCTTTTTCATTGTCGTATCTGTTGTTGCCGGTAGCTGTCCCTATTCCGTGAATTCTATTATCTGCCCCGATGCTATGAAATCATATTCCCACCAGAAAAGGTAGAACCTTGCTTTCATCGTGGTCGTGACATTTGTAACCGCCTGCGCTCCGGTAAGACAGGCATTCCTGTACATATCGGCTATGGCGTTTTCCTTTATGGCCCGTTTTGATACTCCTCCGATCCCGAGTACATAGGTGGCATGGGCCGATCCCTCGACATTTCCTATGACCTTGAAGTTGTCCTGCGAAAGGTGCAGCGTGGTCTGGGCTACGTTATAGTTTGAGATCATGTGGACGGTACCTCCGCACGAGGTGAGCGAGAACACTGCCGCCACGAAAAAAATGATTAAGCCTGTATGCTTCATAATCAGATGTTTATAATACAGCCGCAAGGGCGTTCCACCCAAGGCTGAACACGGTTTGGAATTTCGGGAAGCAAAGATAAGATAATTTTCTTTACTTTTGCCGCATGACCATACCGGCAGACGGTTCTTTTACCGTAAATCCTGATTCCGGTTTTGAGATAACACATCTGAATTAATTTGATGAAAAATGACACGTTTGTTATATGCCCTTGTGTTGTTATTTGCGGTATCTTGTGGTAATAAACCTGAAACAAGAGTGTACTTCCGGTCATCTCTGTGGATTATCGGGAATGCCACAGAAGAGACATTGAACGTTTCATGGAATTTCCCGGGAGACAGCCGGTCGGAAGAACATCTTAGACCGAGAGACCTGACTTCCATAGGATCGGTGGATTCCACGATACCATATGTAAAGCCTGAGTTCGGAGAAATTCAAAAGCTGGCCGGAGAAGAAGAAATGACAATATCCTTATATTCGGATGACGGAAAACTTTTAAAAGAATGGCGCTGGTCTGAAAGGGACAGTCCCGGACGGCAAATCTTTGATGAATCATTGTGGGAAAAGGACGAAACCGAGTATTATAATAAAATCACAGATGCTGTCTGGCATTTCTATATATTGCCGGAAGATATAGGGCAAGAAGAAATTTAAAGGTGGTTGATGTATGAAACGAATTGTCTATGGTATCCTGGTCACGATAGGATGTGCTTCCTGTGACCCAGAGATATATATGGATGGAGGTCATGAATCGGAGTGGTTTATAAAAAATACCACAGATACCCCTTTTTCGGTTTCCTGGACGTACGGTGATATTCATGAGAAAGTGGAAATTTCGCCGGGAGACTCCATCGCAATAGGGGTTGTCTGCAGCATACAGTCAATAGGAGACCCCAAGTTCAGCTATATTACAGAAATAGTAGGCTCCGATGATGACGGGGGCTTGACATTCTATTCCGAGGACGGGATTCCGGTAAGGCATTGGCGCTGGTCTGAAAGGGGCGGTTCCGGGCGGCAGCTGTTCAATGAATCGCTCTGGCGGAAATATGTCCGGGACCAGCAGCCGCAGCCTGACAGGAAGGGATATATAGATGTGACATGGGTGTTCGATGTACTTCCGGAGGATCTGCAGGAATGATCTGCGGGTGTATATTCATTTGATATTGTTTAATTATTTATAACTTTAGACCGAATAAAATTGTCCAACTTTAACTGTAAATGCCATGAAAATCCGAACACTGATTCTTGCCGCCGCCCTGCTTCTGTCGGGCGCGGGCTTTGCCGGCTGCAGCGATTCCGACGATCCGTCTATGGCTGCCGAAACACCGCCTGTAACGCCTTCCCGGTAGGTTACAGATTTCTTCGATGCACACCTGTCAGAAGATCAAACTGATCTCAACTTCAGCAACATTGAGGGTAGTGATGATATAAGCACCGAATGTTTTCTTATCAACACAGTGGAACAGTTCCGGGAGATCGCGCCTGAACCGATTGAGTTGCCTGACATTGACTTTGCGAAATATTCGCTTATAGTCGGGCAGCATGTTTTCGGGGAACCAAGATACAGTCTGGAGAGCCAGGCAGTGGAGACCGGGACAGATGCATTGACCTTGAATCTGGTATATAGTGAGTTTTGTGGGATAGCTCCCGCTATGGTTGCACCTTATTATTTCTGGAGCATTTACGACAAACTCCCGGAATATGAGGTCAACGTCAATATAACCACTTTCTGATCTTGTGTCATCATGGAAAACCGGTGCGGTGGTATGATGAAGGCAAATTTCACTATTTTCAATATCTTTGCGCCTTGAACTTTAATTTACATAATTACCGCAATGAAGAGAATATTTTCCATCGCGTTTCCGGCATTCCTCATGCTGGGCGCCCTGTCAGCCTATGCGGCTTCGGATGACGCTTCTGCAGGAGGGAACAGCACTCCTCTCTGGATGAGATATCCGAAGATCTCTCCTGACGGAAGCAAGATCGCATTTTCCTATCAGGGTGACATCTATTATGTTTCCTCCGACGGAGGCGAAGCAGTAAGACTTACATCTACGGATGCTTACGAGTCGCAGCCGATATGGTCGAACGACTCCCGGACCATAGCGTTCGTATCGGACCGGTTCGGCGGACTGGATATTTTTACTGTCGGCATAGAAGGTGGCAAGGCTTTGAGAATCACTACCCATTCCGGAGCCGAGACTCCTCTGGCATTCTCTCCGGATGACAGACTCATTTACTTTTCCGCCGCCATCCAGGACCCGGCATCGAGTGTGATGTGGTCTTCTTCCTGGGTTACGGAATTATACAAGGTCAATGCAACCGGAGGGCGTCCCGTGCAGGTAACGGCCACCCCTGTCTGCTCCGTAAGTTTCGGACCTGACGGAGAATCTTTCCTTTATTATGACCGTACAGGAAGCGAGAACATCTGGCGCAAGCACCATACTTCGTCCGTCGCCCGCAACATTTTCTATTATGATGCGGCAGACGGCACCCATACTCAGATTACCTTCAACCCGGGCGAGGACCGGGACCCGATATTTTCAGGCGAGGGGCAGATGGTATTCCTGAGCGAAAGAGACGGAGGCTCTTTCAATGTATATACTGCTTCTGTTGAAGATGCTGACAATGCCACTGCGCTCACCCGTTTCAAGGAGCATCCGGTGCGTTTTCTCAGCCGCGCGGAAAACGGCATGCTCTGTTTCGGCTATCAGGGGGAAATCTATACAATGGTATCCGGAAAACAGCCGAAGAAAGTGAATGTCGGCATTTCGAATGACAATGCAGACCATCCTTCGGAAATCAGGCTGAGCGGGGTTGAAGATATGGCTGTGTCTGATGACGGGAAAGAAATCATCCTTCTGAGCCGGGGCGAGGTGTTTGCCACTACCGGCGAATACGGCACTACCAGACAGGTAACCCGTACAGCAGCGGCAGAAGAAGGAATAACCGTTTCTCCGGACGGCAAGTCCATAGTCTATGCTTCCGAGAGGACCGGCCGCTGGAATCTGTATAAGGCTACGAAAGCAAGGGAGGACGACCTGCATTTTGCATATGCTACGCTGATAGATGAAGAACCTCTTTTCAAGAATGAGGACGCAGAGCGTACATATCCGTCTTTTTCTCCAGACGGAAAGGAAGTGGCTTTCATAGAGAACCGTCATATACTGAAAGTACTTGATCTCGAATCCGGCAAGGTCCGCCAGATAACTGACGGAACGCAGCATTACGGCGAGTTCGAATACGAATGGTCGCCTGACGGCAAATGGTTTGCCCTTACGCTGATTACCAACCGCCGCGACCCGTACAGCGACATAGGAATCGTGTCCGCTTCCGGTGACGGCAAGATATACAATATCACCAACAGCGGATATATCGATGTCTCCCCTGAATGGGTAATGGACGGAAATGCAGTCATTTTCGTTTCCAACCGTCTTGGAATGAGGTCTCATGCTTCCTGGGGCAGCCAGGATGATGTATTCATAGCATTCATGAACAGAAAGGCATATGATGAGTTCAACATGAGCGAGGAGGAGTATGCCCTGTATAAGGAACAGAAGGAAGCAGCCGAAAAGAAAGCGGAAGAGGCGGAGAAAGCGGAGAAGGAAGATGCCAAGTCCAGAAAAGATAAGAAAGCTGAGGCTTCTGTCGCAGAAGAGAAAGACAATAAGGAGGATATAGTCATTGAACTTGACGGTCTGGAGGACCGCGTCATCCGTCTTACACCTATGTCCTCGAATCTCAGGTCTGCGGCTATGTCGGCAGATGGCGAGACCCTGTATTTTCTGAGTTCTTTCGAAAAAGGGTTCGACCTGTGGGAGCTGAAGACCCGGTCGGGAGAAATTTCCCAGCTGAAAAAAGGTGTGTCGGCGGGAATGTTGCGTCTGGACAGGGACGGAAAGAAACTTTATATACTCGGTAGTCGTCCTCAGATAATGGATATCGGCAGCAAGCAGTTCAAGCCTGTAGACTTCAATATGGAAATGGAGCTTGACAGGGCTGCAGAACGGGCCTATATGTTCGATCATGTATTCAAGCAGGAAAAACGCAAGTTCTACAGTTCTGATTATCATGGTGTAGATCTGGACAGACTGCAGAAAGACTATGAACCGTTCCTTGCCCATATAAACAACAATTACGATTTTTCCGAGATGCTTTCCGAGATTCTGGGCGAGCTGAATGTTTCGCATACAGGCTCAGGATACAGGGGACCCGGTGCTGAAAAGCCGACTCCGGCGCTCGGTCTGCTTTTCGATCTGGCATATGAAGGCGACGGACTGAAAGTGGATGAAGTCCTTGATCCGGGACCGTTCTCTGTGTCCGGATCCAAAGTCGTTCCGGGTGTAGTCCTCGAGAAAATAGACGGCGAACGGATATTGGCAGGTGAAGACTGGTTCCCTCTTATAAACGGCAAGCAGGGGATACTGACTCTGTTCTCTTTCTATAATCCTGAAACAGGAGAACGCTGGGAAACGGCGGCCAGGCCGGTTTCTGCCGGGGAGCAGAATGAGATGCTTTACCAGAGATGGATCAAGAGCCGTGCGGCAGCAGTTGACAGCCTTTCAGGCGGGCGTCTCGGGTATGTGCATATCCGGTCGATGGGCGATGAAAGCTACCGTGATGTCTATGCCGATATTCTGGGCAAGTACAACCTTCGTGACGGCATAGTCATCGATACCCGTCACAACGGCGGCGGACGTCTGCACGAGGATATCGAAATTCTGTTCAGCGGTGAGAAGTACCTTGAACAGGTCATCCAGGGAACAGTGGTCTGCGACATGCCGTCACGCCGGTACAACAAGCATTCTATCATGCTTGTCAGCGAGGACAACTATTCCAATGCCCACGGAACCCCTTGGGTCTACCAGCACCAGGGTCTGGGCTCTATAGTGGGCATGCCTGTGCCGGGTACAATGACTTCCGTGAACTGGGAGACCCTGCAGGATCCGTCGATGTATTTCGGTATCCCTGTCATAGGCTACCGTACACGTGACGGGCATTATCTGGAAAATTCGCAGCTTCAGCCGGATTTTGTTGTAAGGAACAGGCCGGAGGATGCGGTGAACGGGCGTGACGAGCAGCTGGAAGTCGCTGTCCGCGAGCTGCTCAGGCAGATTGATGCTGATTCTGATGTTTGGTAGTTCTGCAGTATGACCGGGGCAGGATATGGCGTTCCACCGGTCCTTCCCGCTCCGCGGGCCCCTTCCCCTTTCGGGAGCCAATGCCGGCTTCAACCATATCCTGCCACTGCCTCTCTTACGGTAAATTTCAGATATGCAGGTACTCTTTCAGTACTTTGACATATTCATCTAAAGCCGTGCGCCCTTTCTCGGTAATCGAGCATGTGGTGCGCGGCTTTTTTCCTATAATTTCTTTTCTGACTGCGATATAGCCGGCCTCTGAAAGTTTCTCGATCTGTACGCTGAGATTTCCTGCAGTAGCCTCTGTCTTTTCCTTAAGCCACACGAAATCAGCCTCTTCTACACTGAGTAGAAGAGACATTATAGCCAGCCGGAGCTGTGAATGGAGCAACGGGTCCAGTTCTTTCATGATCTGCTGCTTTTGCGGTTAAGGATATGTCCCGGGATTACGAGCGTGCAGAGGAACGAAAGGCCTCCTATGAGATTCCATGCTGGGGTATAGCCGTTTCCTGTCGCCATGTCGATGAGCACCTTGACCGGGATAATGAATCCGACTATCGATATGGCTGTCACACTGTTCTTCTTGACGGTAAGTCCTGTAATCATGGAGCCCATGCTCACTGCCAGAAGTGCTACAGGCAGCATTACAGGGAAATAAATTGTCCCTGACACAAAGCCGTATACGGTTATCACAATTACCGACAATATCATCAGCAGGCCTACGATTTTCCATGTATTTCCGAGCATTCTGTCAGTGTATGTAGTTACATCCGGCTTCTCTTTCTGCGCCTTGCCCATGAGTACAGCCATAGGTACGAACATCAGGAACCACAATAAGTTCCATATATTGCTCCCGGTCAGCAGGGTAGTGAAGTATGTCGCTATGGCGATGACTAATGAACTGTATCCATAATAAAGGAATACATTTCCGCTGCCGACTTCCAGATTCTGCCTGGTCTTTTTGATCATGCCGGAGATCAGTTCTATGCTGTCTCTCTCCGAAAAATTCTGTTCCATAATGTATGTTTGGTTTAAAAAATAAACTGAGAGGACAATGATTGGGCGCCATTCTGTCCTTTTGTTGCTGCAAATATAAACTACTTTATTTTATAAACCAAATTATTCCGGATATTTTTCCGGGTTATCAGCAAAAGTTCCTCTTTTGCATAGCCAAATATATTGGCACTCCCTATTTAGTTGTCATTAAACCGCATAGCAATGCAATTCCGAAACTCAGAAATGTGCCGGCGAGGACATACTCTGTTTTTGCAGTATCCGTGTCTTTGAATCTAAGTATGGATTTTGCCACTATGATAAAACCGATTGCTTCATATTGCCCAATGATAACGAATATGATTGTGAGTATGCGTTCCAGATTTCCAATCAATGCTCCTTTTTGATATTTTCACAAGACTGTGTCTCTCCAACTTGATATTTCTTCAAGACTAACTTAATCAGGATATTGGCGGGTTTGATGCACAATAATACCGCCAATATGAACATAGGTATTGAGAAGCTTTCGTTGCAATCTATTGATTGGATTGGCAACTCTGATGCAGTGTCAAAGGACAATGCTACAATAATCAGTATCGACAAATGAGCAATCTGATCAATAATAAAATTCCATAATCCTTTGGGGCTATATGTTTTGATGGCATCTATTATAAAATGGGAAATAGCAATGGCAAGAGCATAAAATCCGAAATCACAAACAGGAACAACTGCCCAAGACACACCACCGATAATAAGCGAATGCACATACAGGAACCAGCTTTTGAATTTCCTTTCCTCTTTCTGTGCACAGTATTTATCATTTTGCAGGTAAAAGTCACCTGTAACATGTGCCAATAGCAGGCTTAAAAACAACCAGCTATTCATAATCTTCAAAATTTATCTGTTCAAAATATTTTATCACTTCTTCTATACAATACCATTTTGTGGCTGTAGAAGCATTGTTTACACTGGCTTGGGATATACCCAATTCCTTGGCAATGTCTGCCTCTTTGAAACCTAGCAATTTATAATAAACGACTTCACTCTGGCGCACAGTCATATCATTTAGTATGGCGTCTGTCAGCAGTGCTATAGTTTGCAATGGGGCAGATAATTGCTTTTTACTTGTTCGGACAGACATCGTTCCCTTATTCAAGGAACTCATTTCCTCAAGCGCACGTCCGGACAGATATATGGCCTCACCATCCCAAATACCTTGTTCGGTATCCACTATCCTCATATCTCCGATACCAATGGCCATCCGTATTCCGTATGTCTGGAAATTTTTCGTCTTTTCATTTTTGACTGTGGAAAAAGATTTGATGCAGGATTTGATTATAAAGGCTATCCGGAATGCGTTTGATACATTTTGCATTACGCACTCTATATAGTCCCCTTTGATTTGGCGGCCTTCAAAATCAGGATAACTCACTTTTATCCGGCCAATTAATGATTCTATCCTTTGCTTTAATCCTATAGTTTCATTCACTGACAAGGAAGTGGATGCTACTATATCCGCTGAAATTGTTGCAAACATATTATTGCTCATTGATTTGATGGTAAAGGTATGAATTTTCTTTAATTTTGCCAATAATTATAGATTAAATAGTCTATAACCGCAAAATATAGATAAATAAGTCTATAGTGATGATTTATATACGATATAACCTATTACATTTGTGTCCACTAAAAATTATAGACGATAGTTATAAATTTCGAACCAATAAATCTGCATCATTGGATTTTGTGGATGATGCAGATAGTAGTGTGATGATGTAGGTTCAGTGTTTTAATCTGAATGCAGGCCTGTATGGTGGCAAGTATTTGCCGGCCTGGCCGCCCGTGGCCTCGTGAACGGGAGGGTCCCGCACCGGAGGTGTGGGAGGGATTTACCGGCCAGAACGATTACGGCAGACAATCACATCCCTGACTCAATATGAGGATATTTTTTCATACCGCTTCTTCGACACACCTGCAGTTGTGATTTTTTACGAATGTGTTGAAATACAATGTATTGCGGAAATGTAATTTTTCCAGGTGTAACACATTTCAGCACACCTTCAGTGTCTGATGTGCCCTGCAGATGCCTGGAATGGGGTTTCGTTACTGCAGGTGTGCCAGGAAATGTTACACCTGCAGTAGACGCATTTGTGAAAGTCATTGACTATTAGGTGGTTTCTGGAATCATCCATTTCCAGGTGTGCGGGGGCGGGTGTCATTCATTCACAAAAAGCGGAAGATGTCCGGGCTGAGAGAACGTGCGGACGCTTGCCGAAGATGGAATGCGGGCAAAACCGGTCGGCTGGATATGGTTCGGAAGGGGTGAAGAGTTTTCAGCAAACGGGAAATTATGTAAATTTGTGCGCGGTTCGGGGAAAGGACAGAAGAAGACAGGTCGCAGCGGACTCGATGCCGTGCTGGAAGAAAAGATGTGTAATCAATTATCTGTAAAATGCTTATAGTTTTGGAAGGGCTTGACGGGGCGGGTAAGTCCACGCAGGTCAGGAAGTTGAGAAAGTATCTGGAGTCCGTTTGTAAATCGTTGGAATACATACATTTCCCGAGATATGACGCACCTGTGTACGGAGACCTTATAAGCCGTTTTCTGAGAGGTGATTTCGGGGCCAATGAGGTCGTGCATCCGCAACTGGTGGCACTCCTGTATGCGGAAGACCGTCACGGGGCTGCACCGCAGATGCGACGGATCCTGGAGCACGGCGGGGCGATTCTGCTGGACAGATATGTGTATTCGAATATTGCCTACCAGTGTGCGAAAGTGTCCGATTATCAGGAAAAAGAGAGGCTCAGACAGTGGATCTTCGATACGGAATACGGGGACTTCGCCCTGCCGGTTCCTGATTTGAACCTTTTTCTTGATGTGCCGATTTCTTTTGTGGAAAAGAAACTGTCGGCTGACCGCAAAGGGGATGACCGCAGCTACCTTGCAGGCGGACACGATATACACGAGGCCGACATGTCATTTCAGAAACGCGTCCGACAGGTGTATCTGGACCAGTGTGCCATTGATCCGAAATTCATCCGTATCGATTGTTCTGATCCAGACGGGATGATGCTTCCTCCGGATGATATATTCGCGAAGGTGAAAGCGGCGGTGGATCAAGCTGTTGCTTCCTTGAACCGGATTGATTCTACGGTCCTGTCAGCAGGCGCTTCTCAGAATGCCGGATAAGTATCCGGCCTTTTGGCGTAATGAAAAAGTACGATACAACAAAAGGTAAAAACCCGAAAACTGACAAGACATAGGAACAGCGAAGCGGTGACAGGGCCCCCGGCGAGGGGGCGGTGGGGGAGGCGCCCCTTTCAAGGGGCTCCGCGCAGCGGAGGGGATTCAGACAGTTCCATATTTTTGTCAGATGATATAACTTCTTAAAAGGAAATATAACAAAAAGAACAACAAAAGGTAAAAACCCGATAAACTGACAAAAATATGAAACCGTTACCAATGCGAATCCGCCGTTTCTGTGCCTTTCTGGTCGGAGTGGTATTCTTCCTTTCCGGGATATTCAAGCTTCTTGACCCTGTAGGTGCAGGTCTGGTGATGGCTGACTACTATAGGTTTTTCCATCTGGACTTTCTTGTGTTTTCATCGAAGTATGCAGCGCTTTTTATGGCTCTGCTCGAAACGGTAACGGGAGTAGCACTGATAACCGGTCTGTGGAGGAAGGTTACGGCAATAGCGGCTTCCGCCTTTCTTGCTTTCTTTACCTTGCTTACACTTATATTGGTAATCTTCAACCCTGAGATGGACTGCGGGTGCTTCGGGGAAGTGATCCATCTTACGCACATGCAGACATTTCTGAAGAACGTGGTACTTTGCGCACTGTCCCTTGCGGCTTTCCTTCCTTACCGCGATTTCGGTCACAACAGAAGGAGAAAATACGTCGCTTTCACCATGGTAACGGCAGGAGTAGCGGCATTTACCGTCTATTCACTCATGTATATACCGCTGGTAAATTACACGGATTTCAAGCCGGCTGCCAGACTGCTTGCTGCCGAGCGTTTCCATGAACATGACGGAGAAGACATGTACGAATATGTTCTGATCTATGAGAAAGACGGACGGAAAAAGGAATTTTCTCTTGAAAACGTACCGGATTCGACATGGACATTCGTCGAATCCAAGGCTGTCCTGAAAGCCGGCTACAGGCATGAAACCTTCCCTGAACTTGCATTCACCGATGGCTCTGGCGAATACAGGAACCAGGATGCCGCACGCCATAAGGTCATGGCGGTTTCCGTCTATGACATCAGGCAGGCCGGCTGGAAAAAATGGAGACAGATAGCAGTATTCCTTGACAATGCCAGAGCAGCAGGCTTCAACCCGCTTCTGATAACGGCATCGTATCCGGAAGCGCTGCAGTCGGCGCTCTCCTCTCCAAAACTGGATCCCCGCGTTGGCGAATTCCTTTTGAATAATGCGTATTATGCCGATTATAAAACCCTTATATCAATGAACCGCTCTAACGGAGGAATCACTTATTTCGATAACGGTTATCTTGTACGCAAATGGTCATTCGCCAACATGCCGGGCAAGGAGGATCTTGATGAACTGGCCTCCGGTGACATAACCGAGACATTGCTTGACTACAGCACCCTGGGCAAGATTACATTCAAAGGATTCCTTCTCTATTGTTTTGCTGTGATGCTGCTCCTGTGATGTATGTGCATGAGATCAGATTTCATCATCGCACTCATCCATATCTTCATCAAATCCGAATTCGGATGCGAACATGTCGGAAACGTCAGCCGGCACATCATCGAAACTTAAAGAGTCCCACAGCGATTCCATCTGGCGCCTGTCCTTTTTCGTGGGCCGTCCGGCCCCTCTGTCGCGCTTGAGGAAGAATGTCTCAACAGGAGCCTTGAGTTTGGCCAGTTCTTCCTGCGGGGTCATGTTTTCTGCAAACTGCGGCACAAGCCTGGCTCCCTGACGCTTGTCGATCGGGACCAGAACTTTGTATGTATATGTAACCGCCCCTTTGCGGGCGGTGATCACGTCTCCGGGCTTTACGGTCTTTGACGGCTTGGCATCGGCCCCGTTTATGCGTATTTTCCCGCCTTTGCAGGCATCCGTGGCATCTGTCCTTGTCTTGAATACCCGTATTGCCCACAGGTATTTGTCTATTCTGGTTTCTCCGCCCATTTCAATATCTTTCCGGGTTATTGGTCATCATTGTCTTCATCTTCCGCTCCGCCGTAGTCTTCGCCTTCGAGATACGGCTCTGTATCAGGGTTTATGTAGCTGTCGATTTCTTCGCGCCTTTCTATCATCACTTCCAGCAGGGATGTATCCCTGTCCAAAGGGACAATGAAGAAATCCGGCATGTCTGCAGGAATCAGTACTGTTTCCCCTTTTCCGAGCCGGCAGCTTTCCGTACATTTTCTCCCGTCACCGTTTACGGAAGGAAACTGGATGTCCGCCCCTCCTTCTATGCATATGTATATGAGGAAGCTGCCGAAATGCTCCGTAGATATTTCAAGCGGTTCATGCACTTTGATACCGTTGACAGTGAATTGCGGCACTGAAGCCAGAGTCTCCGTGACATCGGTGCCGGAATGTGTCCCGGCTGCGGATGCAGAAGCATCCTTTCCCCAGAGAGGCCCTTTCCTGTAGCCGGTACTGTCGTACTGTCCCATATCGATGATGTCGAAAGCTTCTTCGAGGTGCATCGGCCGGGCAGTTGCCGGATTATTTTCCCTGCCCCAGTCGAACAGCCTGAATGTCATGTCCGATGATTCCTGGATCTCAGCTATGAGCAGGCCTCCTTCTGCCGAATGTACCGTACCCGGTCTGATCAGCAGGGAGTCCCCTTTTCTGGGACTGATTGCATTCATCGCATCCGTGATGCTTCCGTCCCGGCATCTGTCGTACAGTTCCCGTGCGGATATTTCCTGTTTGAATCCCATATAGATTCTGGCATCCGGAGCAGCGTCCATAATATACCAGAATTTGCATTTGCCGAGAGTGTCGTATCTCTGCCCGGCTATTTCATCGTCAGGGTTGACTTGGACCGACATCCGGCCCTGTATGTCGAGGAATTTCACCAGGACAGGGAACTGCCTTCCGTAATATTGGTAGACATCTTCTCCTACGATCCTTTCGAAATATGTCTCCATGATTTCTTCGAAGGTGTTTCCTGCCAGCCAGCCGTTTGCCACGACCGAATCGACAAATCCCATGTCGGACATTTCCCAGCTCTCTCCGATCTTGTCTCCGGATGTCAGTTTCACCTCGTTGCCGTCCTCGTCGCACTCCACGAACTCTTTTCCGAGTTTTTTTATCAGAGCATTGCCTCCCCAAGGTTTTTCCATGGCCACAGGGATGAACTTTATCGGATAAAGGTTTTTCTTGATTTCCATAAAAGTCGTTTTTACCGGGGGCAAAGATAAGTATTTATGCAAAAATCAAAACAGATTCTTTATCTTTGGAAAATTAACTGTATGCATATGGAAGCGATACTTCTTAAAAATATAAAGATAGCGGGGAAAGGGGACAGGGAGCATGATATCCTTATTGAAGGCGGCGTGATCCGCAGTATTTCAGGTCAGTGCGGGGCGCAGGATGCGGAACCGGTCGATTGCAGAGGGAAGGTGGCTGTCCCCGGATTCGTAAACATGCACATCCATGCAGCCATGACCCTTATGAGGGGAATGGGCGAGGATGTGCCTTTTCATACATGGCTCAGAAAAATATGGGATATAGAGTCAGGAGTTGATGAAGAGTTTGTCTACTGGGGTACCAGAGTGGCATGCCTGGAAATGGCAAGGACCGGTACCACGACATTCAATGACCATTACTGGTTCCCTGCAGCTTCATACCGGGCGGCCGTAGAGTCGGGACTGCGCCCGGTCGTCTCGCATGTCCTGATCGACAGGAACGATAAGGAAACCGCCGAGGCGGAGAAGGAACGGTGTGAAGAAATTTTCGAGCAGTCGAAGACCTGGGGCAGACAAGGAGCTTTCATTGTAGGAGTCCACTCCGTATATTCGGTAACCGAAGGACTCATGCGGTGGGCTTCCGAATTTGCAGCCAGGAACGGCCTGAAACTGCATATACATCTCAGCGAAACCAGGAAAGAGGTCGAGGACTGCGTAAGAGCCCACGGACTGACCCCCGTCCAGTATGCCGACAGGCTCGGTCTTCTGGGACCGGACACCATTGCCGCCCATACCCTCTGGCTTTCGGAAGAAGACATAGAAATCCTGGGCCGGAGGAAGGTGACATGCGTCCACAACATAAACTCCAACCTCAAGCTTTCATCGGGATACCGGTTCCTTTACAATGAACTGAAATCAGCCGGAGCACGAATCTGCATAGGTTCCGACGGTTGCGCTTCATCGAATAATCTGGATATTCTCGAAGCCCTGAAGACTGCGGCAATGGTCCAGAAAGCATGGCGGGAGGATCCTGCGGCAATGCCTCTTGATGATCTTCTGTCGATGGCCACCGTCAACGGGGCAGAGGCTCTCGGTCTGAATACCGGACGTATAGAGGAAGGCAGGGAGGCGGATATCCTTATCGTCGATACCGACAATTCCTTTTTCCTTTCTCCTGCACCTTTCCTTGCCGATTTCATCTATTCGGCGCACAGCGACTGCATTGATTCGGTCATCTGCCAAGGGAAGTTCGTCATGCGTTCAAGAGAGATTCCCGATGAAAAAAAGGTCCTTCATGAAGCGTCCAGGGTTCTGTCAAAGATCAGATAATTTTACCACAATAATACCGACACGATATGAACGAAGATCCAAGAGTTGAGAAAATCAGGACGGCGGCGGAATACGTTGCCGGAAAAATCGGAGGCAGAAAGCCTCTGGCAGGAATAGTCTTGGGCAGCGGTCTGGGAAAACTTGCAGACAGTATTGCCGATCCGGTTGTGATCCCTTACCGGGAGATTCCGGGGTTTCCCGTTTCCACTGCAGTGGGGCATAAGGGAAATTTCATCGCCGGGACGCTCGGAGGCAAGACTGTAGTGGCCATGCAGGGCAGATTCCATTATTATGAAGGGTATTCCATGGAACTTGTCACCCTTCCCATAAGGGTTATGAAAGTCCTTGGTATAGAATACCTGTTCGTGTCCAATGCTGCCGGCGGGGTCAATTTCGATTTCAAGATCGGTGACCTGATGATAATAAGGGATCATATAAATCTTCTTCCGAACCCTCTGATAGGCAAGAATATGGATGAATTCGGACCGAGATTTCCGGACATGACCAGGCCGTATGACCCGCAGCTGATAAAGAAAGCCGAGATAATAGGCGCCGAGAACGGGATAGAACTCAAGAGAGGGGTGTATCTGGCAGGAACCGGCCCGTCATATGAAACCCCTTCGGAATACAAGTATTTCCGTCTGATCGGGGCGGATGCGGTAGGAATGTCGACAATTCCTGAAGTAATCACGGCCCGCCACATGTCTGTCCCTGTATTCGGCATGTCAGTGATAACAAATGAGGCCCATGACGATTATGCCGATGATTATGAAAACAACGGAGATGACGTAGTTGCTGCAGCCGATGCTGCGGCAGACAGGATGACTATCCTGTTTACCGAACTGATAGAATCCCTGTAGTTTTTTTACCAACGGCAGGAAAATATTTTTACATTTGTGTCTGACATATGTGTCAGACACTTTTTATTTGTATTAAACGGACATTCGCAAATGTTTTCCCATTGTTATAAAGCAGGTATTGACGTCGGCTCGACGACGGCAAAGATGGTTGTCATCGGGCCTGACGGAAAGATAGTGTTTTCAAGATATGAACGGCATAATGCCAGAGCAAAAGAAACGGTTTCCGGTTTTTTTAAGGAGTTCATGGAAGTTTCAGGCGATGTCGGGACGGCTGTCTGCATTACGGGTTCTGTCGGAATGGGCATCTCCGAAAAATGCTCTTTCCCTTTCGTGCAGGAAGTAGTCGCCGCCACTAAAGCCATAAAGGACGGTTATCCCCAGGTATCTACCATGATAGATATCGGAGGAGAGGACGCCAAGGTGGTATTTTTCGATTCCGGTACGGTTTCCGACCTGCGGATGAACGGGAATTGCGCCGGCGGTACCGGTGCCTTTATCGACCAGATGTCCATAATCCTCGGAAAGTCTGTGGAACAGCTCGGGGAACTGGCGATGAAGGCCGGAAGAATCTATCCCGTAGCTTCAAGATGCGGAGTATTCTGCAAGACAGATATACAGAATCTTGTTTCCAGGAATGCCGGAATCGAAGATATCGCGGCTTCCATTTTCCATGCTGTCACTCTGCAGACAGTCGTGACTCTGGCCCATGGCAGGGAAATAAAGCCTCCTGTCCTTATGTGCGGCGGACCTCTGACATTCATCCCTGCGCTTAGGAAGTCGTTCAAGGATTATCTTTCGTTGGAGGACGGAGATATCGTACTTCCGGAAGACGGAAGCCTGATGACCGCTTACGGGGCAGCCCTTTCGGCCGGAAGCGGCAGCATGAAGATTTCACGGGTCCTTTCCGTCATGGAAGAAAGACTGCTCGCCGGACGGCAGGTTTCCGGCGGTCTTGCCCCCCTGTTCAAAGACAGCGGGGAATACGCTGCGTGGAAGAAGGAGAAGTCGGAGGCCAGGATCGGTACAGCCAGGCTCAGACCCGGTTCCCATGATGTATTCCTCGGGATAGATTCCGGATCAACTACGACCAAGATCGTTGTTACCGATACCGATTCGAAACTGTTGTATTCATATTATTGCCCCAATGGAGGCAATCCTGTAAAGGCGGTCGGGGCCGGCCTGGAGAAACTCCGTGAGGAATGTTCCGGGGCAGGGGCGGAACTGAATTTCATAGGAAGCTGTTCCACCGGTTACGGAGAGGATCTGGTCAAGGCCGCTTTCCGTCTGGATGCCGGTATAGTGGAGACCATGGCCCATTACCGTGCCGCTTCATATATGGATCCTGACGTATCATTCATACTTGATATCGGAGGTCAGGACATGAAGGCCATTTTCGTGGACAGAGGGGTTATAGGCAGGATAGAGATAAATGAAGCATGTTCTTCCGGATGCGGGTCATTCATAGAGACTTTTGCCAAGTCTCTCGGGTATGGAACCTCTGATTTTGCCTTGGCTGCATGCAGGAGCAAGGCGCCTTGCGATCTGGGCACCAGATGTACGGTGTTCATGAACTCCAAAGTCAAGCAGGTCCTTCGCGAAGGGGCGGAAATAGAAGACATCGCGGCTGGACTTTCATATTCCGTCATAAGGAATTGTCTTTATAAGGTGCTGAAACTTAAAAATGTATCGGAGCTCGGCTCGCATATTACAGTACAGGGCGGAACCATGCGCAACGATGCTGTGGTAAAGGCACTTGAAAACCTTACGGGATGCCGTGTCGGAAGGTTCGACCATCCTGAACTTATGGGGGCTTTCGGGTGCGCCCTTTATGCCAGGGAAAAATACATGTCGGGCGAGATCAGCCGTTCAGGTCATGTTACTCTGGAATCCATGCTGCGGAAGTCAGGCTATCAGATAAGGACCCTCAACTGTCACGGATGCGAGAACCGATGCCTGGTGAACCGTTACAGGTTTGCCGGAGGCAAAGACTATTATTCCGGAAACAGGTGCGAGAAAGTCTTTGTCAACGGCGATTCCGCCAAAACGAAGGGACTGGACATCTACGGACGCAAATATTCCCTGCTTTTCGATCGCGTGGCAGAGGTGGCGGACCCTGTCATGACAGTAGGCATACCGAGGGTGCTCAACATGTATGAAGATTATCCGTTCTGGCATGCCCTGTTTACGGCATGCGGGATAAGGACAGTACTGTCTTCTCCTTCTTCAGGCCATGCATATGAAGGCAGTGCGAGACTGGTCATGTCGGACAATATATGCTTTCCGGCAAAGATCGTACACAGCCATATCAGAGATCTGCAGGATCGTGGAGTAGACCGCATTTTCATGCCGTTTGTCGTGTATGAACGGGCCGGTAAAGAGCAGAACAGCTATAATTGTCCGATAGTTACGGGATATTCTGAGGTAGTGAGGAGTGTCCAGGCGGAGATTCCTGTGGATTCTCCTGTGATATCTTTCAAGGACAGGGAGACAATGAATGTCCAGTGCATCGGTTTCCTCGCCGGTTATGGCGTGTCGCGGGATACTGCCCTTCATGCCCTGGATGCAGCCTGGAAAGCCCAGGACATATACGAGAGGCAGGTGAAGGAGGCCTGCGAGGAAATACTGGAGGATGCCGGAAGAAAAGGGATACTGACTATTTTACTGATAGGCAGGCCTTACCATGCCGATCCCCTCATTCAGCATAAAGTGGCTGACCTGGTGGCCGACATGGGAGTGAATGTAATTTCGGACGATATTGTCAGAGGCCGTGACATACCTCTGGAAGATGTGCATTTCGTGTCGCAGTGGGCCTATACGAACCGTATACTGAAAGCTGCCAAATGGGGGGCGTCGCAGCCTGGCGACGTACAGTGTATCCAGCTGACTTCCTTCGGTTGCGGACCTGACGCTTTTCTGACAGATGCAGTGCGCGATATGGTGATGAGGCACGGAAAATCCATGACAACGTTGAAACTGGATGACATAGATAACGCCGGATCCATGAAGCTCCGTGTCCGCTCACTTATCGAAAGCCTCAGGCATTCAGGAACTGCCGTGGGAAAATGGCAGCATTTCCGTTCCGTTCCTGTCTTCCGTAATGAGGACAGGAAAAGGAAGATACTTGCCCCGTTCTTTACGCCGTTCATTTCCCCTCTTATCCCCGCCGTGATGAAACTGGCAGGATATGATGTGGAAAATCTTCCTATAAGCGACCCTCTTTCAGGCGAACTGGGACTGAAATATGCCAACAATGAAGTGTGCTATCCTGCCACCCTTATTGTAGGGGATATAATAAAAGCCTATCAATCAGGAAAATATGATCCTTCCAATACGGCAGTCGCCATTACCCAGACCGGTGGACAGTGCAGGGCCAGCAACTATATTTCTCTGATAAAGAAGGCTCTGGTAGACGCCGGCTATGGAGAAGTGCCGGTCATCTCCGTGTCGTTCGCTGCCGGAATAAGGAACTATCAGCCCGGTTTCAAGGTCAACTGGGCAAGGATTACCGTTCCTGCCCTGTATGCAATATTATACAGCGACTGTATCGCCAAGTTCTATTATCCTTCCGTGGTCCGCGAAACAGTCAAGGGCGAAGCGGACAGGCTTAAAGACAAATACCTCCGCTCGGGAGCCGTGGCAATATCGGAAAGCCGGGACTATGCTGCTGCCCTTACCGGACTTCTGAAGGCGGCTGCGGCTGAATTCAACGCCATCTGCGATGACCGTCGGACGTCGAAGGTGGGAGTCGTCGGGGAAATTTTCCTGAAATTCAATCCGTATGCCCATAAGAACGTGACCGGATGGCTGGTAGGGCAGGGGATAGAAATCGTTCCTCCGATACTGACCGACTTTTTCATGCAGTATTTCGTAAACAGGAGGACAAAAAAACTTACCAGGCTCGAAAAAGGATGGGTTCCTGAATTCGTTTTCAGCGGCCTGTATAATTTCCTTATGGACAGGATCCGCGGCATAAACGAAACATGTTCGGCTTTCCGGTACTACAGGCCGTTCGGGGATATATTCCATGAAGCGGAGCAGGCCCGCAGGATAATTTCTCTCAACGCGTTGTTCGGTGAAGGGTGGCTTCTTCCCGCAGAAATCCTGTCGTATTATGCCGAAGGGGTCAAAAACGTGATTTCACTGCAGCCTTTCGGATGCATAGCCAACCATATAGTTGAAAAAGGGATAGAGAACAAACTGAAGAAGATGTGCCCTGGGCTGAATCTGCTTTCCCTGGACTTCGACAGCGGAGTCAGCGATGTGAATGTGACGAACCGCATGATGCTTTTTGCCGACAATATTAAAAAGGACGATTATGCCGATGCAGAATAACATGGATCAGGAGCAGAGGATAGTGGCTGCGGCCAAGGAGCTTTTCATCAGGAAAGGTTTCGGGCAGACGAGCATGAGTGACATAGCTGAAGCGGCCGGAATAACCAGACCCGCCCTGCACTATTACTTCAGGACGAAAGAAAAAATGTTCCAGGCGGTATTCGGAGGTATTATCCAGACACTTGTGCCTGAGATGGAAGGGATATTGAAGGACGGATCCCCTGCGATTGAGAAGCTTTCAAGACTTGCGGACATGTATATTTCCATATTCCTTGCCGAACCGTCCCTGCCTGTTTTCATCGTGCTGGAAATACAGCGGGATGCCGGGCATCTGCTGGAGACTGCATCCAGCCTTGATATGGGACGGCATGCCGCATGCCTTGTCTCATATTTCAGGGACGAGATGGAAAAAGGCAATATAAGACAAGTCCCGATATATGCCATCTTCTATACATTCTTCGGGCTGCTTGCATATCCGTTCCTGACACGTAACCTTGCCGAAAGGGTCTTCTTCGGTCCGCCGGATGATTTCGAGGCTGTAATAAGGTCATGGAAACCGTATGTGATGAAACAGCTGGAGACGCTTCTGTCCTGCTGACGGACGGCTGTTTCCAGGATTGTCATTTTTTCCCGGGGCGGGTAGCCTCCACTTCCTCCACGCTCCGCAGCGACGGGAGGCTTATGCCGAATTTCACGGACAGGATCCTTATGAGAATCACAGTGACTGCGGCGATGATCTGCGTGACGATATGCGAGCATCCTGTCCATGTGCAGATATAGTATGCGACGCCTCCGCCTACGCAGGCAAGTGCATAGATGTCTTTTCGGAATATGAGAGGGACTTCATTAATGAAGATGTCGCGGAACATTCCTCCTGCGGCACCGGTGATGGCTCCCATTATGATGTTTACCCATACCGGATATCCTGCATCGATACTCTTTTCGACTCCGACTACCGTAAACAGCCCTATGCCGATCGCATCGAATATGAAGAACGTATTGTCGAGCCGCACGACCTGTTTTCTGAATATCACTACGAATACGAGTGCCAGGGCGGTTATTATCACATATGAAGGCTGCTCCATCCAGAACGGCGTGATGTCCAGCATTACATCACGCAGCGTCCCTCCTCCTACCGCCGTAACGAATCCTACGACGTAGGCTCCGAACCAGTCGAAATTCTTGGCTGCTGCCAGCCGTATGCCGCTTATCGCAAATGCGAATGTTCCGAGATAGTCTATAACGGTGATGAAATCCATTTGCCATAAATTTGAAGAGGCAAATATAGGACATGTTTGCCAATATGGAGGCAGTCCGTGTGCGAAAAAGGAAAAGGAGCCGGGAACTGCTACGTAAACCGACTCCTAAACGTGTACTAAAACCTAAACCTGACACATAGATGCAGAGGTGCATGATAATGTTGCATCGGAATACGTAATTTTTTAAAATTTTCAGCGGCGGCTCTATCCATTCGGAACAGCCGCCTGGATTGCGGCGCACAAAAAAAAGACGGCTTGCATGTCCAAACCGCCTTTCATAGCCGTAAGCTTGAGAAAATGAATTATTTGGAGTTCTCCACTGAGACTTTCCTGAACTCCTTCATCATTTTCATGATGTTCAAAGCTGCTTTACGAGCGCGGGCTCCGGCTGCTTTGTTACCTTTCTCTACCTGAGCCTCAGCATTCTTCTCGAAGACTTCATACTCAGCTTTGATCTGATCTACAAGCTCTTTCATGTTAGTTAAAATTTTAATAGTTCGTTAAACATTAAGCATCAAAACTGTTGCAAGTTAGGTATTAAAATCCAAATAGCCAAACAAATTCTCATAAAGAATTAAATTGCAGTCGCTTTCATGGCTTAAGCGAATTATTTTTCAGAAAAAATGAGAGGAATTCAATAATTAATGACTATCTTTGCAGCCCCATAAAAAGCAGCAGGCTTTTTGGTGCAATGGGGTTCGTGCATAACGAACTGAGTAACACATTTTTAAATTTAAAGAAAACATGAAACACATCGAATTGAAAGGCTCTGTACGTGAAGTCGGTAACAAGGCTGCCGTAAAGAGCATCCGCAGGGCCGGTCTCGTACCTTGCAACATCTATGGACTTGGAATGGAGAACGTTCTCTTTACCGTAAACGCAAAGGATCTTAAGACCGTCACCCATACTCCGAATTCATATATCATCGATCTTGAACTTGACAACGGACAGAAATATTATGCAGTCCTTCACGAAGTACAGTGGCATCCTGTAACCGACGAGGCTCTTCATGTGGATTTCCTCGCAGTATCCGAGGAGAAACCTGTAGCTATCGATGTCCCTGTCAAGATTACAGGTCATTCCGAAGGTGTCAAGATGGGAGGCAAGCTTCTCGTATCAAGCCGCAAACTGCGTATCAGCGCTCACCTTCACGAGCTTCCTGACGAGCTTGAGGTAGACGTCACTTCACTCATGATCGGCAAGCAGATCGTAGCAGGAGACCTTCACTACGAGGGTGTTACTATCGTTTCTCCGAAGGCTACCATTATCTGCTCCGTAAGGCCTACACGTGCTACCGCACAGGCTGCTGCCCAGGCCAATGCCTAAAAGTACGGATAAATGATTTGATTATGTCGAACAGTTTTTTGGTGGTCGGGCTCGGCAACATAGGGGCCGAGTACGCGAATACCAGACATAATATGGGATTTATGGTGTTGGATGCCTGGGCTCAGGCATCCAATGCTGTTTTTGAAACCGGACGTTATGCCAGTACGGCCGAGGTGAGTTTCAAGGGCAGGAAATTCATTCTTATAAAGCCTTCCACATACATGAACCTCAGCGGCAAGGCGGTACGTTACTGGCTGAACGAAACGAAAATCCCCATAGAAAACCTTATAGTCGTTTCTGACGATCTGAATCTGCCGTTCGGTACTCTGCGTCTGCGGAAGGGAGGCAGTGCCGGTGGACATAACGGACTGACAAACATTACTGAGATGCTCGGTACGCAGGATTATGCCCGTATCCGGGTCGGCATAGGTAATGACTTCAGCCGGGGAGGGCAGATAGATTTCGTATTGGGGGAACTCAGCCCTGAAGACAAGTCCCGTATGCCCCAGATCTGCCATCGGGTGATCGAAGGCATCAAGGCGTTTGCTACGGTAGGTCCGGACAGGGCCATGAATGCGGTGAACACAAGACCGGCTCCCGCTCCAGCTACGAAAGAACAGTAATCCTTACTTGATCATCTCAGTGGCCTGATTCCAGGCAAGTGTCTTATAGAATTCATCGTAAGTGAACTTGTTGGGGCAGTATGAACTCAGTCCGCAGAATTCGTCTATCCGGATATTGATCATGCGTCCGGTAGTGGCGGCATATATGATGCACTCATCCAGTGCGGAGTCGAAACTGTCCTTTTCCTCTCTGGTCAGATCAAGCTGGTTCATGATATCCCTCAGGTCATAGAAATACATGTGCCGGGATTCCCTACCGAAGCATTGCACATTGTCCGGATCGATCAGGCTGAGTCCGTCCCTGTGTTTTTCGAATATGTCTTTGCAGACAAGGGCAAGTTTATACAGCATGTTGCAGTCGACAAGCGATACTGTAGCCGAGTTCTCTTCTCCGGTGAGATTCTTATAATGGTCATAATATGCCTTGCATACTCCGTAAAGGTCGCAGTCGGACCTGAGAAGGTATGTGGCCATGGTGGTGTAGTCGAACCCGTCTGCCAGGACTTCCGCCTGTGAAAAAGCGATTCTGTCGCACACGTCTTTCAGCTGATAGGCCACTTCCACTCCGCCCATGAAGCATGCATCGAAGAGTATGTAGTCGAGGTGCATGGGAATGGCGTCGGCGAAATCGGCGAGATTCATCTCATACTGGATGCCGAGACCTGTCTCCGGGCTGTATTCGTTGCCTATTGAAGACGGAGATGCCGACGAACCTGCTCTGGACTTCAAGGTAGTATGTGAAGCCGGAAGCCATCCTGTGGCATGGGAAGAGAAGATCAGGCCGTATTTGTCGCTCGGGTAATTGTACCTTACATATGAAAGCGTAGCGAAAAGGGTGCCTGCGGATGCAGCTACGGTGCCAGGCTCGAATGTGAAGACGGTCTCTTTTATGATATTGCCCTTTTTGCCCCTGTATACCCTGAAAAGTTCGGGCGTGGCCGGTGTGGTATAGCTGCCGTCGGCAAGGTTCCGGAAAACAAGCAGGACATTCCGGCTGTTTTTCTCAGGTATGTATCCTTTGGTGCAAAGTTCTTCTATATCCTCGTCAAGATAAGAGCTGATGTTATTGAATCCGGCTGCGTAATATATCAGTACACGGTCCCTTTCAGCAGGTTCTACATCGATTTTCCTGCAGGAGGCGGAGGCTGCCAGCAGGAAAACCAGGGCTGTGGCCCTGAGTATTTTCATCAATAATTCCATCTTTTCAATCGCAAAACATGCAAAAGTAGCATTAATCCCTGTTCTCGCAATGGAAATACCTTTAAAATAATGTATATTTACAGGATTTTCAGTTTGAATGAATATGAACAGGATTATAAAAATGACGGCTATTACAGCATTGACGGCAGTTTCGGTATCATGCGGAAATTCCGCGCATGAGCAGCAGGACAAGGATTTCAGGTATCTGATAGATGAATTTGCGGATCTGAAGATCATGCGTTACCGGATACCGGGCTGGGACGGGCTGACCCTTCAGCAGAAAGAATATGTCTATCATCTGGGGGAAGCTGCAAAATACGGCAGGGATATCCTCTGGGACCAGCACTGCAAGTATAACCTGCCTGTGCGCAAAGTTCTCGAAAGCATTCTTGAAAACTATAAAGGCGACAGGGAGTGCGGTGATTTCCAGGATTTCACCGTATACGCAAAAAGGGTTTTCTTCAGTAACGGCATACACCATCATTATGCCGAGGACAAGTTTTTCCCGGACTGTCCTGAAGAGTACTTCAGGATGCTTATGAAGGAATCCGGCTGCGATATGTCATCGGCGGATCTGCTCCTGGACGTGATTTATGATCCGGACCTCTATCCTCAGAGAAAGTCCGGCGATCCTGACGCAGACATAGTGGCGGAATCTGCCGTGAACTTTTACGAGAACGTGACGCGCGAAGAAGTCGAGAAGTTCTACCATGACATGGCTGACCCTTCCGATGAAACCCCTGTATCGTACGGACTCAACAGCAAGGTGGTCAAGGGACAGGACGGAGTGGTCAGGGAAGAAGTCTACAGGATAGGCGGCCTGTATTCCGGGGCCATAGAAAAGATAGTCGGAGAACTTGAAAAAGCTGCGGCTGTAGCTGAAAGCGACCTTCAGAGGCAGTATATAGCTACGCTTGTCGAGTATTACAGGACCGGAGATCTGAAACTCTGGGACAAATACAACATCGAGTGGGTCCGTGATACTCTCGGAACGGTGGATTTCGTCAACGGGTTCATCGAAGACTACAGCGATCCGCTCGGGCGCAAGGCCAGCTGGGAAGGACTTGTGAACATCAAGGATCATGATGCATCCCGGCGGACTGAAATCCTGAGTGAAAACGCCCAGTGGTTCGAAGACAATTCTCCGGTGGATTCTCGTTTCAGGAAAAAAACCGTAAAAGGGATTTCCGCCAAGGTTATAAATGCCACTACTCTCGGAGGAGACTGCTACCCTTCTACCCCTATCGGTATAAATCTTCCGAATGCCGACTGGATCAGGAAAGAATACGGTTCCAAATCGGTTACCATTGCAAATATCACTCATGCATATGACTTGGCGGCACAGGAATCCCCGAAGAACACCCTGAACGAGTTCGCATGGGATGAGAATGAAATCGCAATGGCAAAGAAGTACCTTTCCATAACCGACGAGATCCATACTGACCTGCATGAATGTCTGGGACACGGCTCAGGACAGATCCTTCCCGGCGTATCGCCGAATGCCCTGAAAGAATACAGTTCTACTCTCGAGGAGACAAGGGCTGACCTGTTCGGCCTTTACTATATAGCTGATCCGAAACTGGTGGAACTGGGAATCCTTCCTGACAGCGAGGCATACAAAGCACAGTATTCCAACTATATAAGAAACGGTGCAATGGTCCAGTTCAGCCGTGTCGAGCTCGGCAGGAAAAATACCGAGGCCCACATGCAGAACCGTAAGCTTATCGCCGACTGGTGCTACGAGCAGGGCAAGGCGGACAATGTCATCGAGAAGAAAGTCCGTGAAGGAAAGACTTATTTCGTAGTCAATGATTATGAAGCGCTTCGCGGCCTGTTCGGAAGGCTTCTCGCCGAGGTGCAGAGAATCAAGTCCGAAGGGGATTACGAGGCAGGTAAAAAGCTGGTGGAGACATATGCGGTCAATATCGATCCGGAACTGCATAAGGAAGTCAGGGCCAGATATGATGCTCTCGGCCTGAAGCCTTACGGAGGATTTGTAAATCCGGACATCGTGCCTGTCGAGAAAAACGGCAAAGTCGTGGATTACAAGGTAGTATATACTGATGACTATCTCGGTCAGATGCTTCAGTACGGCAGGAAATATGCTACTCTGTAGCAGTCGGGACGGCATATCCGTCAGATTGCAGTCCGCACAGGAACGTCATGACAGATAATGACAAAAATATTTTAAAGGATTATTCCCGGTATCTTAAAGTCGAAAGGGCGATGTCTCCGAACACGGCTTCGGCCTACTGTTCGGACATCGTCCTTTTCCTCGGCTCTGAAGAGGGCCTGTCTTCTGATAAAGTGACTGCAGATGATATCATAGCTTATCTGTCGGCGCGTACAGGCTATTCAAAGCGTTCGCAGGCCAGGCTCCTGAGTGCGCTGAGATCATTTTTCAATTATCTGGTATCCGAAAGGCTGGTCAGGGAGAATCCTTGCGATTCGTTGGATTCACCGAAGATAGGCCGCTATCTCCCGGAAGTGCTTTCTGTCGGGGAGGTAGAAAGGATTATGGACTCGGTGCAGATGAATGATGTCTGCGGAGTCAGGGACAGGGCCATCCTTGAAGTCCTTTACGGATGCGGACTGCGCGTTTCGGAGGCGGCAGGGTTGAGGATTTCAGACATATTCATAAAGGAAAAGTTCGTCCGGGTCATCGGAAAGGGCGACAAGCAGAGGCTTGTGCCGATAGGCGACATGGCTCTGGAATATATCTGCAAGTATCTGGACATGAGACAGGAACCTTATGACAAGGCGTCAGAGGACATATTGTTCCTGAACAGGTTCGGGAAGAGACTGAGCCGGATTTCGATATTCAACATGGTAAAGAAACAGGCTGTGCTTGCCGGTATCCGCAAGGAGATTTCCCCCCATACGTTCAGGCACTCATTCGCGACGCATCTTATTGAAAACGGCGCAGACTTGCGTGCCGTACAGGAAATGCTCGGACATGAGAGCATCCTTACTACGGAAATCTATACCCACATTGAAAAAAGCGTATGGCAGAAGACCGTCCTGGCCCATCATCCGAGAAAATGATTCCCCCGGTCATTCCATATCGGCGCCTTTGCCGGAGTTTTTCACCGCCTCGTTGAAACAGTGCCTGCAGAGAGGCTCGTATGTGTCTTTTTCTCCGAGAACGACAAGCTGGTCGCAGGAAGAAAGCCGGTGTGAATGGTTGGCTATGCTTCCGCATTTCACGCAGA
>JADIMH010000034.1 GCA_017694885.1 Candidatus Cryptobacteroides faecipullorum | reverse complement strand
TTTTGTAAGTGTAAGTGCTGAAGAAATCCTGTTGCCTCCGAGGTATCCGTATCCATAGTTGATGTAGATGGCATTAGGATACAGGTTTTGTCCTTCTACAACGTACGGACTGACGGTTACCGTGTTCCTGTCGGATGAAACTTCAACCGGGAATGCAAGGTCGCTGTTGTCAGCGGCTACGGAAACGAATCCTGCATCGCCGAATCCTGCAAGGTAGTAGACGTTGTCAGTCCAAGCCTGGAGAGGATACATCCTCGATGAATTGAACGGAGCGCTCACCGAGCCGTCTTTTGCTACCTGGAGATACCATTTAGGTCCGAAGTCATAGAACAGCGATGCCACATCGTATGAACTGTACTCGGAATTGCAGAAGAGTTCATATGGAGTAGTGACAGAGAATACCGGTCCCGAATAGCTGTTGGCCGCCTCATATCCGAATCCGAGGCAGAGAAGGCGGTTCTGTCCGCGTACCTTTGCATTGAATGCCTCCGCCTCCATCTTGAATTCGTCATAAAGGGCGTCTACTTCTTCTTTGGACATGCCTGTATAATATCCGTATACTTCGGAAGGAAGAGTCTCCGGATAGTCATGAATGCCATTGTATACCGTCACTTTTACCGACTGAGGTCCGTTATCTACATAGCCGCCTTCGTAATAGTCGTAGGATGAGGTATTGGCCGTCATTGTCCATTCTCCTTCAAGCTCAGAGAACAGTTCGGAATCCACCCGTTCTGCATCCGGCTGGTCAGGAGACGTATTGTCGGCGATTGCAGGGCAACTCTCTGCATTGAGGTCATTAGGGGTCTGCTCGACATTGTATGCGAGAATGGCAAGTCTTGTGGTCATCCCGTCTATTGTGCTGAAGGTCAGCGTAAGTCCTTCTTCTGAATTTATCTGGGCTACGTCAGCATCGGACAGAGGATTTCCGGAGGCAGTGATGTCGGCGTATGTCATGTACTGGAGAGCTGCCGCCCAGTCCCTTTCGTAGTTGGCTGCATATGTTGCAGATGCGACTTCCACATTCCCGGTATTTTTCACATTGAAGCTTACTTCAAACGGTTTGTCCGTGTTCTCGACAGCTGTCACTGTTACCACAGGCGCTTCCATCGTCTTTTCTGTCGTGTCGAATTCGACATGCCGGAAAGACTGTGTCATGCCTTCCTCATCTCCCATCGCCGTCACGAGCACGTGGTAGTGCGACTGCTCCTGAAGATAAAGATAGTCTGTAAGGTCTATTTCGGTGTTGCCCTGGAAAGTTCTCATCCCGAGCATGAATGAAGCATAATAGGATGTCGTGAACCATTGGAGATAATCTTTATTCCCGTCCAGATAATCCAGAACCATCTGGTAGCTTGTTTCGTCTGTTACAACGACACAATACTGCAGTACCTCATCATCCGGCGTGAATTTGATAGTGCCTGTAACTGCCTGCACATTTGAGCAGTCGACATCTACGGTTGCGTCGAGTACTTCAGGTTCGCGTACTGTAAACTTGGTTTTATAGAAGTAGCCTGACCAGAAATCATCCTCATTCACTTCTCCGGTGCCTCCCCATAAGGCATCCTGATAAGCCGCCTCGTCGAATCTGGCTGCATACCAGCCTTCTCCCCATCCGTACATGGATTCTCCCCATCCGAATTCTCCGGCAAAGAATACCACAGGTTCTCCTGGCACGATAGGGTCGTGCAGGACTACTTCTTCTCCGAATTCATCGACATAGTAGGCATTCTCGTCATTGTAAGTGATTGTCTGGCTGTCTTCCATGTACTGTCCTCCATTCGCTTCAAGCATCGATGCGTCTGAAGTCGCCATCCATCCGGACTTGTTGGTGTTATACATTACCAGGTTGCCGTAAGTGTAACGGAGGACATTGCCGGCTTGCTTGACGCTTTCCGGCATTTTGACATGGATGGAGAAGCCGTCATAATATGTGTCGACCAGGGTCACATCCTCTTCAAAGTCCGATGTGGAGAAGTTCACGGTAAGAATCTCGCCGTAGTATGTCTCCTCTGTAGTAGTCGCGGCAAGATAGAGAGTGTAGTCAGTCATGGCTTCGAGGCCTGACAGTACAATCCGGTTTCCGCCGGTTCTTCTTCTTTACAACCGGTAAGAGCCCACAAGGCCAATGCAGAATAGGCCGCACAGGCAAAAAAGGTTGAGATTTTCATAAAAACAGGTGTTAGTTGTTAATAAATTATAGGGTAAAACAAATTAAGTTTCTCAAGCGGTTTGAAAATCAGGCCCTTTGTGTATTTAAAATTATAATTTTTTAAGTGAATATTCAAATAAAATTATTTTGTGTGCATTGTGTTTCAATACTTTAATAATAATAAAATAACTTGTTGTGACGAATTGTATTATAAATAATAATTATATCTGCAATAATGATAATAAATATTAAGGATAAATGGGGGCTGAACTTTTATGCAGTTCTAATACATCGAAAACTTTATGTAATTTTACGGATGTTATCGATTAATCTGGATCGGAATGAAAAATATTTTATTTACGGCATTGATGTTCTTTCCTTTGGCAGGTTTTGCTGAAGAATATCAGATACTTTGTATTACCGGCGAGTGCTATTCCGTCGATGCGGACGGGGTCGTTTCCAGATTGTTCCCGATGTCTGTCGTTACGGATGAATATGCCGTAGAGGCTGGAGGTACAGGTTGCAGGGCGGTTTTCGCGTCTATGGACAATGGCTTCAGGTATATGCTTTCCCTGTCTCCTGAAGCCTCTTTCAGGATAAGCGATATCGAGGAGGAAACTTCTTCGAAAAAGGTGCGGCTGACCAGGCTCGACGATATGAAAACCGAAATGATAGTAAGCGGAGATATGGCTTTGTATTCGGATGTAGAGACAAGAAGAGGATACGAATCGGACTATATATCCGTTTTCGATAAATTGACGGCTGATGACAAGGATGTCGGTTATTCGCTTGTCGGAAAATGCAATGGCGGAATCTTCAGTATTGACAGCCTTTACAGCAAACCGTTCGATTATCTGATATCGTTGGACATCGGAGATTTCGATGACAGGGAAATCGCCGTCGTTTCGAACTATGAGCCGGATTCCCTGTATGTTGCGGTTTATGCCATACAAAGGGAGTCAGGCAATGTCTCGATATATACTCTCGGCGACATGCTGACATTTGGGGTTGCTCCCATGTCAGACGTAGCGTTTATGGTTTCCGATTCGGGAAAGACTGATTATCCTGCCTTTTTTGCCGTTGCCAGTAAAGAATACTTCAATTATGTGGACACATACAATACATTATTCACTGAAGAGGGGAGCAGTCAGGACCATCCTTCCCGCTCCCCGGTCGGTTTTTCGATGATTAATAGGAAGTAATGATTTTTACGGTCTTTGCTCCCATGATGTTATCGTTTGTTGCCAAGCCCTGAATTGCCGAAGGAAATTCAGACTGGAAATATTCGAGTGCGAATTCGGCCGTGGAGTTTCTCTTGCCGCTCCGTCGCGTCGATTCCACGACATTGATTGTAATGTCGAATTCCCCTTTCCCCCAGCATTCCTTGTATTGTTGTCCGTTTACGTATGCTCCGTAGGATCTCGGTATGAAAAAACAGAATCCGCTTAGCAGATTGTTTGAATCTTTTTTCCCATACGTGACCTTTGGGTTGTTTTTGTCGAATTTGATATCCGGCAGGCAGATTCTGAACTCTCCGAGCTTCTGGTTTTCATGGATTGCCAGATTCTCGTCCAGCCATGTCGAAGTCATGGTTATGGAAATCTCGAAGGAAATCTTTTTCTTTGCCGTGTATTTTGCCTGGACTTTCGACAGGTCGATTATAAGGGTGTCCAGCTGAAGGGTGAACCTGGAATTGGCTATGAAGCTTTTTATCAGACTGTCCGGAAGACTGCATTGGAGATACAAGGCGATGGAGTCCGCCTTGTTTTCTGAATTGTCCGTATTGATTGTCCTGCTCATGGAAAATCCGCTGAACTGCATTCCAGACGGATCAAGCGGTCCCAAAAATGAAATGTCTTTGTAGAAATAATCGCGTGTCGTAGGCGATGCCCATTCTACGGTTCTCTTTGCCCGGGATTTTTCTATGATTGAAACTATCGATCTGGCGGCAAGATTGCTCACGAATCCTATGCTGCTTCCGATAACACCCTGTCTTGTACCGTTGTCGATTTCATTCCTGTATCTGTCGAGTTCCATCTGTGAACGGGCCACTTTGTTGGGGAGAATTGTCTTGTTCTGGAAAATTGTCAGTTGGATTCTTTCGGATATATTTTCCTTATGTCCGGAAGAATTGGCTTCCTGTGCGGCTGCACCGGTCTTTGCAAAAAACAGGACTGCAGCAAAGATGAGTGGGAAAATGATTCTTGTATTCATGACGCTTGTTTTGATTTTAGTATGAATTACCGAAAAGGTCAATCAGGATTTTTAATTTAAAACCCATGAATTCTTTGTCATAAGATATTCTGAAAGGCATCCGCGAATAATAAGAGAGTTCATTGGCATCTATCGGTTGTCTATATAAATAGAAATGGAATTCATAAGCCATTTCGATGCAGAAAAGCTTATATGAAAATCCCATTACGGCACTGCTGTTCGCTTTCGGGAAAATATTTTTGTTGACTCCCAATAAAGCGAGGTTGCTTCTCGTTTTTGAAAAGCCGACCAGAAATGTATTCCGGATGCCCAATATGAATGATATAGTATAAAAATCAGCGACTCCTCTCAATATTTCAATTCTCATTTTGGGCATCAGCGATATGTACTGCAGGGAAAACATACCCATTATTTCTCCGTAGTCGCATTGGTACTGCTGTTTTTTGAAACCGGCATCTAAAGCATAGGAAAAATCGGGCTTAAGCGGATTATCATGTCTGGGCCTGATGTATTCGAATGACAGGCCGGCTTCGAGATTTTGAATCCCGCTCATGGAAGATACCTTGAAATCCATTACAGGGGATTCTAAAGAGTAAGAAGGTTTGTCTGAATCGGATATGTACGCATAGGCCTTGACCTTGTAGAGAAAAGCTTTTTTGTGCGGTATTTCCGAATACAGCAAAGACGAGAACTTTCCGTTGAAGCACGCAGAAACATTTCCGGCCGAATCTGGTTTATGGTCCGTCTGCGACATGAGAGAGTCGGGATGGCTTGCAGACAGAGAGAGGGCAGTGAATAATATATGAAAGACAGCCGGCAGCATATAGGTCAGATTCAAGAAAGTTTATGCAAAAATATTAAAAATAATCCGGTTTTATATTTACTGCAGGTGAAGAAAAAGCATATATTTGTGAAAATATGAGCCTTATGAAAAAACAGCTTGCCGTCATATCCGTTCTGCTTACATGTGCTGTCTGTCATGCCCAGAATACGTTATGGGGTGAAGTCTCTTTTCTGGAGAAAGCGGATTATTTCTGGAGTGTCAGCCGGTTTTCGGATGATCATGAAATTGTCGGAGCCGCCATTGATTCCGCTTCCGTATATTATTCCAAAGCCATTGAGTCCGGGACAGTTAGGGAAGACCTGTTGCCGTCGGTATATTTGCGGCTGGGTTATTGCCATGCAATGCATGGCCGTTTCACGGAATCCGTGCGTTGGAATCTTCTTAGACTGAAGAACATTTCAGAGAAATACGGAGAAGACTCCCCGGAGTATGCCTACTCCCTTCTGAGTATAGCGAACGTATATTCGCTGGCCGGAGATGCAGACAGGGCCGAAGCATTGATGGAAGCGGCACTGTCTGTTTACGGGAAATCAGGAGCCGGACCGTTCAATGGAGCGGATACCATTGCAAGAATAGATTTCTTGAAAACGAGAATCAACATAAAATGCGAAAGGCAGAAAGTCAGATCGGCAATCAGAGATGCCAAAGAGGCAGTCAGGCTTGTCGGAGATTATTATGGCAAATCCAGCCAGCAGTATGCAGATGAGGTATTGGTCCTGTCTGCTCTTTATGGCGCTATGGATTATGATCCTTTGGCGATAAAATGGGCATCGGAAGCATACGATTCCTACGCAGTAGGAGTAATGAAGAGATTTTCCACAATGTCCGATGATGCGCGGCGCAGGTACTGGAATTATGCTTCAGGATATTTTCACCGTATTGCTAAAGAAGGTTCTCCGGAAATCGCGTATAATTCCGTGCTGTTTTCCAAAGGAATATTGTTGAATACCGCAAGGGCATATACGGAATTTCTGTATGCGAATGCCGACAGTACCATTATGGAAGACTATCGCAGGATGAACAGTATTATAGTTTCAGGTAAAGATGACAGTGTGGCGGATTCGCTGGATCAGGTCATAATGCGGAAGCTTGCAGCCAAAGGGGCCATTTTCTCTCCTGACAAATATGATGACTTGAATGTCAGCTGGGAAGACGTCCGCAGCTGTCTGGAAGACGACGATCTTGCCATTGAGTTCTTCAGTGCGGATTCCGGATATTACGCATTGCTTCTCAAACGCCGCTGGAACAAACCTTTGCTCATTGATCTGCCTGACAATTATTATTTTAACGGAACTATGGACGGAAAGTTCCGACAGATATTGAAAGAAAGCGGGATAACAGACGGAAGCATCGGCAGATTCAAGGATATCGATTCCGCACTTACAGACAAAAGAGCTGCCGTCTATATCGGGAAATCGATATGGTGCAAACGGATCAGACGCCATTTCCCGAAGACTTCGGAAGGACGGATCTTCGTGTCTCCGGATGAAAAGCTTAATTTTATAGGAATGGAATATCTTCCGTTTTCAGATAAAATGCAGGATCCTGAAAGTCAGATATATTGCCTTTCCGATATCTATCCTGTATACCGGCTGTCCTCAACACGTGAACTTGTGAGCGAGAAACGGAAACATGATTCTTCTGTCGTTGCAGGTCTTTACGGAAGTCCGGATTTCGCCCGTCCGACCTCAGTCGTCAACAGACTTGCTTCGGAAGCCGGAGGGGGAAACAGGAGGCTGGCGGATAAGGTTTTCGAGAATATGCTTGAACTGAACTCCGGCAACAAAAGGTATATGGCGCAGGTGCCGTATCTTCCTGCTGCCGTCCGGGAAGTCCACGGGATAGATTCCATATTGGCGAAAACCGGTGCGACTGTCCATATTTTTACCGGAAGATATGCTTCTGAACCTGTTTTCAGGATTGCCAGCGGGAATGAGAATATTATCCATTTGGCGACGCATGGGTATTACAGGTCATTGCTTGAAATTTCTGAAGATTCGGACCCTGTATCGGACAGCGACCTTATGTCCAGAAGCGGACTGATGATGGCGGGTGCGATCAGATCGGGCCGTGATGGCAAAGATGATGGCATAATGACATCGGGAGAAATCGCATCCATGGACCTTCGCTCTGCGGACATGGTGGTCCTGTCGGCGTGCAATACCGGCAGCGGATATATTGCAGATGACGGAATATACGGACTTCAACGTGCCTTTAAAATGGCAGGGGCCAGGTCTATCATTGTCAGTCTTAGAAAGATTGCGGATGAGCCGGCGGAATTCATGATGAGGACTTTCTATCAGAACCGTTATCTGTTGGGTATGAGCAAGTACGATGCTTTTATGGGAGCGGTGAGAGCAATGCGCAATACGGAGAAATGGTCTGCTCCTGACTATTGGACATCTTTTATTTTAATCGATCCGGATATACAATGAAAAAACTCGCCATGTTGTTACTGGTCCTGCTTTCTGTGAATGTCCCGGCCCAGATTTCCGGATTCAGGGGCTTCTCGCAGAACCAGATGGAAGCGCTTTCCCTTTGTTCCAGGGGGAAAGCTGCCGCAGACAGTATGAATTTCAAGGAGTCCCTGTCATATTACAGTAAGGCTTTGTCGGTTTTGGAAAATACGAAAGACACATCAAACCTGCTGACTGTACTCTTGAATGTTTCCTCCTCATACCTTGCTCTCTGCGATTATGTGAAGGCTTTCGAGACATTGGATTTGGCCGAAGCCCTTGCAGGGACCGGAGACAGATTCCGCCTGCAGTCTCTGCATATGGGGATTCTCAAGGCAAAAGCCTATATGACTCTCGGCAACTATGAGAAGTCGATAAATATTGACAGGCGTGTTTTCGATACCGCACCGGAAGGCAGCAGTTATCATTTTGCCTCAGGTTATTATCTGGCTTTATCGGAAATGGCGTTGGGCAGATATGCAGAAGCCGGTAGATATGTCGCAAAGATCATGGATTCATATTCTAATTCTAAGGGAAATCTTGCGGATGGCCTTATTCTGTCACTGAAACTGCTGGATGCCGGGATAGCATTGAAACAGAAAGACATGAGCCTGCGTTCAAAACTGGAGGACGCATGTGAATTCGCGGACAGTTCCGGCGCAGAAAACATTGGTTTTGATTTGAAAAGAAAAATGGCTGCAATATATGAGGATATGTCGGAATATGAAGTCGCCGCAGAATATTATGCTTTGGCTGTAGAAGCCGCCGATAGCATAATGGGAAGGAACGACCCTGTCCTTATATCGCTTCTGTACGGACAGGCAAAATGCCTGCTGTTTTCCGGGAAATACGGTGAAGCCATGGATGCATATCTTGAGTATTCCAGACGGAAGATTCCATATATGAGCCATTTTGCGGGCCAGCTTCGGATGGAGTCCGTATATCCTTTCTGGCGGAGCAGCAATGAAGGTTTGTCGGAGGCGGCACTGTTCTGTTCGGAGGCAGGAGATGCCGCTTCCGGCGAATTCATTTCTGAAGCATTGGATATTGCGGCATATTCAAAGGTTTATCTGACAGACCCGGCTGTAGCCTCCGGTCTTTTGCCTCATTGGGAATCCACTGCGGCATGCCTGTCGGATAAATCATTGGCAGTCGAGTTTTCCGAATATGACGCCGGGCAGAAAATCGGAGCTTTCGTTTTCGGAAACAGTTATGACGCCCCGTTGTTCTTTGAAGTCTGCGATGATTCGGCCCTGGCAGAACTGACAGGATATGGAAACACAGCGGAGGATGTGGTGGATTCATGTTATTCCGGGGATAATATGAGGAAACTGTACGAACTGGTCTGGAAACCTCTGGAACCTGTCCTCAAATCGGCAGACACGATATATTTTTCTCCTGCAGGCAGATTGAATTTCATACCGGCGGAGTATTTCATGTCTGATTCCGGGAAGATGTTCTGCCAGGAGCACCAGGCCATAAGATTGTCTTCGACATCGGTTTTACAGGATTCCTGCAGGACTGCGGACAGATTTGACGGAGCGGACGTATTCGTAAACATCGATTATGACAGAGTTCCCGCCGGCAGAGGGAACATAGAATATTTTGATTTTCTTGAATCCTCTCAGGAAGATGAGTCTAATCTCAAGAAGATTCTGGGCGGAAATCTGGCTTCGGCGGATTTCTATGTAGACGATCATGCCGGTGAATATGAATTCAAGCATCTCGAAGTCCCGTCAGGGAAGAATTTCATTCTTCACATATCTTCGCACGGCTATTATTATACGGAAAAAGCGGCGGGGGCAAGTCTTTATTATCAGTCTCTGCAGCCGGATGATCTCAAATACATTCCATTGTTGCGCTCAGGCGTGGCACTGTCCGGGGCGAACCGGTCATGGAGAAAGGCCGGTCCGGAATCATTCGATGTGATCGACAACTACGACGGAATCCTTACCGCTGCGGAAATTGCATCCCTTGATTTGTCAGGATATGGCCTGGTTGTCCTTGCCGCATGCGAATCCGGTCTCGGCGATCTCGGCTCTGACGGCATCTCGGGCCTTTTGCAGGCATTCAAGCTGGCGGGAGCAGGGAAGATACTTGCCAGTCTGTGGTCTGTCAACGATAAAAGCGCGATGATATTCGTCAAATATTTCTATGATGCGCTTATGTCGGGGAAAAGTCCAGAGACATCCTTGCGTATGGCATCAGAACGTCTTAGGAGTCACCCCGAGTTCTCGTCTCCATATCATTGGGCCCCATATATTCTGGTCGGCTGATGACTACTCGATGTCGCATCTGAAATATATGTATTTTATGGCCCTGACCCTGTATTCGTGAGATTTGTTCCATGATGGCATGGATGTCGGAAACAGGTTCGATGCAGTTATGGGAATTGCCCTGTTTGCCTGATCGTAGTCTTTTTCTATAGTTTCATCGCTGAAATAGAAAAAGTCTTCGATATCTTCGGTCGCTGTCCAGTATAACGGTTGTCCGTCGTCATCTCCGCATAAAGGCCGGCCTCCTGCCTTTTCGAGTGCTTGGTTCAGCATATCGGTATCATTTGAAAATACAATATTCAGGTCGGCTTCCGACGGAAGGACCCAGCTGCTGGAGTGGATGGCCTTCACGTCTCTGTTTTTTTTATGGCACCAGTCGAATGCGGGAAAATTTTCACTGCCTTTCTCTTCTATTATCTGGTTCATTTGGAGTCCGAAGAAGAAGCTGTCCGGATAACTCGCGTTGAAATTTTCAAAAACAGGAAATACCGCCATGCCCTCCGGCCCCCAGGAGGCCACATGCTCGTCAAGAGACAGAACGATAATGTAATTCACCCAGGATGCAGCATCCGTATTTTTTGCCGCTACTATCCCGGCATTGCCATATTGGTCTGTGTAATAGTCATACAAGTCGTAATCATCAGGGTTGCAGTTATCGATGACCCCGTCACCGCCCGTGATGGTCTTCTCGCATCCGCTGATCAGCATTATTGCATAAATGCAGAAGAAAGGTAATTTTTTCATGGCAGGCAGATTTATAAATTTATGTATAGCATCAGCGACAGCCCTATTCTGAACCTTTCATCGACAGTAGGACCGAATGCAGACAATGGAATTGTTTCCTGATGTCCGGCAATGGCATTTTTGTTATATTGCGGTGTCAGATCATAAGTGCAGTAGATACTGATTTCAAAGAATCCCGTACGTATTCCTGCTTGTCCGGAACATGAAAAAAAGTTTTTCATGACATTGGGATGCAAAATTATTTCCGACCCTCCGGTATTGACAAAATTTTCGGTTTTATCTTGAATATTATATGCGGCCCCGAATCCTGAATAAATTATTGAGGATTTGATTTTGAACAAATTGACTCTGATACACGAAAATACAGGATATTGCCAGCAGTTTATATAGGAGAAACTGTTGTTTCTGGACCATTTTGCATTATGGCATTTTACTCCTGCGCCTGCAGAAAAATTGAGCCGGTCGTCAATTCTTCCTATCCGGAATTCCGCAGTTCCTCCGATTCCGGTATTTCTCCATGTTTCATATTGGATCCCGATACCGGCCTGTAATCTTCCCTGCCATACATATTGCCTTGCGTAATCTTCTTTGGCGGATTTCTTTTCTTTGATTTCCGCCTTAACGATTCTTGTTGCAGAATCTGTCTTTGCATAGGATAACGCATGGGCAAAACTCGAATCATTCGAGGCCGGGGATAGAATACTGGTGTAATAGAGGCTTATCAGGTCCGATACCTTGTCTGATAATTCTCCTGTCGGGTATCTGTCAAGGAATTCAATGCATTTGAGCAATGAAAATTCAGCCGATGATATGTCTTTGACAAGCGATCCGTATTCTTTGTCGGCATTGCACGACTGTGCATATGCGGCAACAGATGCAATGCATGTCAGGCAGAATGATAATAGTGTCCTTTTCATAGGCTGCAGACTTATCTGCTGCAAAATTAATTAAAAAGCGCAAGTGACCCAAAAGGGAAATTTCCACTTTCGGGTCACCAGTGTCTGTATATGAGTGAAATTAAACCGTCTGATTCAATTCACCATGAAATCAGTTCTTAGAGCTTAGGACCTGCTGCAACGAGTGATTTACCCAGCTCGTTTCCAGTGAACTTGTCGAAGTTCTTGATGAAGCGGCCTGCGAGGTCTTTTGCTTTTGCATCCCATGCGCTTGCGTCAGCATATGTGTCGCGAGGATCGAGGATAGCAGGATCTACGCCTGGAAGCTCTGTAGGAACCTCGAAGTCGAAGTAAGGGATCTTCTTTGTAGGAGCCTTCTCGATAGAACCGTCGAGGATAGCGTCGATGATTCCTCGGGTATCACGGATAGAGATACGTTTTCCAGTTCCGTTCCATCCTGTATTTACGAGGTAAGCCTTTGCACCTACTGCGTTCATTCTCTTCACGAGCTCTTCACCGTACTTGGTAGGGTGGAGTGAAAGGAATGCTGCGCCGAAGCAGGCAGAGAATGTAGGAGTAGGCTCTGTGATGCCGCGCTCTGTACCTGCGAGCTTTGCGGTGAATCCTGAAAGGAAGTAGTACTGTGTCTGCTCAGGAGTAAGGATAGAAACCGGAGGAAGCACTCCGAATGCGTCTGCAGAAAGGAAGATCACCTGTTTTGCGTGAGGACCCTTTGAAACCGGCTTAACGATGTTCTCGATGTGGTCGATAGGGTAAGATACTCGGGTGTTCTCAGTAACGCTCTTGTCGGCGAAGTCGATCTTGCCTGCAGCGTCTACGGTAACGTTCTCAAGGAGGGCATCCCTTCTGATGGCGTTGTAGATATCAGGCTCGCTTTCCTTGTCGAGGTTGATGACCTTGGCGTAGCAGCCGCCTTCGTAGTTGAATACGCCCTCGTCGTCCCAGCCGTGCTCGTCATCGCCGATGAGGAGTCTCTTAGGGTCTGTAGAAAGGGTAGTCTTGCCTGTTCCTGAAAGACCGAAGAAGATTGCTGTGCTCTTTCCTTCCTTGTCTGTATTTGCAGAGCAGTGCATTGAAGCGATTCCGCGGAGAGGGTTGAGGTAGTTCATGATGGAGAAGATACCTTTCTTCATCTCGCCGCCGTACCAGGTGTTGAGGATGACCTGCTCCTTGCTGCTGACGTTGAACGCGACGCAGGTGTCCGAGCGGAGGCCGAGCTCCTGATAGTTGTCAACCTTGGCCTTGGACGCGCAGTATACGAGGAAGTCGGGCTCCTGGTCGAACTCCTCCTGGTTCTTCGGGCGGATGAACATGTTGGTCACGAAGTGAGCCTGCCATGCCACCTCCATGATGAAGCGTACCTTCATGCGGGTGTCCTTGTGGGTTCCGCAGAAGCCGTCCACTACGAAAAGCCTCTTGCCGGAAAGCTCCTTGAGAGCGATGCTCTTGACTTCTTTCCAGGTCTTCTCGGACATCTCGTGGTTGTCGTTGGGATACTCCGGAGTGTTCCACCATACGGTGTCCTTGGAGTTCTTGTCCATGACGATGTATTTGTCCTTGGGAGAACGTCCGGTGTAGACGCCGGTCATCACGTTGACGGCTCCGAGCTCGGTCACCTGGCCTTTGTCATAGCCTTCGAGTTCGGGCTTGGTCTCCTCGTTGAAGAGGACTTCGTAGGTGGGGTTGTAGAGAATCTCGGTGGTTCCCTTAATCCCATACTTGCTTAAATCAATCTTTGACATAGTATGATTTTGAATTAGGAGTTTTTAAAAAGTACTGTCCTTCAAATCGGACAAAATTAGCAAACATTTATTACTTTTCCAAAGTTACGGCCATCAAACCTATCACCACATCATTGGACAGGGTCGTGAGGGTGAGGCTCTCCAGGGTCTTGCCCGGCGTCAGGGGCATCTTGAGAATCTGGGCCGCGCCTCCGGGAATCCCCCTGTCGGTGACTTTCACCGCGTCCAGGCCCGGTCCGGTCGTGCCGCCGCCGTTCATGTCGGTGTTCTCTGCCGCCGCATAGAAGTCAACGTCAATGTCGCGGCTGACGCTGCCGTCGCTGAATATCACGCGGTACGGTTTCTTCGGCGCCACCCAGAACGCATGGTCGTCGGTGTAGTAGTCCTGATGGATCGGGCACCAGTTCACGGGGTTTTCGAGCGGCATTATGTCGCAGCTGCCGTCGGTGTAGCGCACGGTCACGCGTCCGTTGTCGATGCGGCTCTGCATGTTCTGCGTGCTTCCGGCGAGCAGCAGGTAGGCGTAGCGCGCCTTGCCGTCGAGCTCCACGGTCACGGAGTCGGGATAATTGTCCCAGAGCGAGGTGTAGATTATGTTGTGTCCCTCGGCGGGGGTGAGGAACCTGACTCCGAGTCCGGTGTCGAAGAGTCCGTCCCTGACGAGGCTGCGCAGCCCGTCGTCCTCGATTTCGGGACGCACATGGGGCGTGCACCAGTCTCCGGCTCCCTGCATGGGCAGCTCAAGAGAGGTGAACGGAGGTCTGGGAGAGAGGTATTCGTTCCTGAAGATGTCGTCGACATTGGAGTTGAACCAGCGGCTGATATCCACGGTGCGCGTCCTTTCGGCGGCGTCGCGGCTCACGTCGTCGAGTCCCATCGCGGTCATGTACTTCGGGGACATGGACTTGTCTTTCTCGGACCTGATGGTCTTGTGGCGCAGCGGCGCCGGCAGTTTCCTGCGGTCCACCACTATTGTCTGCACCGCCTCGTCGCTGCCTTCGACGTCAAGATACGCTCCGCCCCCGGCGTTTGTGCGCACCACGATCTTCAGGGGCTGCGTGAAATTCTGCTCCACCTGATAGATGTCATAGTGGCCTTCGCGGCGGAAGGAGTAGCT
>JADIMH010000033.1 GCA_017694885.1 Candidatus Cryptobacteroides faecipullorum | reverse complement strand
ACCTTGAGCATGAAACGGTCCACCTGCGCCTCAGGAAGCAGCATCTGAAGATTAAAAAATTCTGGGGCGAGACCGAGAATGCCGTAAGAATCCAAATTTACACTGCCATAACCACCTATTGTATGATAGCGATTGAGCAGAAAAAGATGAGTATCGAACGGTCAATCTACGAGATGCTCCAACTTGTAAGCATCTCACTTACAGAAACTATCTGCCTAGAAGACCTCTTTGCAAAACCTAACTGCAATATTGTCAATGAACTGGATAGTTCTACCGAACCTACTTTGTTTTAATTGTTAAACTTTTTAATAACTAGTCCGGAATTTAACCGGACACGAGTGTACAAAAATATGTTAATTATCATTGATTAAAGACTTGGATCAATGTGTGTATGAATGAAAATGAAATAGATGGAAGAGATTATACCTACTCTGAACTTGGACGATTAATGAGGGTATTGGAGAAATTTCGTTAAAAAATCAGCTGTTTTCTTCTTTACCGGATTGTCATGCCGAGTTTGAACATCGGCATATACATGGCAATGAGCACGAAAGCCACAATGGCCCCGATACACAGGATCAGGGCGGGTTCGAGGACGTTGTTCATCTGCCTGATACCGAACTCAAGCTCGGCCGCAGTGTCCTCTGCCTGGCTGCGGAACATACTTTCCAATGAACCGGTCTCCTCTCCGACCCGGATAAGCACGGCAAACTTCTTTCCGTACAGATCCTCTCTTCCGGAGATACCGTCAGCCAGACTGCCGCCTTTCTCTATTGTTTTACACAAATGCAGGATGGATTCCCTGAACGGATAGAATGTCATGATTCCGGACAGCAGCTTCAAGGCCTGCAGGACCGGGACTCCTGAACTTGTCATAAGATGCATAAGGCTGCATATACGCGACATCTGATATTTCTTCACGAGCTCTCCTGCGACCGGCAGTTTAAGAATGACTGAAGACACCGCCTGCTGGTATTTCCCGTAATCTCCAGCCAGTCTTTTTGAAATGAATACCACTCCGGCGGATGCTGCAAAGCACAGTATTATGGTAGGTGCTATTTCGGAGAACCGTATTATCGTCTTTGTGATTCCGGGCAGATCACTGCCCATCCTGGCATATACCTGCTGGAACATGGGGACGACCACCAGGAGCATGAAAATGAGTACGGCAGCGGCAACACACAATGTTATTGCCGGATAACTCAGTGCATTGACTATCATACGCCGCTGTTCCTCTTTCCTGGTGTAGTATCTTGACAGGAAATCAAGTGCGTCTTGAAGACGGCCGGTCTCCTCACCTATGCGTATGACGCCTGAATCCAGCCGGGAGAAAGACTTTTCAGCACATACGGCTTCCCACAAGCTTTTCCCGGCTATTACATTTTCGAATACGGAAGACAGGACTTCCTTGTCCTTGCTTTCAGCTCCTTCAATCACCAGGGCGAATGACCGGGAAAACCCGAGCCCTGATCTGAGCAGAACCTGAAGCTGGGAAAAGAACATGAGTTTTTTCTTGTCATTGAGTCTGTAGTCCATCGCTTGAAGTTTTGAAAATCAATCATGTTTCTGGAAGCTATATAACATCTCGACATAGCCAGATGATCCGGTATGGTAGGACAGGTGCAGAGTATCTTTTCCTGTGCCGGGTAAATGTATGTCTATACATCTTACAGCTCCGCAACTCTCTTGCAGGAATTTTTCTGCCCTCAGTGTCGCTTTGGAAAAAAGGATCTCATCTATGCCGTTTTTCTTGTATATCACTGACTTGCCATTTGTGGTTAGTGTGTCTGACGGAATGCCGGATGAGTAGAAAAGTATGCACTCTCCTGAAATCACCACACTGTCGGCCTGCATCATAAGCCTTTCCAGTAGTGCATGGGACTGCAGAAGCTGCCATTGTCCATGCTCCTGTCCTGACAGTCCAAGCCTTTTCATGATCATACCGGTCCCTTCGTATGCAAAGAAAAGCACCAGACCGGACAGCACCATGGCCACGAGAAGTTCCGGAAGAGAACTTGCCCGCAACATATCTCTTTTATTCCGTATGGATTTCCCGTAATACTTCATATCCGTTTTCATCATTGTTGTCCAGCAGGATAAAGCATCCTGTAAGAAATATTCCGGCCTCCATTTATCTTTGCTGTCAATGTGACTTTCAGGATATCACCTGAATATGATTCTGTAGAAATAATGACCGTACCCCATCCGAATCTGTATTCTGATGTATGGCCGGGAAGTGTATCTTCTTCTTTATGGAATTTCTCCATACATGAGCCTAGTGCCTGTTCTATTTCTATACGTTCTTTCATGTCAGGCACTGACACGATGGCCGTTGCGGTATTCATCGTGATAAGGAATATGGTCATGAACACTGCACCTGCGACAAGTGCCTCCACAAGTGTCGCGGCCTTCAGCCTGATTTCTGGAAAATACTGCATATCCGAATCGTTTTATTCAATCTGCAGCCTGTATGTCCGGCCATTCCTTTCAAGTACAAGTTCATCGTATGAGAATCCCGTTACAGAGAATCCTGCAAAAATGTCCCCATGCCGGAGCATTACAGAGCAGTCGCTATCCATGACTATGGCTACAGGGATTCCGCTGCATTTTATCAGCCCTTTGAATACAATGTGCGGAGGGGGAGTTTCTTCCGGAGCCCCGGTATCCTGTCCCTGTCTTTCTGTTTCAGGGACGGGAGACTTCCACCTGATCTCTTTCAGGAAAGGATCCTGATATTCCATTGCAGGTGGTTCCGGGACAGGATCTCCGTCGTGAGGTTTCACAGTGCAGACTGTCTGCACCTCATCATTTCCGATGCGAATCCAGCGTATCATACGGACCGCGATAATCCCCCATACCAGCACGGCTGATACGGCCAGGACAAACGTGGTGGTCTTTCGGGTTTTCATAAAAGTCTCTTGATCGGTTTCCGTGCATATCTTCCTTCCATGAGTACTGGGAAAGCCAGCTTGTCATCGCGTGTTATGCTTGCGGAGCTTATTGTGCCAGGATATTTTATGCCGTCTTCGATATGGAAACAGTCCCGGACGTATGCAGCTCCTGTTATATCTCCTTCTATGTCACATGAACAGTCTGCATACAGCAGGCCGTTCAGTTTCGCTTTTTCTTGCTGCACATACCCCGGATACCTCAGTTCCATGTCCGGTTCCGCCCCTATCACTGCAACATACCCTGATACACTGCATCCTTTGTGCAGTTCCACATACGGGAAACCAGAATGTGTGGTGACACATATTCCGGATGGCCATTCAAGTTTTGCTCCGGATTCGACCGTGACAGAATCCCTGCTGAATATCTGGATACAGCCACGGAATCCGCTGCGGACTGTGACCTTTTCTGCACAGATGATTACATCATGCATTTCCGACTTGCCGGATATCACGATGTCCTCGCCGTGCAGGACGGTCATTCCGCTCAGCATGAATACCGAATCTTTCCGTGATGCCATGATGACAGACGGTCCTGAACTGAAACATCTGTGTATACGGCTGCCTGTGTACTTCATCGTTGTTTCATCTCCGGACATGAAAACTTTCTGTATCCTTTCGTTGAAATCATCTTCCACACGCGGCAGTTCCGCCGAAGAAACCTTTGCCGGATATGCCCGGACGGACATCAGAGCCGTATCCTCTCCGGAATAGTTGATGCCGTTCGGGGGAACATACACCGGTCCGTCAATGACGGCACCGGTATCCAATGTCAGCGCCCTGTTTCTGTCACAAAGCCAGAAAGCTGCTTCGTGACAGGAGTCTGACTCCCGTCCGTACAGTCTGCCGACAGTATTTTCGTATCTGTCAGAGACTGAAACGTATTCATACAGACCCCATGGCTTTCTGGATATACGTATTTCGCTATCCTCATCATACAGGACGATATATGATGAATCCGCAGTATGGAACATACTGCTGTCATACCTGTATACTGCGAGGGCTGACTCCAGATCCAGTATCCTTTGTTTCCCTTTGCAGTACTCCTGGTATGCTTTGCCATCAAGAGTGACCAGTGAAATGGCCATGGCAGTTACAGTCATGACCAGTACTGAAATAACCAAGACAGCAGGCATGGCGAATCCGGATATTTTTCCTGATTTAGTGTTTCCCATTATTGTGAGTCTTGTCTGAATTATTATGCTCCAGCTGCAGAAGTTCCATTTCCAGCTGTATCCTTTTTTCTTTGCGCAGTCTTTCGTCACATCTGAATCTGGCCGACAATGTCTTGATCTGCCGTATGCAGGCAATGTTTTCCAGGACATCCATAAGTGGGCTGAATCTTCCGGACAGGACCAGTTCCGCACTGCACAGTTCCATACCTGAGGCACTTTCTGATATTTCCGGAGAGTAGCTGACTACCGACACTCCGGCAGAGTCACATACAGGCATGATGATGCCGAGTATCGCACCTGTACTGATCAGCGGCTCGCCTTCAGGAGCTTTTCTGTCAGGCTGGCGGACCTGTCCGGGAACAAATTCCTGCTCAAGCTGCCGGTATTCATGCCAGGCCCGGACCGATTTAGATACAGACATACAGTATATCACTACCGGTAAGATTACAAGCAGCCCGATGACTTTCACTATGGGAATATACTTTTTCATCTTAAAGGCCGCTTCTTATTTCAAATTTCAGCATCCTTCTTTCACGGCTGTCTATCCCGATGGATAATATGTCTGCCTGTCTGAACCCTGCCGTACCGGTCAGAAGTCCCGACAGTTCCACTATACTTTCCGGATTGAATGTCTCTCCGGATATTGAAATGTCGGTATAGCCGCCTTTACTGTGCTTGTCTACTTTTCTGGCATAGATATCAATCCCTGTAAGCCTTATGTCATCAGGGACGCTTGCAGCTATCATTCCGGGGATTGTCTGTACCGGGATTTCCGGTATATCCGTAAACCGGCCTTCAAGTTCCCTTTGCCTGCTGTCAGACTCGGCCACTTCTTTCCGGTTTCTTGCCATAGTCTCATATTCGTTTCTCTTTTCTTGCAGCCTGCTGTTTATGCTGCTGAATACAAACCAGTTGATAGTGAGCACTGCAAGGTAGGCCACGAGTACTGGCAGTCTGAGCTTTCTGTACAACTGGCCGCAGATAGTGCCCAAGAGAGGAATGTCTGTGTGCAGTCTGCTTAAAACAAGTCTGGAATCACATACCTTTACTATCATTGCTTCTGCTTCTTCTGCGGATTTTGCGACTATGATATCCAAGATCATGGCACACCGCTTTTCGAGCACGGAAAGGCTCTCAGATACTGAAGCCCTCCGGATGAAATTCACTTCGGGCTGTACTCTCCCGCTACCGGTGAGTACTGAGACATACAGGTCTGTGCTTTTCATTATCCTTGCGATTGAAGGGTCTCCGTCGGTGACAGGCTTTGAAGATACGCCGTTACCGGTAATGGCTATTACCGCCGGTCTGTTCATCGCAGCTGCCGGGTCTGTATCATCTTCTGTACGGATAATATGCATTACTCCTCCAGTACACTTCAGGTAGACTTTCCTGTATTTTACAGCAAGGTCGCACGAGCCGGTATCAACCACTGCTGCAGTCACTTGCCATGTGGGATTCATTTCCATAGGGGTGCTACATTATAATTGTCGGGCGGATAAATACATTCAGAGTCTGGTCGTTCCTTGTCCGTCGGGAATTCCCGAAGATATGTCTCAGCACAGGGACGCGAGCAACAAACGGCAGCCCCCTTGAAGAATCGTCAGTAAGGTTCTTCTCTATCCCGCCGAGCAGGACTGTTTCGCCGTTCTTGACCTTTACAATGGAATTGAAGCTGCGCTTGGTCAATCCTGGTGGAGCATATTCATCTTCTTTGTCCTTGACCGATGAATTTTCCGAGAATTCGTCCTGGCTGAGGTTTATCTTCAGCGTGATGGTCGTGTCAAGGCTCACAAAAGGAGTCATGTCCAGGATGAAGTTGGCCTCTACCTCTTTCCAGATGTAGGATTCGGACTGCATAGGGTTCTGTGTCCCTATGATGTTGACCTGGCTTTCCTTGTAGTATCTGACTTCACCGCTTTTCAGGACTGCCTTGTGTCCGTTGAGGGTGGCGAGTTTCGGGGTAGACCTGAGAGTGATTTTCCCGGCATCCTCAAGAAACTGCAGGTTCGCAAAGAAATTCTGGGTAACGTGCCCGAGATTCAGAGCCCCGAAACCGTTGAACGAGGACAGTATGTCGTTTATCGATTCAGCATTCAATGTCGCATCTATCCCTGGTCCGACCGTACCGCTTGTTACTGCGGGGGCTGTACCCACACCGAGGCCCAGTCCGATCGAGCGGGATGTCATTTTGGAGGCATCCACTATGATGACATCAATGGTTACTAAAGGCACACTCTTGTCCACTGCTTCAAGGAAGTCCGATACCCGTCCTACGGCGAGTGTCTCTCCGCACAGCACCATACTGTTAAGGTCAGGGAACGCCTGTATCTGCACTCCCTGGCGGATTTCTTCCGGGATTATCCCGGCTATCTCATCTACAGCCCTGAACCTCATCGGGAATACCGACACATCGGCCAGCCGGTTTTCCCCGTTCCGGTTTCCTATCATGTATACACCGGATTCCAGTTTCCATGTCACGGGGCTTCCGGCCAGCAGGGTATTCAGGAGCGTGTCCAGGGGGACGCGGCTCACGTCAATGTCTGCCATGAAATCGATGTTGTCAGATATGAAATAGTTTTTGCCGAGTTTTTCGAGCACCCTCGGTATGACCGTGCCTATGTTCCCGCCAGGGATCCTTGCTGTAATGAGACCGGTGGAATCGGCTTCTATCGTATTCACCGAGAATATGTCTTCATGCACCATACCGTTGTCTTTCTTGAATATGCTCCATGTGTGCGGTCCGGTCTTTTTCGATGTAAGTCCATTTACGGCAGCCAAGGATGCTACAGCTTCGTTGAAGCTCATGGATATGCCGTAGGCTGAAACGGTACCGTCAGCTATCTCTGAAGATACCAGCAAATTGTTCCCGGTGGAGTCGCTGAGCATCCGTGCTGCATCCGCAAGCCTGCATCCCGAGAAAGAGAACGATACTCTGGTACGGGTACTGTCTGCACTCACTTGCATTACAGGGCCTAAGGGTGGCAGGATGTAATCTGTCAGTGTGACGATATCTCCGGTGAATTCCGCATCCAGCGACTTTTCTTTGCAGAAAAAGAAAAGGGCGTCCTTGACGGGGACCTTTTTCATGTTGCAGGTGATCCTTTTGGCGGGGCTGAATGATATGTCTATGTTCAGTCCGCTGGCAATGGCGATATTCCTGACCAGTTCCGTGACAGGGAAATCCGTGACAGAGACATCTACAGGTTCGGAATATGCCGGATTCCTGGACGCAAGCGAGTCCAGTGACATACGTATGTCTTCAAGGTTGGGATTTTCCTGTGCCGTTGCGGTGAGTGCGGTGAAAATGAACATGATGGCTGCCGCCGCATATTTGATCTTCATGGTCAGCTTTCTGTTGTAAGATGTGAATCTGCTGTAGCGGATGATATTATAGGATATATTTCTTCTATGGAAGTCTCTCCGGAAAAATACAGGGCCAGTGCTGAATCCTTAAGTGTCTTGACACCTCTTTCTTTAAGCATCCGGTCTGTGTCCGGGGAATTCTTTCTGACAGCATCTTTCAGCCCACTGTCCATAGCTATCACTTCATATATCGCTTTTCTTCCGGAATATCCGGTGAAGTAGCAACGCCCGCATCCGGCTGCCCCGAATGTTGAGACGGTGCCGGATGCAGCTGTCTTGTCCAGGAATCCCTCGGGAGGCTGTACCGGCCGTTTACAGTGCGGGCACAGCAGTCTCACAAGCCGCTGGGCAACGCACACTGCCAGGGTTTCCGAGAGGAGGTAGGGATGGATACCCATGTCAGTCAGACGGGTGATGCAGCCCCACGCGCTGTTGGTATGCAGAGTTGACAGCAGGAGATGTCCTGTCAGTGAACTCCGGACGGCCATTTCGGCTGTCTCTTCGTCACGGATCTCCCCGAGCATGATGATATCCGGATCCTGCCTGAGGAATGTGCGCAAGGCTACCGGGAATGTAAGACCTATGCCTTCTTTCAGCTGTACCTGGCTTATCCCCTCCAGGGTGTATTCCACCGGATCCTCTATAGTGAGGATGTTGCTCTCCGGTCTGTTCAGCTTTTCAAGGGTGGCATAAAGTGTTGTGCTCTTGCCGGAGCCTGTCGGGCCGCTTATCAATATCATTCCGTGCGGGCGGGAGACCCCGTCCACATAGTCGCGGTACTGTCTCCGGTCAAATCCGAGATTTTCAAGGGAAAGCCTTTCCCTGTCGGATGAAAGCAGCCTGAGCACTATCTTCTCTCCGTGTATTGTCGGCATCACGGATGTCCTGATGTCAAACCTGATACCATCTCTGGAATAGAGTATCCTTCCGTCCTGCGGAAGCCGTTTCTCCGATATGTCGAGACCTGACATAATCTTTATCCGGTTCACTATGGCAGGGTATGCACTTTTTTGTACCACGTGCCTTTCCATGAGCCTTCCGTCTATACGGAACCTTACTCTGCATCTGTTTTCTGCCGGTTCCAGATGTATGTCGCTGGCTTTCATGGAAAAAGCTTCTGCAATGAGCGCTGTGACACTGTCCTCCCCGTCAGTCATTGCCGTGGAAGTACCGTCAGCGGGGACATCTGCCCTCAGACGGTAGTATGAGCCTGACAGTCTTGTAAGTTCTTCTGTCCGGACCGTTTCTATGATGATGTCAAACCCGTATATGGACTTTATTTCAGCTATGGTCTCCGAGTAGTCCCGGCCTTCTTCCCCGAGACAGGTGACTCTGTTTCCGGATTCTTTCCTGCAGGGGAGAAGCCTGTAATATGAGGCCTCCTCTGCGGAGAAGAGCTGCAGCGCTTCGGTCTGTATTTCATGTTTTACTGTCATAATGTCAAAACTGCCAGAATAGAGTACAGGAAGTCAGATGACGGTACAGTCCGAGCGAGCTGGCCACCAGATGGACTGTAAGGCATATCCCCAGTCCGGAGATGAGCGGTATGGATACCATGTCCGTTTTCCCGCGGGACAGCCTTATGATGGTATACATACCCCAGACGATCAGGGTAAGTATGGACGATACTGTCATGAACACCAGGAATCCCTTTACCGTGAACAGCGGAGTAAGCGCCAGTATGAATATTATGTCTCCTCCTCCGATGGCATGGGCCGGATGAAGTTTCCTGACTTTCAGATATGCCAGGACGAATGTCCCTGTAAGTATGCATACCGGTATGTTGCAGAGCATATTCATCACCGCTGCACGGAATCCGTATTCCGCCACGGCGGCTGCGGCTGTCAGGACACAGGTCACCCCTATAGTCCATACTCCTACAGTCCGGCTCCTGAAGTCGGATACGACCATGACGGCTATCGGCAGTATGGCTGCAAGTTCCCACATGGTTCAGTCCTTGATTATTTCTTTCAGGTTCTTGTCCTGGTCTATCTCCCAGGTGCTGAAGTTCCCGTCCTTGTCGAAATCCACCACGGATACGGCCTGGGCCCGGAAACCGTTCTCCCCGGCCTCGGCGATCTCGATCCTGTAGTTGGCCGTTCCTCCGTCCGTGACCAATGTCTGCTGTTCGAAGCCGATTTCATCCAGACTGTCGGAATATCTGGAATAAGTGTAGAAATAGCTCTTTTCGAGCGAATGCAGGAAAGCCAGCTGCTGCTGGGCTTCTGTGCTCTTAGCACGGGAGATCAGAGGCATCATGTTGGGCAGTGCTATCAGCACGAGTATGCCTATTATGACCAGGACCACGAGCAGTTCCGGAAGGGAGAAGGCCCTGAGCCCCCTCCCGTCAGGGGCGGAGCAGGCTCCACCCCTACGGGTAAATGATATGTATTTCATTGCGAATGAACTTTATGTGATGATATTACCGGGATGATGCCCGTCTTTTTCAGAAGCGGTATCCGAATCCGATGTAGTACTGGTTCATCATCAGGTTGTAGTTCCGGGTGAATGTGCCGTTATACCTGTCTATCAGTCCGAATGAATACCCGGTCCTGAGTTCCCAGTGCCCCTTGAATCTGAACCCTACACCCCAGTCGAACTGCAGGTCGAAACGTCTCTGGGTCAGTCCCTGGGCATCAAGTTCTGCCTGGATGGCATCCATGAGTTTCTGCTTTTCCCCCGCACTTGTGAGACGGTCGGATCCCGGGAATTTAAGATCTTTCAGGACACCGGAATAGTTGTCGTATATACCGTCGAGTTGTACCAGGCTGATATTGACCGAGACGTTTGTCCTCGATGCGGCACCGATTGACAGAACAGGGCCTGCATACAGGTATATGGCGAACTTATCAGGTTTTATGTTGAATTCGTACTTGAAATGCACAGGTATGTTTATAAGATGGTCCTTCTGTATTTCGTCCCCGTAATAGTTATCTACGGTTTCGTAATAGCAGGCCATCGTGAAATTGTAATACAGTCCCGGAGTGATGCTGAATCCCTTGACAATGTTGATATCATAGTCAAATCCGGCATACGCTCCGATTCCGTATCTGTCAGCCAGACCGAGGGGGTCCAACCGCAACTGTCTCTGGTAAGGCATTGTGACCCCCGCCTGGAAGCTCATCTGCGCCGAGGCGGAGAATCCTGCGGCAGCGAGCATGGCTGCCGCAAGGAGTGTTTTAAGTAGTGATTTCATGGCTTTATTGTTTGTATTGTCAAAATTTTTGAATTGTTTCTTTAAGTATTCTTT
>JADIMH010000032.1 GCA_017694885.1 Candidatus Cryptobacteroides faecipullorum | reverse complement strand
GTTGTATGTGGCACGGAAGGCAAGGCCCTGATGGCGGTACGGAAGGGCAGCCTGCGAATCGGTGGCGCTGTTCCCGATGTAGTTCCTCTGTGACTGCTGGTACAGAAGGAGCCCGGAGACATTGTGCTTTCCGAAAGACCTGAGATAATTGGCGCTTGCCTCAAGGTACAGTGACCGCCATCCGCCGTTGCCGTAAGAAAAGTCGAGAGTCTGGGAACCTTCCACGAGCTGGGTCATCTGCAGTACTCCCTGTTCGTCGCGGTAGGCATTGCCCCACTGCTCCGCGGTCTTGGTCCTGTTCTGGTATGCCGTATTCTGTGCGTCGAAAGATGCCTTTAATGTAGCCGTGAGACCTGTAGTCAGCCATGAGAAATCATGTGTGATGCTGGCGAGGGACTGCGCATTGTTGTAAAAGTTCTGCCTGTAGCCGGTCTGGGTCAGCAGTGCATAAGGGTTGTATCCCTGCTGCCCTCCCGGTCCCGGATACTTTCCGTTTGAATATACCGGAGGGAAAATGTTGGACGGTGCCTTCAGGGCATATTCCCATATGGTGTCCGCATTTGTCCCGCCCTGGTTCTTCTGTTCGAAAGTGGTCGCAAGATTGATATTCATGGAAGTATAGCGGGTTATCTTTACGTCCACGTTGGCCCTGAAATTGAATTTGCGGTAATAGGTGCCCGTGTTGTAGTTCAGCATCGGGTCATTCTTGAAGAGCCCGTTCTCATTGTAGAAACCTCCTGAGACGTAATATTTCACCGTGCTGTTGCCGCCGCTTACGTTTACGTTGGCCCTCGTGTTGTTGCTGATGTCCTTGAAAATGGTATTCACCCAGTCCACGTTAGGATAGAGATCAGGGTCCGAACGGTCTATCACCCTGTTAATGTATTCCGGGCTGTAATATTCATACCCTGCCGCATCATTGTACATCTGGCAGAACTGCACTGCGTCTGCCATATCAGGGATCTTCGTAGGGGAGACAATCCCGCTCTCCACCTTGACCGTGACCTTCGGCTTGCCGGCATCCCCGCTGCGTGTGGTGATGAGGATGACCCCGTTTGCGCCCCGTACACCGTAGACAGCAGTAGCTGCCGCGTCCTTCAGGACAGAGAACTCCTTGATATCCTCAACGTCCACGAGATCCAGATCACGCTCTATGCCGTCCACCAGGACAAGCGGATTGGAATTGGCACCGAACGTGCTAATTCCCCGTATCCAGAACGTTGACCCCTGCCCTGGCTCACCGCTCCTCTGTACGGATATGACACCGGAAAGCCGCCCTGCCAGCGAATTGGATATCTTCGATACCGGGACCTTCATTTCCGCAGGGCTGACAGAAGCTATCGCCCCGACGATACTGGTCCTTGTCTGGTGGCCGTACCCTATGGCCACAGCCTCGTCTATCTGGTTCTCGTTGGGCTCAAGCCTGACATTGATCATCTGAACGCCTTTCCCGACCGCAATCTCCTGGTCAAGATATCCGAGATAAGAGACACTTATGTAGCCGTAGTTCCCCTTGAATGACATCTCGTACTTGCCGTCCACGTCCGTAACCACTCCTATTGGGGTATCCTTCACCCACACCGCGGCACCTATGACAGGCTCCCCGGTAATGGCGTCCGTCACTGTCCCGGCTATCACAGTCTCGGAATCCGCTCCGGGCCCGTCACCTTTACCGGCATCCTTGGTTATGGCTACGATGTTGCCTTTGATGTCATACTTCAACGGAGGAGAGATGATCTCCGAAAGCACTTGTGCGATTGAAGACCTGACGAAGTCCGCCGTCACCCTCGGTGCGGTGCGAAGGTCCTCGCTTTCATAAATGAAAGAATAATCTGTCAGCTGTTCAAGCTCCCTGATGACATCCGACAGAGCCATGTCCCTGAATTCCCGAGTGACATCCTGGGCATATCCCGGCAGATGCACGGCCCAGAAAGCCAGTACGAGGAACAGGCATTTAAACAATCTTCTGTTCTTCATTTTTCAAGTCAGATAAATTATTGAATAATAGAGTTAAATGGTATGTCCGCCTGTAATCAGCGTTCTTTTATGTATATTTTTCCGTCTTTCATCTCATATTCCATAGGGGCGACGAATGAGATGGCTTCAAGAAGATCGGACAGGGACTCGTCGCCGTTGAGGATGATCCTGAATTTCTTTTCCCTGTATTTTTCCGGAAAATAGACAAAGTCCACTCCATATATGGAGGAAAGCCTGTCGAGCAGCTTGTCCAGCGTCACCTCGGGATAGTCGAGCTTCCCGTTTATCCATGCGGCATAGCTGTCCACGTCGGCCTGGCTGCGGAGGATGCTCTCATCCTTCAGGTCGTACGTCAGCACCTCACCGGGATGCAGGTCTACAATGGCATTCTCTGAACGGAAGATTATGGATCCTTCAAGCAGGGCTGCGGTAATGTCCTCCTCTGAACTGTATGCGGCTACATCGAAACGGGTGCCCTTGACTGTTATGGAGCTCCCGCCGAGCTCCACAATGAAAGGGAGGTCCTCATCGTGCGTGACATCGAAGAATGCTTCTCCTGACAGGCTGACCTTCCTGTCTTCCCTGTTGAAGCTGTCCGAATAGGTCAGCGTAGTGGCGGCATGCAGCCATACTTCCGTACTGTCAGGCAGTATCAGGCGCGTCTTCTCCCCGTATCCGGTACTTACAGTCGTAAGGTACAGCTGCCGGGATCCCGTATCCCCTCCGGAACGGATACCTGTCACTACCAGCAGGACAGCGATGGCCGCTGCTGCGGAAGACAGGCATATCCTAAGTATGCGCATCCTCCTTCTGGCGACTATACGTCCTGTCATAGCCTCGAAGGACTGCCTCTGGGCGACAGTAGGTATATTTCCTGCCTTCCACTCTTCCTCCAGGGCATCATACTCTGCCCTCGCCTGCTCCGAGGTAGATATGCGGTCATAGAGTTCCTTTTCGGAACTGCGGTCGGACTTTCCTTCAAAATACAGGAAAGCCAGCCTTTTCAGGGAGTCCTTGTCCATATCATGCCGTTTTTTATGTTAAAAACGAACAGGAGGCGTCTCCCCCTACCCCGGAAACGGGAATTTATTGTTAAGATTATATTTCAGGCACTGAGAAGGAAAAGCAGCAGGAGCCTCAGGTCATGTCCGAGATAGCCGCTTTTGTGCAGTTCTTCCTTGAAAACCCTGAGGGCGCGGGAGATATGTTTCTCGACAGCCTTTTCCGATATTCCGAGGCTGGAGGCTATCTCCCTGTTCTTCATGCCGCGGAAACGGCTCATGACGAAAACCTCCCTGCATTTTTCAGGGAGACGGTCCAGGACATTGCTGATCTGGGCAGACAGTTCTCCATAGATGGTCTTGCTGTCCGAATGGAAGTCAGAATGGTAAAGGCGGTCTTCGCATACTTCGGAAAGAGGGGTCACGAAGGCCCTGGTCCCGGAAAACTCCAGATGCCTGAGCCTGTCTATGCACCGGTTCCTGACCATGGTAAAAAGGAGGGGATGCCATTCTTCGGATTCCTTTCCCTTATATTTCTCCCAGAGGTGGATATATGCATCCTGAACGATGTCTCCGGCCATGGCCCTGTCGGACAGATAATGTGAAGCGTAGTTGCACAACCTGTCGCTATACTCGTAGTATAGATTCTCGAATGATGTGTTATCAAGCAGCATATTCAGGATGCCAAAGTTACACTCTGCCGTGAAATTTTGCAAGAATTTTTTCCTGACCGGGAAGTACGCAATATTGGTTCTTATATTACATTTTTATAACTTTGCAAGTTCCTCTGACCCTGCCACAGGCAGGACCACGACACATAACTTACTATAAATAAAGAAATTATTCTTAATTTCAATTTTATATGAAACAAATTCTCATGACCGTTTCAGCCCTGCTCCTCGCAGGGAGCATGTCCGCGGCTGAAGACTCCCCTCTGTGGTTACGAAGAAACTGCATCTCTCCCGACGGGAGCAAGATCGCATTCTGCTATAAGGGGGACATCTATGTAGTGAATTCAGCCGGAGGCAAGGCTGTGCAGATCACCAGCAACCCGGCCTATGATTCGGACCCGATCTGGACACCGGACGGAAAGAGCATTGTATTCAGCTCCTACCGTGATGCAGACAAGGACATCTATATTACATCCGCTGAAGGGGGCTCGCCGGCAAGGGTGACTGCCTATCCCGGAAAAGAGACCCCGCTCGCAGTCCTTCCGGACGGCAGGATCGTCTTCTCGGCAAACCTGCAGCAGGATGCATCCTATGACGGGTTCCCGGGAAACGCAGCACAGCTGTATGCGGTAGGCCCTGAAGGAGGGAGGCCGGAATTCATCACATCCCTTCCCGTATCCAGCCTGAGCATAAACAAAGACGGCATTGTCCTCTATGAGGACTGGAAAGGATATGAAGACCCTTTCAGGAAACACCACACTTCGTCCGTCACTCGTGATGTATGGGTCTACAGGCCGGCCCCGGGCCAGAACGGCTTCGGAATAAACGGTCAGGGCTCTTTCGAAAAACTATCAACCTTCAAGGGAGAGGACAGGAATCCGGTATTCGCCTCCGACGGGGACACGTTCTACTATCTCAGCGAGCAGGACGGCTCCTTTAATATATACAGGAGTTCCCTTTCGGACCCGGAGGAATCTGTCCAGATAACCCGTAACACCACACATCCTGTCAGATACATTTCCGTTGCCGGGGACGGTACACTCTCTTTCTCATATAACGGCGAGCTGTATACTGTCCGGGAAGGCCAGGAGCCGGAAAAGGTGAAAATAAGCATTGTCTCCGACCAGATTGAAAGGGAGAACATCATGAGGAACATCTCCAGCGGGGCCTCCGACCTGGCCGTCTCGCCTAACGGGAAAGAAGTGGCTGTCATCCTCAGAGGAGACGTATTCGTCACTTCTGTGGAATACAATACCACAAAGCGCATCACCGATACCCCGGAGCAGGAAAGGGACCTGTGCTTCTCCGAAGACGGAAAGACACTGTACTATTCCTCTGAAAGGAACGGCCACTGGGGCATATACTCAACTTCCCTTACGGACAAGGACGACAAGTATTTTACCTACAGCGTCAAGATGGAGGAGAAAATGGTCACGGATCCTGCCCAGACATGCTTCCAGCCCGCAGTCTCCCCTGACGGGAAATGGCTCGGGTTCCTGCGTGACAGGACAGAACTGGTGGTAAAGGATATAAAGACAGGAAAAGAAAAGTCACTGCACAGGAACGTCAACTATTCATACTCCGACGGAGACCAGAGCTTCTCATGGAGCCCGGACAGCAGATACATCCTGTGCAACTGGCAGGCTGACGGGGGATGGAACAACGAGGACATAGCCCTCGTGGACATCGAGACCGGAAAGATCACAGACCTGACGGAAAGCGGCTATACCGACGGCGCGTTCAGGTGGGCGCTCAAAGGAAAGGCGATGACATGGATGTCAGACCGTGCCGGGTACAGAAGCCATGGAAGCTGGGGCTCTGAATATGATGTATATGCGATGTTCTTTGACGGGAAGGAGTTCTACAAGTTCACCCGCGACAAGGAAAGCGATGCAATGGAAGACCTGCTGGCTGATGAAAAGGAACAGAAGAAAGAGGAAAAGAAAGAAGCAAAGGATTCGGCAAAAGTAGAGAAAAAGGCAGAAAAGCTTGTCCTCGACCTTGAAAACAGGGATGACAGGATTATCCGTCTTACAAGATTTTCCGGCAGACTCGGAGACCACTATCTGGATCCTGAAGGCACAAAGCTCTATTACATGACCAGACTCGAAAAGAGCTATGACCTCTGTGCTCTGGATATCAAGGAAGGCAGTATAAGCGTATTGGCCAAAAATGTAATGGGGGCAATATACCCTACCAAAGACGGCAAGTCATTCTTCATTCTCGGAAATAACGGAATAACAAGATTTGACACATCTTCCGGTGCCCAGAAAGGAATCTCGTTTACCGGAGAGTTCAACTACAGGCCGGCGCAGGAACGCGAGTACATCTTCAACCATGTCTGGAAACAGGTGTCCGAGAAATTCTATGACAAGGATATCCACGGTATCGACTGGGCGATGTACCGGGATGCCTACAGCCGCTTCCTCCCTTATATCAACAATAATTTCGATTTCCAGGAAATGCTCTCCGAGCTTCTCGGTGAACTCAACGGTTCCCATACCGGAGCCAGGTATTATGGAGCATCATCACGCAGCATGGGCAGACTCGGATTCATCCCTGACTACAGCTATGAAGGAGACGGACTGAAAATCGCTGAAGTACTCAAAGGAGGTCCGCTTTCTATCGTAGACCCTGAAATAAAGGCCGGAGACATAATAGAGGCTATCGACGGACAGAAGATAGAGGCCGGAAAGGACTGGTTCCCTCTTCTGACGCTTAAAGGAGGGGACAAAGTGCTCGTCACGGTCAACAAAGGCAAGAAAAGCGAAGATATCTACGTACAGGCCGGATTCAGCGACCAGAGCCTGCTTTACAAGAGATGGGTAAAACAGCGTGAGGATATGGTAGAAAAACTTTCCGGAGGACGTGTAGGATATGTGCATGTAGCCGGAATGGATTCGGACAGTTTCAGGGAAGTTTATTCTAAACTGCTCGGAAAATACAGGACCGCCGAGGCCGTAATCGTAGATACCAGAAACAATGGCGGCGGATGGCTTCACGATGACCTTGCAACCCTGCTTTCAGGAAAGGCCTATATAAAGTTCGAACCGAGAGGACAGTATATCGGAACAGAACCGTACAGCAAGTGGACCAAGCCTTCATGCGTGCTCATCGGAGAAAACAACTATTCGGATGCCTGCGGTTTCCCTTATGTTTACAAGACTCTCGGCATAGGGAAACTTATCGGAGCTCCTGTACCGGGCACAATGACCGCCGTATGGTGGGAGCAGCAGATCGATCCGACGATCATTTTCGGTATCCCGCAAGTCGGAGCGATAGGCCTGAAAGAGGGACGCTATCTCGAAAACATGCAGATCGAACCGGACATTCTGGTCTATAACGACCCTGCTTCCGTTCTTAACGGAGAGGACAAACAGCTCGAGGCTGCCGTAAAGGAAATGCTCGAAGAAATCGGGGAAAAATAACCGGTTCCACAACAATCTGGCAAGTGGCTGATACATTCAGCCACTTTTTTTGTATATTTGACTTTTGCCATTACTTGTGGTTCAAATTTTAAGAATATGGACAGAAAGGTCGTTATCATTCCGACTTACAACGAAAAAGAAAACATAGAGAAAATCATCCGTGCAGTATTTTCCCTCGAAGGGGATTATCATATACTGGTCATAGAGGACGGCTCACCGGACGGTACGGCCGATATAGTGAAAAGGTTGCAGAAAGATTTTCCGGAAAGGCTGTTCATGATACAAAGGGCCGGCAAACAGGGTCTCGGGACTGCATATATCACAGGGTTCAAATGGGCAATCGCACATGAATACGATTACATATTCGAAATGGATGCCGATTTCTCGCACAACCCGGACGACCTTCCGAAACTGTACCGTACCTGCAAAGACGGGGCGGACCTCGCTATAGGTTCCCGGTATTGCGATGGCATCAGTGTAATAAACTGGCCGATCGGAAGGGTGATAATGTCATATTACGCATCCGTCTATGTAAGGACCGTGCTGAACATGAAAGTCTACGACACTACAGCCGGATTCAAGTGCTATAGAAGGAAAGTACTGGAAACCATCGATCTTGACAATGTAAGAATGAAAGGATACGGATTTCAGATCGAGATGAAATATTCTACTTACAGACTGGGATTCAAAATCGTCGAGGTGCCTATAATATTCGTAGACAGGAAAGAGGGCACATCCAAAATGAGCAGCGGCATATTCGGCGAAGCGTTCTGGGGAGTCCTGCGAATGAGAATGAGAAAAATAAAACCTAAGAAAATATGATTTCCGAAAGCAGTTTCCTTTTGCATGGCGCAACCATAATTACAGGAGAAGGGACCGGAACCGGATCCGTTGGCATTTGTGGAGAGAGAATCAGCGGAGTCTGGTATCCTGACGATGAAGGAATGGTCAGATTCAATGACAGGGAGATTGCCTTTGATGCCCTGCCGGATGAATTCCGGAAAACATATCCTGAATCGGAAACAGAGGATATAAGAGGGAAAATACTTATGGCAGGCGGTATCGACGCCCATGTGCATTTCAGGGAACCCGGACTTACCGCCAAGGCAGACATACACACGGAATCGCTTGCAGCCGTTTGCGGTGGCGTGACTTCTTTCATAGACATGCCCAATACCACCCCTCCGACAATCTCGGAAGACAGGCTGAGAGAAAAACTCTCTCTGGCTGAAGGCCGGGCATATGCCAATTTCGGCTTCCATATCGGGGCTACGAACAGCAATCTTCCGGAAATAAAGAAGATGACAGTCTCATGCCCTGAAGATTTCGGCGGAATAAAGGTATTCATGGGCTCATCTACCGGGAACATGCTGGTAGACGATGACGCTGCGCTGGCCGGAATATTCCGTGAAAAAACCAAATGTGTTCTGGTACATTGCGAAGATGAGCATATAATAAGAGAGAATCTCAAAGATGCCCAAGAGAAGTTCGGAAGCCTGATACCTTTCAGCGAACATGAAAACATAAGGAGCAGAAAAGCCTGCATCAGATCTTCTGCAAAAGCTCTGGAGCTGGCCATGGAATACGGCAGCCGACTCCATCTTTTGCATATCAGCACTGCTGAAGAAATAGAAATGGTCCGTGCCGCAAAACAGATTAACAAGAATATAACTGCGGAAACTTCAATCAATTACTTATGGTTCTGCGATAGCAGCTATTCCTCGATGGGAAGCAAGGTAAAATGCAATCCTTCCATAAAGACCGCTGAGGACAGGGCAGCCTTGAGGGAGGCACTGAAAAACGGACTCATCGATACCATAGGTACAGATCACGCCCCTCATCTTGAAAACGAGAAAGAACGGCCTTACCTTACCGCCCCTTCCGGAATCCCTTCCATACAGCAAAGCCTGCCTGTGCTGCTGACGGTAGCCTCTCAGGAAGATATTCCGCTCAGCCGGATAGCTTCTGTCTTCTCAGAAAAACCGGCAGAGATGTTCGGAATCAGCGGAAGAGGATTCATTAAGGAAGGGTATTTTGCCGATATCGTCATAGCCGATCCCGATAAAGAATTCACTGTCGGCAAAAATAATCTGAAGTACAAATGCAGATGGAGTCCTTACGAAGGAGTACGGCTGAAAGGCGTGATCACGGAAGTATTCGTCAACGGAAGGAAAACTGTCGGAAACGGTGAAGTGCTGGCGAGAACACCATTCGGGGAAAAACTGGTTTTTAAACATTGATCTATGAAATACGGACTGATACGAAAAGAACTTGGAAAGAATTCAAAAATACTGATCTATACCGTTTCTCTTTTTGCCATCATTCTTTGGGGCATATCGTATATATGGACAAATACGCTTATATCACTGGATATACCTGTAACTTATTTCGTGTTTGTCCGGATACTGCTGGCAGGTTTTGTACTGTTCCTGCTCAATGCAGCAAGCGGCAGGATAGCGAAGATCAAGAAAAATGATATTCCCAAGTTCCTTTTGCTTGCATTCTTTGAACCGTTCATATACTTCATCTGCGAATCGTATGGAGTAAAAGAGACCGGCTCCCCTACCCTAAGCGCCATGATTATCGCGACAATCCCTATCTTTTCAGTCGGGGCCGGGATTATGTTCTTCAAAGAAAAAATCAATGCGGTGAATATTTCAGGAATTCTGCTTTGCATTATCGGTATCATACTCGTGGTAATGAGCAAGGGAGAACTCGGGAAACACTTCATTTTCGGAGTAATCCTGCTGCTGATAGCTGTTATCAGTGAGGTAGGCCATGCATCAGTCACCAAAAGCCTGTCAGGCAACTATTCCAGCCAGGTGATAGTCATGTACCAGTTCCTTATAGGCTCAGTATACCTGCTTCCTCTATTCATTTTCAAAGGGATAGAGGATTTCTCTCCGAGATATCTTTCCTCGGATGTATGGTATCCCATAATCTGCCTGTCGGTTCTGTGCTCAAGTCTGGCCTTTTCATTATGGGTGAGTACGATCAAAAGTCTGGGGGTAGCCAAATCGAGTATCTTTTCCGCTCTAATCCCGGTAGTTGCCGCAATAGTAGCCTGGCTGCTCGGACATGAAAGCCTTAACGCAAGGCAGTTCATCGGAATAATGATTTCGGCTCTCGGAGTAGTGCTGTCCCAATACACAAAAACGCCGGATATAAAATCCAGCGTCAATAAATAACAGACAGCTTACCTGCGTGGAGGCCCCATAGGACCACGTCCGCCAGGACCACCGCCGCCCGGGCCGCCGAATGTCCCGAACCTGTAGGTCAGGGAAAGTATGATATAGCGGCCGAGGGTATTGTTTCTCGTCTCCAGATGATAGTTGGATGCATCCGATACGGACAGGTTCTTTGACTGGTTCAGAATATCGTATGCCTTGAGTGAAAGCGTGAACTTATTCTTGAACAGAAGTTTTGTTATTTCGGCATTAAGGACGAACTCATCCTCCTGAGGGGTTGTATAACCGTTGTACCAGTTATAGTCAAGGTCTGATACCAGGCCAAAGCCTTCCGGAAGAGTCCAGTTCATCGAGAAGTCCACCTGATTGTTCCATGTTGCCTGCTTATTGGATGAGGAAATGGTATACCATGACTTTGAGAACCTGGTTCTGCCTCCGATATTCAATTCCACCAGATCACAACGGTACGTAAAGCGGAGACGCTGGGTGAAACTTACCGACTGGGTCTTGTTCTTTGTGAAATATTTGTCACTGTCGGCATTGAACATTTTCATAAAAGCCTCATAGTCGAATTCCGCATTTTCCGAATCATAGTAATCATCAGTATTGAAGGTACCGGATTTGCCGATATACGATGATGACTCACTATACCTTGCAAAAGTCATAGAGGACATGGAAAATTTGGAATTCCGACCGAATGGACTGTTTATCATAAGGTTGGCATCAGCAGAACCTGAAACAGGACCATTGACAGGCATGGAATACTGCGCACCGTTTTCATCATACCACTGGGCATTTACTATACCGTCCTGAACCAGGCTGCCTCCGACCCTTCCGTGAATGGATGTGAATGTCTCTCTGTTGGTATATCCGAACATTCCTCTGATATTATGGTTGAAATACGGCAGAAGATAAGGGTTTCCGAGAGATACATTCAAAGGGTCCGAATTGTCAGGTACCGGCATAAGCTGCGATGTAGAAGGCTGTGAAGACCGGCCGAAATAAAACATCCTCACCATTGTATTGTCGTCTATGTCATAGCTTAACATAGCTTCCGGAGACCAGTTGAGCACCTTGCTGTCATATGATTCCCCGTTTGTTTCATTGTGCGTATTGGTCGGACGCAGGGAAGCACCGAGCTGTGCCCTGAGTTTTTCTTTCTGGTACATGAAAGTCAGGCCTGCACTCTGGTTGATGTAACGGTTAAGAATATTGTTGGAATATACAGGATCATATACTTCTCCGGCGTAATCGTAGGAAAGGATATTGTTGGCACGGTCAAGGTTGCCTACAGGATCACCGCCGCTGTTATATGTATCCTTTATCGATCTGCTGATATTGTAGCTGTATGAGTAATTCGCTTCCAGATAGAAATCATGGCCGAGAGGTTCGGTATAGACAAATCTGGCTGAAAACGACGAGTTCCTGGAGTTCTGGTCGTATCTCTGGTTGATGATCGAATCCAGAGGAGAACCCAGTTCATCGAATGTAGTGGTAAGGGACTGGTTGAAGCCGTTCAGATTGTTGTTGCTGAAATTATAGTTGAGCATTGCCGAAAGCGTTCGGCCCGGTTTTCCGAGTTTCTGTCTGAACAGGAGGAAACCGCTTGCAGTCCAGTTCTTGTTGTATCCGTTGTTATTGTTGAAACCGATATTGGTAGTGTCCGTGTCCTGCCCGGTCTGGCTTAACGTGATGAAATCGGAATATTCCTGGAAATTTCCTGTTCCGAAATTGAACTGCGGTTCAAACAGTATCGAAGTATTCTCCGAAAACTTATGGTCGATCCTGACACCGAACCTGTGCCCGTCGCTGTTGGAGATATTATAGCCGTTATTGTCGTATATCAGGGAACTTCCGTCATCAAGATATGTCGTCCTTGAACTCTGCTCTTCGACATACCGCTTAGAGCCTCCATACATATAATTTGCATTCAGCTCCATATTATCGTCCAACAGGTCGAATGCTCCGTTCGCTCCGGCCATCCATGAAGTAGTGATGCCGTTTCTTCCCCATCCGCCTATACCGCGTCCCATTCCACGGGCGCCTCGCATAGTCTGCATCATGCCGGAAGACATGTCGTTGAAACCTCTGTTGTTGGTATTGTTGGCATTCAGGATGATGCTTATCTGGCTTTTCTGCTTGAACTGTCCCAACATTCCTGCCGCCTGATATCTCCACCCGTCCTTGGACGGAGTCAGCCCGTCGGTATAATATCCGTTGTCAGGGAGATCATGTCCGCCACCTGCCATCAGGTTGCCGAACCATCCGTCCATCATACCCGGCTTTATGGAAAGGTCTATGACATGCTCTTCCTCCCCGTCATCAATGCCGGTAAATTCCGCCTGTTCGGATTTTTTCTCGACAACCTTGATTTTATTGATTATCTTCGCCGGAATATTCTTTGCCGCCAACTGCGGATCATCAAGGAAGAACTCCTTTCCGTCGATCATTATCTTGGTAATCGACTCTCCGTTTGCCGTAATGGAACCATCCGAATCGACCTCCACTCCCGGAAGCTTTTTGAGAAGTTCCTCCAGCATGTCATTATCGGTGGTCTTGAATGAAGATGCACTATACTCGATGGTATCTTTCTTTACTATAATAGGATTCCCGATGGCTTCAACTGTAGCCGCTTCAAGAACTTCGTTGTCCTGATTCATTTTCACTGAGCCGAGATCTATGTTCTTGTCGACAGTCAGCTCCTGACTGTAGGTCTTATAACCCATCAGATCAACTCGCAGCGTATAGTTCCCTTTAGGAAGAGAAGACAGGACAGCATCTCCGCCTTCGGTACTCAAGACATACTTCAGAGGAGTAGAACCTCCCTTTGCCGTAAGTGAAACCGTCGCGAATGAGACCGGCTCGCTTGTCTTGGCATCCGACAACTTAATCTTTACAGAAAACCCCGACTGTCCGAACGCCTGTAGACACAATGCAGACAAGAGCAGAATAACAGTGCATTTCCTGAGAATAAATCCCATTACTTTTTCCATTTGTCAATCCGTTTTTCTATGTTAAGCAACAAAAACCGGGAATTTAGACACGGCTGTTTTGCTTAGGTTTAATTTCTTGCATTATTTTTTCACCCTGTCGGGATTCTCTTCTACAAACTTCTCCCAACCTGTTGAAGATCTGACCTCTATGAGGGGACTGGTCAGCTGATAATAATGGCATAAGGCTATCGCCAGGGCGTCCGTTGCATCGAGATGATCAGGAGAAAAATCCAGATGAAGTATTCTGCCTATCATGTTGCAGACCTGCTCCTTTGAAGCTGATCCGACACCGGTGATGGCTACTTTCGCCTTTCTCGGAGCATATTCCTCTACCGGAATTCCCCTGTGGAGGGCTGCTGTTATTGCCGCGCCCTGGGCTCTGCCCAATTTCAGGATAACCTGAGGATTCTTACCGTAAAAAGGAGATTCGATCGCCATGAAATCCGGGTGATAAAGGTCCATTATCTGCCCGGTTCCGGTAAAAATCATATCCAGCTTTCTGAAAGGATCCTTCTCTTTTCTCATGTCTATGGTTCCCATAGTCAGATATCTGGGACCTTTACTGCCAACAGCAATAACCCCGTAACCAAGAATGTTGGTTCCGGGGTCAATGCCCAGTATGACTTTATTCTGAAGCAGGCCTTTCATAAAACCGTTCCGGACTAAATTACATCAAAGCCGGTATATGGCCTGAGCGCCTCAGGAATTATGATATGTCCGTCTTTCTGGTAATCTTCCAGAAGTGCCGCCACTACACGCGGAAGCGCAAGGGAACTTCCGTTAAGGGTATGTGCGAGCTTAGTCTTGCCTTCTGCATCCTTATATCTGAGTTTCAGACGGTTTGCCTGATAAGATTCGAAATTTGATACTGAACTTATTTCCAGCCACCTGCCCTGTGCTGCAGAATAAACCTCGAAATCGTAGGTGATGGCGGAGGTAAAGCTGAGATCGCCTCCGCAAAGCCTGAGAATCCTGTATGGAAGACCGAGCTTGCTGACAATCCCTTCTACATGGGCGACCATATCGTCAAGGGCAGCATATGAATTTTCCGGTTTCTCTATCCTTACAATCTCGACCTTATCGAACTGATGGAGACGGTTGAGTCCCCTTACATCTTTTCCGTATGAGCCTGCTTCTCTGCGGAAACATGGCGTATAGGCAGTCATCTTGACAGGAAAATCGTTTTCATTGAGGATAACATCCCTGTAGATATTGGTTACCGGAACCTCGGCGGTCGGAACAAGATAGAAATTATCCGCGGTAGCATGGTACATCTGACCCTCCTTGTCAGGAAGCTGGCCTGTACCGAAGCCTGAAGCCTCGTTTACCATCACAGGAGGCTCCACTTCAAGATACCCTGCTTTGGTATTGATATCCAGAAACATGTTGATAAGGGCTCTCTGAAGTCTCGCTCCTTTGCCCTTGTATACCGGAAAGCCTGCACCTGTCAGCTTTACGCCAAGGTCGAAATCTATGATATCCAATTTCTTTGCAAGCTCCCAGTGAGGCAGTGCATCTGGTCCCAGATCAGGATTTTTCCCTCCGGTCTTTACAACGAGATTATCGTTCGAATCCTTGCCTTCCGGAACCAGATCGCAAGGTATGTTAGGAAGCAGAACTATCAAAGACATAAGTTCCTCATTGTTCTTTTCAGACAATGATTCAAGTTCCTTAGAACGTTCCTTCAAAGCTGAAACTTCGCTCTTGACTGCTTCTGCCTCGGCTTTTTTCCCTTCCTTCATGAAGGAACCAATCTGTGCCGCCTTCTGCTTCTGTTCTGCAAGGCAGGCATCAAGATCTTTCTGGTAATCCCTGCGGTTCTTGTCCAGAACTACTATCTTTTCTACTATTTCACGCGCATCGAAATGCTTGACTGCCAGTTTTCTGATCACATATTCAGGATCATCGCGCAGCAATTTGAGTGTTAACATGATATATTATTTTTCAATATTCAGCAAATAAAACGAAGAGGGCTGAAACTCACCCGGAGCTTGCAGTCCTCTTCTAATTTTCATAATCCTCCGAGTCCTAGTTCTCAAACGGAACAACCGAGACGAAAGATTTGTTTTCAGCCTTCTTGCAGAATGCCACTGTCCCGTCAACAAGAGCATAAAGGGTATGATCCCTTCCCATTCCTACATTTGCTCCCGGGTTATGAACAGTACCTCTCTGACGTACAAGGATGTTACCGGCCTTCACAACCTGGCCACCGAATTTCTTGAGACCAAGACGTTTGCTATGTGATTCACGACCGTTCTTGGAACTACCGACGCCTTTTTTATGTGCCATAATTCTATTCCTCCTCTAAACGTTAATTAAGCGATCTCGTTGATCTGAAGCTTTGTAAGATCCTGACGATGTCCAGTCAGCTTCTGGTATCCTTTACGACGTTTCTTCTTGAAAACCAGAACTTTCTTTCCTCTGCAAGTATCATCGAGGACAGTAGCCTTGACTACGGCTCCCTCAACATAAGGGGCACCTACCTTGACAGTTCCGTCCGCATCTACAAGCAGAACCTTATCAAACTCAACGGCAGCACCTTTCTCAGCCGCAAGGCGGTTGACAAAGATCTCCATACCAGCTTCAACTTTAAACTGGTGTCCGGCAATATCTACGATTGCGTACATAAATAATGAAAAACTTTAAAAGTTCCGACCGCAAGCGGCCACACAAGTGGCTCTTAATCAATAGCTTGACAGCCCTAAATATTTTTATCGAGGTGCAAAGATAATACTTTTCCCGATTCCGGCAAAATAAAAAGCATTTTCTTGCATCTGGAAAGTAAACCGATTTCTCTTTTTTCTATTTTTGCAAAGAGAATTGAATCTGGCTCGGATATGGACACTCCCTTTGTTTACAGCACATATGTAACCGGCAGGAATTTCATCGGCAGGAAAGCCGAATGCAACATCCTCGGCAACCTTCTTGGCGCAGGCGAGAATGTAGTCATATACGGGCCGCCCAGATCCGGAAAAAAATCCCTTGTGCAGCAGACCCTGTTCAATATGAGGATTTCAGGAAAGCAGTTCTCTGCCTGTGATATCAACCTGTTCAACATAAGAAGCCTGGAAAAATTCCTGACCTGCTTCGGTTCTGCAGTGATACGTTCCTGCTTTTCGACTCCGGGGGAATATCAGGAATCGGTATCCGGACTGCTCGGCGGCACCCATTTCATCTTTGACAAAGAGCGTTTTTCAAGATACGATGAAGTCGTTTCCCTTAATTGGGCGCCGGACGCCGACGACATCAGGGCAATGCTCGCGCTGCCAGGCAGGATCGCAGCGGAACGGGGCATGAAAATATTCGTCCTGATAGAAGAGTTCCAGAACCTTATGGAAGACGGGCGCTTTGAGGAGATATTCAGCGCACTGAAAGAGACGATGCACCGGAACAGCGGTACTGAAAACAGTTGCTGCTTCATATTCTCCGGTTCCAGGGTAAATGCAATGAAATACATATTCGAGGACTACAAATATTTCCATAAACTGGTAGAACATGTCCCTATTCAGGAAATCGATGAAATGGAAATCATCGAGCATGTCATGAGAGGTTTCCAGAACAGCGGCAAGGTCATAGAGCAGGAAATGATATTGTGGGCAGCCAGGCTGTTCAAGGGGAACATGTGGTATATCAACCATTTCATGGCGACCTGCGATTCCATGACCAAAGGATTCATAAATGAAGGCATACTGATGGAGGCTCTGAGGATGGTGATTTCGGTGCACGAGCCGCATTACCTTCGTATCATGGAAAACCTGACCGGACATCAGACGAGTCTTCTCAGAGCGGTACTTGAAGGCGTAGTGAAATTCAGCGCTACGGATATAATAGAGAAATATTCGCTGAATTCTTCCGCCAATGTCAGAAGGGTCAAGGATGCCTTGTGCAAGAAAGAGATAATCACTTTCAATGACAGGGAAGAACCTTCGGTGCTCGATCCTCTATTCGAATACTGGCTACGGAAATATTATTTTGAAATTCCTGATTTATAACAATATGACAAAGAAAAAAATAGCTGTTCTCACCGGAGCCGGCGTAAGTGCGGAAAGCGGAATCAGCACTTTCAGGGACAGTAACGGCCTGTGGGAGAATTACAATGTCGAAGATGTCGCGTCGATTGAAGGCTGGCACAGGAATCCGGGCCTGATGCTGGATTTCTACAATGCGCGCCGGGCCCAGCTCGCAACGGTAAAGCCGAACGATGCACACAGGATCATCGCCTCCCTCGAAAAGGACAATGACGTTACCGTTATCACGCAAAATGTTGACAATCTTCATGAACGGGCCGGATCTACACGCATAATCCACCTGCATGGAGAACTTACCAAAGTCCGTCCTGAAAACTGCTGCAATGAAAATGACGGTTTTTCCGAAAAGACCGTTTTCGATATCGGCTACGGCGAAATACATCTTGGAGACAAAGCTCCGAACGGAATACAGCTCAGACCGCATATAGTATGGTTCGGAGAGGCCGTCCCTAAAATCGAGAAAGCTATCGATGCCGTGGAAAAAGCAGACATCATGCTGATCGTTGGAACATCCCTGCAGGTTTATCCTGCAGCCGGCCTATACAGGTTCGCCGGACCTGACACACCTATATATATAATTGACCCGAAAGACGTTCCGGTGCATGACTCCAGAATAACGCATATTCGGGATGTGGCATCAAAAGGTATGGAGACATTCAAAAATATTTTGAATGTAAAATAATTTGACTACCTTTGCACCCGCAAATAAAAGGAGGTGATTAAGCGATGATTATAGTACCTGTAAAAGAAGGCGAGAACATAGAGAAGGCTCTCAAGAAATTCAAGAGGAAATTCGAGAAAACCGGCGCTATCCGTGAGCTCCGCGCAAGAAAGGCATTCGTTAAACCGTCTGTCAAAAGAAGAGAGGAGATCAAAAAGGCCATCTACGTTCAGCACATGCAGTTGATGGACGAGCAGTAATCTATCTCCTGAAAGAGACATATCTGCAGACCGACCCATGGGCCGGTCTGCTTTTTTATATATCCGGCATGACTATAGGTTAAAAAGGTCTGAAGGATAAGTACGCGGCAGACAGCGTAGAGAGACAGTCCCCTTCCCTGCGCCTGAAGCCTTGAGCGTTTCGGATGAGCACCTGTAGGCAAGGTCCGGAGTGTTATTGTTTTCGCTCAAATGACACAGAAAGATGTTCCTGAGCCCGGAATGCCAAAACCGCCGTATGGCGGATGCGCATTCATCGTTGCTCAAATGGCCGTTCCCCTGGACTATCCTCATTTTAAGGTCATATGTGTACGGGCCTCCCATCAGCATATCCATATCATAATTGGATTCCAGGACTACGGTATCAGCCTTGGATGCATAGGCTACGGCCTCATCGGTCATCCGTCCCAGATCCGTCATTATCACGAAACTGCAGTCTTTATAGGTTATCGCATATCCCACAGTCTGAGTAGCATCATGCGGAACTATGAAGTGCTGTACCCCCATCCCGCATATCGTCTCAGGACCGGATTCAGGGAGGACATGCCGGCATGAGGCAATATGGTCAGCGGTAAATGTATGCCTCGCCAAAGCCTTATGCAGAACGGCCGTGGCATATACCGGCTTATGCAGTCTTTTGCAGAATGATCCCAGATGTCTGATGTGATCCAGATGGTCATGGGTCACAAGAACAGCTCCGAAAGAATCGAATGACAAACCGTTTGCTTCAAGTGCCTTTTTCAGACGCTTCAGGCTTACCCCCGCATCTATGACAATTCCGTTTTCACCGTCTCCGAAATAATAGCAGTTGCCACAGCTGCCGCTGGAAAAACTCATGAATTTTACCATCTTGCCGTTACTCCTCTTCCTCGCAATATTTCTTAATGACGCTGTAGGCTTCCGCCACGCCCAATTCCCCGGCACGCGAAAGGTCGATGCAGCCTTTTTCCTTGTCTTTCAAATAAATCAGTACCAAGCCTCTGTTATAGTAGGCATCACCCATATAAGGATACAGCCCTATTGCTCTGGTATAACAGTCTATCGAGGCTATGTGTTCAGCCGTAAGACAGTAAAGGTTTCCCAGATTGAAATGGATATACGGTATGTCCCCTACGATCTCTGCTGCTTTCTTCATATCTGCGATAGCAGTCGAATAATCGTAAATCTGGCTTACCTGATCCTTTACCCTGGCACGTGTCGTACCTGAATCATCCATTGTAAGCACCTGCACATTGCTTTCTATCGATGAAATGAAATCTATCATTTCAGCCCGGAGCACACCGCGGTTCATATAATAGAAAGCATTGTAAAGTTCGGCGATGTCATCCTCTGCAGGAGTCTCTATGGCCGAATCGTAATAATTCAGGGCAGAATTGTACTGCCGGCCCATAGTCTCGTACAATGCTTTCAGGAAACAGTTCCGTGCAGAGCCTTCATCTTTCGCTCCGTACAATATGCCTTCAATAGTCCGGTCGGACAGGCTCCCGGTATAGACGGTATCGGTATTTGTGACCGTTATGGGAACGGAAGCTTCTGCAATGAATTTGTCTATCAGAGGGTTTTCATATCTGCGCTGCAGGGCATATCTGGTACCGTCCCTGCTGTCGGACAGGGAAAAACGGTAAAGAGGCTTCAGCCTTATGTCGATATCCCTGTGCTGAAGAAGTTCGTCATTAAAGTCTTTCTTGGCAAAATCGGCATCGAGCGCTATGAGCGAACTGTATTTCCTGGTGGTATCCGCAAACGATTCCGCATTCCTGGAACTGGCTTCCCTGTATTCACGCACCTTTTCCTGAGCCGTTTCATAATCCTCTTTGGACGATTTGTACTCCCCGAGCATATTCTTGACATATGCACGGTTCATGTATGCCTTTGCAAAATCCGGATAAAGCTCTATGGCTCTGTCATAATCCTCAAGGGCATCCCGGTAACGTCCCATTTCTATGAAAATGGAGGCCCTGTTGAAATAGGCAAGTACATTTTCCGGATTGATATTCAGGACTCTGTCCATATCAGACAGGGCATCTTCATATGCTCCGACCTGGGCGTTGATCAGACCGCGGTTGTAAAGGGTGAGGGCATTTCCCGGCTCATCCTGCAGGACACGGTTCAGATCATGCATCGCCCCCATGTAGTTTTTCTGTTCGTAACGCATTATGGCCCTGTTGAAATAGGCAAAGGTATTGGATGAATCCAGCTGTATGGCCTTATCCATATCCTCTATGGCCCTGGCATAGTCTCCGGTATCGGCATAAAGCCGGCCGCGGCGGACATAGCCTTCCGGATCGAAACGGTCCAGTTTGATTGCCCTGTTGTAGTCGGACATTGCCTTCAGGGTGTCTTTAAGGAACAAATAGCTCGCTCCGCGGTTAAGATACGCTGAAGGGTCCTTCGGTTCCTTGCGGATATACCTGTCGAAATCCGCGACAGCCTTGTCGAACTGCTGTGAAAGAAAATATGTCACTCCCCTGCTGAAATACAGGCCAATGTATCCCGGTCTCAGGTCGATTGCCTGCTGCAGGTCTGCAAGAGCCTCATTGTATTTTCCGGCACGGCTCAAAGTGATCGCGCGATAATGGTATCCTGAAGTGAATACGGGATTGAGCCTTACGGATGTATCGAAATCGCTCTGCGCGCCCCGGATGTCCCCGAGGTTGTATTTGGCAATTCCCCTGAAAAAGAAAGTCCAGTAATCGGTAGTGTCCAGCCTGGCCAGGACATTGAAATTTTCTATCGCTCTGGCATATTTGCCTTCTGAAAGGGCCTGACGGCCGCGGAAAAAGAAAACATCCTTGTCGTACTGGGCATGGATACGGCCTGCGGCAATACTGAACAACAGTACCGTAGCAAGAACATATTTTCGCAGAATACCCATTCCCCTTTCCTATATTTTTCCTAATTTTGGCCCGCCTCTTCACCAAATCAGGCGCAAATATAGGAAGAAGCCGAGAGCAATGCAAGTGAACTTGTTCAAATTGCCTTGCCGAGAGATACAGGATAAAATGAACAAAAGAACCATCATATCAGCGGCAGCCGCCATTATACTGACAGTATCGGGTCACATGACAGTCTCCGGGCAGAGTCCTTGGATTACGAACGACACGCTGGCCCATAACATGATATGGACAGACAAGCTGCAGAGACAGGTGGAATTCCTTTCCGACAGTCTGTGCGCGGGGAGGGCATCCGGCTCCATCGGAGGCAATGAAGCGGCATTCTGGCTCATACGGAACTTCAGAAAAGCAGGACTTCTTGAATTCGGAGGCACCTATGCCAAACATGTCTATACCGGAGGCGGAGAAATAGGCCACAACATTCTCGGAATGATCCCGGGTTCCATGAAGGATCCGTGCGATTCCTATATAATAGTAGGTGCACACTATGACCATCTGGGCATACTCGACGGAAGAATGTATCCCGGAGCAGACAGCAATGCATCCGGAACGGTTTCCCTCGTCTCGCTTGCCGACATGTTCTCATCTATGAAAACATTGGGAAAAGTATATGGGAAAAATATAATTTTCGCGGCCTTCGACGGACAGTGCATGAACCTGTCCGGCTCATATTCATTATGGAATATGATCAAGTCCGGCGACCTTAAAGACCCTGTCACCGGTGAAACCATAACGGAAGACCGTATATCGCTGATGGTAAACATCGACCAGATCGGATGCTCCCTATCGACATTGTCCTCCGGACGGAAAGACTATATCATAATGCTCGGAAACGGGCGCCTCAGGAAAGAAGACAGGAACAAAATAACGCAGTGCAACCTTTTTTACGGCACAGACCTGGAGATTTCCCATACCTACTACGGAAGCAAGGACTTCACCCGGGTATTCTATACGCTGTCGGACCAGAGGGTATTTATAGAAAACGGTGTGCCGGGGATCCTGTTCACATCCGGCATCACCATGAACAACAATAAGACATACGATACTGCAGATACTCTCGACTATGAAGTAATGCGCAGACGTATAATCCTGATTTTCCACTGGATAGAGAAAATGCTCTGATTCCTACCGTTTTTCGCATGAAAGCATTTTCCATACCCCTGCACTCAATGCCGCGCCGACGAACGGAGCCACAATGAAGAGCCATAGCTGCCTGAGGGCTGTTCCGCCATCGAACAGTGCCGGGCCAATGCTTCTGGCCGGATTCACCGATGTACCGGTTACAGGTATGCAGACGATATGGATCAGGACAAGGGAAAGACCGATTGCGAGGCCCGCGAAATTTCCTGCCCCTTTCTTAGGGTCTGTAGTCCCGAGTACCACCAATACGAAAATGAACGTGAAGACAGCCTCGGCAATAAAAGCCTGCAGCCCCATGCCTTCCTTGAAACTGTTGGATCCTGTAGCGGTAGGACCTTCATGCGCGCCCGAAGAAACCAGGGCGAAGAGGATAGCCGAACCGATGACAGCGCCGATGACCTGGAAAAGCATATACATTCCCGCATCCTTGCCGCTCATCCTTCCGCTGAGGTAAACACCGAGTGTAATAGCAGGGTTGATATGACAGCCCGAAATCCCTCCGATCGTATAGGCCATTGCCACTACGGCAAGACCGAACGCAAGGGCTACTCCAAGCGTCCCGACCCCGGCACCGACAGTCCCGGCGGCATTTCCGGCAAATACCGCACTTCCGCAACCCATGAGGACCAGAACCATAGTCCCGATCATCTCTGCCAAATACTTTTTCATAATGTTATAAGTTTAATATCAACGGGTTCAAATATAATCTTTTTTATTGCCGGTTATCCTTTTCGGGACAGGAATTTGTTTCAATTATTTTCCTGCAGCAAGATTGATTGTTTAATAAATTAATTAAATTTGTATGATTTAGTATCAACCCATAATAATCACACTTAATGAAGAAACAATTTTTAATCACAGCAGCGGCATTTCTGGTTCCAATGCTGTCAGGGCATGCCCAGGATGCTGAATTCGATCTGTCTTCCCAGAGGCTGGAATCACAGACTGTAGCTAAGGTACCCGGACACAAGATTAACCATAACGGTCTAATAATAAATCCAGTACCACATGAAATGAATCTAAGCGGAGAGGCATTTGCCGATATTTCTGCAGGATTCAAGGTCAAAGATAAGAGCGGGACTTTCGCCGATGATCTGAAATTCTTGACATTCAACAAGAAAGGTATTCCCGTCACCATCGTATACGGAGAAAAGGCAGCTGAAAAGGCCGGAGTCAAGGCAGTGGACGGCGCATACGGACTGACCGTCTCGGAAAAAGGGGTCACGATCACGGGATACAATGAAAGAGGCGCATTCTACGGCATCCAGACGCTCCGTCAGATTCTGCGAAGCGGAAAACTCCCGTACATCGAAATCAATGACTGGCCGGACCTGAAATACCGCGGAGTAGTGGAAGGATTCTACGGCACACCCTGGTCTCACGAAGTAAGGCTCTCTCTGATCGACTTCTACGGACAGAACAAGATGAATACCTACATCTACGGGCCTAAAGACGATCCGTACCATAGCAGCCCGAACTGGAGGCTTCCTTATCCTGAAGACGAAGCCAGAAACATATCCGAACTCGTAGAGGCATCCAAACGCAACCATGTCGATTTCGTATGGGCAATACATCCGGGCCAGGATATAAAATGGAATGAAGAAGATTATCAGAACCTTCTGAACAAATTCAATCTGATGTACGGCCTCGGCGTAAGGGCTTTCGCTATTTTCTTCGATGACATCTCGGGCGAAGGGACCAACCCGACCAGACAAGCCGAACTTCTCAACAGGCTCAACGACGAATTCGTAAAGACTAGACACGATGTGCGCCCGCTGATAGTATGTCCGACCGACTACTCGAAATTATGGGCAAATCCTGGGGATAACGGCAATCTGGCAATATACGGACGGACACTCGATCCCGACATTGAAGTATTCTGGACAGGCGACTATGTATGCAGTGACCTTACGCGGGAAACTCTGGACTGGGTCAACTCCAGGATCAAGAGACCTGCTTTCTACTGGTGGAATTTCCCTGTAACCGACTATGCACGCCATATAATAATGCAAGGTCCGGCCTACGGTCTCGACACGACATTGACATCCGACAACCTGTGCGGAATGGTCAGCAACCCAATGGAACATGGTGAAGCATCGAAGATAGCCCTCTACGGTGTAGCGGACTACTGCTGGAACGTAGCAGGATACAATGCTTTGGACAACTGGGAAAGAGGGCTTGCCGAACTCGTTCCCGATGCCACTGATGCTTACAGGACATTCGCGATCCACTCTTGCGATACCGAAACCGGATACAGAAGAAGCGAATCCTGGGAAAACACGACTTTCCTCATCGACAATTATACCCGGGAGCAGTACGATGCACTTATGTCCGAGTTCAGGAAAGTGGCCAAGGTTCCTGCCCTGATGGAGAAAGGGTGCAGCAACAGCCTGCTGCTGGGAGAACTGCGTCCGTGGCTTGAAGAATTCGGCAAACTGGGACTGCGCGGCGAAAAAGCCCTCGAACTGATAAAGATCCTCGAAAAAGGCTATTATGAAGCATTCTGGTCCGGCTATGTCGACAACCTTATGACACAGGATGAACTGGAAAGCTACAATGCGCACAAATGCGGCACATTGAAACTGCAGCCGTTCTATGAAAACGCCATGGACGACCTCGGCATAAAGTTCTATGAAAAGCTATCCGGCGGAAAGACGTCTGTCATGCGTGGAATGGGTTCCTTCAATAATTCATATTCGACCCAGACAAAACTCATGTTCGACAATGACTCCACTACATTCTACACTTCCGGCGTCGCCCAGACTCCAGGTTCATGGATCGGAGCAGACCTCGGCACTGTAGTCCCGGTCAAGGAAATCCTTATCCTCCAAGGGCGGAATTCAGTTGATGATGTGGACTATTTCGACCATGCGGCGCTTCAGTGCTCCGAAGACGGGAAGACATGGACCACTCTTATCGATGATATGCAGAAACAGTATGTAATCAGATGGACGGGAGATCCTGTTCAGGCAAGGTTCGTCAGACTGCAGAGACTTGACTCGAAAAAACAGAACTGGGCATCGGTCAGGACATTCGAAGTAAACCCTGTAAGACCGGACAATCTCGGTTTTGCCATCGAATCTTCTGAAACAGACAAAGCCGTCAATGCTTTCGACAAGAATCTCCAGTCCTGCTTCAAGTTCAGAGGCACCCTTTCATTCGGAGTACCGGAAAATACAGACAGAGTAACAATCCTGACCGGAAGGGACGGAAGATATACCGTCAGCCAATTCTCTGCCGACGGAACGGAACTCGCTTCCGAAACAGTCATAGATCCTTTCTCAAAGATGGAAATAGTTCCTGAAGCTGAGAAAGTGACAATAAAAGGAAAAGCCGATATCTACGAAATCATCATGCAATAGACTACAAAGCCCTATATTTTTCCAGAGCCTTGGAAAGCAGGAAGACTGCTCTTTCAAGGCTCTTTTCTTCAAGCACATATGCAAGCCTCACTTCAGAGCGGCCGGCCCCCTGGGTGAAATAAAACCCCGATGCCGGAGCCATCATTACGGTTTCTCCTTCATATTCAAAATCCGAAAGGCACCAAGCACAGAATTTGTCGGCGTCATCGACAGGAAGCTTCGCAATGGCATAGAATGCTCCGGACGGCACAGATGCAACTACCCCCGGAATACTGTTCAGGCCTTCGACAAGTACTTTTCTCCTGCGATCGTATTCCTTTATGACAGGGTCCAGATACTCGCGGCCTGCACTGCAAGAGGCTTCCGCGACTATCTGACCGAGAAGCGGAGGACTCAGCCGGGCCTGGCAGAGTTTCAGCACCCCTTCGAGAACAGCCCTGTTCCGGGTAACTACGGCACCGATCCTGATCCCGCATTCAGAATATCTTTTAGAGAAGGAATCCAGTATGACCACATTCCCGCCGATCCCGTCCAGATGCCCGGCAGACATATAGCAGGCATCTCCGTATATGAATTCCCGGTAGACTTCGTCGGACAGAAGGAATAGGTCATGGCGTCTGACTATATCCGCAAGGCGGCGCATCTCATCAGGAGAATACAGACTGCCCGAAGGATTATTGGGATTGCATATGAGAATGGCTTTGGTCGAGGGTGAAATCAGTTTTTCGAATTCTTCCGCCTCAGGAAGGGCGAAATTGTCTTCTATCCGTGTAAGGACTGTCCTTACCTTTACACCGGCAGCTGCCGCAAATGCGATATAGTTGGCATAAGTCGGGTCTGTCGTTATTATTTCATCTCCCGGGTCAAGACAGGTCAGGAATGAAAACAGCACGGCTTCCGAGCCCCCGGTAGTTATGATAATCTCATCCGGAGAATACCGCATTCCATAACCGGCATAATAGGATGATATCTTTTCCCTTAATGACAGGAAGCCCTGCGAGGGACTGTATTCCAGGACAGTCCTTCGGATGTCCTTCAATGCATCGAGTCCCGCCTGAGGAGTCCTGATGTCAGGCTGTCCGATGTTGAGATGGTACACGGCAACACCTCTGGCCTTCGCCGCATCGGCCAGAGGTGTAAGTTTACGAATTGGGGAACCGGCTATGCCGTTTATCCTTTCCGATATCCTTGCCATAATCTGTCAGAATCTGAAACCTACTGCAAGATAGAACATATTCCTTTTGCAGGACATGACATCTGCGAGATCCTCTTTCATCCTGTTCATCAGTCCCCAGTCATAACCGGCCTTCACTTCCAGAAAATTGAAAAGCTCTACTCCGACCCCTCCCCCGAGCGCAACATCGAATCTCTTGTATGAAGGAAGACTTGAAGTCTCTATGGCATCGGTATCAACGTCACCTTTGAATTTTCCAGTGTAATAATTATAGTTGACCGAGCCTCCGACAGTATTCCCTCCTATCTCCATGGAAAAATCGAACTTCTGGGTATGACTGAGCCCGACAGAAAATACCGGCCCGGCAAATGCCTGGATTTTAAGAACTTTAGGAATCAGATTAAAATTATACCTGAGTCTCAGGGGGACATTGATATAATGGTCTTTCTCGGATGCCCCTTTCATCCCGACTCCCTGTATCAGAGACTCGGCAGACCTGTCTACGGCATAAGAATAATTCAGTCCAATCCGTATTCCGAGGCCGGCAAGAAGATTCATGTCTTCGCTTACCCCGACATAAAAGCCATTCAGCGAAGGCTGGCTGTCTGAAATCCCTCCTCCGGAAACGGTGTAGCCCAGATTCATATAACCTGCTTCTATTCCGCCTTTGGCAGAAAGGCCTGCTGCTGCCGCACAAAAGGCAGTCAGAACAAGAACAATTCTTAACTTTTTCATAATCTTCTGTTTTAACCTGCCTCAAATATATGCAATTTTATCCTCATTTCAAGACATAATCCGACACATTCTTTATGCCTGTCAGTCCGAAATACGACTCGACTATATCTCCGTTCAGGTAAATTCTCCGGCCCAGGTTTTCCGGATGGTCAACAAGATTCAGAGCATCCCGCACATCTCCGGAAGGAAGCGAGACGGACAGGCACGCTTCCCTGCCGGACGCAGTCGATCTGGCCGATATCGCAATATTGGTACGCGATGCAAACGGAGGCGAAAACGAAATGGACGATTTGCCCAGATCTCCCCCCGTTATGTAACCGCAGACCCAGACATCCCTGTCTCCGATACTTGCCCTCGCCTGATTTACGGACAGTGCATTTTCAAAAGTGTTGCCTTTGTCTTCATCAGACCCGCCTATCACATAGCTTTCATCATTCCATATTCTGGCAGTGTCAATGGAAATCGAAAGGCAGCCAGGATCTTCTTCCAGGATATCATCGGATACATATATGCCTAATGTAAGTATCTCCTGGCTGCGGAGCGTTCTGGTAACGAGGGTTCTTGAAACGCCGCCGTCTTCCAGGACCACGGAAACCGCGCCGGGATTGAAATATGCAATCCTTTTTTCAGAATAGCCGTACATCAGGCGTCCTTCTCCTGAAGAAACGAAAAGAACGCCTTCCGGGAACGCCTTCAGAAAATCAGGGGATATTTTCAGCCTGATTCCGGAATTTATCTGCCTGCATTCCAGCTTCACTTTCATTTCACCGTCTGCAGGCACTACGACACACTGCTCGTCTCCGAACTGCGGCCTGGAAAACTGCGGTCTGCCGAAATCGAAAGAGCGGACCTTTACAGTATAGCTTCCTGATGGAACAGTAATAATTTCAGGAGAATCGCCATAACAGCCCGAATATACGGACTCGCCGGCAGAATTCTCGATATCAAGAATAAAGTCATTGGTATCAGGCAGTTCGAAATGCTCCAGAGCCGCCTTATACATTTCTTCCGGGAAAGAGACTTTGATGCGGCCCTCTATGCTGTCACGGACATGGTCCTTGCTGCAGGAAACCGGCATGGCAAACACTGGAAGCAACAATGCAGCTGCCGCCAGATAACGGAAAAATTCATTTCTCATAATCAAAAACATAATTGGTTCAGAAGCCAAATGTATAATGAGAAATCGGCTCCAGGAGCACCTGCAGCCGATGTTTTTCTGTTTCTTAATCTTTTTTACGTTTTTTATGAAAAACGGGAATCCGCTTATCCCTTATATTATATGACTCTTATCTTGGCATATTTCAGCAGCAGTATCTTTTCACCGTAATCATCGAAAGAAATCCTGGCCTTCATATCAGAAGGGCCTCCGGAAATTTCAAGTATGCTGCCATAACCGAAACGGTTATGTTCTATTCTCTGTCCGGCCTTCAACTGAAGTACCGGTGTCGGTTCAAAATCCGCAACAGGCTTCTGCGGAACTGCCGCGGAAGGCTTCCTGAATGTCGTCACTGTCCGAGGTGCATTGACCCTTACGGCTGAAATATCCCTCGTCTTCTCCACTGACGGCTCCATCCTTACCGGACCTGAGCGTCCATAGGACGAATTTGTTGCCGGACGGCTCCACTGTCTTGCGCCGGACCATGGGGAACGGAACTCCGTCTGCTGCCCGTCTTCGGATTCATCCTGGTTCAACGGATTGGCTATATACCTGCTGTCTATCTCCCGGACAAACCGGCTCGGGGAATTGGACTCGTGCTTTCCGTTGCGCATCCGCGTGGCCGCAAACGAAAGCTGCACAGCCTTCTTGGCTCGGGTAATGGCCACATAGAACAGCCTCCTTTCTTCTTCTATGTCATTTTCCGATGCCATAGACCCTCCTGAAGGGAACAGGTTTTCCTCCATCCCTGCAACATACACATACGGAAATTCCAGTCCTTTGGAAGAATGGACGGTCATAAGCGTAATGCGGTTGCTGGCGTCCTCATCATCCTCCATGTCAACTGCAGAGAGCAGCGACACGTTTTCAAGGTACTCATCCAGAGTCACGACAGGCAGATCCGACGATGAGAGACTGTCACCCTCTCCTACCGTACCGTCAGCCTGCATCTGCTCGAAATATTCGCTCTGGCGTTCTTCGACAAAGGACTTGACGCTGTTGAGCAGTTCCTCGACATTGGCGGCCCGGGACTGCCCTTCGATACTGTTGTCGCTTTTATAGTGTACCAAAAGCTGCGATTCGATTGCAAGAGACATGGCCAGAGTACCTGCATCTTCGGTCGCGGACTTGGATGAAAACCGGCTTATCATTTCACAGAACGTCCTGATCTTCTGGATTGCGGCAGACTTCAGTCCGTATGATTCGAGATTGTCGAGATAAACGGCCCTGAAAAGCGTGCATCCATTGTCCAGAGCTGCAGCAGACAGGGCGGCAAGCGAAGTATCGCCGATTCCTCTGGCCGGTTTGTTTACCACCCGTTTGAACGATTCATCGTCATTAGGATTGGCCGTGAGTTTCAGATATGCCATCATGTCCTTCACTTCGGCCCGTTCATAAAACGAATTGCCCGAATATATTACATACGGGAGGTTCCTTTTGCGAAGCGCCTCCTCCAAAGCCCGTGACTGGGAATTGGTCCTGTAAAGGATTGCGAAATCCTGATATCTGGCGGAGTCGGACCTGATACGGGACATGATCGAAGACGCTATCAGAAGAGCTTCTTCCTGCTCGGTATAGGCATTGATCAGTCTTATTTTCTCGCCTTCCTCGCCTTCGGAATAGCATTTCTTGGGAATCCTGGCGCTGTTGCGCGCTATCAGGGAATTGGCCGCATCCACTATTGTCCTTGTGGAACGGTAGTTCTGCTCCAGACGGAATGTCCTGTTATCGGGATAGTCCTTCTGGAAATTAAGGATATTCTCGATCTTGGCGCCCCTGAACGCATATATGGACTGGGAATCGTCACCGACGACGCAGATATTCCTGTGTGAAGCACCTAATTTTTTCAATATCAGGTACTGGGCATAGTTGGTATCCTGATACTCGTCTACCATTATATACCGGAAACGACCGGATATGGAATCCAAAGCAGCCGGACTGTCCCTCAGCAGGATATTCATATTCAACAGGATATCATCGAAATCCATCACTCCGGACTGTCTGCACTTCTGCGCATAAAGCTGATAGATGTCGCATATCCTCGGTTTTCTGGCAGCAGCGTCATTCTGCTGGGCCAGGGCATTGCGCCGGTAGGCTTCGGGAGTGACAAGATTGTTCTTGGCCATGGAAATCCTCGAGAGGACATCTTTGGGCTTATACACCTTCTCGTCCAGCTGAAGTTCCTTGATACAGCTCTTGACGGCACTTGTGGAATCGCTCGTATCATAGATGGTGAAATTTGCCGGATAACCCAATCCTTCCGCGAATTCCCGCAGAAAACGAATGAACACGGAATGGAATGTCCCCATGAAAAGCCGTCTGGCCTTGCGATCGCCGACCATCAGAGCAATCCTTTCCTTCATCTCCGAAGCGGCCTTTTTCGTAAAGGTCAACGCCAGGATCTTCTCCGGAGGACACCCTTTCTCAAGAATATATGCAATCCTGCTGGTCAGCACCCTGGTCTTCCCTGAACCTGCCCCTGCTACTATAAGCACCGGCCCGTCCACACAACTGACAGCCTGCCTCTGCTCGCTGTTCAGTCCTTCTAATATAGTATTGGCATTGTTTTCCATAATGGGCGCGAATATAATCATTTTTATCGTACGGGCTTTTTACTTTTCCGCAATAAAGTCCGGTCCGGATATGTTCATACAAATAAATATGTCTACACAAAAAATATTAAAAAAATTATATATCTTTGCCGTAAATATGTTTACTGACATAACCACATCAGGGCGTTTCATACACCAATATGAAGGCAGCACGTCCTATTTGTTTGTTTTTCCCCAGCTGCCAAGGAATAATATTAACAACTAACCTTAGTTCAAACATGCCAACACTTCGGTTAAACGGAAAAGCAGTTGTAGCACTGTTTGCCTTTCTGCTTTCCCCAATGCTTTCTTATGCAGAAGAAAGCGCCGTCAATAGAGAGCGGCATTCTACCCCCCCAGTACGGATTTGATGTATATTCAGGAATCTGCCGGACCACAGCAGACTGAAAAGGGTATCACTATCAACGGTACCGTACGCGACATGCAGCAGGAACCTCTCATAGGAGTTTCCGTCATGATCCAGGGAACGAGTACGGGTGCCATCACAGATGTCGACGGCCGTTACATCATCACTGTCCCGAACAAGGAGTCTGTCCTTGAATTCAGCTATCTGGGTTTCGAAACGGTTGCCATCACGGTAAGGAACCAGATCAACATCAATGTCAACATGCGGGAAACGACCAACAGCCTCGACGAGTCAGTTGTCGTAGCTTACGGACAGCAGAAAAGGGCTTCCATCGTAGGATCCATTACTTCAGTGAGCCCGACAGCCCTGCAGCAGGGAACAACCCGCGCCGTATCCAATAACCTTGCAGGTCAGCTTGCCGGTGTGATCGCAGTGCAGAGATCCGGTGAACCGGGCTATGACGGCTCGTCATTCTGGATCCGCGGTATATCTTCATTCCAGGGAACGGGACGTGATCCTCTCGTGCTCGTCGACGGTATAGAAAGAAGTCTTGACGATCTTTCAGCCGCAGAAATCGAATCGTTCTCTGTCCTGAAAGACGCTGCCGCCAGTGCAGTATACGGTGTACGCGGTGCGAACGGCGTAATCCTGGTCAACACCAAGAAAGGCTACCTCGGCCGTCCGAAAGTGAACTTCCATATGGAACAGTCCTTCACACAGCCGGTACAGCTTCCTGACTACATAGGTTCATACGAATACCTGTCTCTCATGAACGAGTTGACCACCGCTGCCGGCAATGCACCTCTTTACAGTGAGGAGGCCATGGAAGGTTACCGCACCGGTTCAGATCCCGATCTGTATCCGAATGTAAACTGGCTCGACGCAATTTCCAAAGACTATGCGAGCAATACACGCGGCGACCTGACAATTACCGGCGGTAGCGACATTCTCCGCTATGCTCTTGTCGCTTCATATTACGGTGAGAACGGTATTTTCGATAAAGACCCGAGGAAAGACTGGGGCGGACTTCATCTCAACAAGTATAACGTTCGTTCCAATGTCGACATCAACGTCACCAAAACCACTATCGTCGGTATCAGCATCGGCGGCTACCTTCAGGAAATCAGAGGACTTGCCATCGGCACGGACGATATCTTCAACAGGGCATTCGAGACACCGCCTTACGTCCACCCTACCCAATATTCAAGCGGAGAGGATGTAAGGGTAGAACAAAGAAACAACCCTTGGGCGGAAGCTACCCAGCATGGTTACAGCAATTCCACCTCTTCCAAAATCGAATCGCTCTTTTCCGTAGAGCAGAGGCTCGATTTCATAACAAAAGGACTGAAAGCCAAGGCTCTCTTCTCTTTCGACCGCTACTCCCGCTCATATGTCAACAGAAGCAGGACTCCTATATATTATTCTCCTGCTACCTCACGTGACGAAAACGGAAACCTCATACTCGGCAACCCTGGCAACGGTCAGGAATTCCTGGATACTTCAAACGGAGCGGACTGGGGAAACAAAGCCACGTATTTCGAGGCCAATGTCTCATATGACAGGACATTCGGCAAACATGCGGTCAACGGACTCTTCCTGTATAACCAGAGGGACTATAACGACGGAAGCGTTGTTCCTTTCAGAAGAATGGGTATTGCCGGACGTGCATCCTATACGTATGACAACCGCTATGTGGCCGAGTTCAACTTCGGTTACAACGGTTCCGAGAACTTCACCAAAGGCAACAGATTCGGTTTCTTCCCTTCAGTGGCAGTCGGCTGGCTCGTATCAGAGGAGCCGTACATGCAAAGCGTCAAAAAGACACTGTCACTGCTCAAGTTCCGTGCATCATGGGGACTTACAGGTAACGACCAGCTCTCAGGACGCCGCTTCGCATTCCTCTCGACTATCGATACAGACGGTTCATACCAGTGGGGATATGACGCAAGCCTGAACAGATCGGCACGTTTCGAAGGCGAGATCGGAGTAACGGATCTTACATGGGAAACCGTAGAAAAGATAAACGTAGGTATGGAACTCGGCCTGTGGAACGCATTCAACCTCCAGGTGGACTGGTTCAAGGAAATGCGCCGCGACATCTTCATGCAGAGGCAGAATATCCCGACTGCGGCAGGTTTCCGCAAGACTCCTTGGGCGAACTTCGGTAAGGTAAACAATACCGGTGTCGATCTTTCGCTCTCCTTCAACAAGGATATAAACAAGGACCTTTATATCGGTTTCCGCGGAACTTTCACTTACGCGCACAACACCATAATCGAGCAGGACGAACCGCTCGGAATTCGCGGGACAAACCGTGAGCGCACCGGACATTCCGTAGACGAACTGTTCGGACTCAAGGCAATAGGGCTTTTTACCGCTGATGATTTTATAACCAATAACGCCGGAGAGCTTGTCCTCAGAGATGAAATACCTGCACATACGTTCTCAACGGTGCGCCCTGGCGACATCCGCTATGAAGATGTCAACGGCGACGGCGTAGTAAACTCGCTGGATGAAGTATCGATGGGAGGCACCGTGAACCCGGAAATCGTCTACGGCTTCGGAGGAAATCTCAGGTGGAAGAACCTCGACTTCAGTTTCTTCTTCCAGGGCAACGGAAGAACTCACAGATTCATCGGAGGTCCGGCCGCCAACTTCCTTCCTGGTGCTTCGCAGGGTGCCATGGGTAACATCCTGTCAAACTACAATGACCGCTGGACAGAAGACAACCCGAGCCAGGACGTGTTCTATCCGAGACTTTCATGGGGACCTAATTCAAACAACAGCCAGAATTCGTCATGGTGGTATAAGGATATGAGCATGCTCCGTCTCAAAGACGTTGAAATCGGATACTCGCTTCCTCACAGATGGATGGACAAGATCCGCCTTGAAAGCATCCGCATATACCTGAAGGGTTCTAATCTGGCGAGATTCTCCAGCTTCAAACTGTGGGACCCTGAACTGGACACCCAGACAGGTGCAAAATACCCGCTCATGAGATCAGTCTCAATAGGATTTGACATTAACTTCTAAAATATCCAACATTTAAATACTCATGAAAAAATTTATCAGAAATATATTGCTTCTGGGAACAGGTCTGTTCGGCATGACCAGCTGTGCCGACTTTATCGACAATGCCCCGGATGATACTCTGACAATGGAAATGGTCTTCAATGATAAAGTACGAACAGAAGACTGGTTTGCTGGAGTATACACAAAAGTACCTGACCCGTTATGGGGGTATACCAGGGACTACGGGTATAACGCTCTTGGAGATGATCTCAGTCCTTCGCAGAGATGGCAGCAGTGGTGGGACGGTTCCGTCCTGAACTTCATTATCGGACAGTGGTACACAAATTCATCATGGAAAGGTGACGTTTGGGCAGCCTGCCCTATACGTATCCGGTCTGCATACCAGTTCATTGAGAATGCACATGCCCTTCCTGACCAGAACCTTCCTCAGGATAGGGTCGATGACATGAAGAACCAGTGCCGCTTCCTCATCGCCTATTACTACTGGCTGATGATCGAGGCCCATGGAGCAGTCCCGTTCTTTGACGGCCTGGCCAATGTAGAGGACCCTAACCTTATGCGCGGACAGGCAACATTCGACTCCATGGTAGAATGGATAGACGGCCAGCTCACAGAACTTGCCAAAGTCCTTCCGGCAACACGTACGAACACATACCTCGGAGAGGCGACATCCATCATGTGTCTTGCTGTACGCGCACGCATGCTCCTTTTCTACGCAAGCCCGCTTGTAAACGGCAACGAGTGGTATGCAGACCATGTAAACCATAACGGCGAACAGATTTTCAGCACCTCATACGATCCGGAAAGATGGAGAAGGGCAGCGGATGCCTGCAAAGAACTCATAGATGCTGCCGAAGCGGCCGGACACAGTCTTTATTACGCATACAATGATGACGGCTCCCTCGATCCGTTCATGTCATGCTACGGTTCTGTAATCAACCAGGTCAATATGGGCAACCTCAAAGGCAGCAACCCTGAGGCCCTGTTTGTAAGGCCGACATGCGACATCTCTTCATTTGAGGGACACAGCACCCCTCGCGGTGCGAACGGAAACGGCGGTATGGGTATCTACCAGACCCTCGTGGATGCATTCTACATGAAAGACGGTACTGTTCCAATCACAGGATATAACGGAGACTACGGACATCCGATAATCAATCCTGAATCAGGGTATTCGGAAACCGGATTCTCAGACCATCCAGACGTAAGGAAAACCAAATACGACCTGTATAGGAACTACACCGGAGAGCTGCAAGGAGAAGAGGTAGTTGTCAACCAGGACATTGACGGCGCAAGATACAACCAGGTCGCTTCAACCGGGACTTTCAATATGTACATGAACCGCGAACCCCGTTTCTACCTGACAGTAATGTGGAACGAGCAGTGGTATCATCAGGCAGGACGCAAGACTGACTTCTATTCCAACGGTCTGGACGGAGGCCCGACACACGATGCTCCTCAGGGAGGATATCTCAACCGCAAGAATGTATCTCTGGACCAGAACAACCGTGACGGACAGCACCCTTATCGTCCTGGTATCCTTTACAGACTCGGTGAAGCATACCTGAACTATGCCGAAGCTCTCAACGAATGCGACCCTGGCAATCCTGATATCGTGAAATACCTTAACATGATACGCTACAGGGCAGGTGTTCCGCAGTACGGAACCGGAACAGAAGAGATCTGCGGAGAGATTTTCGACCAGATCCCGGTACCTGCGGACCAGGAGGCAATGAGAGAAGCTATCCGTCGTGAAAGAAGGGTAGAGCTGTGCTGCGAAAGCGGAATCAGGTATTTCGACCTCAGAAGATGGAAACTGGCAGAGAAAGTGCTCAACCAGCCTACATACGGCATGAACTTCGGTTCTGACAGAAGTGCGGGAAGGGAAGCTTTCTTCCAAAGAACAGTAGAAATGGCCAACCGTCATTATGAGAGGAAATACTACTGGTTCCCTATCTTCCAGACCGAGATCGACAAGGACCCTACACTCGTCCAGTCTCCTTTCTGGGATGAGGAATAATCTCCGGAAAACACACCGTCCGTACAGGACAGTGTCTCGATAGAAAAGATGGCTCTGCGTGCAGGGCCGTCTTTTTTATATACCCTTCAGGCCGACAACCGGCAAAATCCGCCGGCTGCCGCTTACAGCAACGCTGTGCACGGGCAGTATCTGTTTGAACATCAGGCTGCAAATCAAAGCTGTAAAATTGTCTTAAAGTCATTTTCATTATACTCATAAATGAGAAAAAATCATTATATTCGCGGCGGTTTTCTGAAAATACTCAAAAACGGTTATTATAATGTCAAACAACATTGATTTGAAACGTGGACTGGATATTCCGATCTCGGGTACTGCAGTCCAGAAGACCAAGAAGGTGATTAAGCCTGACGTTGTAGCCGTAAAACCTACTGATTTCAGAGGTCTTCTTCCTAGACTTCTGGTCAGGGAAGGCGACAAGGTTCTGGCAGGGTCCCCGGTCTTGGCTGACAAGAAATCCCCTGAGGTTCTGTTCACTTCCCCTGTAAGCGGGACTGTTGCAGAAATCGTCAGAGGAGAAAAAAGAAAGTTGCTTGAAGTCCGTATCAAGGCTGACGAAACTCAGGAGTATGTTGATTTCGGAGCTAAGAAGGTTTCAGCTCTCAGCGCCGACGAAATCAAGGATGCCCTGCTGAAAAGCGGTCTGTGGCCTGCTTTCATCCAGAGGCCCTACGGCATCATTGCCGACCCTCAGGCCAGGCCTAAGGCAATTTTCATCTCCGCTTTTTCCACCGCTCCGCTTGCAGCAAGCCCTGAATATGCTTTCAGGGATGAAATGGACAATATCCAGACTGCTGTAAATGCCATTACCAAACTTACGGACGGCGGTGTTCACGTATCGCTTAACAGTGCCAACTATTCAGGCTCTCCGTTCCACAAGCTCGAGAATGTCACTTTCCATGTATTCTCAGGAAAGCATCCTGCAGGAAACGTAGGAGTGCAGATCCATCATCTCTCCCCTATACAGAAAGGAGAGACCGTATGGACCGTATCGCCGCTTATGCTTGCAGCCATAGGAAAGCTTTTCAATACCGGACATTATGACATGAGCCGCCAGATAGCCGTTACCGGTCCGGATGCGGAAGATCCGAGCTACGTACAGGGTATCGCAGGCATGCAGATGGACTGCATCGCGGATTTCTGCAAAGGTCCGGAATCCGAAGTGCGCTTCGTCAGCGGCGATGTGCTTACCGGAACAAATGTCGGAGAACACGGCTTCCTCGGTTTCCATGACAACCAGATCACCCTGATCAGGGAAGGCAACCACTTCGAAATGCTCGGCTGGGCCAAACCGGTCAGAAGCAGCCTGTTCAGTTTCTCCCACACATATTTTTCATGGCTTACGCCGAACAAGAAATATGAAATGGATACGAACCTTCACGGCGGTCCGCGCGCGTTCGTGATGTCCGATGTATACGGGAAAGTGCTTCCGATGGACATCTATCCTGTATATCTTGTCAAGGCTTGCCTTGCTGGCGATATCGACAAGATGGAGAAATTCGGCATTTACGAAGTCCTCGAGGAGGATCTCGCCCTTTGCGAGTATGTATGTCCTTCCAAGATCGAAATCCAGTCCATCCTTTCAGACGGCATAAACCTTATGATGAAAGAAATGGCTTAAAGAGTGGAAGTTATGAGAAAATTTATCGATAAAATCAAACCGTCGTTCGAAAAAGGCGGAAAATTCGGATTCCTTCATTCGACCTTCGACGCTTTCGAGTCATTCCTTTATGTTCCGGATACCGTGACCCTCAAGGGTTCTCATGTAAGGGACAGTGTCGATCTGAAGAGAATAATGATAACAGTAGTGGTAGCCCTCGTACCTTGCGCCCTTTTCGGGATATGGAACGTAGGTTATCAGCACAATATCGCATTCGACCTCGGCTGGGGCTTCTGGCAGATGGTATGGTACGGATTCCTCAGGGTTCTCCCCCTGTATGTAGTAGCTTATGTGGTAGGTCTTGCGATTGAATTCATATCAGCGCAGATAAGAGGCCACGAAGTAAACGAAGGATTCCTCGTTTCCGGTATGCTCATTCCTCTTATCGTACCGGTGGACGTCCCTCTCTGGATGCTCGCCATCGCAGTTGCTTTTGCCGTCATCATCGGCAAAGAGGTATTCGGCGGTACCGGTATGAACATCTGGAACCCGGCCCTTCTCTGCCGTGCATTCCTGTTCTTCTCCTACCCGAGCAAGATGTCAGGCGACACCATCTGGACAGGCGGTGTTACAAGATATCTGGCTGACGGGACCGCTTTCCAGAGCGGCAACGGACTCGCTGATGCATTCTCGGGAGCTACCCCTCTCGTTCATGCAGGAGCAGGCGGAGTCCAGGGACTCGCTGACGCCGGAACATCATTCATGGATCTGTTCATCGGTACGATACCGGGAGCTGTCGGAGAGACATCGGTCATCGCCATCCTCATCGGTGCGGTGATCCTTATCTGGACCGGAGTGGCAAGCTGGAAGATCATGCTTTCATCGGTTATCGGGGCTCTCGCTATCGGCGGGCTTTGCAACGCAATCGGAGGGACTCCTGCCATGGAGATGCCTGCATACTACCATCTGGTACTCGGAGGATTCGCATTCGGTACAGTGTTCATGGCCACAGATCCTGTAACCTCAGCACAGACTGAAACCGGAAAATGGATCTACGGATTCCTTGTAGGAGCCCTCACAGTGACAGTAAGGCTCTTCAACCCGGGATATGTCGAGGGTATGATGCTCGCCATCCTGCTCATGAATACATTCGCTCCGCTCATCGACCACTATGTAATCGAGGCATCGCTGAGCAGAAGGGCTAAAAAAGTTAAAGTCGCTTAAATTATATAAGATATGAATACAAACGGTAATACATATACAGTCATCTATTCGGCCGTTCTCGTCATTCTGGTTGCAGCGATTCTTGCTTTTGTAGCCATGATTCTCCAGCCTATGCAGAACGAGAACGTCAAGAAGGAGACTATAACAAAACTTCTCAGTGCAGCATCAAAGGCTGACGGGAATGTGACTATCACCAACGAGACCGACGTAATGAAGATGTACGCCGAAAAAGTCAAGGAAGCTTTCTTCGTCGACGGCAACGGAAAGAAAGTCGGTGAGATGAATATCGGAAAGGAAAACCTGAACGACATACAGGTATCCACCACTTCCGACCTCAAGAAACAGAATGACCTGATGAAAAAGCTTGAAGAAGGCAGCACCGACCTGCTCGGAGAACTCCAGTTGCCTGTCTATGTCTTTGACATCAACGGCAAGACCGTTACGGTCATCCCTTGCTACGGAGCAGGACTCTGGGGCCCTATCTGGGGATATGTCGCTCTGGCTGAGGACGGAAAGACTATCGGCGGAGCAGTTTTCGACCATAAGGGAGAAACTCCTGGTCTGGGTGCGAAGATTGCCGACGAACCGTTCTGCAACGAGTTCAAAGGCAAATCGTTCAATACCGGCAATGATATGTTCGCAGTCCTCAAAGGGGACAATTCTGCCAACCCTCATGCCGTAGACGCAATCAGCGGAGCTACCATCACTTCCCAGGCTCTGGGGCGCAGCATAAACCTGTGGGCCAAGTACTATGAGCCATATCTCAAAACAATGGCTGCCGTCAAATAATATGGAGGACTAATCTATGGCAAAAATCGATTATAAAGAAGTATTGCTCAAACCGATATTCAAGGGCAACCCTGTAACGGTGCTCGTCCTCGGTATCTGCTCGTCACTGGCAGTGACGGTACAGCTGGAAGGGGCTCTGGTAATGGGTATTTCGGTGACCATCGTGACAGGCCTGTCAAGTTTCGTCGTTTCTCTCATGAGAAACTCCATTCCGAACCGTATCAGGATCATCGTGCAGCTCGTGGTAGTCGCACTGATGGTGATTCTGGTCGACCAGGTTCTGAAAGCATATATGTACAGTACAAGCAAGGCGCTGTCGGTATATGTCGGACTTATCATCACGAACTGTATCGTGATGGGGCGTATCGAAGCATACGCTCTGGGGAACAAGCCTATTCCGTCGCTCCTTGACGGACTTGCAAACGGAGCCGGATATGCACTCATTCTGGTGGTCGTAGCGTTCGTACGCGAACTTCTGGGATCCGGCACACTGTTCGGCGTAAGGATAATCCCTCAGTCATTCTATGATGCAGGATATATGGACAACGGTCTGGTAATTCTGCCTCCTATGGCACTCATCCTGCTCGGATGTATTGTCTGGATCCAGAGGAGCATCCAGAAAGACCTGCAGGAAAAATAACATCTAACTCGAATCGGACATGGAATATATAAGTTTATTCGTAAAGTCAATCTTCATTGACAACATGATATTCGCCTACTTCCTGGGCATGTGCTCATATCTGGCGGTATCGAAAAGTGTTAAGACTGCGACTGGTTTGGGTATAGCTGTTATCGGCGTGCTCCTGATTACGCTCCCTATCAACTACCTTCTGAACGAGTATGTACTGAAAGCCGGGGCGCTTGCATGGCTCGGACTTCCGGATGTCGACCTGAGTTTTCTCAGTTTCATAGTGTTCATCGCAGTGGTTGCGGCAATAACGCAGATCGTGGAAATGGTTGTCGAGAAATTCACTCCGACACTGTATTCGCAGCTTGGAATTTTCCTTCCTCTCATCGCTGTGAACTGCGCAATCCTCGGAGGATCGCTTTTCATGCAGGAAAGGGATTTCGTGAATTTCGGTGAGGCTACGGTATATGCTCTCGGATCCGGTATAGGCTGGTTCCTGGCTATCGTGACTCTGGCTGCCATCAGGGAAAAAATGGCGTACTCGCACGTTCCTGACGCCCTCAAAGGACTCGGTATCACATTCATTACCGTAGGTCTGATGGCTATCGCGTTCATGACATTCATGGGTATTCAACTTTAATCCTGGAGGCAACGGAATATGAATTTAATGACTACAATAATTGCGGCTGTGATAGCGATTACCGTTGTCACGCTCTTACTGGTGGCTGTGCTTCTGTTCGTCAAGATCAAGTTGACACCGGCAGGCAAAGTCAAGATCAGCATAAATGACGGCAAGAAGGAAATCGAGGTGACTCCCGGCTCTTCGCTTCTGGCCACTCTTGCAGAACAGAAGATTTTCCTTTCTTCTGCCTGCGGAGGAAAAGGCAGTTGCGGACAGTGCAAATGCCAGGTGCTCGAAGGCGGCGGAACAATCCTCCCTACCGAGGTAGGTTTCTTCAACAGAAAACAGATCAATGACCACTGGAGACTCGGATGCCAGGTAAAGGTAAAGGAGAACCTGAAAATCAAGATTGCGGACTCCGCCCTCAGCGTCAAGAAGTGGGAATGCGAAGTGATTTCAAACCACAACGTAGCTACATTCATCAAGGAATTCGTAGTAAAGCTTCCTGAAGGCGAGCACCTCCACTTCAGATCAGGAGGATATATCCAGGTGGATGTCCCGGCATGCACGGTAGACTACAGGAATATCGATGTAGATCCTGAGTACAGGGAAGACTGGGAGAAGATGGGGGTATTCGACCTGAAGATGGTCAACCCTACACCTACCCTCCGCGCATACTCTATGGCCTGCTACCCTGCAGAGGGCGATATCATAAAACTCAACGTGCGTATCGCCACTCCTCCTATCGACAGGGCTACAAGGAAGTTCCTCCCGGTAAACCCTGGTATCTGCTCTTCTTACATCTATTCTCTGAAGCCGGGTGACAAGGTGACTATCTCAGGGCCTTATGGAGAATTCTTCCTGCCTGACAACCTTCCTGCAGATCAGGAGCTCATCTTCGTCGGCGGCGGTGCAGGTATGGCTCCTATGAGAAGCCACATCATGCATCTGTTCAAGACAGAAAAGACCACAAGGAAGGTGAACTTCTTCTACGGAGCACGTAGCCTTAAAGAGGCATTCTACCTCGAAGACTACCACGAAATCGAGAAGGAATTCCCTAACTTCAAGTTCCATCTGGCTCTTGACAGACCGGATCCTGAGGCCGATGCAAAACATGTAGCTTATACTGCGGGCTTCGTTCACAACGTTCTTTACGAGACTTATCTGAAGAACCACGAAGCACCGGAGGATTGCCTCTACCTTATGTGCGGTCCTCCTATGATGTCCGCTTCGGTAGAAAATCTGCTTGACAGCCTCGGAGTTCCTAAAGAGAACCTGCTTTACGATAACTTCGGAGCATAATGATACGAAGAAAGGATGGCGGTTCGCCATCCTTTCTTTTTTTTTATTATACGGGAGTTTTATTTTACGGACCTGTCACAGAATTCCAGGACATCAGCCCAGACCTTTTCCTTCCCGGTTTCATTCAGTATCTCGTGCCGCATACCGGGATAAAGTATCTGCAATACATGTCTGTATCCGGCTTTGCGCATCTTTTCCACGGCTTCGTCGAACCTGTCAAGATCAGACATGCACGGGTCCTTGTCTCCTGAAATGAACAGGACAGGAAGGTCCGGAACAGAACAGTTCCATTCCTTCAGACTATATGCGTCCTGCATGAGACGGAACAGATTCAGGAAACCGTCTGAAGTAAACTGGAAGGTGCATAACGGATCATTGTCATAAGCCCTGACGATTTCCGGATCGGAGCATATCCAGGCATTGTGTGAAGATTCATGCCTGAAATTACGGTTGAAGGCTCCGAATGCAATGTTCTGGATAAGTTTCGGCCTGTGACGTTTCCCGAATACTTTTGAATTGAGCGAAGCCAGGAATTTCCCTAACACAAGTCCCGGATTGTAACTCGGACTGCCGCATACTACCAGCCCGGAAAGTTCCGAATCAAACCGCTTGGCATATGAGCGTACGGCCATGGAGCCCATACTGTGACCGAAAAGCACTAAAGGAAGTCCCGGGAAAGCCGACTTAGCCCAGTCGGTCACCATCTTGATATCATACACCATGGCCTTGGCCCCGCCTTCGTAAAAATAGCCGAGGTCGTCTGAACTCTTTACCGACTCCCCATGGCCGCGGTGGTCATGTATCACGCTCGCAAACCCGTTTGACGCAAGATATTCCATAAAAGGGACGTACCTTTCCTTATGCTCGCACATTCCATGTACCAGCTGGACTATCCCTTTCGGGACACCAGAAACGGGACAGAGATACAATACACTGATTTCCAGTCCGTCAGTAGTAGATACAAGTTTTACGGTATGCAATTCAGGCCGTGCATCAGATTCTTTCATATTTTCATGTATTTTACGCTAAGGTAAGTATTTTTACCATGTATTCCAGACGCAGTCATCTCCATTTTCATATCGAGCAGAAGAACGAAACCAGAATCGGAACGCTGAAGTCGGTGATTACACCGCTGACTATGGCTGCAGGCAGCATCCTGTCCCCTGTGAATCTGACAATGACCGGAAGGCAGACATCAACGGCAGTCACCCCGGCCGACGCGATGGGGGCGAACGGACCGAACCACCTGCCGAGCAGCGGAGTACAGATAATGGTGAACATCTCACGGAAGATGTTGGTCAGCAGGGCGACGGTTCCGAGTTCGGCAGCCAGCTGTACGCCGAGAGAAGCCTCCTTATACTGGGAAATAAGCACCGAAGAAAGCGAATAGTATCCCATCCCGCTGCCAACGGCAAGACAGTCAAAGACACCCCATTTTGAAATGAACAGACTCGCCATAGCGGAAAACAGCAGGGTCCCGAGTATTGTGGAGACAGGAAGCAGGAAAATTTTCGGACTCACGCTCCTGACGATTTTTTTCAGCTGCGGGTTGCATCCCATGCTTATTCCTACCAGAAGAATCAGAAGATATAGTACATACATGGTAAGATCCTTCCCGATCTTCCCGAAACTCTCCAGATCTACCAGTCTCGACCATCCGGCCAGACATCCGGCAACAAAGACCAGAACTACAGCCGCTGTCCCTTTCATGGCATCTCCTCCGTCCGGGACTCGTTTTTCTCTTCTTTCCTGAACATAAGCCTATACAGAATAGTGGAGAACAGAACGCTCCCCATCGCACCGGCAAACGCCAGCAGAAAAGCCTGCAGGCCGAGAGTCGAAAGATTGGCGAGTATATTCTTGTCAGAACCTATCTTCACTCCAAGGAAAAACAGCATTACATATATCGTCACAGATATGGCTTTCCCGATATGAGCCAATGCTTTGACTTTCCGCAACATGAGCCCGACCACCACCCCTGCGAGCATTGTCAGTATCAAATAAAACATCTTTTATTCGTATATTTGCGGCTGCAAACATACGAATAAATATCCGTCAAATGAAAAAATGCCTGATTCTCATAGCCTGCGGAATATTGGCCGCCGGCTGCATCCGATCACCGAAAAACACCGATGTCAAGGGAACAGTCCTGGATGCCTCCATGAATACCGTCATGATCCTGACAGAAAAAAATGACACTTTATCATTCAGCACATTGAATGCAGACAGGACAGGACTTAACGGACTGCTCATAGGAGATACTGTAGAGATATCGTATGCCGGGAAATATGCTCCCGGTATGTCGGCGGTCAAAATCTCAGACGATAAAAAATGACAAACATACAAAACGGCACAATCGGGATTAAGATGGAAAACGCTGTCAGTAAAAATACACGCATAGAAACGGTAGATGCACTCCGTGGATTTGCGGTAATGGCCATTATCCTTGTGCATAATCTTGAACATTTCATTTTTCCTGTCTATCCTGAAAATACACCGGCATGGCTCAATGTGCTGGACCAGGGGGTGCTCAATGTCGTTTTCTCCCTGTTTGCCGGAAAAGCGTACGCTATCTTCGCCCTTCTTTTCGGCTTCACTTTCTACATTCAGTGGAACAACCGGAAACTCTCAGGCAAGGATTTCGGCTACAGGTTTCTCTGGAGAATGGTGCTGCTTCTGTTTTTTGCAACGCTGAATGCGGCATTCTTCCCGGCAGGAGACGTCCTTCTTCTTTTTGCCGCAGCCAGTATCGTGCTGTTCATAACCAGGAACTGGAGCGACAGGGCAATACTCATCACATCGGTCATTCTCTTGCTGCAGCCTGTCGAGTGGTTCCACTTTTTCGCAGGCCTGGCCAATCCGGCACATCAGCTTCCGGACCTCAAAGTGGATGAAATGTATGCGGAAGTAGCGGAATATACGAAAGGAGGTTTCCGGAATTCCTGTGGCGCAATATAACCCTCGGACAGAAAGCCAGTCTGATGTGGGCGGTCAATGCAGGCCGGTACATACAGACGGCGGGCTGTTCCTGCTCGGGTTCTTTATTGGCAGGAAGCGTCTTTTCGTATCTTCGGAAGAGAATCTCCGTACCTGGGTGAAAATACTGGCTGTTTCAGCCATTGCCTTCGCCCCACTATATACACTGAAAGAACTGGTAACGGACGGCAGCCCTATCGTGCAGCATACCGCAGGGACTGCGCTCGACATGTGGCAGAAACTCGCCTTTACCATGGTACTGATATCATCATTCGTTCTTCTGTACCAGAACAGGAAATTCAGTACGGCCGTAGGAGATCTGCGGTTCTACGGGAAGATGAGCCTGACAAACTACATATCCCAGTCTGTAATAGGAGCATTGATATATTTCCCGTTCGGCCTCTATCTGGCTCCGCACTGCGGATACACCGTCAGCCTGCTGATCGGCATAGCCGTATTTTTCCTGCAGGTCATGTTCTGCAAATGGTGGCTGAAATCACACAGGCAGGGTCCGCTCGAATTCATCTGGCATAAATGGACCTGGATAGGAACAGGAAAATAGCAAAGACGTCAGGCATGGCAGGACTCAGAACCCCTCCCACTGACGCGGGGCCCTCCCTGTGCGGGCGCAACGGTTCTTCATTCCTGCCATGCCTGACTGCAGCGGATGCATAAATTATCCTGACTTGCGATAGCTGGCGATGGCCCAGCTGACCATTACGGTGCCGATTGCGGCCAGCCCCGCGGCATCGTACCATACATCCGCAGGGGTACTGCCCTTGAGGTAGACTGCACGCATGGCATCCGCATAGTATCTCATAGGATTGAAATACGTGATAGCCCTGGCCCAGTCCGGCATGGAAGCAATAGGAGTGAAAATGCCGCTCATCAGCATGAATATCACGGCAAAGAACCAGATGACGAACATCGCCTGCTGGGCGTTGTTGCTGTAGTTGGAAATAAGCAGGCCCAGCCCTGCCATTACGATGATGTCGAGGGTGGTGAAAAGATAAAGCCACAGCACATTGCCCCGACATGTATATCCGAAGACGGCCCATGCAATCAGCAGACAGGCCGTAAGCACGAAAAACGCTATCACCCAGTACGGTATCATCTTGCAGATGATGAACGCGGACTTACTGACAGGCGTCACGTTTATCTGCTCGATGGTACCGGTCTCCTTTTCCGAAACTATATTGAGTGACGGAAGAAAAGCCGTGATCATGGTTATACCTATGACTATCAGTGCCGGAATCATGAACAGCTTATAGTCCAGGAGACTGTTGAAATAGTATTTCTCCGAAATGTCCATCGCAGGAGAGGCTTCCGTTCCTGCAGACGGGTTTCTATCCTGAAGATACATCCTGATACAGTTCGCCAGATACTGGGCCCCGATACTTCCTCTGGTCCCGTTGACGGTATTGACCTTTATGCCCACAGGGAAACAGGAACCTGTCGCGATATCCTTTCCGAAGTCCGACCCGATCGTGATTATCGCATCGACCTTGTTTTCATCCATCAGGCGCATGGCCTCTTCCGGACTCCGGCACATATCGACCAGCCGGAAATATCCGGAAGACGTGCATTTTTCCAGCAGACGGGATGACTCCCCGCTTCTGCTGCCGTCCACTACCGCAAGGTTGATGTTACGGATCTCCATGCTCACGGCAAACGGGAACACCAGCATCATGAGCACGGGAAACATCAGGGCCATCCTCGGAAGCCCGGGATCCCTGAAGAACTGTTTGAATTCCTTTTCAAGAAGATATTTCCGCATAGCCCTTTCCTTTATTGAAGCCTGGTCCTGAAACTCTTTATGCTCACCGCCAGAAGCACGGCAGCCATGCCCGTAAGTATCAGCATTTCCTTGGCTGCCGAAGCAAGGCCGCTACCCTGTATCATGACTTTCTTCACTATTATTATAAACCACTTGGCCGGGATAATGTCAGAAAACCATTGCAGGATTTCCGGCATGCTCTCGCAAGGGAAGATAATGCCCGAAAATATCATTGTCGGCATTGTCAGCCCCATTCCGCATATCAGGAGCGCAGTCCTCTGGTTCGGTGAAATAACAGAAATGAGCAGGCCGAGAGCAAGCGATGTGACCACAAAGACAAGAGCCGCAACCGACAGAAGAAGGATGCTTCCGTTTACCGGAACTTCCATCACATAGTGCGACAGCAGCAATATGCTTATGAAATTCACGGCAGAAAGCACAAGGTAAGGTATCATCTTGCTTACAATGATCCACAGGGGCCTGACTGGAGACACCAGAAGAAGCTCCAGTGTACCCGTTTCTTTTTCCCGTACTATCGACACGGCCGTCATCATAGAGCATATAAGCATGAGAATCAGCCCCATGACTCCAGGGACAAAGTTATAGGACGACTTCATCGCCGGGTTATACATAAGCTGCACGACAGGAGTCATCAATGTCTTCTTCTCACCGGTAAAGGATATGCTGAAATCAGTCTGCTCCGCCTGCAGGACGCCTTTAATATAGCTGGTTATCATCTGCGCCGTATTCGGGTCGGAACCGTCACCGACTATCCTTACCTGCGAATGTCCCGGCTGCACAAGACCGCTGCCGAAATCCCTTCCGAAAAGCACTGCGGCGTCAGCCATGTTCTTCCTGAATACGTCTTCAATCCCGGCCGGACTGTCTATCCGGCCGGTAATCCTGAGATACCTGTTATTGTCAATGCGGTCTACGGCATTCCTTACGGCAGGATCGGACATGTCGCCGCAGAATACCACGCGGACATCATTCACTTCAGTACTCACGGCAAATCCGAACAGGATTATCTGTACCACAGGCATCACCATCGCGATAAGTATGGTGCGCCTGTCCCTGAATATGTGCAGGAACTCCTTGACTACCGATGCGGCAAACTCTCTCATCTGCTGTCCTCCTTTCCTGATCTTCCGACTATGGTCCTGAACACTTCGTCCATGTTTTCAGCCCGGTACATCTCCTTGAGCCTTTCCGGTGAATCCAACGCCGCAATCCTTCCGTCCACCATCACGGATACCCTGTCGCAGTATTCCGCTTCGTCCATATAGTGGGTCGTGACAAAGACCGTCGTCCCTTTTTCGGATACGTCATATATCATCTCCCAGAACCTGCGTCTCGTCTCGGGATCCACGCCTCCGGTCGGCTCGTCCAGGAAAATTATTTCAGGGTCATGGATCATGGCGATGCTGAACGCCAGTTTCTGCTTCCACCCAAGAGGAAGCGACCCGGCAAACTTGTCCCTTTCCTGCCGCATATCCAGCATAGAGAGCAGCATGTCGGTCTTTTCCTTAATCTCCCTGTCCCTGAGTCCGTAGATTCCTCCGAAGAGGCGGATATTCTCCCTTACGGTCAGGTCAGGATAAAGGGAAAACTTCTGGCTCATATATCCGATACGGCGCTTTATCTTTTCCTGCTGCGTATTTATGTCATACCCTGCCACCGTCCCTTCTCCGGAAGTAGGCCGGCTCAGCCCGCACAGTATCCTCATGGCCGTGGTCTTCCCTGCCCCGTTCGCCCCGAGGAAGCCGAAAATCTCACCGCGGCGGACATTGAAACTGATATTGTCCACTGCTGTAAAATCACCGAACCTTTTCGTAAGATTCCTTATTTCCACTGCATCTGGTACCATATGACGGATATATTGGAAATGATCAATTATGGGAAAGCCACATGAAACAGTCTTCCACGCCAGGACTTATCTCCATGGCGGTACAGTCGTCAAATCCTGCATCGGAGAGAGTTTCAAGTATCCGCTCCCTGCCGGTCACTTCAGGATCGTAGGTCAGATGATGGGAGTCGCCGAACGAAAAACAGCTGATGACGCCTTCCATCCCTCTTAATATCTTCAGTACCGGATACATCCTGCTCCCTTTCACGGCAAGCAGCCTGAACGGAAAACCGGCAGTGATTTCCTCCGGAGAGCCCATGCCGATGACGGAACCTTCCCTGATCAGGGCGAGCCTGTCGCACCGTGCCGCCTCGTCCATATACGGCGTCGAGACAAAGACGGTGACTCCTGAAGACCTTATCCGGGAGAGCATGGTCCAGAAATCCTTGCGGCTCACGGCATCGACCCCTGTAGTAGGCTCGTCCAGGAAAAGCACCGACGGCCTGTGGACAAGTGCGCAGCAGAGCGCAAGTTTTTGTTTCATACCGCCGGAGAGTTTGCCTGCCCTGCGGTCTGCGAAAGGCTCTATCTGGGAATATATTTCCTTGATATTCTCATAATTGTCCCTGACCGTTGTCCCGAACAGAGTAGCAAAATAGTCCAGATTCTCCTTTACGGTCAGATCCTGATACAGAGAGAATTTCCCGGGCATATAGCCGATAATCCGCCTCAGCCGGGAGCAGTCCTTCACAATGTCGAGACCGCAGACCTTGCCTGTGCCGGTATCCGGAAGCATAAGGGTCGTCATTATCCGGAAAAGGGTCGTCTTGCCGGCTCCGTCAGGACCTATCAGCCCGAAGATTTCACCTGCCCCGACGTGCAGGGAAATGCCCTTGAGAGCATGCACGTCCCCGTAACTTTTGGATATCCCCTCTATGTCTATCGTATTGTTCATATCATGATATATGCGTACATTCCGAGACGGAGCCTCCCGTCATTGCGCACGGCGACTTTCACGGCATATACCAGGTCGGCCCTTTCGTCCCTGGTCTGGATATTTTTCGGAGTGAATTCAGCCTCATCGGAAATCCATGTCACAGTACCTTCGTAACTGTCAGGATCTTCCGTACCGTCGTCAGGAATCACCCTGACTTTGTCGCCGACATGCAGAGAGGCCAGCTGCGATGAAGAAAAATATGCCCTGACATAGAGGTTGTCCATATCCGCTATCTTGAACAGCTGCCTTCCTGCCGTCACGCTCTCCCCTTCTTCGGCGTATTTCTCCAGGACTGTACCTGATACAGGGACCGTTATCCTGCATTTACGCAGTTTGTCCTCAGTCTGGGCGATCTGGACATCTATCGTGGCTATCTCGCATCCGACACTCTCGTTGTTCTGCCTGTAATTCTGTTCTGCCGCAGCAATCTGCCCTTGAAGAATCCTGATTTCAGACTCCAGGTCATCTACCTGCTTCTGCGTTCCGGCATCTTTTTCCAGAAGGGACTGCGAGCGTCTGAGTTCGGCACGCAGATTCTCCAGTCTGGCATACTGCGAGGCCATCTGGCATTCTATGTCGGTCAGCTTCGCCTTTGCGCTTTCTTTTCTGGTGACGAGTTCTTCCCTCTGCAGGAAAGTCTGGACGGAATCTATCTGTCCGGCCTTATCTCCCGCAGCAAGCCTGTCACCTTCCCTGATGCCGAAACTGATGATCCTCCCGCTGTTCTCGGCCGATACTGTCACTTCGGTCGCATTGACCTGCCCGCAGGCATCGAACTCCGGCTCTTTCATTCCGCAGCCGGATGCGGACAGCAGAGCCGCTGCGGGCAGCAACATATTGATTCTGGACCTTTTCATTTCATCTGTTTTTTAAATAACGTCAGTCCGACGGTTTCATTTGACTATATTATTCCGGGAAGTCGTTTCAAACAACTTCTGATATTCAATACTCTGTCTTATCGGCAGGCATACCGTACCCGAGACAGTTCTTCAAGTCATATACAGCCATCAGCAACTGTATCCTGTGGATAGACTCCGCGACTTTCGCGTTATATTCATCATCGATCCTGGACATCAGGTCATTCATCGTAATGACTCCGTTGCGGTACTGTTCTTCGCCCGAAGCACGGATCGACTCCCTCAGGGCTATTATTTTCCTGTCCTTCTCCAACAATGCCTTGGCCTTGTCTATCTCGCTTCTCATCTGTACCGCGTCAAGTCCGGTGTTGAACAGGAAAGTCTCCCTGTCGGACTCTATCTTCCTCATCTGCGCATCGAGTTTGCGTTTTTCATCCTTTCTGGTATAAAGCGCCCCTATGTCCCACGACATCTTCACCCCTGCTGTCCAGTATGGCTGGAAAGTGTTTTCCAATATGTTCAGTCCCGGACGGCCGATACCGCCCTGAAGGGAAAGGCTGAATTTCGGGGATATCTTCGCATTGAGCTGGCGTATCATCGCGTCCTGCTGTCTGATCTGGGCATCATAAAGCCCGATTTCAGGCCTGGATATTTCCTCCCCGGACAGACGGCCATCCTCTTCGTCCGGAACGATGAATTCTTTCCCTTCAAGGCTGGTCCCGGTAAGTTTTTCAAGCATCGTTACATATGCCTGCCTGTTCTGCAAAAGTTCTTCGCGCTGCTGTTCACAGTTCAGGATATTGACCTGTATCATCTCGAGGTCAGACCTGTATGCAGTTCCATTCTCGATGCACGCCTGCGCATGTCTGGCATTCCTCCGCAGGCTTTCCTCCAGTATGGAGTTCTGCTGCAGCTGGCCGTCATAGAGCAGTATTCCGAGAAATATTTTCTCTACCCTTTCGTTTATAGAGTACAAGGACACTTCCACCTGCTCTTTCTGGACCTGCGCCCCGGATATGGCCACCTCTTTCTGACGCCCTGACACACCTCCGTCCCAAATCGTCTGGCTGATTTCTCCGATAAGGGAATACTGGTCATGCGGCAGGTCGAACGAGAACCCGGGGATATCGAACGGCATTTCGACCACATCAGACTGGTATGCGGCCTTGCCAGAAATGCTCAGATGAGGCAGCCAGGATTTCGCTATGCTTGCGACCTCATAATGCGATGCCTCTTCGATAAGGTTCAGCTGCCGGATCTGCGGATAGTTCTCCCGTGCCATTTCCATACACCGGTCAATGGTCACCTGCGCCTGTACCGGCGCTGACAGTATCAGACCGGGCAGCAGTGCGACTAAAATATGTGTCAGTCTCATTCTCATTGTATTTTTCCGTAAAGTCTGTGTCTTATCAGCGCAATGATTTCCGCCTTCCTGTTTTCGAGAATTCCTTTCAGAGTGGTTTCATCAGGAACAGGGGCAGGATCCCCGGCATTCTGAAACATTCTTCCTGCCACCGGCAGAAGCAGATATGTAGAGAGATTGAGTGTAACGATATCGGCTATAAGCTGCATCGGGTCCACTTCATTTATCCTTCCTCTGTCCATTTCTTCACGTATCATTCCGATATGGAAATCGTATATCTTATGCAGGACAGGAAAGACATTCTCTTTCAGGCGCACTACCAGTTCCGGGTTGTGCATTATGGTATCATAAAGGAAAGTGGCGAAGCGAGGGTGTTCCGCAAAGAAATCGAAATGAGTGGAAATGCCTTTTTCAAGGGTTTCCCAGAACGGTTCCCCTTTTGACATTACCGGACGGAAAGACTGCATCAGTTCCCGCAAGATCTTTTCAAGCACTTTCATGAAAATGTGCTCCTTGGTCCGGAAGTAATAATGGAGCATCGCGTGGGTCACTCCGGCTTTTTTGGCAATCAGCACAGTAGTCGCCAGATTGTACCCCTTTTCCAGGAACACTTCTTCCGCTGCGTCCATTATAGCCTGTTCCGTACTTTTAGGAGAGGCGTTTTCCCTATCCTGCATATCTTGAAACATATCCATAAAACCTGTTTACAAATCTGTTTAACCGTATTATTTAACAGCATTGTTAGTAACACTGCAAATATATGTTATTTTTATATACATTATCCACAAGAATGCAACAAATGTGATATTATGTGCATCTATACGGACGTCATTTAAAATTATAGCGAATGAAAACGATCCGTATCAGAAAAATGTTGTCATTATTGTCCGTTTCCGGATTCCTGCTCCTGTCAGCTGCGGGTTGCGCCTCTTTATACCACACAAAATATACAAATGAAAAAATATCAATAGGTGATACCAAAGAATCGGTTATAAGAAAATTCGGACGACCTTACTCGGAAAGCATGTACTCGGAAAACGGAAAGACAATGGAGAAAATCCAGTACAAGGAAATACTGGCATACGGCAACGTGCTTGACACCTGGTTCTATTTTGAAAACGGCAAACTGATCAGAAAGACGCAGAAAGAAGAAAAACCTTCAGACTGTCATCATGAGCATCATCATAAAGACGACAACAACCGGCAACAACGCCAATAGAACATTTACAGGCCGGCCTTTTCCGGATAACCGTCCTCCGGAAAAGGGAAGGTTACCGGAAAGACAGCCATGATCATTGATTTACAGAAGATGAAATCATGTCATAGAGTTCTTCGGTCAGGGCAGGATCGTCGGTATTGAAGAAAATGTGACCGGTATCCGATGTAACGATGTGGACAAACGGACTGTACTTCATATTAACATACAGACGGCAGGCCCCTACCCGATCAAGACGGAAATTACCTTTCTGGACATGCACCATACCGATTCCATTCGTGCGTGCCTCTATTTCGGGAAGAGAGTCAAGCATCTCGACCATCCTTATTTCATCCAATGGAACTTCCATTCCGTAATTCCCGGATATGACCACCTTGCCGTCTTTGACTTCTATCCCGTTCGGACGGGACCACACGAGCAGCAAAGTTCCGACCACAAGGAAAAACAGCGCCATGAAAATTATCCCGAAGCGATAACGCCAGGCTGATGGATTGCTGTCATATTTTCTCATGACAGCCATCAGTATGATACCGCCCAATACAATCGTCAGCACCATGACCGTTATCCCGGCATCAGCATAGCCGACAGCACATAAAAACCAGTTCACGGCAGCGCTGACAATACCGGTTGCAATCAGCACTGCGCATGCAGACTTCCCGGCATGCTTCAAATCCACCTTGTCCAGTTCCGTTTTCGACATACCTGAAAACGGAGACAACAGATCAGGACGCCACAGAGACAGCAGTCCGGAAAGTACGATCATGCCTCCGATCAACAGACCGATATATGCTCCTTCCATATTGACAATTTTAATTTTGACAATAATACGGAAATTAATCTGGAAAAACTATCTTTACATCCCGAAACCGGAAAAACAGATCGGCTGAAATGGAACAGATATGCGCTAATGTAAGAAAAGCAAGGCCTGAAGATGCACCGAGGCTGCTGGAAATCTATTCATATTATGTAGAAAAGACAGCAGTTTCCTTTGAATATACTACACCTTCCCTGAGCGAATTCAAGACAAGAATGGACAATGTCATGAAAAAATACCCATATCTTGTCATCGAAGATAACGGAAAAATACTCGGGTACTCATATGCAGGCCCATTTGCAGGAAGAGCTGCATACGGGTGGTCATGCGAAATGACGATATATCTCGACAAGGACGAAAGACGGCACGGACTGGGCAGACAGCTATATGAAACTCTTGAAGAAAAACTGCATCAGATGGGTATTCTTAACCTGTATGCCTGCATAGGATCCCCGGAAAAGGAAGATGAGTTCCTTAGCAACGACAGCGAAAGATTCCACTCAAGACTCGGGTTCCACAGGGCAGGTGTATTCCACAAATGCGGATACAAGTTCGGCCGCTGGTACAATATGATCTGGATGGAAAAAATAATCGGAGAACATAAAAGCATATCCGAAGAGGGGAAAAATTGACATTTTCGGTCGGTGACAATGGCAAAAGTGGTTGGCGGGATGAAGCTGCCTACACATGTTCCGCCGTCCATGGTACACCTGCAGTCGGGCAATCCGTATAACTTTCTGTAAATAAATACATTCCGACGACAGGCTATTTGCAGATGTCACACTTTTATGCACACCTGCAGTAGTGAAACCTCATTACACGCACCTGTAGGGCATATCCGTTACTGCAGGTGTGTCGGGAAATGTTACACCTGGAATTGATACTTTTACCGAATCATTTAAATATCAATAGCTTATACATATGAACCGTTTCCAGGTGTGCGCGGCATTCTTCCTCATTCCCGGCACCGCTGGCGCCGTCTTATTTTTCGATTATCACTCATTAGATGAAACTCGTTTCATCTAATTTCTATATATTACAGAATTTTAACAAGTTATAGAGACTTTACCAACTATTTTTGGCAATTTCCGTTGATGCGGTATAATTGACAAAAATAGGAATAATAATTCACACACCTGCAGTTAAAACAAATCAGAGAGCCACATTCCTGCAACTCTCTGATTTTCAGTGTGGTGTCACCGGGAATCGAACCAGGGACACAAGGATTTTCAGTCCTTTGCTCTACCAACTGAGCTATGACACCATTTTCAGTATGAACTCCCTTCTTTTGTTTTGGGATTGCAAAGATAGGCAAAATTCTTCAGACTCCAAATTTTTTCGCAGTTTTTAAGAAAATTTGGTGTATTTTTGTTCCTGTCAGATTTGTCGGATGAAGCAGACCCTGCTTTGAAATTCCGGTGAACGGCAAGCATAATTTCCTGGACAGTGACTGATAATCAAATATATATATCCGTAATTCTTCCTCTCAGGCTCGAGTGGGAGCCTTGGTACAGTGTACCAGCAGGAGATACGGACAAAATTGGAGAAGGCACCTCTTCCGGAACCATTGCCGCAGGCGACCGTGTCAGGGTCTTGTTTGCAGGAAAAGAATATATAGGAGTAGTATCCGGAACGTGCAGCGAGCCTGGAATCGATAAAGCCAGAATCAGAAACATACTCTGTGTCGAGAAATCATTGGAAAGGATAGGCACAAAGGAAATACGTCTGTGGAGGCAGGTCGCCGCATACTACATGTGTACGACAGGTGAAGTCTACAAGGCCGCATATCCGTCCCATAAGGTCTTTTCGGAAGAGGCTATTGCCCGCAGAGCCGAAAGAAAGGCAAAAAGGAAATCGGCTATACTTGAAGCTGCTGCAAGAAAGCTTCAGATGGTGAAAAACAGGCAGGAAAAAGTGCTGAAGTCTCTTACCGACAAAAAAGAGGCTCTGCTCTCAAGGGTGAACAGGAAAGCCATTCTCCTTTCCGAATCAAGGACAGAAACCGCCAGGGGAAAATACATCCACGACTTAGAACGTCTGAAATCAGAAGTCAACGATACCGTATCGAAAATATCTTCCACGGAATCGGAGATCAGACGGATCGGAGCGGAAATAGCAGGCCTGCAGCAAGACATGACTGGCGATACGGAGGGGCCGGCAGTGACAGCCGATAGTCCCGTACACGGAAATCATTTCTGCCGGCCCGGATTTTCACTGAGCAAAGAGCAGGCCGAAGCTCTGGATTCGATAAGAGACTCTTTCCTGAACCATAAAACAGTACTGCTCAAAGGCGTCACGGGCTCCGGAAAGACTGAAATATATATGTCTTTGGCGGAAGAGGTTATATCACGCGGCAAAAACGTCCTGTACCTTGTCCCTGAGATTGCGTTGAGCAAACAGCTTGAAGACAGACTTGAAAACATGTTCGGTGACAGGGTCATGGCGTTCCACTCAGGAGAGACGCAGATAAAAAGAGCCGAAATATCCGCAGAAATCCATTCTATAGTCAGAAAACAGGCCCGGGGCGGCAATGAAAGCTATCTGGCAGTAGGAACAAGGTCCGCACTTTTCCTTCCGCATGAGAACCTCGGGCTGATAATAGTGGACGAAGAACACGACAGTTCCTACAAACAGGACTCGCCATCCCCGAAATACAACGGAAGGGATACGGCGGTAATGCTCGGCATGATCCACTCATGCCCTGTCCTGTTGGGTTCTGCCACACCTTCCCTTGAATCCGTATACAACTGTATGACCGGGAAATACGGTCTGGTGGAACTGAACAGCAGATACCACGGTGCCCCGGATGCGGAAATCGAGATAATCGACACCTCTGCCGAAAGGAAAAAAAGAGGCATGAAAGGGAGCCTGTCTCTGAAGCTTATCTTCAGGATGGAAGAAACGCTGGCCAAAGGAGAACAGATCATAATCCTTCGGTCCAGAAGATCATATTCTCCGGTGCTGCAATGTCCGGAATGCGGATTCATCCCGAAATGCCCGCACTGCAACATCAGCCTGAGCTATCATAAGGCCTCGGGAAAAGACATGTGCCACTTTTGCGGTTACAGCAGGATACACACAGGCAGATGCCCGGAATGCGAAGGGCAGCTCTCCGGCATGGGAGCCGGGACCCAGAAAATAGAAGAAGAACTCTCGTCGGCATTTCCGCAGGCCAGGATCGCCAGACTGGACAGCGACTCGGCCAGGAACAGGAAATATGAAGACGATTTAATCAGGCGCTTCAGTAATGGTGAAATAGACATTCTCGTAGGTACCCAGATGGTAACAAAGGGATTCGATTTCAGCGGACTCACGCTGGTCGCAGTCATCGGGGCAGACTCTCTGCTGGGCCAGCAGGACTTCAGGGCGGATGAAAAGGCACTGCAGACCCTCGAACAGTTCCGCGGGAGATGCGGAAGGCGCGGGAGGAAAGGCACGTTCATAATCCAGACCAACCAGCCGGACCACCCTGTTTACAGACAACTTATGTATAAAGACACGATCTCCGGGGACTCACTTCTGAAAGAACGGCGCGATTTCAAATACCCTCCTTTCTGCAGAATTATCGACATCAATATCAAGGATACCTATAAGGAGCGAGCTGAAAGAATGTCCGGAATACTGTGCGCGGAACTCGACAGGAACGGCTTCAGTTCCGTAGGACCTTACACCGGACCTTCAGACAAGGAAAACGGAAGATATGCGCTCGACATCCGCATAAGTCTGGAAAAGGACAGCAGACTGGCACAAAACAAGTCGCTGCTTAAAGAAATCATATCGGAGTTCGAAAAAGGGAAAGGCTATTCAGGACACATCACCCTTGATGTCGATCCTGCGTAAATGAATGGAGGACATTGATTTTCTGAGGCAGAACATCTATCCTGACCGGCAGGCGCCCCAATATCTCACCGTCCACCTCGACAGGCACTTTCTCCTCCGACAATGGCCTCACCTCAACTGAACGGCACCTTCCGACAGTCAGCAGAGGGGACTTTGTAAAAGTCCCGTCAAACAGCCCCGGGCCATACCTGAGGGCATCGGAGAACGTTATCCTGGGAATCACCGTATAATCCAGCAGACCGTCATCCGGTATCGCATCCGGTGTCTGCCGCAATCCTCCTCCGGAGTACCTTCCTATGCCGAAAGCGATTGAAAGGCAGTCTCCGGCAAATACGACATTCCCGTCGCACTGTACCGTCACTGGAGAAGGCTTGTTGTGCAGAAGATTATAAACCAATGAATTGACATAAATCAGACGGCTTCTTCTCCCCTGGCTTTTCTGGATATTGACCCTCTCGCAGACATGCGCATCCAAGCCCGTGCCGGCGATATTGATCATATAGGCGAACGGTCCCGGAAGGCCTCCCTCCGAGCCGGGAGTTCCGGGGGCCGGCTCCAGAACGGTAACCTTGGCAATATCCTGCGGAACGAATGACCCTGCCTCGATAAGATCCACGACATGTCCGATATCATGGCGGATGCCGTGCGTCCTTATCCAATCATTGCCGGACCCTATGGGGACCACAGCCAGATAAAAATCAGACAGACGGATATCTTCCCCGTTTCTTATGGCATCCCCGATGGCACTGGCCAGTCCTCCGAGGACCTCATGCACGGTGCCGTCGCCTCCTACCGCCAAAAAACGTCTATAACCCTCGCATGCAGCCGTATAGGCAATTTCCGTTGCGTGCCGCCTGCAGTCTGTCATGCTGCTTGTATATGCAATCCCGCGTGAAGACAGCAACGCCTCCGCCTTTTTCCACTCCTGCGCCGTCCTTCCGCTACCAGCATGAGGATTCACGACTGCAAACCATTTGCCTACATCTTTCATCCGATAAAAATTATCTGGCGGCAAAAGTAGCAATTTTAATGAAATTATTTTGTAAATTTGCCGAGATTTAGTCATTGATAAAAAACAGAAATATGGGAAAAGTCATAGCCATCGCGAACCAGAAAGGAGGTGTCGGAAAGACCACTACCGCCATCAATCTTGCCGCTTCGCTTGCTGTCCTCGAAAAAAAAGTCCTGATCATAGACGCAGACCCTCAGGCAAATACCACTTCCGGACTGAACTTTTCCCCGGACAATGATCAGAAACGCACTCTGTATGAAGTCATGATAGGCAGGATAGACATTACAGACGCCTTGATACAGACAGAGATAGCAAACCTCCAGATGATACCTTCGCATATCAATCTGGTCGGAGCCGAAATAGAAATGCTCGAAGCGCAGGACAGGGAATCGGTCATGAAGAAGGCGCTTGCCCCTATACGCGACGACTATGATTTCATCATCATAGACTGTTCGCCTTCACTGGGTCTGATTACAGTGAACTCCCTTACCGCAGCAGACTCCGTAATCATACCTGTCCAGCCGGAGTTCTTCGCTTTGGAAGGACTGGGAAAGCTTCTGCAGACAATAAGGCTGGTCCAGAACGGAGTCAACCCTTCCCTGACGATCGAAGGATTCGTCGTGACCATGTTCGACGGCAGGACAAAAGTCCACACCCAGGTGGAAGCCGAGCTCAGGGAGCATTTCAAGGATATGGTCTTCAAGACAATAATACAGCGCAACATACGTCTCAGCGAAGCTCCGTCGCACGGGAAGCCTATCATACTGTATGATGTAATCTGTAACGGCACAGCCAACTATCTGAGCCTTGCCAAAGAACTGTTAGAGAAAAACCAGACGAAATGAGTAAGCAGCCAAGAGGGCTCGGCAAAGGTCTGGGCGCCCTTCTGGGTGACCAGGCGCTTAACCAGATAAGGAAGCCCGTAGAATATGTACATAAGACAGTAGTCACTCCTGAAACTCCGGAGCCTGAAAAAGCGACGGCGGATATAATGCTTATCCCTGTCGACCTGATAGAAGCCAATCCGTACCAGCCGAGAATGTCGTTCGACAACGAAGCTCTGGAAGGGCTTGCGGAATCGATCAGGTCCCTCGGCCTTATCCAGCCTATTACGGTAAGACGCAAATCTTCGGACAGATATCAGATAATCAGCGGAGAAAGGAGATTCCGGGCATGCAGGCTGGCCGGACTTGAGGAGATTCCTGCATACATACGGGATACCAATGACCAGGGTATGCTGGAAATGGCCATCGTAGAGAATATCCAGAGAGAGGATCTGGATCCTATCGAGGTCGCCATGAGCTACCAGCGTCTGATAGAGGAATGCAGCCTGACCCAGGAACAGATGGCGCTCAGGGTCGGGAAAAAACGTGCATCCGTCACAAATTACCTGCGTCTGTTGAAACTGCCGGCAAAAGTCCAGCACGACCTGAAAGTAGGCCTGTTGAGTGTCGGCCACGCAAAAGTACTGCTGGGAGTGGAAAATGAGAATCTGCAGGAGCAGCTTTGCGACCTCATAATAAAAGAAGACCTTTCGGTAAGGCAGCTCGAAGAAAAGATAAAAAGGCTTGAAGGCAGCGGAACAGGACAGAAAAGCGCCGGACAGGAACTGCCCGACGATTATTTCAAGATGCTCGAAATAGTAGGCAAATACTTTGAAAACAGCATCAGCCTGAAACGTACGGCTGCCGGGAAAGGCACTATGACGATACATTTCTCTTCCGATGAGGAAGTAAGGAAGTTCCTCAAAGCTCTGGAAGACTCCGGAATCTGACCTTGAAAAAACAGGATACCATGTTCTGAAGCATTGAAAAATGAGAGATAAAAGATTCTTTGGATATATTCTTGCCACTATAGTCTGTCTGACGGGATTTTCCTTCAGCGCGAATGCGCAGTTCAAGGAAGAGGCATTCACACAGAACTATAACCCGGCAGATTCCACAGCCCAGACCGACACTTCCGACAAGATGTTCTCTTTCAAGGAACTGTTCAGAGGCGTAGCCCACAAGCAGGATCTTAAGATAGGGACAATGTTCGCAGGCTCTGTCATGATGCCCGGCCTGGCGCAGATCTACAACAAAGATTACTGGAAGCTCCCTATAGTGTACGGAGGAATCGGCGCATGCGCCGGCATAGGAGGCTTCTATCTGCATAAATACAACGTTTCAAAGAAAAACTATGAAAATGCCCTGAGCATGATTCCGCCGAACGCAACCGATGTCGTCATATCTCCAGGCATAGACTACGATGCCAAAAGAAAGGGGACATGGTTCATGGTCGGAGCCGGACTCATCTATTGGGGAACACTGATGGACGGTGTGGTAAACTATAAGAAAGACGAACATCCGCACCCGGGAAGGGCCACCCTGTATTCGATACTGCTTCCAGGACTCGGACAGGCCTATAATGGGGAATACTGGAAAATACCGATATATTACGGATGTCTGCTGGGATCAGTCCACTATCTCTACACCAACAACATCAACTACCAGCGTTTCAAGAGAATCCATAACGAAGCCACAAATCCGGACATCGAATATACCGGAAGCATTTCCGGAGAAACCGCCAAGTGGTACAGGGATGTCTACAGGCGCTACAGGGACTATTCCATAGTCGCAACGGCGTTGTTCTATCTCCTTCAGGTAATAGATGCCAACGTCTTTGCATACATGCATGACTTCGAAGTCAATGATGAGATAACCATGAAGGTCGAACCTGCAGTGATAGCTCCCGACAACGCGTACGCGATGCAGCCGACAATGAATTTCGGGGCCACAGGCAATGCCATCGGCTTCAGACTCGGGATAAGATTCTGATTTATAAAAGAAAAATAACATATAATGACAAATAAAATACTGAGAAGATATCTGACTGCAGCCGTCTCGCTGCTATTCATTCCGGTAATCTGCAATGCCGGAACCGTTTCCGATTCGACAGGAATATTCAAGCGTTTCAAGACAACAAGGACGAAGACCGCACTGATAAAGGAAAACAGGGAACTCACCAGGCTTGTGGATTCTCTGACTGCGGAAATAGACAGATTCAGGGGAGAACTCGACCAGAGAGACTCTCTCACTGCCGAGATTCTGGAAATATACGAGGAGAATGAAGACAAGTGCGGGACAGGACTATCTCCGGACGAATATACGCCTGAAGTGACTGACAGTCTTTTGAATATCTGGTACCTCCATAAAAAGGTGAGCTCGGAAGATTTCATTCCGGAATATGATCTGGACTCGATAAGGTTCGAGTCCAACGTGCCCGACTCCATATACATACAGAGACTGAAGGACATGAATTCATTCATAAACCTTCCATACAACAGCGTCGTGCGCAACTACATCATACTCTACTCCGAAAAAATGGACAAGACAATGCCCGAAATGCTCGGCCTGTGCAGCTACTACATGCCTATTTTCGAAGAAATATTCAATGAGCATGATATGCCGGAAGAACTCAAGGCCCTCGCAATCATAGAGTCTGCAATGAACCCTACGGCAGTATCCAGAGCCGGAGCGAAAGGCATGTGGCAGTTCATGTACTCGACAGCGAAGCTTTACGGGCTGACCATCAATTCATTCGTGGACGAGAGACTTGATCCTGTCAAATCCGCACACGCAGTAGCGGCATATCTGGAAGATGCCTACAATATATTCGGCGACTGGAATCTGGCAATAGCCTCATACAACTGCGGTGCAGGAAATGTGAACAAGGCCATCAGGCGGAGCGGAGGGAAACGTGCCTTCTGGGACATCTATCCTTATCTTCCGCGCGAAACGAGAGGATATGTACCGGCCTTTGTAGGCGCCCTGTATACAATGACATACTACAAGGAACACGGGATTGTCCCGCAGCCAGTTGCCCTGCCTGCCGTAACGGATACGTTCAAAATCCATAAAATGCTCCATTTCAAGCAGATAAGCGAGCTTGCCGGAGTACCGCTCCAGACGCTCAAGGACCTTAACCCGCAATACAGGCATGAAATAGTTCCAGGCAACGAAAAGGAATATATATTAAGGATACCCTACCAGTACTCCAATGCTTTCATAGACCACGAAGATTCTCTATATGCCTACAAGGCGGATGAATTTTTCAACCCCGTAGTAATCAAAAAGATAAAAGACGGAGGGGATGGAGAGAGAATCGTCTACCGTGTCAAGGGCGGAGATGTGCTCGGCAAACTGGCCATACGGTACAGGTGCAGTGTCAGCCAGATCAAAAGATGGAACAATCTGCGCAGCGACAATATCCGTGTAGGACAAAGACTCGTAATCTATCGGGGAGGAGCTGCCCCGGCATCGGCAGCAGCCAAATCGAGTACGTCAGGGAAGGCATCCGGATCTTCAGCCAAGACATCTTCAAAAAATTTCCCGGCTGACACTGAATACACGGTATACACCGTGAAAAGCGGAGACTCCCTGTATCTGATAGCAAAGAAATACCCTGGCGTAAGCGCACAGAACATAATGGACTTCAACGGAATAAGCAGCAAGATCAAACCTGGGATGAAAATCAGGATACCTAAACTATAAATTGAAGGCCATCTGCACTTTAAGCTCGGCTTTGCCGGGCTTTTTCTTTTCCTGTGAAGGCGACAGCCACGGGTATCCTGTATATGAAGCCCTGAAATACATTTTTCCCCACCTTGAGACTTTCACTCCGGCGACAGCAGACACCCAGAATCCCCTTCCGTAATACGCCGGGACAGAAAAGTTCCCCGGCGCATCCCTTTCATAGGCATATATCCTGTCCGACCAGTTATCGACTCTGAACAGACCGCCCTTCAGATATGCATATACGGCGCCTCTCCTGTATCCGCCTTCGGCATAGGTCAGCAATCCGATACCTTTACATATCAATGCATTGAATCTCACTGATGACGAAAGCACACCGTCGGAGACTCCGATATCGCAGCGGATATCGGTCCTGTTGCGATCTCCGTACGTCCTCAGCCGCTCGGAAATCTTCCATTGCATGCTGAGCATGCCTGAAACAAAACAAGTGTACGACAAGACGGCCTTGAACTGGGATGACGGCTGATCTACACCGTATTTCGGTTCCGGAGAATGTGACAGGTCAATGCTGAAGCTGCCCTGATGTCCGGCAGCTTCAGAGCCGAACCCCGACCTTCCTGCAAGCGCGACACGCCTCCCGAAAGAAAACGATCCGGAAACAGCCGCACCGTATTCATTCGAGCATGCGGTTCCGCTGCGTATCGCCCCCGAATAACCGGAACTGAACCCGGCCGGATAGTATCTCAGCCCTGCAGCAAGATACAGTCCGTCGCACGGAGCGAACCTGCAACCGCCCAAGGCGGCTGCCGTACCATGCATTATGTCTGCCGCAGTCTCGGCGAACAGCTCTACCCCGCGCACGGAATACCGTACGTCTGCGGAAGCTATACATTCGCTCACGAATTTGCCGCGGGACATATCTTCATCTCCGGCGCCGGAGGATACCGCACTCAATGACCGGCTGGATGCATAACATGTAAGCGATACCTGACCGTTCATCCCCGTCCATACCGCGTTCACTCCCGGAAGCACATGGATTTCACGCTGTCCGTCTCCGCTGAACCGCTCTCTGGAACCCGGTAACGAAACGAATGCCGAAATCATGAAACTCCCGACGGTAAAGTCAGCCGCGACTCCACGATGGCTTCCTTCTCCGGAATATGACCTGTATGGGGATATGCCTGAAGATCGTCTGGAAAACGCCCCTTGAGCCGGTATTCCCGACAAGGAAAATCCGCTCCACATCGCAAGCCCCTGGCCGAATCTGGCATTGAAATCCCCTATTATGACTTTTCCCAATGCTCCGGTTCCGTAAAATGCCGCATAAAAGGACATAGTCTCAGGAGGGAACACGGAGGCTGAATATGTACTCCTGCACGCAAGCCCGGCTTCCAGGGAGCCGTTAAGGTCGAACCTGTATTTCAATCCATAACTGTACTGCGGGACAGGCCGCGCACCGTCATCGGATGTATCATCCTGCATCTTCACGGAAGATTTGACTGTAAATGAATTCCTGACAAAAGAAGGTCCGGACGAAGATCTCCCCGGAAGGGCGTGCGATTCAAAACTCAAGAAGGGCTCCAAAAGTACCGCAGCATCTTCTCCGAACCCGTCTACGGCAGCAAGTTCCGCCACTGACAGTATGTCCCCATGACGCTCCCTGTAATCGATCACCGCAGCCGCCTGATACTGGGAAAACAATCCTGACTCTACAAGACGGCTTCTGGTGGCCGCATTGATTTTCAACGGCCTTGACAGCAAAGCTTCCAGACGTTCAACCTCTTCTTCCGACAGATCCTCGGCGCTGAGGGCTCCTGCCGCAGCCAGGACGGCTCTCCGGCAATCATCATCGCCGGAGTCCGTCCCGGCATGGATCGCGGCCTGAAAGCTGAAAAACAAAATGATTCCCGACAAAACAATCCTACCCTTCATTTTTCTTTGCAAGAAATTTCAACGGTGCAATTTATCCTGACTCCGCCGGAGATAAAACACATTCCGGAAGGTTTTTCCCTTTTTTAATACATCTTTTTCCCATTTTTATATTTTTAAGTCTTTTTTGACTAATTTTGCGCTCGGTTAAACTGCTTTCAGATGGAAAAAATCAGACTGTTCGACAAGACATTCAAGACTTTCATACCTTATGAAAAAATAATGAAAGCCATCGATGATGTCGCCGAAAGAATCAACGGAGACTTCAAAGGATGCGAAGACATTCCCGTACTTCTGTGCGTATTGAACGGATCCATCATGTTCACAGCGGAACTTATGCAGCGTCTTGAGTTCAACTGTGAACTGGTATCTACCAAACTGACCTCATACGAGGGGACCAGCACCTCAGGCCGTGTACGGCAGGCAATGGGACTTACATCGGACATCAGGGGCAGAAGGGTCATAATAGTCGAAGACATCGTCGATACAGGAAACACGATAGTGGAACTGAAGCGGATACTCAAAGAGGCCGGTGCGGCGGAAAGCGTGGTATGTACCCTGCTTTTCAAGCCCGATTCCTATACGAAAGACATTCCTCTCGAATACGTGGCAATGCAGATACCCAACGACTTCATAGTAGGTTTCGGCCTGGACTACAATGAAATAGGAAGAAGCCTCAAAGACATATATATTCTGGACGAATAAGTTTTATCTATAAATTTTGCTTTAAATGAAATATTTTATTCTTTTCGGGCCTCCAGGTGCAGGGAAAGGCACCCAGGCTGCGGCAATGGTAGAAAAATACAACCTTCATCATATCTCTACCGGAGAACTCCTTCGTAAGGAAATCGCAGCGGAAAGCGAACTCGGCCTCAAGGCCAAGTCACTCATCGATGCAGGAGCTCTTGTTCCAGACGAAGTGGTAGAAGGCATGATAGAATCCGAATTCAACACCGTAAAAGGCGTAGACGGATTCCTTCTGGACGGTTTCCCGCGCACGACCGCACAGGCTGAAGCCCTTGACAGGATTCTGGAAAAGAACGGAGAAACCGCTACTTCCGTAGTATCCATCATGATTCCTGATGAAATGATCAAGGACAGGATACGCCACAGGGCTTCCATCGAAGGCCGCGCCGACGATGCCAAGGAAGAAACCATCAACAACAGGATCAGGACATACCACGAAAAGACAGAGCCGCTCGTGGAATTCTACAGGAACCAGGGGAAATACCGTGAAATCGACGGCACCGGCACTATCGACCAGGTAAGGCAGGCTATCTTCGATCTGATGGATAAATTCTAAAATTCAACTTTGCAACCTTGAATGGCTGAAAGCAATTTCATAGACTATGTGAAAATATTCTGCGCTTCCGGGAACGGAGGCGCAGGATCCATGCATCTCCGCAGAGAAAAATACGTTCCCAAAGGAGGGCCTGACGGAGGAGACGGAGGACGCGGAGGCCACGTAATCCTGAGAGCCAATCCTCAGTTCTGGACACTCATCCACCTGAAATACCGCAAACACATCCGTGCCGAACACGGAGGCGCCGGCAGCGGTCAGTTATGCAAAGGCAAAAACGGGGCGGATGTCATTCTGGATGTGCCCCTCGGTACCGTTGCAAAGGATGCGGAAACCGGAGAAACACTGTTCGAACTGGTGGAACCAGGAGAAGAAAGGATACTTGTGCGGGGAGGGCGCGGAGGCCTGGGCAACAATAACTTCAAGTCTGCCACCAACCAGACGCCGCGTTACGCCCAGCCGGGCGAACCCGGCCGGGAAGGATGGTTCATCCTGGAATTGAAAATCCTCGCCGATGTCGGGCTCGTCGGCTTTCCGAACGCGGGGAAATCGACTCTTCTGGCTACAATAACCGCTGCCAGGCCTAAAATCGCCGACTATGCCTTCACTACGCTGGAGCCTAATCTGGGAATAGTAAGCTACCGCGATGACAAATCTTTCGTTATGGCGGACATTCCAGGGATAATAGAAGGCGCACACGAAGGGAAAGGCATCGGACTGAGGTTTCTGCGTCATATAGAAAGGAATTCCATCCTGCTGTTCATGGTCCCCGCAGATGCCGATGACATCAGACAAGGTTATGAAATCCTCCTTAACGAGCTGAAGGAATACAATCCCGAACTTCTCGTCAAAGGCCGTGTCCTGGCTGTGACCAAGTCTGACATGCTGGATGAGAAAATGAAGTCGGAAATAGAAGTAACACTCCCTGACGGAATACCGCACATTTTCATTTCCTCTATAACCGGGGAAGGTATCCTGCAACTTAAAGATATGCTGTGGTCCGTCTTAAATGAAAACCAGTCCTAATGAGCAGTTTCTGGCAGGAGATACATCAGTTAGACCAGGCTGTCACTCTTTCTGTGAACAGTTGGCATACAGGGTTTTCCGACTATATAATGACATTATTTTCAGATATAGGCATATGGATTCCCATGTATGCCGTCATCGTATGCTTCCTATTCTGGCGTCTGGGATGGAAAAAGGCTCTGATAGTGATTGCATCGGCAGCCTTGGCTTTCGGTCTGTGCGACCAGTTCAGCAACGTGATAAAAGACAGCGTTGCGAGGCTGCGGCCATGCCGGGATGACATAATGCTGGACGGAGGGTTACGGGTACTGGAAGGCGGAGGAGGACAGTTCGGATTCTTTTCCGCCCATGCCGCAAATGCATTCGGCTTCGCAGTCACTACTCTTATCGGGTTCCGGCATGACAGACGTCTTAAATATCGCGGATACGCCGCATGGATTTTTTTCTGGGCACTTATGGTAAGCATCAGCAGGGTATTCGTCGGAAAGCATTATCTGGGTGACATCCTTGCAGGGGCGGCTGTCGGTGTGGTTTTCGGACTGTTCACCGCATGGCTTGCAAGACTTGCGATCAGTTATATATCCCGAAATACCCGATAAAACAGAAAAGTGCTTTGCAGACAACTGCAGAGCACTTTTATCTTGTGTGGAGATAGTCGGAGTCGAACCGACGACCCTCTGCTTGCAAAGCAGATGCTCTAGCCAACTGAGCTATACCCCCGTTCAAACTTTGCTTTCTTTTGAATGTGAAAGTGACGGCAAAGGTAGGAATTTTATTTTAAATTGCAATATTTTATAACTACTTTTGTTCGCTTTTACGATACGGTACAGGCTGTCCGTAATTATTAACCGAATCCTTTTTATAATGAAAGTCAAGATTGTAAACAAATCAGCTTTCCCGGCCCCTGCATATGCGACCGAACTGTCTGCAGGAATGGATCTGAAAGCCGACATACAGGAACCGGTAACGCTGGCTCCGTTACAGCGGACATTGGTTCCGACAGGTCTCTACATGGCTTTGCCTGAAGGCTACGAAGCACAGGTCAGACCGAGAAGCGGACTTGCGGCTAAACACGGAGTGACGGTACTTAACTCTCCCGGTACAATAGACGCCGACTATCGCGGAGAAATCAAGGTTATTCTGGTAAACATTTCCGATGAGGCTTTCGTCATAAATCCGGGCGAAAGGATAGCCCAGATGGTGATAGCCAGACATGAAAAAGCGGAATGGGAAGAAGTCGGGGCCCTCGATGCGACAGACAGAGGGGAAGGCGGATTCGGAAGTACGGGAAGATGATATACATATGATGAACAATGATATAAAACACCTGTATGAACTGTTCCTGCATAGCGAAGGAGCCAACACAGACACCAGAACCATCAGGCCCGGAGAAATGTTCTTCGCCCTTAAGGGTGAAAATTTCGATGGAAACGAGTATGCAATGAAAGCTCTGGAAGCCGGTGCCGCATACGCTATAGTTTCATCTGATTCCGAAACTTCCGCACTGGCGTCGGAAGACTCCAGAATCATTCCGGTTGAAAATACATTGACGGCGCTGAAAAACCTGGCGCGCATACACAGGAATTCAATGGCTCCAGGAGGCAAAAGGCTGACAGTCATAGGCCTTACAGGAACCAACGGAAAAACTACGACAAAAGAGCTTATAAAGGCCGTACTCGAAAAAAAATTCAATGTCACCGCTACGCAAGGTAACCTCAACAATGAAATCGGTGTTCCCTTGTCTCTGCTGCAAATCACTCGGGCCACACAGATAGCCGTAATAGAAATGGGAGCAAGCCATCCTGGCGACATAAAGAGTCTCGTCTCAGTATCTATGCCGGACTACGGCCTGATAACCAATGTCGGGAAAGGGCATCTGCTCGGATTCGGCAGCTATGATGGCGTAAGAAAGACCAAGGGAGAACTGTATGACTACATACATGAAACCGGCGGAAGCATCTTCCTGAACGAAGACCTGCCATACCTGCAGGAAATGGCATCAGAACGGAATATTGAAAAGATCATACCGTATGGCGTCGCTTACGATGGAGTGAAACTTCTTCCCCCGTCACCGGATACGCCTTTCCTTAAAATGGATATTCCCGTATCCTGTTCACGGTCATGCACTCTGGAAACACATCTGGTAGGTAATTACAATGCCGCCAATGTCATGGCCGCTCTCGCAGTCGGAAGATATTTCGGAGTGCCGGTCGAAGACGCCGTCGATGCCGTCAGCTGCTATATGCCATCCAACAACAGGTCACAGCTGATGAAAACTGAACGCAACACGCTCATAATAGACGCATACAATGCCAACCCGGTAAGTATGGAAGCAGCCCTGTCGAACCTTGAAGTAACCCCTGCGGAAAACAAGGCTGTCATGCTCGGTGACATGCTGGAGCTCGGCCCGGACTCGGCGGCAGAACATGACAAAGTCGTCAGGACAGTCTGCGGAATGCATATTAAAGAAGCATTCTTCGTAGGCAGAGAATTCGGCGCCGCTTTGTCACGGTGCGGAGATCCGGAGCGGTGCAGGCATTTCAACAGTTCGGATCTTCTCGCAGCCTATCTGAAAAAGAACAGACTTTCAGGCCACACCGTCCTGATTAAAGGTTCGAGGGGCATACGTATGGAAAAGGCTGTTCCTGAACTGTAGTCATGATTACAGGATACATGCACAGTACAGAGCGCAAGAGCAGCCTGTATCCGTCTGCCTCCATTCTTTCCCGTCATGAGAAATCATGACGGATCCGGAAGCTGAAGTGACAATAAAATACCCTTTGCTGTAGAACACCCCTGTCAGACGGCCAGGAGGGACTTCCGCCTCTGTCCAGATAGAGGCATCAAATGAACAGACGATCGTCCCGAAGCGTCCGGCTGCGACATATGTACCTGCACCATAAGCCATTGCATCCATATCTATCGTACCGGCAAACTCAGAGGAAGACCAGAAACTGCCGTCCTCCGACCGGATACACATGCCTGCATCCAGAGCTATAAAAATGTCATTTCCATATAATACGCACGGATAATACCTCGATCTGACCTTTATTTCCGACCATTCACGCCCGTCCGGCGAACAAAGAAATCTTCCGGATGATACGGTGCCGCCGAATGTCCGGCAATATCCGGCAATGACGAAGCATCCGTTTCCATAGTCCGCATCGAGCAGACAGAAATCAGAAATCTCCGTAACCGACCATTCCCTTCCATCATCCGATACCGCGACATATCCTGCAAGTCTTTCAGGATAAGGACCTTCCGCGACAGGATACTCGTGATAACCTACTGCCACAAATTTACCGTTTCCATATGTAACAGCCTGCCAATCAACCTGATACTCCGCCGCGACAATCCAGTCTTCTCCGTTTTCCGAGCAGGTAAGCCAACCGTTGCTGCCGACCATGACATAACGGTTCCCGGCATGAATGACATCGCGCCAAATTCCCGTTCCGAATTTCATACGTGCCGTTTCACCTTTACGGTCCGTATAGATTACGGTTCCGCCGGCTCCTGCAGCAAACAGACGGATTTCAGGTTCCTGAATTTCCCTGTCCCCTACTATCCACCCGTAATCGTCCGGACCGTCTCCTGTGACGGCCAGTGTCACTTTCGTAAGGGTATTCCGGTTCAGATTGCAGTCCGAGACTGCATCCTGCCCAAGGCAGAAACGATAGACGGCTTCGGCCTCGCCACCTCCAGCGGTATGCCTGGATGCTGTAATTTCCATATATGAACACTTGGACGCAAGATCTTCCGGTAGATTCGCCGGAGTCTTGTTTCTGGAATCATCGTTTGACGGGAAAAGTTCTCCCTGACAATTCTCAAGCAACCGCACGTACACAGTCCTGCCCATGTTGATATCCGCAATCTCCTTATCTGAAGCAGAATACCCTTCCTTGAAGAAAGAAGCGGCAGGACAACCGCAAGAGAAAGGTCTGTAATCGGCCGCCGCATTGACCAGACGTACAGAACGGACCACAAAACCGTCTGTCCCGGATGTGTCTATAGCCACACCGACTTCAGAGACAATCCCTGAAAGACAGACATGAACGTCATAATGTCGTCCGCTGCCGATTTCTGCCTTTACGTGCGAAGACATCGGCAAACTGTTCCCGGCCAGGGCATCCATGCTCCCGATCTTACAGACAAGGGACTGCACACTGTCCCGGTCTTCGGGCGGATCTACCATGCCGGAATTTGCAAGTACATAAAAATCATATTCCTTTCCAGGACTGAGATACATTCCGACCTTCCTCCGGTTCACGGAATACACCGTTCCTACAAGCTTCCCCTCCCTGTAGGCATAGACATTTACATTGTCTATGCCGTTTTCAGGTTCTATCCTGAAATTCACGTATGCTTCCGAAGTATGCGCTTCAGGGTTATGGCCGAATATGCCGTTTTTCTCCGTACATCCCTGTATGGCGAGTACTGCCAATACAGAGCAGCACCCGAGAACCGATTTGATTGAATTGCTGTTTCGCATCATGCATAAGATTTTCCGGCACAAATATATTCCGGCCGGGAATCCTATGGAGCGGCAGATTTCCTGATTTTCTTTTTCTTTAAGATATTTTTCTTTTTTTTTTAATGTTCAGGACATAATAAAGGGCCGGCACGCTGCCAGCCCTTGTCTTCTTACTATCGAATCCAGGATTATTCCGAATCAGAGGAATCATCGTCCCCAGTCGCATACTGGGCGATATTGTCATCCGGAAGATCCTCTCCGTCTCCGCTCTCTCCTGCTCCGTCCTCATCATCGTCGTCTCCGTCAAGCCACCTCTCTATATCATCTGCATCATCAGTCTTGACTTTGATCTTCACAAGATAGACAGCATCGGGAATCTCCAGTGTAACTGCATAGAAACTTGTCCCGTCAGGCTTGTCGTACTTTTGCAGATCAGGAAAATAATCACTGAATCCTTTAGGATATTTCTCGGCAAATGCAGCAGCCAGCTCTTCCGACATGTTCTCAAAGCTGACGACAGCCCTTTTCTTCTGATTTGTTGACTTGTTATCCATGTTCTTTATCTTCTTTCTATGTACCTGAAAACTGATCTTAAAAATTTCGGGTGCAAGTATAGAACATTTTTCTGAATCCAGTATGTTTTTTTCAAAAAAAAATACATCACATTCTTTCAGGCAGCTCGATACCGAGAACGGACATGGCCTTGACAAGTACCCGGGCTACTTTGTCTATCAGCATCAGACGATACCTCAACAGCTTTCCGTCTTCCTCTTTCAGAATCGGAGTATCATGGTAATACTGGTTGAACTCCTTTGCCAGATCGTATGAATAATTGGCGATTATGGCCGGTGAATATGCCGCTCCTGCTTCGGCGATCTTTCCGGGGAACTGGTCCAGCAACTTTATTATCCTGATTTCCTTTGCAGAGAGAGGAGTATCTTCCGCAACGTCGGAAATTCCGTATGAAATGCCTGTAGAAGCGGCTTTCCTCAGGATGGACTTTATCCTTGCATGCGTATACTGGATGAAAGGTCCGGTATTGCCGTTGAAGTCTATGGATTCCTTGGGATCGAAAAGCATTGTCTTTTTCGGGTCCACTTTAATGATGAAATACTTCAATGCTCCGAGACCTATCATATGGAAAAGCCTCTCCTGCTCCTCGTGGTCCATATCGCTGAGCTTGCCCAGCTCCAGAGAAGTCTCTTTGGCCGTGGCATACATTTTTTCTATAAGGTCATCCGCGTCCACCACAGTCCCTTCACGGGATTTCATCTTGCCTTCAGGAAGCTCCACCATACCGTATGAAAGATGGTAGATATTGTCCGCCCACGCAAAGCCCAGCTTCTTGAGTATCAGTTTCAATACCTGGAAATGATAGTTCTGCTCATTCCCGACGACATAGACGTGTTCGTCGAGATTGTATTCGGAAAACCTCTGTTCGGCAGTCCCGAGATCCTGGGTCATGTAAACGGAAGTTCCGTCTCCACGGAGCAGAAGCTTTCTGTCAAGACCGTCGGCGGTAAGATCGCACCATACGGAACCGTCCGCCTCCTTTTCAAAAATTCCCATATCGAGACCTTTCATGACAAGAGCCTTGCCGAACAGATAGGTCTGGGATTCATAGTATGTCCTGTCGAAAGAAATCCCGAGATCCCTGTAAGTCTTGTCGAATCCGGCATATACCCATCCGTTCATTTTCTTCCACAGTTCCACTGTCTCCACGTCCCCGTGTTCCCACTTGCGGAGCATGTCCTGGGCTTCTTTCAGTGAAGGAGCCTCCTTCTCTGCCTCTTCCTTCGGCATTCCGCCGGCAACAAGCCTGTCGACCTCTTCCTTGTATATGTTGTTGAATGCCACATAATAGTCACCGACCAGATGGTCTCCTTTCTTTCCGGAAGACTCCGGAGTCTCACCGTTGCCTGTCTTGAGCCATGCGAGCATGGACTTGCAGATGTGAATTCCTCTGTCATTCACCAGATTGACCTTAAGTACCTTATGGCCGTTAGCCTCTAAGAGCCTGGATACCGACCAGCCTAAAAGGTTGTTCCTTATGTGGCCCAAATGCAGAGGCTTGTTGGTGTTCGGAGATGAGAACTCGACCATTACTGTCCTGCCAGTAGGGGCAAGCTGGCCGAAATCCTCCGCGGAGGCTATGCCCTCGAAAAGTTCATTCCAATATAATGTAGAGAACGATATGTTGAGAAAGCCTTTTACGACATTATAGGAAGCGATTTCGGAGAAATGTCCTTTCAGATACTCCCCTATGGCATTTCCGGTCGCTTCAGGATTGGACTTCGACACTTTAAGAAGAGGGAAAACGACCAGGGTATAATCCCCTTCGAATTCTTTTCTGGTTACCTGCACCTGGAATACGCTCTGGTCCATCTCTGCGCCATAGAGTGACTTTACGGCTTCAGCCGACTTTTCGGCAATAAACTTTTCGGGATTTATGTTCATTTCATTCATACGTTCTTGGTGATACTACTCATAAAAACAAAAAAGAAGTGACTCAAAAGCAAGGATTCCGAATCTTCCGGAACGTATCCGGACCGACCTTGCTTCCGGGCCACTTTCTTCAAGATTTATTATCCGAGGTAGCTCTTGAGCAGCTTGCTTCTGGAATTGCTCCTGAGCTTACGGATGGCTTTCTCCTTGATCTGACGGACTCTTTCCCTGGTCAGACCGAATCTTTCCCCTATTTCCTCCAGAGTCATCTCCTGGCATCCGATGCCGAAGAAAGATTTCACTATCTCGCGCTCTCTCGTGGCAAGGGTGGAAAGCGCCCTTTCTATCTCCCTGTTAAGAGACTCATTTACAAGTCCTTTATCAGCATTGGGAGAATCATTGTTTACCAATACATCCAGCAGGCTGTTATCCTCACCCTCTACAAACGGGGCATCTACTGAAACATGTCTTCCCGATACCCTGAGCGTATCGGCTATCTTGTCCTTCGGAACATCTATCATCTCGGAAAGTTCCTCGGTCGATGGCATTCGCTCGTGTTCCTGTTCAAACCGCTGGAGCGCTTTGTTTATCTTGTTCAGGGAACCTACCTGGTTCAAGGGAAGCCTTACAATTCTCGACTGCTCTGCCAGAGCCTGGAGGATCGACTGTCGGATCCACCATACCGCATACGATATGAATTTGAATCCTCTGGTTTCATCGAACTTCTCGGCAGCCTTTATCAGGCCCAGATTCCCTTCATTGATAAGGTCCGGCAGGCTGAGGCCCTGATTCTGGTACTGCTTCGCTACGGATACCACGAACCTCAGGTTCGCCCTGGTAAGCTTTTCAAGTGCAGCCTGGTCACCCTTGCGGATGCGCTGCGCGAGTTCGACCTCCTCTTCAACCGTGATCAGCTCCTCCCTGCCTATCTCCTGCAGATATTTGTCCAGTGAAGCACTTTCACGGTTAGTAATCGATTTTGTAATCTTTAGCTGTCTCATAAATAAATCTGTCTCCTATATTCCGAAGCCGAAATAAGAAGGTTTGCCGTAGGAGGTGATGCCCTCGATAAACACAGACCTCTTCTGCTTCTTCACAATATCCAATACATCCTGAGGCTTGCTTACCGGCTGGTCATTCACATATAGTATGATGAATCCATCTGAAACGCCTGCATCCATGATCTTTCCCGGACCGACGGAGACTATCTCCACGCCATGCTTTATACCGAGTCTCTCCAGATCCTCTTCAGGAGCTTCCTTGATACGTGCGCCATAGAATGCCACTCCTCCGTCTTCATCCACCGATCCGTTCTCGGCAGCCGTACCCTTGAAGGTAACCTCGACCGTCTTTTCCTTTCCGTCCCTTATGAGGGTCATCTCTGCCTTGTCGCCAGGATGGAAATTATTGACGGCCTCCTGTACGGCAGCACCGTTGGCGACTTTCGACGAATCGATGGCAACGAGTACGTCTCCGGCCTTTATGCCGGCTTCGTCAGCAGCGCTTCCTTTCAAAACCTCAGTAATATATACGCCTTCCGCAGAAGAAAGTTTCAATTCTTTTGCAATTTTATCATTTACAGGTGTCATAGTTACACCGAGCAAAGCCCTCCTTACACTACCGTATTCTATCAAATCGGAAGTTATCTTTTTTACGATGTTGGAAGGAATGGCAAATGAATAGCCCGTATAGGAACCTGTCTGGGAAATGATGGCCGTATTGACACCCACCAGGTTGCCGGCCTTGTCCACCAATGCCCCGCCACTGTTTCCGGGGTTGACGGCAGCATCTGTCTGGATAAAGGATTCTATCTTGAATTCTCCGTCATAGTTCGGCATTGAACGGCCTTTGGCACTCACTATACCGGCTGTTATGGTCGACCTCAGATCGTACGGACTGCCTATGGCCAGCACCCATTCACCGAGACGAAGCTCATCCGAATTGCCGAAAGGTATAACAGGAAGTCCCTGTGCATCAATCTTTATGAGAGCCACATCCGTTGCCGGGTCGGTACCTACGAGAGTAGCCTCGAATGTCTTGTTGTTGTTAAGGGTGACTTCTATTTTGGAAGCACCTTCAACCACATGATTGTTAGTCACTATATATCCGTCAGGCCTTATGATGACTCCGGAACCGCTTCCGACCCGTTCACGCTTCTCCGGTGTACCTTCGTATCCGAAGAAGAAGTCAAAGATCGAACTCGGCGCAGACCTTCTGACATCGACTGCCGTGACCTTCACGTAGACTACAGCATCTACAGCCGATTCGGCTGCGTATGTAAAATCCGGATAGTCAGTCTGTGCCAGATTGACAGTCCTGTATGCCGCCCCGTCAGGAGAGACAACTACCTGCTGCATGCCAGAGTCGGATGCCCTGACCACTCCATATGCGGTTAAACCGCCGACCAACGCTGATACCAGCACGATAAGAATACCTTTTTTCATATCTGTCAATTTGTAATTTCCGATTAAAACCTATGCCTGATACCGACAGGCCGGGGCTGAAAAAGTCAAATAATATGCCAAACATCTCAAAAAACTTTTATACATTTGTGATTGGAACTTTTGAAAAGAAAGAAAATATACATTATATGAAATTCATAGTCTCAAGCGCAGAATTGCTCAAAGGTATTCTTGCAGTTTCAAAGGCCATTCCGGCCAAATCATCCCAGCCCATACTTGAAAACTACCTGTTCGTCCTGGATGGCAGCCAGCTGGAAATCACGGCATCGGATACGGAACTGACATTGAGGACACAGGTCGAAGTCGAAAGTTCAGAGGAGAACGGGCAGATCGCAGTACCGGCAAGACACATAACAGACCTTCTCAAAGAGCTTCCCGACCAGCCGCTGTCCATCATCACGACAGGCGACAGTTCTTTCGAATGCAGGTGGGCCAGCGGAACGTCTACGCTTCCTTACTTTCCTGCCGCAGACTATCCGTCCATAACGACAACCGACGATACTGCCGTCACGCTTACATTCCCTGCACAGAGCCTTGTGGAAGGGATCGCGGGAACAATATACGCGACCGCCGATGACGAGATCAGGCCGGCCATGAACGGAATCCTTTTCGACATCGACCAGGATTCAACCACATTGGTCGCTTCAGACTCGCATAAGCTCATATGCTATACCACGAAGGATGTAAAAGCTTCCGAAAAAGCATCCTTTATCCTTCATAAGAAGCCGGCAGCCGTCCTCAGGTCCATAATCGGGAAAGATATCGAGAATGTAGAGATTTCATTCGACAGCAAGAACGCCGTATTCAAGTTCGACAAGACAATGGTCGTCTGCAGGCTCGTTGTCGGCAAATACCCGAAATACAGGGATGTCATCCCTCAGAACAATTCGAACATCCTCCGTATCGACAGGGTGCAGTTTCTCAACACCGTGCGCCGCGTGTCGGTCTGCACCAACAAGGCATCCAACCTCATAAAATTCGATATGACGCACAATTCCCTCGAACTGTCGGCACAGGATCTCGGATTCTCGATAGCAGCATATGAAAAGGTTCCTTGCCAGTACGACGGAGAAGACCTGACCATCGGTTTCAAATCGACTTTCGTCACTGAAATCCTCAGCAACATGTCATGTAATGAAATCGTCATGAAATTCGCCGACAGCAGAAGGGCCGCATTGGTGGTACCTTCGGAAGAGGAAGCCGAAAGCGAGAAAATCTGCGGTATCCTTATGCCTATCATGATATCATAGGAATCTGTCTGACACATATTTGAAACAGGGAACAAACAAGAGGAAAAACAATGGAATTGAACCTTCAGAGGCCGATCCTTTTCTTTGACATAGAAAGTACCGGCCTGAATATAGCTTCCGACGCTATAATCGAGTTGAGTTTCGTAAAAATATTGCCCGGCCCGGAGGAGAGGATAAAGACATGGAGGGTAAAGCCTTGGGACTATGCCGGAGGCTGCCAGAAGAAGATCAATCCGAGCGCCCAGGCAATCCATGGGATAAAAGACGACGATCTGACAGATTGCCCGCGGTTTTCCGACATAGCCGACGAGGTGGTCAGCTGGCTTGAAGACAGTGATCTGGCCGGATTCAACTCCACCAAATTCGACCTGCCGATGCTTGCTGAAGAGCTTGAACGTGTCAGGCACTATACAGGCAAAGACATACCTGTCAACCTCCACGAAAAGAAGATGGTGGATGTGCAGAATATATATCACGTCCTGGAGCCCAGAAATCTGAAGGCCGCCTACAGGTTCTATTGCGGCAAAGAGCTTGAAAACGCCCATGCGGCAGAAGCCGACACGATAGCGACATACGAAGTGCTCAAGTCCCAGCTCGACAGATATCCTGAAACACTCAAAAACAATGTGGATTTTCTTTCCGGCTTTTCGGAAAGACAGAAAATCGTCGACTATGCGGGCAGGCTGACCTATAATGACAGCAAGGAACCCGTAATCAACTTCGGAAAGCATAAAGGAAAGACGGCGAGAGAAGTATATCTGACTGAACCTTCCTATTTCAGCTGGATAGACAACGGGGAATTCACTCTGGATACCAAACGGCAGTTCGCCCTGCTCAAACAGCAGTTCGAGCAAGAGAAACGGGAAGCGGCAACAGCTGCTAAAAAAGAGCCGCTGACAGGAGAAAAATTCAACGCTTCCGTAAACCAGCTCAAGGAGAAATTCACGGGAAGGCTTTTTTAACAGCAGGCTTTCTCCGGTTTTCAAGACCATATCCTATGAATATCATAGTAAAGACCGTCAGCGGCAGATGCTATTGCCGACCCGATACGAGTTGGGAGAGGGAAGACAAGGATCTTTTCTCTCCCGATCATGTAAACAGTTTCCTGTATTCTCCGGTGCTTTTCGCCAGAATATGCAAGGCAGGAAAATGCGTTGGAAGAAAATTTGCCGGAAGATATTATGATTCCGTCGGCTACGGAATGCTCCTGTATGCCGGGGACATGTTTGACGGGTCTCCCCTCTCATATGCTTCCTCATCATGTTTAGACCATACGTCGGTACTGCCGTTCCCGATGTATAACAGGATCACACTCGAAGAAAAATCGAATGCTTTCGTTCTGCAAAAAGACGGAAAGGAGATTTTCAGTTTCTCCGACGGAAATACGGATATGATAGAGGATGCGATATCCGAAGCCACCATGTCGGTTTCGGTCCGGATCGGGGACATGATTGCAATCGAACTTGCCGGGCCTGCCCTCCTGTCATGCAGAGAAAATCCGGAACAAGGAGGAAAAAACAGAGAATGTAAAAACGAAATAAGAGGCTCATTCTGTGGGAACGGCCTCTTCTGCTTCAACATAATATTCTGAAAGTGAGCCACTCATGGGAATCGAACCCACGACCTACGCGTTACGAATGCGTTGCTCTACCGACTGAGCTAAAGTGGCTTTGAAACTCCTTGCCAGCTTTTATCGCTGTAAGGGACTGCAAATTTAGTAAAATTTTTTAATTCTGCTACAGATGGATGACATAATAATTATAGGTGGTGGTGCAGCAGGCATGGCGGCAGCGGTCGGAGCCGCAGATTTTTTCAGACAGAACGGTCTGCAAAAGCGGGTGACAGTACTGGAAAAGATGCCGCGTCCCGGCAGGAAAATAATGATAACCGGCAAAGGGAGATGCAACTTCACCAACATGAAAGACTGGAATGATTTTTCCGGCCATATCCATCCCAAAAGCACTCTGCTCAAGCCGGCCTACTTTGCATTGTCCCCCGCAAAGACAGTCGAATGGCTTAAAGAAGCCGGGCTTGACAGCATAGTTGAAAGAGGCGACAGGGTTTTCCCCGCATCATACAGGTCATCTGATGTAGTGGACACGCTGCAGCGCGCCCTAAAGCAGGCCGGAGCATGCCTTCTTACAGGTTATGAGGCGGACAGCATTTCCATGCGCAACGATGAAGAGGAAGGGGATTATTATATGGTACGCTGCTCGTCCGGAGCCATATTCACGGGACGGAGGCTCATTATCGCCACAGGAGGACTCTCCTACCCTTCCACGGGTTCTACAGGGGACGGCTACAAGTGGGCATCCGGAACAGGACATAAGATAAACCGATGTTTTCCTTCTCTGACTGCAATAGTGCCGAAAAGCTACAAATCGGTTCCGCAGGGGTCACTGACAGATGAAACGGAAGATATGCTGCCAGGACATATAGACAGAAGCGTACCATTGTCTGAAACCGGCTCGCTCCTCAACGGTAACTCGCTTGAAAACGTATCCCTGACCCTGTGGATAGACGGGAATCCCGTTCAGGAAGAGTTCGGCGACATGGATTTCACCGACGGCGGAATTGAAGGACCTATAGGATTCAGGATCAGCCGCAAATGTGTCAACGCCATCATCAACGGCTCCAAAGTCCAGGTCACACTGGACCTGAAACCCGCAGTAGAGAAAGTTTCCCTGGAAACAAGGATAAGCAGGCTATGGAAAGAAATAGCAGAAGACAGGCGCAGCATGAACAGGCAGTACCGGGACCGCTTCCGCATTCTGCTCGGGAAACTCATGCCGGCCGGGCTGATACGGGGTTTCCTGAAATGCAACCAGTCGGTCGATCACAAGACCCTGGCGAAAGTCCTTAAATGCTGGAAGTTCGATATAGCCGGATACGTCGGTTATGAAAGATGCGTAATCACTGCAGGAGGAATATCTTCCGACAGCGTCACAGCCAAGTCGCTGGAGTCAAAGCACTGCAAAGGGCTCTATTTCGCCGGAGAAATACTTGACCTGGACGGAGACACAGGAGGGTTCAACCTGCAGATAGCGTTCTCAACCGGCATGCTTGCCGGACAAAGCGCGGCAAAATCATTGGTCTGCAAATAGATACATACACCAGAACATAATCTTTAACTTATGAAATACTACTATTTTACTTTTATTACAGCTGTATTTCTTGCCTTTGCCGCTGATTCTACGGCCCAGGATTACCGCTCAAGCATCAGATCCTGGAATGAGGGCAGGCTTACATGGGATGACTTCAGACAAGAGTCGTTTCATGCAGACAGCATCGCGTCTGCAATATATTGGTCATTTGAAACATTCCCCGTGAAGAAGCGTTACGGCAATCTGACAGTAAGCAAACTGGAATCGCATCTTCTGATGGACAAGACACTGTCATGGGTCAGACCGGACTGCATGACCGGCCATTATCTGAAATATCCGCAAATCATATTCGACATCGCTGAATTATACCGCAGAAAATTCCAGAGCGAAATCGACAGGACCCCGAATCTTTACAGGCAGCTTTTCAGTTTTTACGACAATGCCTGCGATAAAAGTATCGAGGAATTCAAATTCCTTTCCGATTCCGGAGACAATACGGAACAGATTTCAATATATGAGCGGAAAATAAACAAAGAACTTGAAAACAGTGCCGCTGCCGACAATATTCCGAAGTTTTCATGCAGGGATTTCGGAGCAAGTTTCAATGCCGGAGTAAACTGCGAAGTTTTCTACGGAAATGCCGGGAAACTGTTTTCACCTGCTACCCTGTTCAACCTGGGAACCAGCCTGTCCTATAAGGAATCGTTCTTTGACGTGGAAATGCTGATGGGAGGGGGAAAGGTACGGAACACGTTCACTGCCAATGACTACACCTGGGACAAAGGAGACGGATACTCCCACCTTAACATATCTCTCCAATATACCTATGCCTTATTTGACAATGACAACTGGAAAATAGGCCCGTTCATCGGGATCGGCGGACTGGTCCATTCTTGCAACAAGACCGAAGAGGAAAGGGAAGACGAAAACATTGACAACACTATAGGACAATACAACGCCATGGCCGGAGTAAACATCTCATGGAAGATACGCCGGCGCCTTTCACTTGTGTACGGATTTCCCGATTCAAAAGGGAATTATATGGAAAACATGCTCAGATTCAAAATATACGCTGCAAGATCACAGTTCTGTCCGGACTTTGCAGGATATTCAATCAATTTTTCCTTGACATTCTCCGTTTTCGCGAGATTGCTGAAATAGAGCATCAGAATATCACTCCGGAACCGACCATTTCATCGCGGTCGTACCATACCGCAAACTGGCCTGGCGTGATTCCTCGCTGCGGAGTATCGAAAAGGATATAAAGCCCGTTGGAACGCATTATCAGAGCAGCATCCTGAAGCGGCTGCCTGTAACGGATCCTGACCCTGTAACGGCGTATTTCACCGGTTGTCATCGGTATATCCTCCCTTATCCAGTGGACGTCTTCGGGGGCTATCCGCAAGCAGCTGCGGGACAACCCTTTATGAGCATGTCCTTCACCCACGTAAATTGTATTCGAAGGGATATCCGTCTCTATGACGAAGACAGAATCCTTATGGCCTCCTATGTTCAGACCTTTCCTCTGTCCGATAGTATAGAACTGAGCCCCGTCATGTCTGCCCACGATCTTACCGTACGGATTTTCCCTGTATCTGGTCTTGTTTACATGTTTCTTCCCGCTACGGTAAGTCTCGGTTTCGAACTTTATATCATACCTTACCGGAGCAGAGAGCCTCATGAGGTCATCATCCGACAGGGCCTTTATCTTTTCCTCTGAAAAAGGAGACTGCCCGGAGCATCCGCCCTCATTGGCCGGATCTCCTTCTATCGGATGCTCATGCACCGGGTCATTGACCTTAAGGGACCTGTTTTCAGATATATAGTCGGTTATCATCTGCACATCGCCAGACAAAGGGTCATTTTTCAGGGAAAGCAGGGTGTCGTGAATGAAACGGTACTGTGCATTGTCCTGGAAATATGCATCATATACTTCCACGACATTGCCTTCTTCCGGAAGGAGCTTCTGCTGAAGGAAAGTAGGAAGATCCACTTTGCCGACGAAACATATGCCCTGGGAATCCTTCTTGTCCGCAGACGGCAGATCGGCTTCATGTGCAATGCGGCGGACTTCCGGCTTCTCCAGATCCCCGATAGGGAACATGGCCCTGGAAAGCTGCGCCTGCGTGAGCTGGCAGAGAAAATAGCTCTGGTCCTTGTTGGGATCCGAGCCGGCAAAAATCCGGTATACCGGCTTGCCGTCCGGTCCGGTGATTTCATCCTTGCGGCAATAGTGCCCTGTGGCCACATAGTCCGCACCGAGCTTCTGTGCGCATTTGAGAAAAGCGTCGAACTTTATTTCCCTGTTGCACAACACGTCCGGATTCGGCGTCCGTCCCTTGGAATATTCATCGAACATATAGTCGACCACCCTCTGACGGTATTCCTTGCTCAAATCCACAAAATAGAACGGAATACCTATCTTGCGGGCGACCATTTCCGCCACGAAACGGTCTTCCTCCCATTCGCAGTCTCCATGCAGTGTTCCGGTAGTGTCGTGCCAGTTCTGCATGAAAAGGGCAAAGACATCATAACCGGCTTTCTTCAGGAGATATGCTGCTACACTGGAATCCACTCCGCCTGACAATCCGATACATATTTTCATAAAATCACTATATTTGACGATGCAAAGATAATCATATTCAAATACTGACGCATATGAAGACCAGGGAAATAAACATCAGTTACACTGAATACGAAAGCATGGACCAGCTGTCCTGCGCCGACCGTGAACTGGCCGAAGCCGCCATTAAGGCAATGTCAGGAGCCTACACTCCATATTCGCATTTCAATGTCGGCGCTGCCGTCAGACTTTCTACCGGAGAAATAGTAACAGGGGCAAACCAGGAAAACATCGCGTTTCCTTCCGGACTGTGTGCCGAAAGGACCGCAATGTTCCATGCCAGCGCCACGCATCCTGACGCCGCAATGGAGGAAATCGCCATCACCGCCAGTCAGAACGGCAAGATATGTGCTTCACCTGCAACACCTTGCGGAGCCTGCCGACAGGTCATGGCCGAATATCAGGGAAAATCCGGCAGGCCGATGTCAATCCTGCTTGTCGGCGGTGAAAAGATCTGGAAATTCTCTAAGGTGGATGATATACTTCCGCTTATTTTCGATTCTCTGAAATAACCACGGTAAAAGCATTTAAATCGAGGGATTTCAAGGAACACAAAAGTCCGAACACCGGAGTTACCTTCCGGTAATGAGGATGTGAGGACTGAAGTGTGACGAAGAAAGCACCGATTTAAATGCTTTTAAAGAAAAAAGGGTAAGCTTAATACATCGCACCGCTACAACCTCCTACCCTTGCTACCTTCCGGTCCTGGGGGAATTCAAAGGGAGCTGGTCGTGTATGACTTACCCGTTGCAAAGGTAATCATTTTTTCTTGACTGCCAAAAAAATCCTTTCCGCGCAGTTGATTCCGTCCAGTGCAGATGACACTATTCCGCCTGAATAGCCGGCTCCTTCTCCGCAAGGATACAGACCCTTGATCCGGGTATGCTCAAAAGTTTCGGGATCCCGGGGAATCCTTACCGGAGACGATGTCCTGGACTCCACTCCGAGAAGAAGGGCTTCGTTGGTATAATATCCTCGCATTTTCCTGTTACCTATTTCAGGGAAAGCGTATTTGAGTCTGAGCGCGACATGCCGCGGAAGAAGCTCATGCAGCGGAGCCGGCACGACTCCCGGATGATAGGAAGAGGCAGGCAGCCCTGATGACACCGTTCCGCGGCAGAAGTCCATCATCCTCTGGGCCGGAGCTTTCAGCGAACCGGAAAAGCGGAACATCGACTGCTCCACATCCTGCTGGAAATGAAGAAGGGACAAAGCTCCGAAATGCGAGTACTCCGGCAGATCCCCAGGCTCGACGGAAACGACTACACCGGAGTTGGCCCATCTGGAATTGCGTGCGGAATTGGACATGCCGTTCAGCACCACCTCACCGGGAGCCGTTGACGAAGGGACCAGTACTCCGCCGGGACACATGCAGAGAGAAAAGACCCCTCTCCCTTCTATCTGGGTCACGAAAGAATATTCCGCCGCAGGCATGGACGGCTGGTATTTCCCATGGTACTGTATTTTATTGATAAGTGACTGAGGGTGTTCCACCCTGACTCCGAGAGCGAACCCCTTGGCCTGGATTTCCCATCCCTTTCTGTCGAACATTGTGTAGATATCCCTTGCGGAATGCCCGGTAGCAAGGATTACATTGTCCGCAGCGAATTCAGCTGCTGAAACGGCCCCGTCCTCGCCGCGGCACTCTGCCGTAACGGCAAGGCTTCCATCCTTCCTCCTGCAGATATCCGTCACTCTGGTGCCGAAATGATACTCTCCTCCGTGCCCGATGATGCATTTGCGGATATTCTCAACAATGGACGGCAATCTGTCGCTGCCGATATGGGGATGCGCATCTATGAGTATCGAAGGATCAGCCCCGAACGAGACCAGCTGGTGCAGGACTTCACGGATGTCGCCACGCTTGGATGAACGGGTGAACAGTTTGCCGTCAGAAAAAGTCCCGGCCCCGCCTTCTCCGAAACAATAGTTCGAATCACGGTCCACAATCCCTTCTTTCGAAAGCCGGGCCATGTCGAATTTCCTTTTATGGACATCCTTGCCCCGCTCCAGAATGACCGGTTTCAGCCCTTTCATGAGAAGATGCAGGGCCGCGAACATGCCGGCCGGACCAGCTCCTATCACCAGGACAGGCTCAGCGCCGGACACATCATGGTATTCCGGCACATGATACCCGGTATATTCCTCACCTTCCCTGTATGCCTCGACCTTGTATCTGTATAGTATTTCACCCCTGGCATCGATCGACCTCCGGACGATCCTGTAATGGGCCACGGCTTTCGGAGCCACCCCTAAAGACCGGGCCGATACTGAGATTATTTCTTCCGGTGAAGGCTCTTTCCCGACCGGACACGATATTTCAATCTCTTTCATAGACGATCCTCCCTTTTCTGTCAATGCCGAGCCTGTCCACACATACCACCCTGTTCCAGTCCGGCTTCCTGCAGTCAGGATCCGCATGCCTGTGGTAGATGATGAACAGCTGTCCGTCAGGTGTATACATAAGAGAATTGTGACCTGGAGATGAAATGCCCTCTGAAAGATCGGTAGTCATCAGCGGATTGTCCTTGCTCTTCTTCCATGGCCCGAGCGGAGTGTCTGCGGTCGAAATCCCGACTCCGTAATATTCGTAGCCCGTATCATTTGCCGAATACGTCATATAATACCTGCCGTCATGCTTAAAGACTTCAGGACCTTCGTTGCATCTGTTCACTTCCCACTTCACTTTTTCCCAGTCCTGTGAGGCTCCTGATATGAAAACAGGATCTCCTTCCGGCCCTGACAGATCATTCCTGAGCCTTACGGCATAAATCTCGCCTACGCTGCATTTTCCGTCCAGCGAATAGTTCTTGCTGTAATACAGGTACGGGGTACCGTCATCATCTACGAAAATATGGGCATCTATGGCAGAGTATCCGAAATCGAACCATGGGGTATAAAGTTCACGGTACGGTCCCTCAGGCGAATCGCTTACCGCAAGGCATGTCAGCATCCTGTCCCTTTCAGGGATATAGCAGCTGTAGCTGAGATAATAACGCCCGTTGTAACGCTTGACTTCCGGAGCCCAGAAAGCAGCTGTCCCAGGATGATCCTGCGACGTCCGGAACAGCGCCCCTTTGTATTCCCATGTCACCAGATCGGTCGAAGTATAATAATCGAAACCGCCGTCGCCCGAAGTGCCGGTAAGATAATAAGTGCCTTTATGCCGGAACACGAAAGGATCGGCAACGGCAAGCGGCTTCCCGTCCACGGTCTTTACCGGGTTGGAAATCTTCTCCGGGATATCCGAAAACCCGTCATATGTACCTTCAAGCGGTTCGAACTTCCCGTCTTTTATACTGATGTCCCGGATAGTAAGAGTTTCTCTGAGAGCGCCTTTCTTTGCATTGGGACTATGGAAAGAAATCTTAAGGTTGCCGTCCAGATCTTTGAAAATCATCTGGTGGCCGCCGTCGGACGAAAAGACAGGAACAGGCTCATGTTCCCATGGGCCCAGCACATTGCCGCTCCGGCTGACAGCCTGGCCGATAGAATATTCCGGAGCAAAACTCGACCACGTCATTATAAGATTACCGCTTCTGCTGTCCTTCCATATCACGGGAGCATCCGTTATCATGCCGCCGCCACCGATATGGAGAGCCCACGGCGAATCCGATGCCTTGAAGAGTCTGTGAGGCTCCCCTTCCGTATCAGTAAGGTCATCCTTCAGCCTTTGGGCCCAGACTTCACCGACCTTGTCACAGACGTTGGGCCCGCACCATTCCACCGCATATATCATCCATGGCTTCCCTTCGTCATCTATATAAAGAGAACCGTCCAGGCACTGCAGCCAATCCGGTGTAACATTCAGTCTGTCAGGAGAAAGAACAGGCTCATAAGGGCCGAGTACCGTTCCTGACACGGATTTAAGGATGGTGGTACCTCTGAGAATTCCTTTCGACTTGTTGCTCAATGTGACGAATACATAGTAGCCGCCTTTATATTTATAGGTATCCGGTGCCCAGAAATCGTCTGTCCCGAGGTAATCGGGAGCGGCGTTGTAAACGAAACCTTCATCCCTCCAGTTTTCCAGATCCCTGCTTTTGTAGGCGGCCAGTCCGCCTCTTCCGTCTTTCCAGCGTGAAGTTATTATATAATAACACTCCTCCTCTTCGTCCACGATAACAAACGGATCCCTCATATGCATGTCCTTTGCAGGTATCGGGTATTCTTCCTTCATGTCAACCGCCATTACGGAACCCGGAAAGGAAAAGCCCGCGGCAAAAGCCAGTATCAACGGAAAAAACTTTCTATACATTTTTCATTGTCATTTAAAATCGGCGATACGTGAAAAAGGAGCCGCATCCAGTCCTGTCCTCTCTCCGTGCAGATAGTGGAAATACCCGGCAATGGCAATCATTGCAGCATTGTCTGTCGTAAATTTGAATTCAGGAAGATAGGTAGTCCAGCCTCTTTTTCTCCCTTCTTCCGTGACAGCATTGCGCAAGCCGCTGTTTGCTGACACCCCTCCTCCGATGGTAATCTGCCTGATGCCTGTCTGCCTGGCGGCCTTGATAAGTTTGTCCATCAGTATTTCTATAAGCGTCCTCTGGAAAGAAGCGCAAATGTCTTCCTTGTTTTTCTCCATAAAATCCGGATCCTGCGCCAACTGGTCCCTGACGAAATACAGCAGGGAGGTCTTCACTCCGCTGAAACTGTAATCCAGACCGGGTACATGAGGCTTTGAAAAATGGAATTTCATGGGATCGCCGAGTTTCGCCAGCCTGTCCACTACCGGTCCGCCAGGATATCCGAGCCCCATCATTTTGGAACATTTGTCGAACGCTTCGCCCACGGCGTCATCTATGGTCTGACCGAGGATTTCAAAATCAAGGGGACTGTTCACCTTGACTATCTGCGAATTGCCGCCGGATACCAAAAGGCACAGATACGGGAATTCCGGTACAGGAGTGTCTTTATCGTACTGTTTTATAAAATTGGCAAGCACATGCCCCTGAAGATGGTTGACCTCAATGAGCGGCCTGTCGATGGCTATGGAGAGTCCTTTTGCGAAGGACGTACCGACAAGCAGCGAACCGAGCAGTCCGGGACCGCGCGTAAAGGCGATGGCCGTAATATCGGATACTTTAATGCCGGCCCTGTCGATGGCCTGGCTGACAACAGGCACTATGTTCAGCTGGTGCGCCCTGGAGGCAAGTTCGGGGATGACACCGCCGTAAGCTTTGTGAACATCCTGGCTGGCAAGCACGTTCGACAGAAGATAGCCGTCCCTGATGACAGCGGCAGACGTATCGTCGCATGACGACTCAATACCTAAAATGATATCCATTGCACGTTTTATTATTCCGACGGGCAAAAATACGAAAATCTCGGATATAATTGCTATTTTTGTAGGTTTCACTAAACAGGCAGAGTATCAGACGGGCGATTAAAATATTATGGCTGACAGTCGTCGCAATGACTTCCATCATCATTGCGGCTGTCCTGGCCGTACAGACGCCGCAGGTACAGACTTACCTGTCACAGATGATACTTGACAGGTTCACGATAGGATCGGATGCCCTGATACACTTCGGAAAAATCCATTTCAGACCATTCAACACAATAATTGTCAAAGACATCGAGGTCATCGACAAGGCACCGGCAGACTCAGCGGCAAGAGACACCCTGTTTTCAGCGGAATATGTAATCGCACGATTCTCCCTGAAAGGTCTGAGGGAAAAAGAAGGCATCCATATCGGAAGGGCATATGTCAGAGGCGCGCAAATGAATCTGGTCATCGAAAAGAATCAGACCAACCTCGAAAGGATGTTCGGCATCCGGAAAGACAGGGAAAAGAAGGACAGCCATGAAAATGTTTTCGACATAAGAAGGGCTTTTATAGACGGAATGTCATTCCGTCTTCAGAATTTCCGCAATACCCTCGGGCACGAGAGCGGCGGAATCCGCTGGGATGATCTGGATGTAACTGATATAGAGATAGAAGCAAGAAACCTGCGCCTTTCCGACAAGACCATGAAAGGGACTCTGGACAATCTTTCATTCCGGGAAAAGAGCGGATATGAGTGCATATCCATATCCGGAAGCGCGCAAGTCGGACACGGACTGGCCTCGGTCACCGCACTGAACCTGTCGGACAAATGGTCCGACATAAACATTCCGGAGTTCAGCATGGGTTACAGGACGGCCAGGGATTTCAAGGACTTCCTTGAAAAAATCCGCCTGAAAGCCGTCATCCGGGACTCGAGGATCGATCTGAGGACTCTTTCATATTTCGTCCCGGGGCTGGATACCGCACCTTTCTCCATAGACATTCCGGAGACCTCGCTCTCCGGTACAGTAAACGATTTGGAAATAGCCTCGCTCGAGGCCGGCATCAAGGATTTCGGCGTATCCCTGTCATTAAAAGGAGGTATCTCGGGACTCCCGGAACCGGAAAAGACAGACATCAGGATAACTGTAGGAAAACTCGGTTTCACTACTGAATCGGTACAGGATGTGCTTGCCGCACTGGCTCCGGACAATGTTCCCGACATCTCCCGTTATGCTCCGGGGCAGGAATTCCTGTTCAAAGGCACCATCAACGGGGAACTTGATGGACTCGGTGTCAGCGGGGCCCTGACATCCAGAATCGGCTCGATAATGCCGGCCCTGAAGATAAACGGGCTGACAGCCGGAAACAGCGGTATGGTAATAAAGGGCACCCTTGCGACGAAAGATTTCAATATAGGAAAAGCCATCGGGTCGGACCTTATACAGGAATGCGACATGAAGACAGGACTCAAGGCTTCATTCGGGTCCGAAGGTCCGAAACTCGAAATAGATTCGCTTACAGTCAGCAGACTGAATCTGAACGAATACGACTACAGCGGGATCGCGGCAACCGGGACTCTGGCCCAGAAAGCATTCAACGGAAAGATAATATGCAGCGACCCGAACCTCAATTTCCTTTTCCAGGGCCTTTTCAATTTCTCCAGCAAGACCAGGAACGCCCTGTATAATTTCTATGCCAACATCGGCTATGCCGATCTCAATGCCCTCAACATAGACAAGCGGGGAATGTCGAGGATAAGCCTGCAGACAAGTGCAAACTTTACCAGGATCAAAGGGAATGACCTGCTCGGGAAAATAAGGATCGGAAGCATCAGCCTTGAGAACGAGAGCGGGAAATATGATATCGGGGACATATCGGTCGCGTCACATTCGAGCGATACTCTGTTCCGGGCCAAAATGCAGTCCGGCTTTGCCGAAGGTTCGTTCTTCGGAACAGGTTCATTCTCATCCTTCATCAAAGACGCCAAAGACCTGGTGCTGAAAAGGCAGCTTCCCGCCATCCACAAGGATTCCGCATATGTCTGGAACGGAAACAGATATGACCTTTCCTTCAATTTCTATGATACTATGGATCTCCTGGCATATCTTTTCCCCGGACTGTATATAGCGGAAAACACTTCGCTATGGATGCATATCGGGGGTTCCGGTACGATGGAGGGCAATCTGAAGTCCCAGAGACTGGCTTTCGGAGAGAATTTCATGAAAGATCTTACCTTCGATTTCAGGAATGACGCAAACGGATTGACTGGAGAGCTGCAGAGCGAAACGGTAAATGTCGCTACACTGTCTTTGAAGAACAACAGTTTCAGGATATATGCAAACAACAACCATATAGGGGCCGGATACGCATATGACAATCAGGGAGAACTGGTAAACAGAGGCGAACTGTACATACTCGGAGATCTGTTGCGTGACGGGGAGGACCGACTGCAATGCAAGATTTCCCTGCTGCCTTCGAGCATCTATCTCAATGCAAGGGAATGGAGCATAATGCCATCGGAAATGACGGTAAGCGGCAAGGACATCGATATCGGCAACATGGAATTCGCCAGCGGAGAACAATCCGTAAAGATCCACGGCGGCATTTCCGAATCCGGAAGAGACACCCTGATGCTGGACATGGAAAGGTTCGACATCTCCATAATAAACCCTCTGCTCGGGAAAGGGGCTGCATTTGCCGGTGCCGCCACAGGCCGCGCCGGCTTGATTTCAGCCGGAAGCGGGAAAAGCGCATCCGTCGATTTCCTGTGCAGTTCGACCAGCATTTCCGGAGCGCAGATGGGAACGGTGCAGCTCAACGGAAACTGGGACAAGGACTCCAGGAAAATCGATGTCAGCCTGAGAAATTCATTCGACGGCAGAAGCACTTTCGACGTTACGGGAAAATATGACCTTGAAGACAGGTATATAGACGCTTCTGCTTCGCTCGAGGGCCTGGACATTTCATGTCTGTCCCCGTACCTCAGCAGCGTCTTCAGCGAAACTTCGGGATTCCTCTCGGGATTATTCGAGGCAAAAGGAAAAATCAATTCGCTGTCTGTCGAAAGTACCGGAGCCAGACTGAAAGACGCGACCGTGCGAATCGCCTACACGAACGTTCCGTATACGGCAAACGGAGACTTCCATATCGACAGCCGCGGAATCTACTTCGACTCCTTATCGATTTCCGACAGGTTCGGCAACGGCGGAAGCGTCTCAGGCCAGATATCGCACGACAACTTCAGGAATCTGAGATTCGACACAAGGATCAGTGCCGACAGGATCGAATGCCTGGATCTCGATGAGCAAATGAACGGAACATTCTACGGAAACATTTTCGCTACGGCAGGAATATCCATTACCGGTCCGATGCATTCGATGAAAATGTCTGTCGAAGCCACTACGACGGGCCGGGGCCAGCTGCATATACCGATTTCCGCCGCTTCAAGCTCCAGATCGAACGACCTGCTTACGTTCAAGGAACTCAAGGAAGAAGTCATTCAGGATCCGTATGAAACAATGATTGCAAGGATCCAGAAAAAGGAAAAATCGAAGAACAACTTCGAAATCAGCCTTATGGTGGCTGCCACCCCTGGAATAGAGGCATTCGTGGAAATAGACAAGGCTGCCGGCAATGTCCTGTCAGGATACGGGACAGGAACGATCGACCTTGACATCAATCCCGACAGGGACATATTCAATATCAACGGCGACTATACCCTTTCCGGAGGCAACTACAGGTTCGTTGCCATCGGTCTCGCAAAGGACTTCTCGATAAATGAGGGAAGTTCCGTAAAATTCAACGGAGACATAATGGAAAGTACTCTGAACATCGATGCGACATATACGACCAAGACATCCCTCGGTACGCTGATTGCCGATACGTCTTCAGTAAGTACCAGACGGACAGTCGAATGCGGAATACACATAACCGACAAGATAAGCAACCCGAGACTGCAGTTCAGCATAAACGTCCCGGACATCGACCCGACAGTCAAAGCCAGGGTGGAAAGCGCGCTGAGCACGGAAGACAAGGTCCAGAAACAGTTCCTTTCGCTGCTGGTATCGAACAGCTTCCTGCCCGACGAGCAGTCTGGCATAGTGAACAATACATCGTTCCTTGCTTCCAGCGTATCGGAAATAATGTCAAACCAGCTCAACAACATATTCCAGAAACTCGACATCCCTCTGGATCTCGGACTCAGCTACCAGACCAATGAACGGGGCAACGATATATTCGATGTGGCGGTTTCGACACAGCTTTTCAACAACAGGGTGGTCATCAACGGAAACATCGGGAATAGGCAGTACACGTCCGGAAGCACTAACGACGATGTCGTAGGAGACCTTGACATAGAAATAAAGATAGACAGGCCGGGAGCCTTCAGGCTGAACCTGTTCTCCCACTCCGCCGATCAGTACACCAACTATCTGGACAATTCGCAGAGGAACGGAATCGGTCTGACCTACCAGCAGGAATTCAATAACTTCAGGGAATTCATCCGCAATCTGTTTTCAGGACGGAAAAAGAAAGACGCCATACAGAGACAGGAGGAAAAGGCCCTGCTGAATGAAGAAAAAGTAACCATAAAGATAAAAGGCGACAATGGAAAGAAACCAGGAAAATAAAGGCCGGCTGCTGCTCATACCATCCCCCATCGGGGACAATGACCCTTCGGAAGTGATTCCGGCGCATGTACTCAATTCATTGCACGATATCAATGTATTCGTAGTGGAAGAGATACGGACGGCCCGCAGATATCTTTCCAAGGCAGGGTTGAAAGGCCGGATCGGCTCGCTGGAGTTCCATGAACTCAATGAACACACAAGGCCTGAAGAAATAGAAGGGTACATCAGCCTTTTCGACGGGGGGACGGATGTGGGCCTGATCTCCGAGGCTGGTCTTCCTGCCGTCGCCGACCCGGGGGCGCAGCTCGTAGAACTGGCACACAGGAACGGTATAAAGGTAATTCCGTTTACAGGCCCGTCTTCGCTGATGATGGCTCTGATGTCATCCGGACTCAACGGACAGTCATTCGCATTCTGCGGCTATCTTCCGGCAAAGACGGAAGACAGGAAATCGCGTCTGAGGACGCTTGAAAAACTGTCGGCGGCCACAGGGCAGACACAGATTTTCATCGAAACGCCATACAGGAACGACTCGATGCTGAAAGACATACTGTCCTGCTGCCACGACGGCACAAGAATATGTATCGCCGCGGACGTGACGATGCCGGATGCATTCATACGGACAATGACTGTAGGACAATGGAAAAAATCCGGGACTGTCATCGGAAAACGGCCTGCGGTATTCCTTATGCTCGCATAAACCTGCGTTCCGGAGTCCCGGGACCATCGGCCGGCTTTTATATTGACTTACTTTTATATTGACTTATATTAAATATATGGGAATACTTGAACTTGAAGGTATGGAATTCTATGCATGCCACGGATGTCTGGAAAGGGAAAAAGATTTTCCCAATCTGTTCGTCGTGGACTTCCGTGCCGAAACGGATATGTCCCAGGCGGCTGAAAGCGACAGGCTGGAAGATACCGTCGACTACGGGAAAATATATGATATAGTGGCAGATGTGATGAACGGAGAACATGCCGGGCTGATCGAACACCTTGCAGGGAAAATCATAAAGAACATTTCAGCGAGATTCCCCGGACTGGAAAATTTCAGCGTCAGGGTATCCAAACGCAGGCCGCCTGTCAATGGCGTTGCCGCATGGTCCAGGGTAACACTGCACCATAAAGACTGATTGTGCGATGATGAAAAAAAAGATAGCTTTTGTCACTCTCGGATGCAAACTCAATTACGCCGAGACTTCTACATATGAAAGAGAATTGCTGGAATCAGGCAGGTTTGAAGCCGTCCAATGGGATGAACGCGCGGACATGTACCTGGTAAACACCTGTACGGTGACCGAACATTCCGACAAGAAATGCCGCAACATCATCAGGAAACTGCACCGTATTTCCCCGGAGGCGGAAATCATCGTTACCGGATGCTACGCACAGATGAAGAAAGCGGAAATAGAAAAGATCGAAGGGGTAAGATTCGTATTCGGCGCGGATGAAAAAACCGCTGTCGTACCGGCCGTACTCAGGCATCTGGACGGAAACGACGGACCGTGCGGGGCAGACCCGGCCTCATTCCTCCCCGCATATTCCAGCGGGGAAAGGACGAGATCCTTCCTTAAAGTACAGGACGGCTGCGATTACTTCTGCGCATACTGTACGGTACCCTTCGCAAGGGGAAGGAGCAGGAACATGCCGATAAGGGACATTGTGGCACAGGCACATGAAATTGCAGGAAAAGGGATAAAGGAAATTGTCCTGACAGGAGTCAATACAGGTGATTTCGGAAAGACTACCGGAGAGTCGTTCCTCGACCTGATCAAAGCGCTGAACGAGGTGGAAGGCATTGAAAGATACAGGATTTCTTCTATCGAGCCTAATCTTCTGACAGAGGAAACCATAGACTGGATAGCCTCCGGCACCAGATTCCTCCCCCATTTCCACATTCCGCTGCAGGCAGGCAGCGACACAGTCCTGAAAGAGATGGGGCGCCGCTACGATACTGCATCCTTTGAACATAAAATCGGTTATATCCGGCAGAAAATGGAAAAGCCGGGCAGAGCGAAAGTATTTTTCGGGATCGATGTGATCGTAGGTTTCCCCGGAGAAAGCGACAGTCTGTTCGCTGAAACATGCGACTTTCTTGAAAACAGGATCAGACCCGCATTCATACACATTTTCCCTTATTCCAGGAGAAAAGGGACACGGGCGGATCTGATGAAGAACCAGATACAGGACTCTGTCAAGACCGAACGGGTCAGGATTCTGGAAGGACTGAGCGAAAGGCTTCATTCCGAGTTTGTCCTCAGCAACAGAGGCGTACCGGAAAAGGTCCTTTTCGAAAGTTCGGACAAGGACGGGAAGATGTTCGGATACACAGGTAATTACATCAGGGTCGAAAGGCCTTTCGACCCGGCCCTGACAGGAAAGATAGTCGATATAATACTCTGACGGATACTTCGGAACGTTCCGGGAATTTCCGTATAAAAACGATTGTATATGACCAGACTGACATTTTTAGGGACCGGCACGTCCCAAGGCGTTCCGATGATAGGATGCGACTGCAGCATCTGCAGGTCCACAGACCCGAAAGACAAGCGGCTCAGGTCTTCCGCCTTCGTAGAATACGGAGGACTGAAGATACTGGTAGACGCGGGGCCTGACTTCAGAACCCAGATGCTCAGGGCAGGAATAAGGCATGTCGATGCCATATTGCTGACCCACAACCATAAAGACCATACCGGAGGCCTGGATGATGTCCGCGCGTTCAATTACATCGAAAAAGCCCCGATACGCATATATTGTGAAAAATATGTAGAAGATTCGCTCAGAAAGGAATATTCCTATGCATTTGCGGAACACCGCTATCCCGGCGTCCCCGAATGGCAAATCACCAACATAGACGAACATCCGTTCACTGTCAGCGAGAACATCCCGAGCAGGAAACTCCTATGGATCGACGGTAAAGGGTATGAGAAAATTCCTGTTTCGGCCGAAGAATGGGCTGCAGAACATCATCCTGAAGAGGCATTCAAAGGCTCGTATCGTCCAAAACAGGCGGAAATCATTCCGATCCGAGGAAAACACTTCACCCTGCCTGTGCTCGGGTACAGATTCGGAAGCATAGCTTACCTTACGGACATGAACTTCATTCCGGAGTCTGAATTTCAGAAACTGGAAGGACTGGACCACTTCATCATCAACTGCGTGCGTCGTGGAAAACATATATCCCATTTTTCCCTGGAAGAAGCGGTCGAAGTGGCCGGAAGAGTCGGTGCAAGGCATTCATGGCTGACGCACCTGTCGCATCAGCTGCCGAGGTATGAAGACCTGTGCAAAGAACTTCCGGAAAACATAAGGCCAGCCTATGACGGTCTGGCAATAGAGGCTTGAAAACGTTTCCCGCTCCCGCTTCAATACGAAGGTCATTCCGGCCGGACAGCTGCCGGACCGCATGCTATACCTTATATGGAGGGACTTCCCCTCTGTCTATCATGTCCCGCAATTCCCCTATATAGTCGCCGCCGGTCTCAGAGGACGGAGAACCGAACTTCACGGAAATGTCATTCAGGGTATAGTCCCCGTCCTTCTCTCCGATGATATAGCTTGCAAGGGCCTTCCTCGTATCCGACGGCCTGGATGAAGCCGCCCTGCAGACATCGCATGTCCCGCAGTCTTCGGATTCCTCCTGCCCGAAATATTCCAGCAGATAGCGGCTCCTGCATGTATCCTCTTCCTTAATATATGATATCATCTTCTCTATCCTGTTCCTGGAGGCATCCCTCAGCCTGGCATACCTCTCCGGACTGAGCTTCACGTCCTTTGGATGCAGCCTGTTTTCCCTCAGATAAATTACCGAAGTATGGTCGCATGGAATATACTTGACAATATGTTCGACCGAAAGCAGGTACAGCATCCTTCTGAGCTGCGGGACGGACACCCCGGAAACTGAAGCAAGATAGTCCTCGTCGACCGATACGGGATATGAGAACACGCCGGTATATTTGCGCATAAGCATCTCTATTACGGCAGCCATGGCCGGCTCCGGCAGTTCTATGTCGTACAGTTCCTGACGGTCGACGATAATCTGTACCCTGGTAGGGATATCCGCATCCTCCAGTACGGTCCAGTGATCCTCCCTTTCGATATACTTTATCGCATAATAGGCCATGGAACGGTTCAGGGTAAAATGCCTGCAGAATGCATCCAGGTCGAACTTCAGCTGCATCCCCATTCCGGCATCATAAGGTATCCCGTAAAAGGTATGGACCTTATGGTAGATGTCTTCTATATATCCGACAGGCGGATACGAAACATTCTCTATCTGGTGCAGGCGGCGTATGTCATTGCCGTTCCACAGCAGCACGGCATATGAACGCCTGCCGTCCCTCCCCGCCCTGCCTGCCTCCTGGAAATAGGCCTCCGGAGAGTCCGGAACATCAAAATGTATTACATACCTCACGTCCGGTTTATCGATACCCATACCGAATGCGTTGGTACACACCATGATACGTACTCTGTCAGTCTTCCAGTCCTCCTGCCTGGAAGAACGCGTCGCCGGCCCAAGCCCGGCATGGTAGAAAGAACATGAAAGGCCTTGGGACATGAGAAAGGATGAAAGTTCCTCGCATTTCTTCCTGTTCCGGACATATACTATCCCGGTCCCGGGAACAGACCTGCATATGTTCGCCAGCTGACCCATCTTGTCTTCGCAATGACGGACTATATAGGAAAGGTTAGGACGCTCGAAGCCGCTTTTCAGCAGGAGTTTTTCCCTGAAACGGAGTTTCTCCATTATATCGCCGGCCACTTCCGGTGTAGCTGTGGCCGTAAGCGCGATTACCGGTGCATCCACTTCCTCCCTCAGCTTGCCGATCGTAAGGTAGTCCGGACGGAAATCATATCCCCACTGTGAGATACAATGCGCCTCATCAACTACTATATAGCTGATATTCATCGACTTGACATATCTTCTGAAAAGTTCGGTAGAAAGCCTTTCGGGAGAAAGGTACAGGAATTTGAAATCGCCGTACGCGGCATTGTTCAGATTCAGTTCCACTTCATGCCGCGTCATTCCCGTATATACCGCCAAAGCCTTCACACCGCGGACGGCCAGATTCTGCACCTGATCCTTCATCAGTGCGATAAGAGGCGTGACCACCAGGGCTATCCCGTCCTTCAGGAGCGCAGGGACCTGAAAGCATACGGATTTGCCTCCGCCTGTAGGCAGGACCGCCAGTACATCGCGCCCTTCCACTGCAGCAGACACTATTTCCTCCTGCATGGGACGGAAAGATCCGTACCCCCAATATTCCTTCAGCACATCGAGCGGAGAAAATCCTCCGTCCGCCGTATTTTCCTTCTGATCCCCCTCCATAATCCACTTTCAAATCAAAAACAATAATATTTCATTCGAAATATGTAATCTTTCGAACCGAAATCCATAAATTGGCACATTTTGTGCAGTGCAATTTCGGATTTTCGTGGACAAAAGTAATAAAATATTCACTCTAAAAGTTTGTCCTGTCGTAAAAATAAACTATTTTTGCAGCGGCCTACAAGCATTTGAAAGTTATAAACCTTTTAATATAATTTTGTATTATGAGTAAAATCGATTTGACCAAGTACGGCATCACTGATGTGAAAGAAATTCTTCACAACCCGTCTTACGATGTTCTCTTCGCAGAAGAGACCAAAGACACTCTCGAGGGTTATGAGAAAGGCCAGGTTACCGAGCTCGGCGCTGTCAATGTCATGACAGGTATCTACACCGGACGCTCTCCTAAAGACAAATTCTTCGTTTACAACGAAGCCAGCAAAGACACCGTATGGTGGACTTCTGACGCATACAAGAATGACAACAAACCATGTTCTGAAGAGGCTTGGGCCGACCTTAAGGCAAAAGCCGTAAAACAGCTCTCAGGCAAGAGGCTCTTCGTAATGGATACTTTCTGCGGAGCAAACCCTGCTACCCGTCTTAAAGTACGTTTCATCATGGAAGTTGCATGGCAGGCTCATTTCGTGAAGAACATGTTCATCCGTCCTACCGAGGAAGAACTTGCAAACTACGGTGAGCCTGATTTCGTATCATTCAACGCAGCAAAGGCAAAAGTAGAGAACTACAAGGAACTCGGGCTCAACTCCGAGACAGC
>JADIMH010000007.1 GCA_017694885.1 Candidatus Cryptobacteroides faecipullorum | reverse complement strand
CGGCAGACATCCGAACCTTCATGACGGTTTCGGCCTTCTGTCATTCGGGATGACACACGACTATAAAATCGCAGTGTCTATGGGTGCCGACATAGTCCGCATCGGAACTCTGATTTTCGGAGAACGGAATTATGTCTAATGAATACTAACTGGTTGCGCCGAGTTCCCGTATCATAGCTTTGGCTACGGCTGCAGACGCTCCTCTTCCGCCCAGAGCCTTGCGGATGCAGGCGTATTCGGAGAGCATTTTCTGCCTGTAGGCCTGATCTTCTATCAGGGCACGTACTTCGGTCACGAGATTGTCGGCATTGCAGTCCGCTTGTATGAATTCCTTGAAAGCGAGACGGTCAATGATCAGGTTTCCGAGACTTATGTATTTGACTTTGACTATTTTCCTGGCTATGGCGTAAGTTATTCTGCTGCCCATGATGAAACCCACTACCTGCGGCGTGCCCAGAAGAACGGTTTCCAGCGATGCGGTGCCGGAATTCACCACTGCGGCTTCGGCATTTCTGACTATGGACTGGGTCTGGCCGAAAAGTACCTTGATGTCAGCCTTACAGCTTTTCAGATAAGGAGAGTAGTCGTCCATGTTTCTGGCCGGAGCTCCGGCAATAAGGAACTGGTACCCGCAGTATTGCGGCAGGGCTGCCATTTTTTCTGCGAATTCCCTGAGAACAGGCATCATTGTGCTTATTTCGCCTTTGCGCGAACCTGCGAGCATGGCTATTACAGGCTTGTCCGGCAGACCGTTCCGCTCCAGAAAATCTTTCCTGCTTTCATTGGAAGCAGGGGAGTCGTCTATTGCATCTACAAGTGGATTCCCTTCATATATGAAATCCACCCCTTTTTTCCTGAAATACGGTATTTCAAACGGGAAGACGATGAAAAGCTTGTCCACGAATTTCTTAAGTTTCTTTATCCTGCCTTCCCTTGACGCCCAGACTTTTGGGGCAATATAGTAAAACACTTTCAGGCCGTGTTTGTGGGCGTATTCCGCTATCTTGAAATTGAATCCCGGGTAGTCGATCAGTATCACGACGTCAGGTCTCCAGGCAAGGATATCCTTTTCGCAGAAACGAACGTTGCCCAGAAGCTGTCCGGCTTTCCTGAACACTTCCCAGAATCCCATTATCGCGCCATCCTTATAGTGGCGGACAAGACCGCCGTCCGACATTCCGGCTTTTCTGTTTTCGGAGTACACTCTGTTCATCAGGTCCCCTCCCCAGAAACGGATGTCAGCGTCAGGATCTTCTGCATAAAGCCCTTTCATTAGGTTGGAACCGTGGAGGTCTCCGGATGCTTCACCTGCTATGATATAGTATTTCATTCTTTTCTCTGCCTATTTGAAATCCTTGTCGAATCCGAGACTTGCAAGGCGTTCGACTTCCCCGTAATCGGTGGTGTCGATATTGTGGGCGACGATGGAAATGTATCCGTCTTTCATTATCCAGTGGTCGGACCTGTGTGTGTTTTCCGGATCATCGACGTATTCTCCGACCATCATATACAGGTCTTCGCCCGGTTCGGTAGCGGGATGGCTGCTCTGGCCGAGCAACTCCGGGGTGATTCCCAGGTGTCTGTATACGTCGGGGTCCCAATGCTTGAACTCCCGTACCCATCTTCCCATTCCCTGGAATCCTGTCCGGATACCTTTGATACGTTCTGCCGGTATGTCGGGGAAATTCACATTATAATATATTCCACGCTTTTCCGGCAGGTTTGACATGATCATCCTGAATATGTCCGGAAAGTATTTTCCGATAGCGGAAAAATCAGCGTCGGGATTCAATGTCGAGAGTGACACCCCGATAGCCGGAATCCCGTTGAGGGCGGCTTCCTGTGCCGCACCGAGCGTGCCGGAATAGCAGGAAGCCGTAGATGCATTGGAGCCGTGGTTGATACCGGAAACGACTACATCCGGGAATTTCTTTTCGAATACGGTATTCAGCCCGAATTTCACGCAACTCGCCGGGGTTGCATCCAGATATGACCATTTAACATTGTCCCTGTATTGATCGGGAAGTCTGCCTGTATTCCATGTCTTTTCTTCGACTTCCTTGAAGTCCAGGTCTTTATGCGCTATCTGCTTCAGTCCCAGAGATACTGCCATAGACATTCCGGACTGGTGTTTCTTGGGAGCAATGACAGTCAGACTGCCAAATTGGCACATTATTTCTGTCAGTATCCTGATGCCTTTCGCCTGATAACCGTCATCATTGGTGATAAGTATATCCATCGAATAGAATTTTGTGACAAATATAGTAGAATAAACATTATTTTTCTTATTTTTGCACCGTTTTTGTAGGAAACATGCCTTCGGAAACGAAATCTGAAATTTGTATTACTTTAAAATATTAGTAAAATGATTAAACTTGGTATTAACGGATTCGGCCGTATCGGACGTATGGTTTTCCGTGCAGCAGTTGAGAATTTCTCAAACGACATTCAGGTAGTAGGTATCAATGACCTTCTCGATCCAGAGTATCTTGCATACATGCTGAAATACGATTCAGTTCACGGCAAATTCAACCATGAAGTCGCAGTTGAGGACGGTTACCTCGTAGTAAACGGCAACAAGATCCGTCTTACTTCAGAAATGGACCCTGCAAACCTCAAATGGAACGAGGTCGGCGCAGACGTAGTTGTCGAGTCAACAGGTCTTTTCCTTACTGACGAGAAAGCCCGCAAGCACATCGAGGCAGGCGCAAAGAAAGTCATCATGTCAGCTCCTTCAAAGGACGCAACTCCTATGTTCGTATATGGTGTGAACGACAAGACTTACGCAGGTCAGGACATTATCTCCAACGCATCCTGCACTACTAACTGCCTTGCTCCTATTTCCAAGGTTCTCCACGAGACATTCGGTATCAAGAGAGGTCTCATGACTACAGTTCACGCTGCTACTGCAACCCAGAAGACTGTAGACGGCCCTTCAAAGAAAGACTGGAGAGGCGGCCGCGGTACCCTCGAGAACATCATCCCTTCATCAACAGGTGCTGCAAAGGCAGTAGGCAAAGTCCTTCCTGAGCTTAACGGCAAACTTACCGGTATGTCAATGCGTGTTCCTACCTCTGACGTATCAGTCGTTGACCTTACTGTAGAGCTCGAGAAACCTGCTACATATGAGGAGATCTGCGCTGCTATGAAGAAAGCTTCAGAGGGCGAACTCAAAGGTATCCTCGGATACACTAACGAGGCTGTCGTTTCTACTGACTTCCGTGGTGACTCCCATACTTCCATCTTCGATGAGAAGGCAGGTATCCAGCTCGATCCTACATTCGTTAAGATCGTTTCATGGTACGACAACGAGTGGGGTTATTCAAACAAGGTTTGCGAGATGGCACGTGTTATCGCAAAATAATTTGAATTCAATTCAGATTGCAAATAAAGAGGTCAGCCAAACGGCTGACCTCAATTTTTTTTTTTGAAGCGTCTCCATCAGTCCAGTTCCTTGATCTTTATATTCCTGAACCAGACTTCATCTCCATGGTCCTGAAGCAGGATGTATCCTTCGGATAGGTTGCCGAAATTCGGCCAGTCACGGTATTTGCTGTAGTCGACAAGGGCGTCCCACATCTGGTTGTTGCGCTCGTATTCAAGAAGTTTCACTCCGTTGAGCCAGTGCTCCACATGATTCCCCTTTACAACGACAACTGCGGTGTTGAATGCGTTCTTGTCGAAAGGTTTGTCGGCAGGGGCCGGTATCAGGTCATAGAGGGATCCGCATTTGCGGTTGCCTTTAACCCCGAGTTTGGCATCCGGGTGCAGGTCATCATCCAGAACCTGGAATTCGCAGCCTATAGCTGACCCTGTACCTTTGTTCAGTTCCGGGTCCACGAAATATTTTATTCCGCTGTTCGCGCCGGGAGTGATCTTGAAGTCGACACTGAGGATGAAGTCACCATAGGTGCGTGTTGTAATGATGTCACCGCCGTTTTCAGACTCTCCTCCGTTGCCTTTCTCCACTTTGAGGATTCCGCTATCGATTTTCCATCCGTTTGCAGGGAATTTGTCGAGTTTGGCCCCTCTCCAGCCTTCCGTAGTCTTGCCGTCCCAGAGCAGGGTCCATCCTTCTGCAGCTTCGCGTGGGGAAACCGTGTTGTCGATAAGGTTTATCTGAGGCGTTTCCGAAGATTCAGGGGTGAGGTATTTTTCCACGTCCTCGGTACAGATGCGGATATCTTTCCAGCTTACGGTCTTCCCTTCGAGTGCCGGCTCATATACTGCATGTACCTGCAGGGCGATGAATCCTTCCGCAGCTCCGTCATCCCACAGGTCGGTGCAAGGCACGCCGTTCACCCATGTCCTTATTGAATTCCCGTATGCTTCGATACGGGCCTTGTTCCATTCCCCGTTTTTGAAGGCGGTCTTTGCTGCCGGATTTTCGGTAAGAGGATAAAGCCAGCCTCTGGCAGCTTCATCATAGACTCCGCCGGACCATGCCCTGTCTGAAGGGTCGATTTCGAACTGGTAGCCGTGCACACGCCCGTTCTGGTAGTCTTTGGTACTGTGGCTGCGGAACTGTACTCCAGAGTTCAGGCCGTCGTCCACTTTGAATTCGAACTCAAGAATGAAGTCGCTGAAATTCCTGTCAGTCACAAGAAACGTGTTCGGGGTACCCATCCTTGAAATACCGGTTATCGCTCCGTCAGCGACCCTGTAAGTCGCCTTGCCGTTCAGTCTGGTCCAGCCTTTCAGGTTCTTTCCGTTGAACAGCGGTTCCCAGTCCTGTGCGGATGCCGCGGCCGATAAGGCCGTGGCTAAGCCTAAGATTGCAAATATCCTTTTCATGTATTTTTATGTTTTGTATCAGATTCTGTAGAATTCTTCCCAGCCCTTGCGTGGAGGTTCTCCGACGAGCATTGCATTCGCGAATGCATTGTTTGTGATGGTCTTGGTCCTGCTGTCGAAGAACAGCTGGGTGTTGAGCCTTTGGGCTATGACCCCGAGAGAGAACACCTGGCTGAGCGGTCCGTGGATTTCGAAAGGAGAGCGGGTCTTTTCCATGCCTTGGCAGGCGAGAAGGAAGTTTTCGAAATGGTTCGAAGGACTCTTCGGCACTTCAGGGAGCCTGTCTGCCATTTCCGAGGCTTTTTCATCCGGGATGATAGACAGGGTGCTTCCGTGGCTGCCTCCCTTGAAGGTGAGATCCCTTGAATAGATAATCTTCCCAGGGTTGAGATTCGACGGTACTGCTTCGCCCTGGTTTGTAGAAGGTACGCCTTCCGTTACTGTTGAGGCGCCGTATCCGGCAGGGAGAGGAGGCAGGTTGTCGATTCCGTCATACCAGGTCACATCCACCGGCGGCATGCCCTTTCTCTGAGGGAATCGGAAAAGGATAGTTGACGAATAAGGATAAAAATAATCGTTATGGCCGTCTGCCCGGAGCATGCTGATTTCATATGGAAGACCGAGTTCGAGGAATTCATGGGCCGTATCCAGGATGTGTGCTCCCCAGTCCCCGAGAGCCCCCATGCCGAAATCGTACCAGCAGCGCCAGTCGCCCTGGTGGTATTTGGAATTATATTCATGATAAGGCCTTGCACATAACCATGTGTCCCAGTCCATTCCTGCCGGGAGCGGCTCTTCTTCAGGCATCCTGTAGATTTTGGCGGCATCCCATTTGTGCCATCTGCGCTCGTTGTTCATATGGGCTGTGATGGCAGTTACGTCCTTGATGATTCCTGCGTCCATCCATGCCTTGAACTGGAAGTAATTTGCCTCAGAGTGTCCCTGGTTTCCGACTTGTGTCACCAGGCCGGGGTGCTTTCTTGCCGCTTCCATCATAAGTTCCGCTTCGAAGAAAGTGCGGGCCATCGGTTTTTCGACATAGACATGCTTGCCGTTGGCTATGGCAAGCATCGAGATAGGGAAGTGAGAATGGTCTGGCGTTGCAATGGCTACGGCCTCGAAGTCGTTCGCCGCCTTGTCGAAAAGTTCTCTGAAGTCGCGGAATTTCTTGGCATTCGGGTACATGGACTGTACTTTCTGCGCCTGCTTCCCGTCGAGGTCTACATCGCACAGGGCGGTTACTTCTACCATTCCTGTCTTTGCGAATTCACTGATGATCTGTTCCCCTCGGTTTCCGATTCCGATGTAGGCGATTTTGACTTTACCTCTTGTTTTGTTCTTTTCAGAAGCTGCGGCAGCAGGGAAAAGGCTGCCGTTAGCTCCAAGAGCCAGTCCGGCTGTCGCCATGGACACGGTCTTGATGAAATTTCTTCTGGTTACCATTTTGCTTGAATGCGGTTATTCGTGAATATTCTGTTTGTTTGAACAAAGTTCCTTGGTTTAGATGCGTAAATATAGGAAAAAATTATTTCTCACTGAAAAGTCCGAACAATTCGGCATCTATCCTGTCCGTAATCAATGAAAAGTCTTCAGCCCTGTTTTCGAAATCGAGACTGTCCGCATCGATGGTGAGAATCCTGCCTGGATATGATTCTGTCCATTTTTCATAACGGTCGTTAAGTCCGGCCAGGTATTCGAGGCTTATGCTTTTTTCGTAGTCGCGGCCGCGTTTCTGTATCTGTGCCACTAAATGCGGGATGGATGATTTCAGATAGATGAGCAGGTCAGGCAGCTTCACCATCGACATCATGACATCGAAAAGGTCCATGTAGGTGTTGAAATCCCGCTCCGAGATGTTTCCCATGTCCTTGTTGTTGGCGGCGAAGATGTATACTCCTTCGAGGATCGTCCTGTCCTGGATTACGGTCCCTTCCGTCTTGGATATTTCGATTATGTCCTTGAAACGCCGGGTCAGGAAATAGACTTCCAGGTTAAAGGACCAGCGGTGGATGTCTCTGTAATAGTCTTCGATATAAGGGTTGTGGGTTATGGCTTCGTATTTCGGTGTCCATCCGTAGTATTCCGAAAGCAGTCTGGTCAGGGTGGTCTTTCCGCTTCCGATGTTGCCTGCTATACCTATATGCATAATGTCGTCTGTTTGTTATCCGTTGTTTTCCGGATACGAAAATAGGTAAAATTTATATATCTTTGCGCCCCGGTTTTAAAAAGCGAAAATATGGGAAGGTTCAAAGGAATACTGTATGGTATGGCTACATCGGTCACATTCGGGCTGATACCGCTGTTTACTCTCCCGCTTATGGGCAAGGGGATGGTCTATGATTCGATTCTTTTCTACAGGTTCCTTTTCGCGTCCATAGCGTTGGGTCTGGTGATGCTTATAAAGAAGGAGTCGTTCCGGATAGACATGAAGGATCTGCCCGTATTCATCCTGCTTGCGGTATTCTACACATTCTCTTCACTTTTCCTTCTGTGCGGTTATGGCTATATGGGTGCCGGAGTAGCGACGACGCTGCATTTCACCTATCCCGTCTTCGTGACGCTGCTCATGCTCTGCCTGTTCAGGGAGAAGGCTTCGTGGCTGACTTGGGTAGCCATTGCCCTGGCGGTATGCGGAGTGGCCATGCTGTCGCTCCCTTCTACCGGTATGTCGGCCGATGTCAAGGGAATTGTCATAGTGCTTCTTTCGGCCGTGGCATACGGAAGCTATATAGTGGGGGTGAACAAATCCCGAGTGCACAGCATGAACAGCCGCAAACTGGCTTTCTACGTCTTTATATTCACTACTCTGATATTCGGAGGCAAGACTCTTGTCTCGGGTGATTTCCAGCTCCCTCCGGACCTTCCTTCCGTAGGCAATATGATTCTTCTGGCTGTCCTGCCTACTGTGGTCTCCAACATTACGCTTGTACTGGCCGTACAGAATATCGGAGGTACCCCTACTTCGGTCCTTGGCGCTCTCGAGCCTCTGACGGCAGTATGTATCGGGGCTCTGGTTTTCGGTGAGGATTTCACTCTACGCGAAGGTTTCGGCATACTGCTGGTACTGACTGCGGTGACGGTAATCATTCTGACAGGAGTCATTCAGGGAACCGTCAGCAAGGTGTTCAGGAAAATCCGACCGAGACATGCCTGATATCAGAATACGTCAGGCGCACATTGAGGACATTAAGGCTCTTATGCCGGTATATGACCGTGCAAAGGCTTTCATGGCCAATCATGGCAATGCCAGCCAGTGGATCGACGGCTATCCGTCGGAAGATCTGATCAGAAGTGAGATAGAGGCCGGTCACTGCCATGTCTGCGAAACATCGGACGGCAGGATCGCCGGCACTTTCTGCTTCATTATAGGAGAAGATCCTACGTATGAGGTTATCGAGGACGGACAGTGGTGCTCTCCGTCCACATACGGGACAATCCACAGGCTCGCTTCTTCCGGTATTATGAACGGTATCGCAGACGCATGTATATCCTGGTGCTGGAGCCGGATCCGCAATCTTCGGGCAGACACTCATGCCGACAACATGGTGATGCAGAACATCCTTTCCCGCAACGGCTTTATCCGCTGCGGAATCATCCATACCGATAACGGCTCACCCCGTATTGCATATCAGAAATATTCAATGTAGCAATGCATCTGCCGGTTCCTGCAACCTATTCGGGAGATTTGCAGTCTAATGTAAAAAACGGTTCTGATTGAAGTGGAATTTTATTTTAAATGACTGATTGTATGAAAAAAATGTTTTTTCTCGTTGCGTCTCTGGCTATTCTGTCCCTTACATCATGCGCTTCTGTCAACAGCGTGCGTCTTTCCGGTGCCTTGACGGAAAAAAGTTATGAGGTCTCCTGCGATTATTCTTCGATCGATGTTTCGAGTTCAATAAAAGTGCTTTATTCTTTGAATACGGACAAAGTGACAGTACAGGCCGATTCGGCCGTGCTCGGCATGGTGTGCGTAGAAGAAAAGGGTAAAGTCCTGAAAATATATATGCGTGGCGGTTTCAATAAAGGAGATATCGGACCGGTGACCGTTACAGTTCCCGCAAGCGACGGACTTGAACGTGTGGGGCTCGGAGGCGCTTCCTGCTTTGAGAGCGGCTTTGCTATCGAAGCCGACAGTTTTACGGTCGATATCCATGGCGCGTCGTCTTTTAATGCCGACCTTGTCATAGCCGGAAAGTTATGTATGGAAGCCAGCGGGGCTTCCAATATCGGATCGGCCGTTTCAGCAAAGGACCTGACAGTGGATGCTTCCGGTGCGTCTGACGTAAATGTCAGCGGGAAAGCGGATTCATATAGTATTTATGTATCCGGCGCATCTACGGTATCATCGAAAAAAGCATATGTGGAAACCGGGACACTTTCATGTACGGTTTCAGGAGCCGGCAGTGCCCATGTGAAATGCAACGGCTCCGCGTCAGGCAATGTCTCCGGAGCATCATCTTTATATCTATATGGAGACGCAGAAGCGGATATTTCCACATCCGGAGCATCATCGCTTCATCGCAGGGCATCGTAGATTCATTGCTGCGCATAGACAGTTTCTTGCGCTTTTTCTCCCGATTTATTAACTTTGGCGGGTTTTGAATTTGGAATTATGGAAAATCTGTCGAATGGGACACTGTCTGTCGAAGTGTCCGGGCATGGAGCAGAGCTCTGCAGTATAAGGAAAAACGGTATCGAATATCTCTGGCAGGCGGATCCGGAGTACTGGAAAAGGCATTCTCCAGTGCTGTTCCCGATTGTGGGAAGCCTGTGGAACGGAGTCTACAGGTATGGCGGAGAAGAATATGCCATGAGCCAGCACGGATTTGCACGCGATATGGATTTCAGCCTGACTGGCAAGTCCGCGAATGATGTATGGTACAGGCTGGAGGCTGATGAAGCTACCTTGAAGAAATTTCCGTTCAGATTTGTCCTCGAGATAGGTTATCGTCTGGAAGACAATAAAATACATGTCCTGTGGCGGGTGCACAATGCAGACAGCAAGACGATGTATTACCAGATAGGAGCCCATCCGGCATTCTATTATCCTGATTTTTCCCCTTCTGCAGAACTCAAGGGGTATTTTTCATTCGGGAAAGCCGGGGCTTCTGTCTGCAATGATCTGGAGTACATACTCATAAAGGAAAAAGGATGTGCAGACCCTGCTGCCGTTTACCGCAGGCGCCTTGAAGAAGGAAAGCTTCCGATAGATACGCATATATTCGACAAGGATGCACTGATCCTTGAAAACGGGACGGTAAACAGGGTAACACTCCATGCTCCGTCCGGAAAACCTTGGCTGTCACTGACTTTCGATGCTCCTGAAGTCGGACTGTGGTCTCCTCCTTTCAGGAATGCCCCGTTCGTGTGCATCGAACCGTGGTACGGAAGATGCGACAGGGCTGACTTCACCGGTGAAATCAGCGAAAGGGATTGGATACAGAGTCTTGAAGCAGGCGAGACTTCGGAGAAGTCATATACAATAGAAATTTTTTAGGGAATCCGTGGTCTCCGGGCCGATATTCCCGCTCGGGACGACAGGAAAATGCATTTGAAACATACTTAACAGATAGATATTATGAATCAGTTTGTCCAGAATTACGTTGACGGATTCATGGCGGATCTCGTCGCAAAGAATCCGGGTGAGAAAGAGTTTCATCAGGCCGTAAGAGAGGTACTTGAGAGTGTCGCTCCCTATATTGTAGAGCATCCTTATCTTATGGACCAGAAAATCCTTGAAAGGATAGTAGAACCGGAGAGGGTGATAATGTTCAGGGTCCCTTGGCTCGATGATGAAGGGGAAATCCATATAAACAGAGGGTACAGGGTGCAGATGAACAGCGCGATAGGTCCTTACAAAGGCGGTCTGCGTTTCCATCCGAGCGTGAACCTGAGTATAATGAAGTTCCTGGCTTTCGAACAGACTTTCAAGAACAGTCTTACTACCCTTCCCATGGGTGCGGCGAAAGGCGGCTCGGATTTCAACCCTAAAGGAAAATCAGACAATGAAGTGATGCGTTTCTGCCAGAGTTTCATGACCGAGCTTCAGAGGCATGTCGGTCAGGATACGGATGTCCCTGCAGGGGATATCGGAGTGGGAAGCCGTGAAATCGGATACATGTTCGGACAATACAAACGTCTCCGTAACGAATTCTGCGGAGTCCTTACAGGAAAGGGTATCAACTGGGGCGGCAGCCCTCTGCGTCCGGAGGCTACGGGATACGGTACATGTTATTTCGCTTCGGCTATGCTGGCCACGCGCGGAGAAAGTTTTGAAGGAAAGACGGTAGTTATTTCAGGTGCCGGAAATGTAGCACAGTATGCGGCACAGAAAGCTCTTCAGCTCGGGGCCAAGGTCGTGACACTGTCCGATTCCAACGGATTCATCTATGACCCTGACGGGATAGATGAGGAAAAACTTGCATACGTATTCGAACTCAAGAATGTCTACCGTGGCCGCATCAGGGAATATGTGCAGAAATATCCGTCAGCGCAATATTTTGAAAACCAGAGACCATGGGGCATCAAATGCGATATCGCCATGCCGTGTGCGACCCAGAATGAAATCAATGCGGCCGAGGCAAGGCAGCTCGTGGACAACGGCTGTATCTGCGTAGCGGAAGGTGCGAATATGCCTTCAGAACCGGAAGCAATAGAAATTTTCCAGCAGGCAAAGCTTCTTTATTCTCCTGGCAAGGCATCCAATGCCGGCGGTGTAGCCACTTCCGGTCTTGAGATGACCCAGAATTCCATCAGACTCAAATGGACTGAAGAAGAGGTGGATGCGCAGCTTCACAGGATCATGACGGATATTCATGAGTCATGCGTGAAATACGGTACCGAGCCTGACGGATATGTAAACTATGTCAAAGGTGCCAACATAGCTTCGTTCATTAAGATTGCGGATGCTATGATGGCCCAAGGCCTGGTGTAAGGATGCCCCAAATGGGTACTTTCTTCGTTACGCTTGATTCGAAAATCCTCATGTACGACAGTACACTGCGGTTTTCTCATCTGCGCAAGCCTTGAAATTACACCATTTGGGACATCCTTCCGTTTTGTCTATATTTTTTCAAGCCACTTTTTGCGGAACAGACGTATCAGGAAGATAATCCCCCTGAAGCACAGTTCTATGCACATTGCTATCCAGACTCCTTTCAGCCCGAGTGAAGGAGCCAGGATAGCTGCTATGCTGAGCCGGACGGCCCACATGCTGCCCAGGTTCATGATACATGGGACGAGTGTCGAGCCTGCTCCTACGAAAATTCCGTATGCTACTATCGAGGCAGCATACATCGGTTCGGCGAAAGCCTCGATCCTTAGTACGGAAGCCCCGAGATCCGTCACTTCCTGCACAGGTGTCATGATTCCTATTATTGCCGGTGCGGCAATGTACATGATGACACCCATCACGGCCATTACCGCCATACCCATGAAGACTGTGATTTTCGCGAAACTCCATGTCAGTTCCTTCCTTCTTGCCCCGATACTCTGCCCGATGAGTGTCGTCGCGGCATCGGCAATACCGTACCCCGGCATATAGCAGAGGCTTTCCGCAGTGATGGCGAAGGAGTTGGCCGCGATGGCTATGGTACCTAACGGAGCTACTATTACCGTTGACATTATCTGAGCCCCGCACATGATCATCCTTTCAAGGCCCATGGGAATTCCGATTCCTGCGGCATTCTTGAGGCATTTGAAAGTAGGCATGAATCTTCCTTTATGGCGGGCGATATCCAGTTCATTGGACCTGAAGCAGAGATAGTACAGCATAAGGGCGGCGGTCACGAGCATGGCGGCTGCTGTCCCCAGGGCGGCTCCTTCCACTCCGAGCCCGGCCCCGGGTATCCTGACTGCAAGGCCAAGGATATCGGTATCCCGTGTCGGGAATATGAAGAAGAAATTGAAGATTATGTCCAGTATGCACATCAGGATGTTCAGCATACTCGGGATTTTCATATTCCCGCTGCTGCGGAGCATGCCGCTGGCAAACACATTGATCTGGAAAGCCGGCAGGAACAGGATGAATATCCTGAAGTATCCGCTTGCATCTGCAAGTATGCTTTCTCCTCCTCCGAGCCAACGCGGCAGAGGACCGCTGACGGCTAATCCTATGGAAGTAAGTATGATGCTGAAGATCAATACGGAAGATAGCCCCTGCCTCAGGACTGACCGGGCGTTCTCAGGGTCCTTTGCACCCAGAAGATGCGCTACCTGTACGGAGAATCCTGTCGCGGCGGCGGAACTGAGTCCCATGAACAGCCATGTGGTCGTTGATACCAGACCGATTGATGCAGACGCTTCCGCTCCGAGGCTGCCGACCATCGAGGCGTCTATGAACTGCATCAGGATGGATGACAGCTGGGCCATGATGGCAGGAATACTCAGCTGGACGGTAAGTTCCAGCTGCTGACGCATAGTCATAGGTTCACAGTTACGGATGAGCCTGAGCAGGTTATTTTTTCCTTGACCGGACATAAACGACGAGAGAATCCGTTGTCCGTGTTATTGCTTCGGTACTACGGCAAGGAATTCCAGATCGGAGTCCGAGTCGTTGATCAGGCTATGGGTATGTCCTTCTGGGCAGTAGTGGCACATGCCTTCGCTTACGGGGGTCTTTTCTCCGTCGAAGATGACCGAACCGTGTCCGGAGGTGATGAAGATGACTTCGCAGCTGCCCGTATGGGTATGCATTCCGATGGATGCTCCAGGAACGAGACGTGCCTTCATGATACGGTTTGTCCCGTCGAAGAACATTCTGGCCGCGAGTTCCTTTTCCCCTCCCTTGAAATTAGGGATGACGGAAAGTTCTATCTTTTCGAAATCTATATTCATGGCAATACTTTTTTCGCGTGCAAATTTACTGAATTATTGACAATACCGCTCATAATCTCGGACAACAGTCTTATCTTTGCACCCCGGACAACGCATGGGCGGCTGTCCGCATGGAACAATAATCGATCGTATAAAATGAATTGGCTGATCCTTATCGTCGCGGGATGCTTTGAAGCCGGTTTTGCATTCTGTCTCGGGAAAATGAAAGAGGTGACCGGAGTTGAATATTATCTGTGGGGAGCAGGTTTCCTGCTCAGTCTCGGGCTTAGTATGTTCTTGCTGGCCAAGGCGGTACAGACCATCCCTATCGGTACGGCATATCCTGTCTGGACCGGTATCGGTGCGGTAGGGACTGTTCTTCTCGGGATATTTTTCTTCAATGAACCGGCCGGGTTCTGGCGTCTTTTCTTCATTTCCACGCTTATCATTTCTATCATAGGACTGAAGATGGTTTCTTCAAATTAGCGGTTGCATATATGGATTCGAACAATTTATCCGGTATGGGAAGCCGTTTCTCCGCCCTTTTCGATCTGGACGGTGTGATAGTCGATACTGAAGGACTTTACAGCGGGTTCTGGCAGGGAATAGGGGAGAAATGCTTCTCGGATTCCGGTTTCGGCGACAGGATAAAGGGCAGGACCCTTGACAATATCTATGCTGTATTCTTTCCCGGGCAAACGGCCCTGCAGAAAGAGATAACAGCGGCTCTGGATCAATTCGAGCATGACATGCCGTATGAATATGTCCCGGGAGTGCTGGAATTTATTGCGGACTTGCAGCGCAGGGGGATACCGCGTGCCGTTGTCACAAGTTCCAACAGAAAGAAAATGGAGAATGTCTATGCCCGTCATCCTGAATTCAAAGGGATGTTCGACAGGATTTTCACCGGGGAAGACTTCTCCAGATCGAAACCGGCTCCTGACTGCTATCTGCTCGGAATGAAGACTTTCGGTTCAGCGCCGGAGTCCACCTTTATTTTTGAAGACTCATTTACAGGATTGCAGTCTGCTAAAGGTTCCGGCGGTTATGTTGTAGGCCTTGCTACGACCAACAGCAGGGAGGCCATAGCACCGTACTGTAATCTGGTAATAGATGATTTTACACAGATTACAGTCGGTTTTCTGTTGGACAAGATGGCCTGACGGCTATTCCAGACAGGCGTCCAGGTCGCGGATTATCTGTTCCTTGTCCATGTGCTGGCCGATGAAGACGATTTTCTGCATCCTGTCACCGTATTTCCCGTCCCAGTCCTTGAAGAAGTTCGGGTCCTGTTTCATCAGCTGAAGCCTGTCTTCTTCCGGCGCCGTGGCATACCACTGTCCCGCTTCCCTGAGCATTTTCTGCTTGCCTGCCTGCTCGAACATGTAGGACATGTCGGTATTGTCGGTGAAGTAGCAGATACCTTTGGCCCTGATGATGCTTGAAGGCCACTTTCTGGCTACGAAATGGTCGAATTTGTTGATGTCGAATGCAGGGCGTCGGTAGTAGACGAAAGTGCCTATACCGTATTCCTCGACTTCACCTCCTTCATGATGATGGTGGTGATGATGGTGACCTCCGTCATGTCCTTCTTCATCATGTTCATGGTCATGATGATGCTCTTCGTGGTGATGTCCGTTGTGACTGTCTGATGCGTCATCGTGATGTGCTTCTATGTGACAGCCCGGGTTGCGGGCTTCGATTTCTTCCTCTGCGGTAGCCTGGCTGTCGATTCCGCGGACCCAGCCTGCGGAAGTGGCCACGCGGTCGAAGTTGAACATTTTCGTGTTTATTATCCTGTCCAGGTCTACATTCGCGTAGTCGCACTCTATGATTTCGGCACCAGGCTGCAGGGTCCTGATAATCTGTCTGATGCGGGCAAGTTCTTCCGGCTTCACTTCCGAGGCTTTGTTAAGCAGGATGATATTGCAGAATTCTATCTGCTGGATTATCAGGTTCTCGATATCTTCCTCATCTATGTTCTTGCGTGTCAGGCTGTCTCCGCTGGCAAATTCGCTCTGCATCCTCAATGCGTCAACTACCGTGACTATGCAGTCCAGGCGGCATATGCCATGTTTTGTGTAAGCCTCTCCGAGAGTCGGTATCATACTGATGGTCTGGGCTATAGGATCCGGCTCGCAGATTCCGCTGGCCTCGATGACGATGTAGTCGAACCTTTCCATGCACATCAGTTCGTAGATCTGTTCAACGAGATCGGCCTTCAGTGTGCAGCAGATGCATCCGTTCTGCAGAGCCACCAGACTGTCGTCCTTTTTGCCGACGACCCCTCCTTTCTGGATGAGGTCCGCATCGATATTCACTTCTCCGATATCATTGACGATGACGGCGAATTTAATTCCTTTCCTGTTTGCAAGTATATGGTTTACCAAGGTGGTCTTTCCGCTGCCGAGATAACCTGTCAGCAGCAGGACCGGTACTTCTTTTTTGATCATTGCCTGAAAAAATTTTATATTATGCCTTCCGGTCTATTTCAACTGTTTGCCATCGGAAAATGCCTTTCCGACCTTTTCTCCGATTTTAAGATATTCGTTGTTGAATGGGTCGAAAATTATCGGAGCGGCCTTGGCTGCATCCACTTTTCCGTTTTCATCGAGGACACGCTCGTCGGCGCTGACATTTACGATTTCACCGCGCAGTATGCATGTGTCAGGGTTGTAGTCTTTCAGCCTGCATTCCATCGCTACAGGCAGTTCTTCGATAAGAGGAGCATCCACGAAATCTGATTTTACAGCATGAAATCCCGCTTTCGCGAATTTGTCAGGTGTGTTGTTTCCTGAGACTATCCCGACATAGTCGCACTCCACTACATGCGCGGCATCTGCCATGCTTATGGTAAATGCACCTCTTTTCAGGATGTTCTTCACTGTCTTGTGTCCCGCGCTGAGGCACATACTCACCTCATTCTGTTCGCTGATTCCGCCCCATGCGGCATTCATCGCGTCCGGAGTACCGTCCTCACCGTATGTGGCGATGATGAACACCGGCTGCGGGTATGAAAGGGGTTTTGCCCCGAAATTCTTTCTCATAACGGAATATTTTTGATGCCTGATGCCGATACAAAAAATGTACAATTACGGAATAACAGCACGGGTACTGCCAATTTGGCATTTACGGTGTGCCTATTCTTTTATGTACTTTTCTTTCCGGAACCATCCGATGGCTTCGTCGACAGCTTCGGACACAGGGCGGCATGAGAATCCGAGTTCTTTGGCTGCTCTGTCACTGCCGTAATAATTTCCGATGCAGAGCATTTCCATGTTGGCAGCATTGAATTCGTTCGGGATATTTAATTTGTTTTCAATCAATGAACCAAGTCTTCCTATGGCCTTAAGCATGCATTCCGGTATTTTGAACATAAGGCATTTATTGTCTGTACGCTCTGACATCAGCCTGAAAAAGTCTTTATAGGACATATTTTCCCCGCCGATGATATAGGCCGTTCCGGGGACTCCTTTTGTCAAGGCCGAGACCGCGCATCTGGCGACATCCTGGACAGCCACGAAATTCTTCCCTCCCGGCGGATAGAACATGAGCCTCTTTCTGTATCCCATCAGTATTATCCTTCCCGAGCTTGGCTTCGAGTCATAGGGGCCGAGCATGAAGGTGGGACATAATGTTATGGTCTCTACGTATTTGCTGTATTCTTTCAAGCACTCCTGTGCCGCAAGCTTGCTCAATACATATCCTGATTCCGAAAACGGCGGAACGGATTCCCCGGATTCGTCTCCGGGATGTTCAAGGCTTCCGTAAGCGAATATGTTGGCGGTGGATATATTGACTGTCCGTCTGATACCGAGCTCCTTTGCGGCTTCAAGGATATTCCTGGTGCCTCCCGGATTGACATCATAGTATGTCTTCATGCCGGCCTTTTGCGAAGTGCAGGCGGCGCAGTGGATTATGGCATCGCATCCGGCCGCGGCCCTCATGACATCGGCTTGGGATGTTATGTCTCCTTCCACCAGTTTCAGCGAGCAGGACAATGCTCCTCTGAAAGAGTCTTTGCGGCGAAGCAGACCGGTCGCATTATAGCCGGCGGCGACAAGGGCGTGGATGACATTTGTCCCGAGCAGTCCGTTTGCTCCGGTGACAAGTATGTTCTTCATATTCTGCATTTCGTTATTGTTGAAGTTCACGGGCGACAATCCTTGAAACCAGCGGGAGCCTTATTCGAGCCGGGACGATATCGGTCAGCATCTTGTTGAACTTGTTCATAAGTCCGGGAATGATGACTGCCTCCCTTCTGAACATGCCTTCGATTCCCTTGCGGGCCACTTCCTCAGGGGAAAGCAATCCTATCCTGCCGAATCTTCCCTGCCTTTCTATCCTGTCCGTTACATCAGGATTGGTCTTCATAGGTCCCGGATGGATGACACTCAGTGAAATGCCGGTATTCCTCAGTTCCTCACGCAGCCCACGGGTGAAGTCATATATGAACCGTTTGCTGGCCGGATAGACTGTCTTGTAGCCGATAGGGGTGAATGCCGCCATGCTGGATACATTCAGGATAAATGCACGGTCCGTTTTCATCAGACTGGGAAGAAGCCTGTGTGTAAGCAGAGCCACGGCTGTGACATTAAGGCTGATAATACGTTCGATATAGCCGTCCGGGCATTCCGTGAAGCGGGCTGAACCTCCTGCTCCGGCATTGTTGACAAGAGCGAAAATCCTGTAGTTGCCGCATATTATGTCGCAGACCCTGCCGACAGATTCCCTGTCTGTCAGATCCGCCTCTATGGAAATGCTTTCTGTTCCCAGTCTGCGTGCTTCTTCTGCCACTTTTACCGCTGAACTCCTGTTCAGGTCCACTAATATAGTGTTGAGTCCCCGTCCGGCAAGCTCAAGGGCGAAACACCTGCCCAGACCCGAGCCGGCCCCGGTTACTACAGCGAATCTTTCTGTCTTTGCAAGTTCCATTATGTCAATAATTTAAATTGTATGAATAAAATTCCGGCACCAAAAATAAAAAATCGGGAGGGGTAATTCCAAATAAAAACCGTATGATTTCCTTTGCAAAGTTATGGTCGCGGCAGACGGGAATCCAAATTCCGGAACGGAAATCGTCTCTCAAAAGACGGAGAAATAATATTACATAAATTATTATGGATTAATATATTAAAAATAAAGTGCGATGTTGCAGAACATCGCACTTCGTGCTTAAATACTTGACTGTCAGATAATTGTTTTTAGTTGAACTGTAATGGAACTGTCATATTGCTGAAATTCAATTACTTCGGTAATTGGCTTATGAAAAATTCTTTGTTCGGGGACTCGGATTTCTCTATTCCGATATCATTGACGATGACGGAGAATGATTTCCAGCCCTTTTTCAGTCAGCATGTACTTCTGGCGGGGGTGACGGGGCTTGTCAGGATGGAGGGCAGTGACAAGTCCAGCTTTTATTGCAGGAGAAAGATACAGATTCAGGAAATTATCCCTGCCTTTCAGCTTCAGCCGTTCCATTATTTCTTTAGCCGACAGCCGTTCTTTCCCGATAATCTCCAGCATCCGTAAAATGTCCGGACCTATATCCTCAAGATATCGTGCTTGTCTTGTACTTGTTTTGTACTTGTCCTGTACTTGTCCTGTACTTGTCCTGTCGGCAAGATTCGGCTGACTTGTCCATTCTGCAGAAGGATTTATATGAAGATACCTGTTTTTCAGGTCCCACTGTTCTCCCAGCAGGAGATTGCGGAGAAACCGTTCAAGATAGACAGGGGTATAGTCTATTCCTTTCAGGGCGTTCTTGTAATTTGCACGTACCAGGGCATTTCGGAAATACCAGGAATGGTCTGCAAACATGTTATTGTCAACATTGAATCCGATAGACCTCAAGTACTGGATAAGGAATACGGCCGTAGTACGTGTATTGCCCTCGCAAAAAGGATGAATCTGCCAGAGATCCGAAACGAACTTTGTAATATGGGAGACGATAATGTCGTCAGACAGTCCTTGATAACTGAAACCATGCTCCTGTTCCAAGTCGTAATCCATTGCCCTCCGCAAATCTTCCCAATTCAGATAACTTATGGAATCGCCGTCAAGTACCCACTCCTTTTTGGATATGTCGTATTTGCGTATCTGCCCTGCATGCTTGAATATGCCGGAAAAGATTCTCCGGTGGATGGCAATATAGCCGTCCGTGCTGAAATCAAGTGTATGGGTTGATAATATCTTTGCTATATTGGCCGAGACTTTGTCCGCCTCCTGTCTGCCGTCTTCATCCGGATTACGGCTGCTTTTTGACTGGTAATATGACTGAATCAGACTTCTTGCTTCATCGATTGAAATTTCGCCTTCAATATTACGGCGTGCAGTATCTTTCAGATAATCAGAAGTAGTCAGCCCGTCTACTGCCTGCAGTCCGATTGCCGTGCTCCATGCATATGCTTTCCCTTTTTTGCCGGGATCTCCTTGCCGTATGTATTCATCGAAATCTGAAGCCATATAAAGTGACCTTCATTTTTATAATAATCTACAAAATTAGGAATCTTCCCGGTATAATAAGAAACTGTTTTTGAAATTTATGTCGTCAAATTTCAAACTGTATGTTCCCGGTGGTCTGGATGTGGTTTCTTCAAGGAATTTCGATCCATTCCGTATAGCCGGTATTTCCGCTCGAGAGACAGCCCGCGCCTCCTGAAACATTGGTATAGGCGAAAGTGACAGGAGAGAGGCCGATGAAGCCGAGGACGTTGCTGCCCTTGTCGATGCAGGCAATCTCATACCGCAGCCTTTCCGGTGAAATATGCTGTATCTCGATACGAAGGTAAGAGTTACCGTTGCCTGTCGGGAAGAATGGTACGGTCACTTCATATTCCTTCCGTTGTCCATTGAAGGAATCATCGAAAATGCCGTAATACCGGTATCCGTCTTCCCATGTTACGTCAAACGGTCCTGCATTATGAAAATAAGATCCGGACGAATTTCCGGACGGAAGTTCGAGAGACTGACCGCCTGTATCCATGTCATCAGGCCTGGAGGAGGTGGTGACCGCTCTGAAACACAGTGCGTAGGCATCCTCCGTATCGGCATTGTCCTCGAAGGAGAAACGGATTTTCAGGTTGTCGCCCTCTTGAGTGCATGATGCTTCTATTTCGGGCGGATTCCGGGGCACGACTGTCTTTGCCGAAGCAACAGTGAATCCGTCGGATTCTGCGGTAACAGTGATTTCATCTCCAGCCACGATATTGTAGTTATCTGCAATGAGACCGTAAAAAGATTCTATGGTAATGTAGTCTTTGGTGTCGATGAGTTCGGAATTCTTATACACTTTAAGTGTGCATCGTGCTTCTTCGCTGAATTCACGCTCTCCGGCGGCGGACGGTACCGCATACAGGTACATCTGGAAATCGCCGTATTCCGGATTGAACGGGTCTGCCTGCAGATGGCCGTCTATCAGGAAAAGAGGCTTGTCATCAAGGCCGCTGAAATCGAATTCGACCTCGCAGGAAGCGAGAGCAAGGCAGCAGATGCCGGCGGTTATGGCGTATGGTATTTTCATTGTCAGAATTTTAATGTATAGCTGAATGAAGGTATAATAGGGAATATGGCGCGTCCTGTACCGTAAAGGCTCTTGTCTTCCCTTTCATCGACGGCTACAAAGACGACATTCTTCCTGTTATATGCATTGTAGATACCTATGTTCCATATATGTTCCAGACCTTTTTTCGAGGTTTTCCTGAAATTGGCCCCAAGGTCGAGGCGGTGGTAATCGGGAAGGTTTACATTGTTGGGTCTGGTGTATATCCGGTCAAAGACTTCGCCGGGATTATAGATATGCGTGGCGACAGTCATCCAGTTTCCGCTGTTGTAGTTCCAGGAAGCGTATATATCCACTGTCCTGCTGATTTTCCATCTTCCCATCAGGGTGAGCTTGTGCCGGTTGTCGTATCTGTGGGAGTACCAGTCCGGCCAGATGTCATCGAATTTCCGTTGGCTCCAGGAAAGCGTATAATATGCTGTCAGAGAGAGCCTTTCCGAATTCCATCCGAATTCTGTCTCTATTCCGTATGAACGTCCTCGGCCTTTGTTGAAAGATGTTTCCCATGTGTCGAGAGGCGGAAAAAGGGCATTTGCTCCGGAGTATTCCAGAAGGTTGTCCATGGTCTTGTACCATCCTTCCACGTTCAGTCTGATATTGTGCGGGAGACTGAAGTATATTCCTCCTGCCACCTGTCTGGAATGCATGGGAGCGATATCCTTTGTCGACGGGAGCCAGCAGTTCGTCGGGATGTCGAGGTATGTGGTCGAAACCAGGTGGGCGAACTGGTTCATTTCAGTATAGGATGCCTTGAATTTGATATTTTCGGTGCACTCCACATTCAGGGCAATCCTCGGCTCCAGCCGGTTCCATATCTTTCCCGGAACGCCGGACATGGCATATCTCAGACCTAGATTCAATGAAAACCGGTCCCGGAAAATCATTTCATCTTCTGCGTAAAGTGCGAATTCGCTGCCGGTATAATGTACGGATGCACTGTTTTCGTCCCCGATATCGCCGACAGACGATATGCTATGCCTTGCGGGGCTGTAAATATGGAACTGGCAGGATGCTCCGAACTTCACACGGTGAGATTCTCGTGGCATCCAACTGAAATCGGTATTGAGAGCTATATCGTTGATTCTTGAATAGTTGGTCTCTTCCATCGAAGTGTCGTCCTCATTTTCAGGAGAAGGACATGCGTGCCAGTAGTACCAGACATCGGCGTTGCTGCCGGTGTAGTAAAGGATGGATTTCATCTTGAGGTTGTCCTGCAGCCTGTAAGCCCAGTTCAGAGAGGCGAGGGTATTGCCCCAGGCTATGTCAGTATGAAGATTGTCCGTACCGGATAAGGTCTGGTATTCTCCGTCTGTATAACCGGTCGCGGACGGCTGCGTGTCCAGTTTCAGTTTCAGATGGTCCCGTCCGTGGTAGAACTTCAGGGACAGGATGTTGTCATCACTGAACTTGTGTGTGACCGAGGCGTTCATGTCATAGAATGCGTATGTGCCCCCGATGGTTTCACCGTTCTTGTTCCTTTTGTTGGCAAATGAGATGGCCGGGCCGAGGACCGCATCCATCCAGCTCCTTCTGAAAGCTATGTTGAAAGATGTCCTGTCTTTGACGATAGGACCTTCGAACTGGATACGTCCGTCGATCAGCCCGAGCATGAAAGTCCCGTGGTATCCGTTGAAGTCACCGCTGCGTGTGGAAATGTCCACTACCGAACTCATCCTGCCGCCGTATCGGGCTGGGAAACCGCTCTTGTAGAAATCCAGACGTTCTACTATGTCAGTGTTGAATGATGAAAAGAGACCGCCCAGATGGCTTATCTGGTACATCGGCACTCCGTCGAGGAGGAACAGGTTGTCGGACCCTTCTCCGCCATGCACGTACAGACCGGACATAAGTTCCGTTCCGGAGTTCACTCCCGGCAGGTTCTGTATGGCCTTGACAAGGTCGGGAGAACTGAAAACCACGTTTCCATATATGAAATCCAAGCTTTCAAGACGTTTGTGTCCTGTCTGGCTTCCGGATACTTCCTCCGGATATTTGTCGGCCGTGATTTTTGCTTCGATGATGCTGTCCCTTCTTTCCGCCACTTTGAGCGAGTCCGGAGAGCCTGCCGCAGTATGGACTGAAATGAAGAATACGAGCAGGACCGCGAACCATCCTCTTACCTTTCCCATTTATATAGCAATAAACAAAATTGATCTTCCTAAACGTTTTAGTCTGCGAATATAGTGATTTCCCCGGATCCGGAACATTTTTCTGCAACATATGCCTTGCTTCATGCATCTTTGCATCGGATTTTAAACAATATTGATATGAAAAGGGTGGTATATTTCGCACTGATTGTCTCGTTGATGTTCTGCTTGTCATGCGGGAAGATGGTAGACTGGGCACCTGTAAATCTGCAGGTATATGTTCAGGACAGTGCTGGAAAAGACTTGCTGGACCCGGAAAACGGAAATTCCTGGGTTGAGGGAACTACGCTGACTTTTCGGGGTGAAGAATGTCCCATTGATTTGGAAGGCAGTCCTTTGACAAAAGATTATATGCCTGTTTTTTATGGCTTCCGAATAGAGAAAGACGGGGACAGATATTGCATGGTATATGGAGAAGTCGATGGCGGCATGTCTTATAAAAATGAAGAATTCATAATTCGCTGGCCGGACGGGACTGAAGATGTCATATCTCTGACAAGAAGGTTGAATGAAATCACTATTAATGCCAGGAATGTGTGGAGGCTGAACGGGAAAAAGACGGATTTTCCGATAGTGATAGTAAAATGAAATAACACCGGATCCCTTTATTTTGTGTAAGTTTGTTCCGGATTTTGAAAAATTTGTCGATATGGAACAGAAAAAGTATTGGGGGAAAACCGTTGCTTCATTTTTCCTGGTGTTGTTCACAATGCCTTTGGGACACGCCCTGATGAAAATAATGGAGTCAACCATGTCCGCGACGGTACTTCACTATTCGGCGTTTGCCATGGGGGCGGTCGGACTTGCGATGGTGATTTTCGGTGTGTTTGTCAAAGGGGATACGAAACAGACCCTGTGGGGACTTTTCGGTGGCCTGCTGTTCTGGACTGGCTGGGTGGAATTCCTTTTCGCTTATTATGCAGCACGTTACGGAGTGCATTATGACCTGGTAGGGTCGGGGACAGTCTCCACCGTTACCGAATATCTGAATGGCATAGGCGTGACCAATGAGATTTTTATCAATGGCGTGAATATCAAGGATATGACGGTAGAGCAACTGAAAAGTCTGACGGGTTCGCGTCCGGAATATCTGATAATGCCCGCGACTTTCGGCATCTGGATGATGTTCATGGTCCTGTATCTTTTCAATACCCGTTCGGGCTGTCATGCTTTCAACTGGCTGCAGAAAGTGCTGTTCCGTGGAAGGAGGGAGGAGATTGTGCCCCATTCCATGTCGCACCATGCTTCTATCACCACTTTCCTTGAACTGAACGTGATGATGTGGACACTGTATCTGGCTCTGATGTTCGTATATGACCCTGTATTTCTTGGGGACAGCCATCCTGTGACACTGGCCCTTGCAATCATCTGCCTTGTGGGGTCAGTCTTCATGTTCAGGTATCAGCTGAAACTCGGGGCATGGGGAGCCAACATCCGTATGGCGATTTCCACTGTGGTCATTTTCTGGACTTTCATCGAGGTGTTCTCAAGGAACGAACTGCTGAAGGAGTTCTGGGTGGATCCGATGAACCATAAGGTGGAGATGATTTCCATCCTGGTGTGTTTCATAGCCCTTGCCGTGTTCTTCATAGTCAAGGCTGCGCGGAAGAAGACGACTTCTCATGCTGACGGGAGCATGTAGGCGACTTAAATTTTATGCTATGCTTACACTTGAAAAACTGATAGTCGATACCCATTCCGACTTTTCACCGTGGTCTGCCGTGTCGGTAGGTTTTACGGACGACAGGAATTTTGTCATTGAACTGGAATACAGGGGATATGATCCGACCGAACTGTATGCCGGGGCTGACGATCATGCATCGGATTACGACCTGCTGGCCATAGTGTCTTTCGACGACGCTTTTAAAATAGCCAGACGGTTGGGTGTCCGTCTGACGGAACTTCCGGAAGCCATATATGATCGCTTCGGAGAAGATTACGATGATCCTGAATCCACCAGTCCGCATGTAGAGTCTGTCTATTACGATATACTTGGATTCATCAACGGTTGCGGGGTCAGGTACAGGACGGAAAAGAGACTGGTCAGAGACTGAAAGCGGCAGTACACTGCGGTTTTCTTATCCGAGCATGCCTTGAAATGCCCCTTGTGTGGTCCAGTCTTTTTCCCGGCATGCCGTCAGCAGTTGCCGACAATTCCGCATATTTCTTCAAGATATCTGGCGTCAGTCCCGTCGAAAGTCCCGGAGACTGCGCTGTCTATATCCAGAACAGCCGTGACGTCCTGCCAGGAACGGCCACTTTTCGTTTCCATCGAGCTTCCGGTTCCGGTATGCTTTGGATATGTGTTTCCTTTGTCCGACCGGCGGGTGCAGGCGGCACCGGTATCCGGTGAGTTGCCGGTGTCCGAACTGATGCTGTTTTCCATCGTACCAATGTTCCGGAACATCGGTACGACAATTTCAGACCGGGCAGCGGAACTGCACCTTATGTGACCAGGAAACAGCTCGACATCAGGCACGACAAGTGTCCGGGCCTCTTTCCACGCACTTCCGCATACTCCTTTCCCGAATGCTATCCTCGAGCATGCCACAGGTCCCTGGAACGGCCCTACGGCCAGTTCACAAGATTCTTCGTGGCTGCCGCAATCTTTTTCTCCTGCTTCTACATCCGTTCGTTCCGATGCTTCTACGTTACTGCCCGGCTTCTTTACCACGCGGTAAAACCCTGTCCACAGAAACCCGAAAGTTTCCTGTATGGCGGCTGCCGCATTCGACATTCGGGCAACCGGATCTGTTTCTCCTTCCAGTAAAGCCTTGATCTGCGGAATCAGAGTGCGGTATTTCTCTTCCTTGCTTCCAGAGGCGATGATTATGTTTTCCATTTGTTTATATGCATTTTCATTCAGGGGCCTTGATTGGCGTCAAGTCCGGCCAGTTGTGTTTGTCCGGACAAAATTAATCAATTATCGCGACTAAGTATCTTCATGCCGGCTTTTCATTGCCGGTGTGCAATCAGGGAATCACGCTCCTTCTTTCGCTTCAGACCTGCCCTGCCCTCGCTCTGACATTTACTCTTACTCTGAATCTTACTCGTATTCTTATTCTGACGGTGTCAGGTGGCATCTCCCTGCCGCCCACCTGCCACGGAAACATTGTCCCGTCCTGAATAAAGTTTACCAGGCAGTCGGGAATACGGATGACTTATAGAATGGCAAGCTGGTTGTCATCTCCCGCGGTCCTTGCGAACGGGAGGGGCCTGCGCTGATAAATTAAAAGATTGTAACATTGTATTTTCAATATCCTTTTCATATCTTTGTTTCCGGCCTGAAAAGATTATAAATCGCAAAGATATACTAACCACATCCATAAATCCTCAATCTTTATAACATGAAAATACTCACCATCGGGGATCTCAAGACCGTCAGGGAGAGGGCAGAGAAAAAGCTGCGGCTCAGGGAACAGAGCGACAGGGCTACCGACGGCCGGTGCTGTGGCCTGGATATAGGAACAGAGCACATGCAGGTACTGATATGTGGAGGAACCGGCTGCAAGGCTTCCTCCAGCCATATGATCAGCGAAAAAATTTCGGAACTGATTCAGGAAAAAGGACTCTCGGACCGTGTAGACGTAGTCACGACGGGCTGTTTCGGTTTCTGTGAAAAAGGTCCGATAGTCAAGATAATACCCGACAACACCTTCTATACGCAGGTAAAGCCTGAAGATGCGCAGGAGATTGTCAATGAGCATATCATAGCCGGGCGCAAAGTCGAGCGGCTCCTGTATCTGGACCCGAAGTCAGGACAGCATGTCAGCGACTCCAAGCACATGGACTTTTACCGCAAGCAGAAGCGAGTCGCTTTGCGCAACTGCGGATTTATCGATCCTGAAAACATAGAGGAATACATCGCACGGGACGGCTATAAAGCATTGGCTGACAGTCTTCTTAACAAGACTCCAGAAGAAGTCATAGACGAAGTGAAGCGTTCAGGACTGCGTGGCCGCGGAGGCGGAGGGTTTCCTACAGGAGTCAAGTGGGGCTTCTCCAGAAAAAGCGTTTCCGATGTAAAATATGTGGTCTGCAACGCAGATGAAGGCGATCCGGGAGCATTCATGGACCGTTCCATCATGGAAGGCGACCCGCACTCGATAGTAGAGGCTATGGCCATATGCGGATATTCCATAGGTTCATCCAAAGGTCTGGTGTATATCAGAGCCGAATATCCTCTGGCCATACACAGGCTTCAGACCGCTATCGCGCAGGCCCGTGAATATGGCCTTTTGGGAGAAAACATCCTCGGGACAGGATTCGGTTTCGATATAGAAATCCGTTACGGGGCAGGTGCTTTCGTATGCGGAGAAGAGACGGCCCTCATCCATTCGATGGAAGGCAAGAGGGGAGAACCGACCATGAAGCCTCCTTTTCCTGCCGAGTCAGGTTATCTCGGGAAGCCGACCAACGTAAACAATGTCGAGACATTCGCCAATATCCCTGTAATCCTTACCCGCGGGGCCGACTGGTTCGCTTCCATCGGTACTGAAAAATCCAAAGGGACAAAAGTGTTCGCCCTTGCCGGCAAGATCAACAATGTCGGCCTTATCGAAGTCCCTATGGGTACAACCCTCAGGGAGGTCATATATGAAATCGGAGGCGGGATCAAAGGCGGAAAGAAATTCAAGGCCGTGCAGACCGGAGGTCCTTCCGGCGGATGTCTGACGGAGAAGCATCTGGATATTCCGATAGACTTCGACAGTCTCCTGGCCGAAGGCTCCATGATGGGTTCCGGCGGAATGATCGTGATGGACGAGGATGACTGTATGGTTTCGGTAGCGAGATTCTATCTGGATTTTACAGTCGAAGAATCCTGCGGGAAATGCACCCCATGCCGCATCGGGAACAAGAGACTTCTCGAGATTCTCAATAAAATAACCGAAGGCCGCGGTACGGAAGATGATCTGAAGACGTTGTCCACCCTCGGCAAGGTGATAAAGGACACTGCACTCTGCGGCCTGGGGCAGACATCGCCGAACCCTGTGCTCTCCACATTGAACAATTTCTATGACGAATATCTGGAGCATGTCCGCGACCGCAAGTGCCGGGCGAAACAGTGCAAGGCTCTTCTTACCTACAGTATCGACCCTAAGCTGTGCATCGGCTGCCACCTGTGCGCCAAGAACTGTCCGGCGGACGCCATAATGGGCGATGTACGCAAGCCTCACATCATCAATCCGTCAAAATGCATCAAATGCGGAATGTGCATGGCAAGGTGCAAATTCAAGGCTATCTCAGTTCATTAGTATCGATTATTGACCAAAAACAACGGAACAATGGAAGAAAAACAGATAACACTCCAGATCGACCATCATTTCGTGACGGTACCGGAAGGTACGACCATCCTGGAGGCGGCCCAGAAAATCGGAATAGACATCCCGACATTGTGTCATATCGACCTGAAAGGGACATGCATAAAGAACAATCCGGCATCCTGCCGCATATGTGTTGTGGAAATAGAGGGACGGCGCAATCTGGCTCCTGCCTGCGCAACGAAATGTACTCAGGACATGGTGGTCAGGACCAGCACGTTGAGGGTAATGAACGCACGCAAGATAGTGGCCGAACTCATATTGTCCGACCATCCCAACGAGTGTCTGACCTGCCCGAAGGCAGGGGACTGCGAACTGCAGAATCTGGCGCTCCGCTTCAATATCAGGGAAATGCCGTTCAACGGCGGTGAACTTTCCCAGCGAAAGAGGGAAGTCACTGCATCGATTGTCCGGAACATGGACAAATGCATTTTCTGCCGAAGGTGCGAGAGCGTCTGCAACGAGGTGCAGACTGTCGGTGCGCTCGGCGCAATACGCAGAGGATTCAACACTACCATTGCACCTGCTTTCGACAAGATGATGGTAGATAGCGAATGCACATATTGCGGCCAGTGTGTGGCCGTATGTCCGGTCGGAGCTCTGACAGAGAGGGACCATACCAACCGGCTGGTCGAGGACCTTGCCGATCCGGACAAGGTAGTGATAGTCCAGACGGCGCCTGCTGTAAGGGCTGCGATAGGGGAGGAATTCGGACTCCCGGCCGGGACGCTTGTGACAGGCAAGATGGTGGCTGCACTCCGCGAACTGGGATTCGACTATGTGTTCGATACCGATTTTGCGGCGGACCTTACCATTATGGAAGAAGGCACCGAGATGCTGGAGAGGCTTACCGGATATCTGGAAGGAGACAAGAGCGTGCGGCTTCCTATCCTGACATCATGCTGTCCGGCATGGGTGAATTTCTTCGAGCACCAGTTCCCTGATCTGCTCGATATCCCTTCTACTGCAAGGTCTCCGCAACAGATGTTCGGCTCTATTGCCAAGACATGGTGGGCCCAGAAGATGGGAATCCCTCGCGAAAAACTGGTGGTCGTATCCATAATGCCATGTCTTGCCAAGAAATACGAGTGCGACAGGAATGAATTCAAGACTGACGGAAACCCTGATGTGGACTATTCTGTCACGACCCGTGAACTTGCACGTCTGATAAAGAGGGCAAACATCAGTTTTTCTCTGCTTCCCGACATGGATTTCGATCTTCCTTTGGGCGCATCTACCGGTGCCGGAGTGATTTTCGGTGCGACAGGAGGAGTAATGGAGGCAGCCCTCAGAACGGTCTATGAACTGTATACGGGCAAGACTCTCAAGAGTGTCAATTTCCAGGCAGTCAGAGGAATGAACGGCGTCAGAAGGGCGACAGTCGATCTGGACGGATTCGAGCTGAAAGTAGGTATAGCTCACGGACTGGGCAATGCTCGTCATCTGCTCGAAGACATCAGGCACGGGCGCAACGAGTATCATGCAATAGAGATTATGGCATGTCCGGGAGGATGTATCGGAGGAGGCGGGCAGCCGCTTCACCATGGCCATTCCGAGATACTTTACGCCAGGGCCAATGCCCTTTACCGTGAAGATGCCGGCAAGACTGTCCGTAAATCCCACGAGAATCCTTATATCAAGACGCTTTATGAAGAATTTCTCGGTAAACCTTTGAGTGAGAAGTCGGAACATCTGCTTCATACACATTATTTCAACAGATCCATGTAAAAACAGTACTAATCTATAAATCAGGAAACAATATCATGTCAGACATAAAACTGCCTTGCGATGTTGCCGAAAAGGTGAATTCCATCTGTGAAAAGCATGGTGACAATCCGGGCGAACTCATCAACATACTTCATGAAGCCCAGCATCTTATGGGATACCTTCCTGAGGAGATGCAACGTATGATAGCAAGACGCCTCAACATTCCTGTCTCGAGGGTTTACGGCGTAGTGACTTTCTATGCCTTTTTCACCATGACGGCCAAAGGCAAATACCCTATTTCAGTATGTATGGGAACGGCATGTTATGTCCGCGGTTCGGAAAAACTTCTTGACGAGTTCAAGCGCGTGTTGGGAATCGATGTCGGACAGACTACCCCTGACGGGAAGTTTTCCCTTGACTGCCTGCGCTGCGTCGGGGCCTGCGGGCTTGCTCCAGTGGTCATGATCGGGGACAAGGTCTACGGGAGGCTGCAGCCGGTGGATGTGAAGCGCATTTTAGATGAATTAGAATAATATTCAGTCACCATAATTGTGTTAAGGACGGACGACCTTATCGAGAATCCCTTTCAGCCAGGCTATGGCGATGCCGTAGTTGGTGATGGGGATTCTCTGTTTTGCGGCGGCTTCAATTCTGCTGAGCACATATCTGCGGTTGAACATGCATGCCCCGCAGTGGATAATGAGACTGTATGGCGAAAGGTCATCCGGGAAGTCCGTACCGCTGACCATATCTATACCGATGCTTTCTCCGAATCTCTGTCGCAGCATCTTTGGGATTTTCACTCTTCCGATATCTTCTGAGGCCGGGGCGTGCGTACATGCTTCGGCGATGAGGATCCTTGAATTCCCGTTAAGCCGTTCCAGACTGCGGGCGCCTTCCATGAAAGCCTGTATATCGCCCTTGTAGGCAGCGAACAGTATTGAAAAGGATGTCAGAGCGCTTTCTGCAGGTTTGGCTTCCCAGACTTCCCGGAATGCCTGGGAATCGGTTATTATGAGGTCAGGAGGGGCAGCCAGTCCTGCCAGAGATTCCTTGATTCGGCCGGTGGTACAGCTGACCACGGTGCATCCCTTGTCAAGCAGCTCGCGCAAAGTCTGGACTTGAGGAAGTATCAGTCGGCCTTTAGGCGCCTGGATATCCTGGGGCATCACCAGCAGTACGGTATCGCCTCTTTTTGCCAGATTTCCAGTAATCGTATGATGTCCGAAGTCTTCGGGAATGTTCCGCAGGATGGCCCGGATGACGCAGTCTGTCCCTTCTCCTGTCAAGGCATTGACCATCAGGGTTTTTTCTCTGCTGAGGCCGGTGATTTCCTTTATTAGGGATCCGATATTCTTGTTTTCGGTGAATCCGGTATTTCCGGCGGTGTCCGCCGTAGCTGCCAGGTTCTCGTCTGCTGTCATTGCCTGTCTTCTGTCAGCTGGAAGATACGGTATGTTTACTATAGGAATGACAGGTATGCCTTTACGGACCAGTTTCCCGTACCATTCTTTTTCGACTGCGTCGCAATCCCGGAAAATCATCAGTGCGATATCTGTCTTTTCCAAAGCCTTGGCCGTAAGTCCGATCCTCTTGTCTCCAAGCTCGGCTGCATCGTCGTCAAACCCGGCGGTATCCGTGAAAAGGCATGGTCCTATGCCCGGGATTTCCATCGCCTTGTGCACGGGATCTGTCGTAGTTCCCGGAGTATCGGACACAAGCGCAACCTTCTGGCCCGTTATCGCATTGACCAGTGAAGATTTCCCGGCATTCCGTTTCCCGAAAACCGTTATGTGAAGCCTTTCGGATGATGGTGTGTTGTTCATTGCCGATTTTGTTTAAAACCTGAAGTCCCGCAGGCCTTCTTCGATATCTTTCAGATGGCGGACGGTGAGGTCACGCACCTTGTCGCTGCCGATATGGGCAAGTTCCCGGCGGATGGCTTCCAGTCCTTTGGCCTTGGTCTGCGGTGAAGCGTAGTCCTGAAGATATTCCATGAGAGTCATCAGGGCGTTCGGCTGACAGCAGTCAGCGATCTTGCCCCGCTTTACCAGTGACATGAACCTGTCTCCGGTGCGGCCTTCCCTGTAGCAGGCGGTGCAGAAGCTCGGTATGTGTCCCATGTCCAAAAGCCAGCCGACCACTTCGTCCAGGGTCCTGCTGTCGCTGATGTCGAACTGGGCGCTGTTTTCCTCATCGGCTACGCTCTTGCCTGCCTTCCTGTCCAGCTCGTCAGCATAGCCTCCCACGCTGGTCTTCGAGCCTCCGCTGATCTGGGAAATTCCCAGCTCCAGGACCCTTTCCCTTACACGCTGCGACTCTCTGGTGGAAATGATCATTCCTGTATACGGCACGGCAAGCCTGATGACAGCCACTATACGGCAGAACACATCATCCGGCACGGCATTCGGGAAATCCTTTGTATCGATATCATCTGCGGGGCATATCCTCGGCACGCTTATCGTGTGCGGACCTACTCCGAAACGGGCCTCGAGATGTTCTGCGTGCATGAAAAGTCCTGTGAGGTCATATCTGTAGGTGTCCAGGCCGAAAAGCACCCCTATCCCCACATCGTCTATCCCGCCCTGCATTGCCCTGTCCATAGCTTCAGTATGCCAGGCGTAGTCGCTTTTCGGACCTGTCGGGTGGAGGGCTTCATAGTCCGTCTTGTGGTAAGTCTCCTGGAAAAGTATGTAAGTGCCGATACCGGCGTCCTTCAGTTTCCTATAGTTCTCTATGGTAGTGGCAGCTATATTCACATTCGCCCTGCGGATTGCCCCGTTGCGGTGATGTGTCCCGTAAATGGTCGATATGGATTCGAGAATGTATTCAATGGGGTTGTGCACCGGGTCTTCACCGGACTCGATCGCCAGTCTCTTGTGTCCCATGTCCTGCAGGGCGACGACTTCCCTGCGGATTTCATCCTGCGAGAGCTTCTTTCTGAGGATATGTCTGTTTTTTGCGTGGTAAGGACAATATACACAGCCGTTTACACACCAGTCGGAAAGGTACAGCGGTGCGAACATCACTATCCTGTTCCCGTAGAATTTCCTTTTGATTTCCTTTGCGAGCCTGAACATCCTGCCGACCAGCTCTGGTTCGTTGCACTCCATCATTACGGCCGCCTCCCTGTGCGAGAGTCCACGGCATTCAGCGGCTTTTTTCAGGATACTCTCTACAAGCGCCCTGTCATTCCTGTGGGCTGCGGCATAGTCTATGGTATCGAGGATTTCCTCGTGATTGATGAATTCTTCGGCCTTCCCTGAAGCCGGGTTATATGGTATGTGGTTCATTTTTAATTGTTTCTATACTGTCACTTGGTCATGTGGTGCGGAAGTCTCCGCGGTCCGTTACTATATTGTAGCCGATTCTTTCCAACTGTACTTTCAGGTTTCCAAGCCCTTCGGCAGCTTCGGCTCCGCTCGAGGCTTTATTATCATACAGAGAATAGTTGCCCCGCACCCGTGGCGGAGAGAGGTTCGGCATTATTACGTTTGCCCCGGCAAGGATTCCTTTTTCATGTCCGTCGGGAACGAGAGTCGCAAGTGCCGTAGTTGCAGGGATGAGGCTGTCAGGAAGCATCAGCCGGAAAACGGATATTAGCTTCAGCGTCAGGTCCAGCCCTTCCTCTTTATGGCTTTTCTCCGGAAGTATGGAAGTAGTTGTTTTCCAATAATCTGCAAATACCGTATCCTTATGGGGGATGAACGGACCGAGGCCGATCATTTCAGGTCTGAACTTTTCTATGTAAATGATGTCTTCGACAATATTGTCTGCGCTCTGGAACGGACTTCCGACCATGATGCCTGTACCTGTCTGGTAGCCGTATTCTTTCAGAATATCCAGGCAATGCAGCCTGTTTCCTATCGTCATTCCCTCCGGGTGGAGCCTGGAATAATGTTCCGGATTATGCGTTTCATGGCGGAGGAGATACCGTGTCGCTCCGGCTTCACGGAACCTTCGGTAACTGTCCGGGAAACGTTCTCCGATGGAAAGTGTTATGGCACAGTCCGGGAACTCTCCGTGTATTGCCCTGCACAGGGTTACTGTCTTACTGTCAGCGCTTTCCGGGAGTTCCCCTCCCTGGAGGACGAATGTCCGGAACCCGAGTCCGTATCCGTAACGGCAGCATTCCAGGATTTCTTCATCTGACAGCATGTACCTGGATATGTTACCGTTGCTTTTCCGTATGCCGCAGTAAAGGCAGTCGTTGCGGCAGATGTTGGTGATTTCTATCAGTCCTCTGATGTATATGTTCTTGCCGAATCTCTCCACAGCCGTTTCCCTGGCTGCTTCGTGCAGACTCTCAATGGTTTCCCGGTCCTCGCATAAAAGCAGAGACCTGTATTCACAGGCCTCGAGTCTTCTTTCTTTATGTAATTTTCTGACCAGGTCTTTCATTTTTCTGACAATACAGTCTTTACAAAGCTACATGTCTGCCGGCAACCTCCACTGTCCCGGACGGCGGTCAGACAGAGAAGAAAAGCCATGCGGAAGCGGCTATCATTACTGCGGCGACTATTTTCCTGAAACTTTTACGCTTGATTTTCCTTATGTTTTTCATTGCGATGAAGTTCCCGGCCGACATGGCAACTCCGATATAGATGCCGTCCCTGAGGACATGGATGTTCAGCAGGTCGAATTCTCCGTACATGACCATCTGTACTACATGCATCAGGGTCGCAGATGCGGCTTCGGTGGCAATATAGGCTACCGGAGCGAGTCCGAGAGTGAGGAAAACCGCACTGCTGACAGGGCCCGAGAGGCAAAGAAGTCCGTTGATGACTCCGGATATCCCGCCTCCGACGAGCATTGTCCACCTTGAACGGGGAAGCTGGATCTTTTCATATATTTCCAGCAATGCGAATATGATGAGCATCAGGCTCAATATCCTGGTCATCGTCTCTTTGGGGACTACTATGAATCCATATGCGCCTATAACGGTAAGCGGAACGGCCGGGATCAGGAAAAGCCCGACCTGACGCCAGCGGATGGACTTGAACCCGGCTCCCATCCTGAAGATATTGCTCAGAAGCTGCGAGACGGTAGCCATGGGGACAGCGACCTCAATCCCGGAAAAAGATGTGATCAGGGGCAACAGTATAAGGCTGCCTCCGAAACCTACAGTCCCGGAAATGAGGCCTGAGAAGAGACCGGCCGCTATCAGTATGATATCTTCAAGCATCGCTATTTCCTTTTGCCGCGTGTTTTCGGCCCGGTTTCCGGATCCGATGGATTTCCATTCAATCCGAAAACATTTTCGGGACAGGTCCCGTATGGTTCCAGATGTACTACTATGTCGTAGACTTCAGGAATACTGTTGCGTATGTTCTGTTCTACCTTGTTTGCCAGGGCGTGGGCCTGCGATAGGGTCATGTTGCCGTCTGCCTCCATATCGAGCGTAATCATGTATTTGCCACCGATGCTGCGCGAGCGGACCCTGTGCGGGTTGCCGACGCCTTCCACGGAGTTTATGGCATCGAAAATTTTCTGATAGACCGATGTGTCCTTCACCCCGTCCATAAGCTCGACATTCGAGTCCATGAATATCTTGATGGCAGAGCGGATTATGAAACAGCTGACCAGAAGAGCCGTAATGGAGTCGAATACCGGCATGTCCAGAACGAATGAAAAGAACAGGCCTATGAGGACACTCAATGAGATGATCACGTCGTTGCGCATGTTTATTCCATTGGCTATCAGCATGGAAGAACCGGTCTTTCGTCCTACTCCGGTCTGGTAAAGCGAAAGCAGCAGCTTGCAGACGATCGATGCTATGGTAACATATACCGCTATCATTCCAGGCATTTCGCGCGGCTCGCCGGAAAAGAGGTGTCCTACAGCGGAGAAAAGCATCTGGCCTCCGGCAAAGAATATGGCCATGGAAAGTATCTTGGTGGCGATGGATTCTGCTTTTGCGTAGCCGTAGGCGTATTTGGTATTGGGCCTTTTCTCCATTATCTTGGCCGTTACGGCAATGACGGCAGATATGGCGACGTCAGAAGCCGAGTCTATTCCGTCGCTCACTACCGCAAAACTTCCGCTGACGGCACCGGTCACTAACTTTGCCACTGAAAGCACACCGTTTCCGATAATGCTCCCGTAAGAGGCTCTGAGTATCTGTTTGTGTATATTGTCCTGTTTACAGGTTTCCATTTCTGATTTATGCACTACGTATTCTTTCCCTTCTTTTCTTTCAATATCCCGGATTCTGCATGAAGCCCGAATATGTCACAAGCATATCGTTAGGCAAGGGCAGCAGCATATAGGTCTCGTCCATGCCATACCATGATGAAAACAATCCGCTCCTTTTCATGAATGCGAAATTTCCTACGCAGTCATCGAGCAGCTTCATTCTGGCTGATGCGATTCCTGACAGTATGTCATCATAGTCTGAAGCCAGGCCCGAGGATTCGAGCACCTGTTTCAGACAATCTTCTGCATCCTGCAGATCATTCTGGACGTAAAGGCATTCTGCATACGAGAGCATGACTCCGGCATAGGTCTGCAGCAGGATATCGGGATATGAATCTGATTCCGGAATGCCGGCATACAGGCCCAGGATTACGGAACCGTTCCCTTCCAGACTGTAATATCCGCTGTCGATGACCTGTTTCAGCAGCGTTCCGGCCTTGGAATATTCGCCCAGATACATATGTATGTCCGCGAGAAGTATGCGTGCTATATCCTTTGACACGGACATTGATTCATTAGGATCATCGTATGGGTACCTTTTGTCTTCCAGGCATGCCATTGCCTTTTCAAGGTCATCTGCAAGTGCAGTCAGGATATTTCTTGAATTGTTCCGGACTGCGTTTTCCCTGTCCAGCGCCGCAGATGAATTTTCAGCGTACGGGAAATCCCCCCACGCAACGATTATGTTATAGTACAGCAGGGCATTGAAAACATCGCAGCAGGCCATCATGCTATTGTCGAGCAGGTCATTGTAATTTTCCCGGAATCTTATGTTGTTGATACATGCATTCTCGAATAGTTTTTTCTGGCATTCGGAAATCATGTCTGAATCCGGGCTCAGCACTTTTGCAGGATCTGCTTTATTGTCATCTGCATAATATTGTTCGATTGCATTCAGAAGAATGAAACCTGCCGCCATCGGCTCTCCGATATAAAAGCGGTATATTGGAATTATACCATTGTAATCCGGTGCAGGCAATTCGTCTCTTTCTGTGGTCTTGGTGATTTTTTCACAGGATAAGCATAGCAGCAATGCCGTTATGACCAGGAATATTTTGGAATTTCTCATGTTTTATCAGGGATAATGGTCCATCCGCATCAAAGTTAATAAAATTCTGTGGAAAATCCCTGTTTCCAACGGTTTCAGCCTGCTTTTTTGCGTATTCGACAGGAAAACCGGAATGCCTTCCGTTAAGGACCGGCAAATTGCTGCAGGAATGCGTATCAGGCGGCTCCGGCCGGTTTTACATTCGGGAGAAACAATGCTATGATGCCCATAAGCGGCAGCCATGTGCTGACCTTGAAAATGAATTCGATGCTTGTCAGGTCGGCAAGCCATCCGAAAAATGCGGAACCTATCCCGCCGAGTCCGAACATCAGCCCGAAGAATATGCCGGAAACCAGCCCCACTTTGTCCGGCTTGAGGTCAGTGGCATAGACCACGATGGCCGAAAACGCCGATGCTATGACAAGTCCTGTGATGACAGACGCGACTATCGTCCATGCAAGGTTCAGGTAGGGCATGACGAGAGTAAACGGAGCGGCTCCGAGTATGGAGAACAGTATCACGTATTTGCGTCCGTATCTGTCCCCAAGGAAGCCTCCGGCGAGAGTCCCTATGGCGAATGCCGCCAGATATGCGAAAAGGCATACCTGCGATGCCTGTATGGACACACCGAACTTTTCTATCAGGTAAAAAGTGAAGTAGCTGGTCATGCATGCGTTGAAGAAGTATTTGGAGAATATCATCAATATAAGTATCCCCATCGCCATGTTGACGGTCTTTTCGGGCAGGTTGCATACGCCGTTGGTTATCTTGCGGTGCGATATCCTGACTTCCGAGAGCAACAGGCTGTACCATGCTCCTATCCTTGTAAGCAGTACGGTTGCAATCAGTGCCGCCACAACGAACCAGCCTATCGCATGCTGTCCGTAGGGGATTACTATCATTGCCGCGAGTAAAGGCCCTACGGAACTTCCTCCGTTGCCTCCCACCTGGAAAATGGACTGTGCGAGGCTCTTTTTACCTCCGGAAGCAAGCTGCGCCACTCTGGAGGCTTCCGGGTGGAAAACCGATGATCCGCAGCCGATGATCGCAACGGCAAGCAGGATTATGGCGAAGTCCGAGGCATATGCCAGCATCATGATCCCGAGTATCATGAATCCCATTCCCAAAGTCATGAAATACGGCTGCGGATGTCTGTCCGCATATTGGCCTACGAAAGGCTGGAATATCGATGAGGTCATCTGGTAGACGAACGTGATTATTCCGATCTGGGCGAACGTGAACCCGAACTTGTCTTTCAGAAGAGGGTAAACGGCAGGAACCACCGACTGTACCATGTCATTTAGCAGGTGGCACATGCCTATAGCGAAAAGGATTGGATACGCTGTCCCTTCAACGATGTGCGGATGGCCTTTGATTTTGTCTAATATGTTGTTGTGCATCATAGCCTTTGGGGTTTTATGGATTTGACTGGCCTTGTCTGAATGCCGTTTTATCTTTCTCCTGTATTCCGACGGCGGGATTCCCGGATGCTTCTTCACATACTTGCCGGAATAGGATACGGACGAAAAACATCAAGACACAAGATCTGTCTTACAAGATCTGTCTTGCCTTACAGGACCTTGCTGTCCTGCTCAATGAAAATCCCTTGTCGAGTCCAGGAAAGTTATCCCTTCCGTGCCTGTCTCATCCATGGTTTGCATGCTTCCATTTTTTTGCGCGGCGAAAATATGAATTAACCACGAAAAGTAAAAGATTTTCCATGATTTTCATTTTCATTGCGCTGTCCCGTCCCGTATCGGATAAATTTGCCTCCCACCTGCCACGGTATTCCTGCAAAAGCGTTTCAGGTGTCACTTCCTGCCGTCCACCTGGCACGGTTTCCCCGCAAAAGCGTTCCAGGTGCCTCTTCTCCGCCGTCCACCTGGCACGGAATCCCCGCAAAAGCGTGGCAGGTGTCTTTCTCTGCCTCCCACCTGGCACGGAATTCCCGCGAAAGCGTTCCAGGTAGCTTTTCCTGCCGTCCACCTGGCACAGCGTCCCTGCTGATTTTTTGGCGGCAGGCAGTAACCTGAACGGCGGGGCTCCTTCATTCAGGCCGGATGCCGGATGCCGGCAGGCTGCAGCAGGGCGGGGAGCAGGCAGTGCAGCGGCAGTGAGCAGAAACGGACCGGAAAAGTGCTGTCATGTCAGGAAGGGGCGCAGAAATAGTTGTCTTTTAGTATCTTTGTCGACCGGATAACCGGATAAGAGGCGCCAAGTATTTGCATAGTGGCCTTTACTTTAAGGAAAATAATTATGGAACAGAGGTTTACGCCAGAGTGGATAACTGAACTTGAGCCTGGTGAGATTTTCGTATTCGGCAGTAATCTGGCCGGGGTACATGGCGGAGGAGCCGCACGTATAGCTCTTGAAAAATTCGGTGCTGTCCCGGGACAGGGAGTCGGACTGCAGGGGCGGTCCTATGCGATTCCTACGATGCAGGGCGGAGTGGAAACGGTCCGGCCTTATGTGGAAGAGTTCGTGGATTTCGCCCGGAGACATCAGGAACTGACATTTCTCGTGACAAGGATAGGATGCGGAATAGCAGGATTCAGGGACGAGGAAATCGCCCCTCTGTTTGCCGATGCTCTGAAAATGCCGAATGTGGTCTTGCCAGAGACCTTTGTGAAGGTCATCAGGAAGCTTGATTAGAAGTTGAGGAACGGAAACAACCGGCATTCGATGGGGAAAGGCAAAAGCATAAGCGATTTCAGCAAGTTGGGGAAACTGCTTTCCGGCACGGAAGCGCCAGATGTATCTTCCGGCCGGTCCTCAGTATCGGATTGCTCGCAGTTCCGTCCGGGCCTGCGGGTCATTCTGATGGACTTTGATATTCACGGGAAAATCGTATCTGCCGGTAAGACCCTGAAAGTCGAAATCGAAGAAGGCCTGGTGATAGATGCAGATTACTGTGAAGTGGCAATCGCAGATGCCGGGGAAGAGGAACTCATGGTCAGGTCGTTGGAAAGGGGACCGGTTTCAGGAACTTCCTCCGGCAGATTCCAGGGACGGGTCAGACCCGGCTACTCGGCCCGCCTTACGGTCGATCTTCACATTGAGTCCATTCCCGGGGGCAGAAGCGTTCCCGCAGGGAACAGGCTCGGCTTTCAGCTGGAGTACTTCCGCAAGGTGATGCGCGAGAGTCTCAGGCATCCCGGAATGAGGATAACATTCATCCACGGGGTAGGGGACGGCATTCTGAAAAATGCACTCCGGCAGGATCTCGATGATATGTTTGCCTTGCGCTGCACCTGGACTTCCGGTCCTGCAGGAATAACGTCAGTGACTATTAAATAGAAACAGCGATTTCAGATAAGAATTGTCATATGCTTCATTTTGATTCGGATTACATGGAAGGCGCACATCCTGCTGTGATGGAGCGTCTGGTGAAGACCAACCTGGAAAGCACTCCGGGATATACAGAAGACTCCTATTGCAGCCAGGCAAGAGACCTGATAAGGAAGGCATGCACCTGTCCGGAGGCTGAAGTCTATTTCCTGGTAGGAGGCACCCAGACCAATGCCATTGCGGTTTCAGCCGTACTGAAACCGTATGAAGGAGTAGTCGCAGCCGACACAGGACACATCAACCAGCATGAGGCGGGAGCCATAGAGGCTACAGGGCATAAGGTCCTCGGACTTCCGCATACTGACGGCAGACTGCAGGCAGATGTCCTCGACCGGTACATGTCTGGATTCCTTGCAGATGAAAGTGCCGGACATATGGTCTGTCCTGGGATGGTGTATATTTCGCATCCTACGGAATACGGGACATTGTATTCATTGTCAGAGCTCAGGGCTCTTTCAGACGTATGCCGCAGGTACGGTCTGCCCCTTTATATGGACGGTGCCAGACTCGGGTACGGGCTCGCCGCCCCGGATTCGGATGTGAATCTCGAAGATATAGCCTCGCTTTGCGACATGTTCTATATCGGGGGTACCAAGGCAGGCGCTCTTTTCGGAGAAGCATTGGTGATAACCGCACCGGTAGCGCTCAGGCAGATGATAACGCACATAAAACGTCAGGGTGCACTGCTGGCAAAGGGACGCCTGCTCGGAGTGCAGTTCGGAGCGCTCTTTTCCGATGGACTGTATCTGGAAATTTCAAGACATGCGATCCGTATGGCTGGACTTCTGACAGATGCTCTGAAATCAAAGGGTTACGTTTTCTTTACTCCACCGCAGACCAATCAGGTTTTTCCGGTTCTCGATAGCGGTGCCCTTGTCCGTCTGAGACAGAATGCCACCTTCAGCATATGGCAGAGGCTGGATCAGTCCCATGTCGTCGCCCGTTTTGTAACGAGCTGGGCTACACGGGAGGAAGATGTCAGGGAACTGATAGCCTTACTGTAATCAGCGGTTCCGGATCATCTGCCGGTAGACAGTTTCCGAAATGTCAGCAATGATCCTGGCTGTCCTGGCAGGCGTTTCTTCCGAGTTTCTGACGAAAACGGCAATCGCATACACTCTTCCGTCCGGGAGCACGATAAACCCAATATCGTTCAGGCCGATTATCCTGCCCCTGCCATCGGTATCTCCCGTACCGGTCTTATGTCCTATCAAGGCATCAGTTCCGGAGAGCGGTGCCGCAAGGCGGTCCTGCCCCGTAGTACACTCCATCATGGTTCGGAGGATAAAGTCCAAATAGCGGTTTCCTGCAAGGCGGGATGGCAACGCTGTATCGGACCGGCATCCCGGGCTATCCTTGTCTGCCGATACCATCATCCACAGCAGCCTTGCGGCGGAAGAAGGTCTGCTCCAGTTTTTCCGGCACAGCCCGGGATCCTGATGCATCTGGTCTTCAGTCACCTTGACGGAAAAACCTTTGATGCCGAGTCCCCTGATGTATGTATCTGTAGCGGACGGGCCCGAGAAATGACGGAAGAGAATGTCACAGGCATTGTTGTCGCTCAGCTGGAGAGTATAGCGGAGCAGGGTCCTGACAGGAATCCTGCAAGAAAAGCCGTTCCCTCGAGTTCCGCATCCTGTATCGTTCCACGCTGCCGTCAGGCTGTCCCTCAAAGGACTGTAGGTGCCGCTTTTCAGGTCATCTCCGGTTATGTCGATACAGGTTTCCAACGGCAGTCCTGCCCTGCTGAGCGAATCCGTAACCCATAATGCCTGGTGCATCTTCATAACGCTCATAAGAGGGTATCTTTTCCTGTCGTTGATCCGAACCAACATGGGATGACCGGAATTGCAGGCCGGAGTGCAAGCCACAACGGCCACTCCTGCTTCTGCCTTTGTATTTCTGATTATCCTTCGTATTTCCGCTTTTGTCCGCCCGGTCCTTTCTTCATTCCGGTTAGCCTGGAGCTGCGCGGCAGAAACATATTGGAAAGACAAAATATACATTAACGCGAATACGGCACTTGGAAACACTTTCATCTCAAAGTCCTGAAAATGGGATTATGATACCGGACGGCCGTTCCTGTCCACAGTGTTCAAAGTGACTTTCCGGAACTTGTACCCGTCTTTCCTGAGCTGTATGGCCGCACCGGTACGGAACATTGCCCTGGCAGATCTGGCGAATATGTGGAAAGCCATGACACTCTGGCTTTCGATGTGCTCGTGCCTGATTCTGGAAATAGCCTGCCGGGTGCAGGCCAGCAGCAGCCGTGTTATTACTCCTGCTTCCGTGGAGCCTGGTCCGTATCCGAGTATATCCTGCATTATATGGTCGTCCATGTCATCGAAACCGCGCGGTCCGTGCAGGGCTTCGTACTTTTCACTGTGGTGCCTTCCCCAGTCCAGATCCCACCATTTGGCTACTGCCATTCCGATATAGCCGGCCCAGCCGATGGCCGCTTCAGGGAACGGGTTGAGGTTCGGAACGGCTTCCGCCATGTACTCGGGGGCGAATTCTTTCCATTTCCCGTCTATGTCATCCGAAGCCAGCAGCTCGCCGTCCAGAAGACCGAATGAAGTGCAAAGCCCGACGAGCTCATCCACCAAAGATGCCTCGTAACGGTCGAGATATTCTATGTCTTTTGTTTCCATAATGTTATCAGAATTCATCAGTTGTTTTGCCATATGAAAGATCGGCTTCCCGGCCCTATCGCGTCTATTTTTCGTCAGGGCATGCTCCCGTAACAGGACCGTCCCAGCCCAAAATGCCGTTTTGCAGATTGCAGACCTTGAATCCGTTGCCTGCAAGTATCTTTGCAGCATTCATGCTCCTGACACCGCTTCTGCAGTAGACGGCTGCTGTCTTGCTTTTATCGAGAGACGATATCCTGTCCTTGAAATCCGGTGATTTTACATCGATATTCACGGCACCCGGTATATGTCCTGCAGCGTACTCCTCCGGAGTCCTTACGTCTATGAGTATCACGGTCGCCGTATCGGAGACAGTACCGGCAAATTCTTCATTGTCCACGGATATGATATCCTTTCCAGGGCCGCACCCGTACAGGACGGCTATTATGGATATCAGCAGCGTTCCGAAAATTTTTCCCATATGATGATAATTTTCCGGCAGCAAAAATAGCAATATTCGGATATAATTGAAATTCCGGAAAATCAGAAGTTGATTAAATTTGCACCCGTTAATGTAATATATGCAAAGAATCTGAAATGGAAATCATTTTCGTAGTGACGGCATTGGCCTTCGCAAGCGTGCTTATCCTGCTGGTCCTTCTTGCCGCAGCCGGTATTTCAGCTGCGTTCGGAGCAAGTTTCCATGCGGTATTCGTAAACGGACTGTGGGCTCTCCTCCTTCCTCCGGCACTTGTCCTGCCGGGTTATCTTTTCTGGCGCAATTCCCTGGAAGTGAATTATCCGGAGATAGTATCCGACAGGATACCGGCCTCGTTCGACGGGTATAGGATCGTCCAGATATCCGACATGCACCTGCGTTCGTTCAGGGACAGGCCGGAAGTGCTGTCGGGGATAATCGACAGGGTAAATGCTGAAAATCCGGATCTTATAGTCTTCAGCGGAGATCTCGTAACGGTGCATCCGGATGAGATAACTCCGTTTGCGGATATTCTGAAAGGCCTGAAGGCCAAAGACGGTATCGTTTCCGTTATGGGGAATCATGACTACTGCCCTTATAATAAATGGGAATCCGAAAAGGAACGTGTCGCGGCCATAGATTCTGTCCGGGCAAAAGAGAGGGCTCTGGGATGGGTACTGCTGGATAACGCGCATGTCGATATAGTCCGCCGCAGCATTGCCGGACAGTCCCGGGATACCGTGTCGGTGATCGGTGTCGAGAACATTTCCTCCATGAAACAGTTCGAAACGCATGGAGATCTGGAAAAAGCCTTGAAAGGGGTGAAAGGTACATTCAGGATACTTGTCTCGCACGATCCTACGCACTGGCGCGCGGAAGTGCTCGGAAAGGAAGATATCTGCCTGACTCTATCCGGACATACGCACAATGCACAGTTCAGGCTGTTCGGCCTTGAACCAAGCCGTCTGGTATTTAAAGAAAACAGCGGCCTCTATACCGAAGAGACCGCTTATGGAAAGCAGCAGCTTTATGTAAATGACGGATTAGGCACGACCCTGTTTCCTGCGCGCATAGGCGTGAAAGCGGAAATCACCGTATTTACGCTGCGTCATGACGGATAGCCTATAGGGCCGGTCCGGAGTGTCTGAGTACCGGGCCATGTCCGGTATGGTGCCGGATGTCATGGCGCGGTCCTTTGTGCATGGACGGATCGCAACACCCGCGGAATCCTGGATTGAAATCCCTGTGCATATGCTGCATTTCGTAAACTTTCTGGACCTGTCTCGGGTTCAGGAATTTTCTGTATTCGTCATAATATCTTACCTGCAGGTCAAGGATTTTTTGCCGGCGTTCGAATCTGTCGCGGATTTTCCGATCTATTTCTTTATCGCTCAAGGAACTTTTTTCCTGAGCCCGCACGTCACCCGGACGGTTGTTTTTATCCGGTACATTCAGGAGCCTGTGCATTTCTTCGTGGAATCTGCAGAAAGTCCCTATGAACTTTTCTCTGGTACTGTCATCCAGGGCAAGCTCGTCCGCTATGTGTCCTGCATGTTCTGAGATGAATTCTTCCGGTGATTTTTTAGTGCCTTCAGGTCCGGGCTGTGCAAAAGAACTGAAAGATCCAGCCGATATAACGGCCGTAGAAAGGATGATTTTTGACAATATGTTCATAATGATAAATTTAAAAACCGCTATATAAGACACATGTCGCGTTTTATGGTTTAATCTGAAAAGATGACCGGCATGGCCGGAGGCAGCTCTTTCGCGGAAAGACATTTGAGGGCATCCGGATCCGGACGCCCTCAAATGTCTTTGCATAAAACCCTGTTATTTCTGGAAATCTCTCAGAAGCCTTTCCCCGATACCTATAATATAACCGCTGGAAAGGAATGAAATATTTCCGAATCCGTCGACGACAGCCACTATAGGAAGAGCCTCTTTCGCAGAATTCGCACCTTTTACCAATGCGTCCTTCACGGCTCCGTCCTTGTCCGTGCCGAGCACGATGTTTTCCGGCAGATTAGGGAAGTCGGTAGCCTTGAAACGCTTTGCGTTGTCCTCGTCGGCAAACAGCATCAGCATCTTCGCTCCCGTATTTTCAATATCCTGTTTGAATACCGAGATATCGTTGAGGATATGGTTGGTAGGCTCTTCTCCGGCCCCGAGTACAGCGACTACGCATTTGTCGGTGCCGATGAAGTCTTTCAGAGTCCGGGTTTCCCCGTCAGCGGCTGTATAACAGGCCTGGAGATCTGCGGTTCCGAGGATTTCGGTAGAGTTCACTTTTTCAGGAAGGACGAGTTCTACCTTTACAGTCCCGTCTTTGGATACCGTGAAGACATTGATTTCGGAAAGCACTTCCCCTCCGTCCAGACGTGTGCCGCTTACCAGGGCGTAGTCTCCTGCTTCAAGCCTTGCTCCGGAAGTGAACAGTCTGTCTGCCGCTTTTTCATCATCGAAGTTCATCAGGACGAGTCTGCCGTCTTCTATCCTGGAGATACTGTAATGGACATAATAGCGCGGTTCCTTGACATCCTTGTTCGGCTTGTATTCCAGAATGACTGTCCCATAGTCATCAGGCTGCGGTTGAGGAGCCTCGAAATCCACATCGTATTCCTTGCCTCCGGCACTGTAGCGCACTTTGCCGCTTACTTCATCTACCCATGCAGGGATTTCCAGGCTCCTGCATGCGGCTACGAAGAACAGATCACGCGAATATTTGTCTGAAACCTTCGATTTCCATGTCCCTACAGGTCTTGTAGGAACCAGTCTCAGACTGTAGTCGTCCGCCATCGACAGATTTTCACGGCACCATGACACGAGATTCTGCGGATCCTGGCTGAATTTTTCAGCCAGGTCTGCAGGTATGTTTTCCTGCAGGTATGCCCTGTATTCGCTGAGGAGCTCCATGCGTACTCTCGGGTTAAGGATATTGCCGGCGGAGCTTTTACTGTTGTAAAGATGGTCATCGAGGACAGACTTCGGAGTATCGCTCAAGTCTTTAGGCAGTATGTCGTCCAGCAGGTCGAGCGCCTTGTCCGCCATTCCTTTTCCTTTTGCTTCAGTCAGGAATGCCTCGATCACGGCGTGGTTTCCTTTCGAGTCGACCAGAAATACGGAAGTCCTGTCCGGATCCAGTCCGTTCTTTTTGGCAAATGCCTTTCCTTCTTCAGCCGTCAGGAAAGTTGAAACATATGCGTTCCTGATGGAATCTTCCTGAGCCATGCGCCTGGTATTTTCAGCTCTCTGCTCTTCTGTAACAGGAGGAAGCTGCTCATTTTCCTTAGGAGGGACGATGAATGCTTCCGCACGGAAATTGTCGCCGGCCTTGTGCCCGAGGACTATGGTTACGCTTTTGTCTTTTCTGAAGTCGGCTACGCTGAATCCGTATCTCTGTCCGTCGCTTGCCCAGAGCATTGCATCTCCCAAACCTGCGATGATCGATGTCTTGCCATCCTTTCCCGTGGTCTTTTTCGCTGCGGTATAGAATTCTGAATAGTTGTAGATCTTGAATTCTACCAAAGCGTCGGGAACCGGATTGCCCTCAGGGTCGGTTACCGTGATTTCGAGAGAAGCTGTAGGGGCATAATTTTCCGTGACGTTGATTTCCGTCAGCAATTCCGACTTGCTCATTACCTGTTCAGGGCCATTGTAGCGGCCGAAAACATTTGTATGCATCAGCATTCCGCGGCTGGCCGAGCTGTTGAACCATCCGAGATTCAGTACCGGTTCAGGCTCGCATGCTCCCAGGAAATACCACTTGCCGTCTGCCCAGGCCTCTACCCATGCATGGTTGTCATCGGTATGGGCCCATCTCGGAGTGTAGACCTGGCGTGCAGGGATGCCGACCGATCTGAGAGCAGTCACCAGGAAGGTGGATTCTTCCCCGCACCTTCCCGCTCCGCTGCTTACAAGGGAAAGAGGTCCTCTTGTCCTGGAGTCGGTAGGTGTGTAGATTACTTTTTCGTGGCACCAGTGGTTGACCTCAAGGATAGCGTCTTTCATGCCGAGATCCTTGACCCTCGGGGCCAGTTCCTTGAAGAATACGGCGCGGGCGCCGTCCAGATCTTCGTTGTTGACACGGACAGGCACGACGAAATGGCGGTACAGCATTTCAGGAATCTGTTTCCCCCAAGAGAAGGTTTCCCGTGTCTGTTCGCTCAGCCTGACATTCTGCAGGAAATATTCTCCGCTGTAATTGATCATGTCCCCGTATGGCATGTAAGCGTACAGGAACTGGAGTATTTCCTTTTCACGGGCCGAAAGGGACGGGTCATTGACTATTGCCGTGGCTTCATAGCCGTTAAGCAGTTCGACCCTGTGGCTGTAGTCTTCCAGAACAGTCTTCCTGTAGGATTTGTCAGAAATGAAACTGTCGCCTGAACCGCAGGACGATAACATGATGGCAGCACAGACCGCTGCCGGCAAGAAATGTTTCATAGAAATTATATGGTTTATGTTCAATAGTTTTCAGGAAAAGCCATGTAACTTCCAAATATAGTGAAAAGCATAAAGCGGAGCAAATTTTTTGCTCCGCCGGTATTTTCGGAAGGACAGTTCCGGATCGTGCAGGACGGATACCGTTCCAAGAATATGGGAAGATTCCTAATCTCTTCTGCAGTGAGGTATCTCTTCCGGGAGGATGACGGATATTTCGCACAGTCCCATGACTTTACCGTTTTCTTTCCAGGCACTCTGGTATATCATCTTGCGGATGCCGTCCTTTTCTATGGTATAGACGTTCTGGCCGCCGGTCTCCAGCAGGTCCCTTATGATCGATTTGGACCTGTCGCTGTGGCAGTCCATCAGGTTCTTTCCTATGAGGTTTCCGTGCTTTATGTATGTTTCCCTTGATTTTGCATTCATATAAAGTATCACCCCGTTCCGGTCGCATACCGTTATGGCGCAGTTCATTTCTTCCGCCCAGTCCGGGACAGTCCTGCGGACAATGTTTATCCTGTCCCGTATCTTTTTCCAGCCGGCAGTGTCGTTGAAGCAGCACCGGTCCATGGTCTGTTCCATGGTCCTGAACCTGCAGGCGGGTATCACGAAACTGAAAATGTCCTTGTCGAACCATTGTCTTGCGGACGGATCGGTCAGGCCTATGAAAGTCCTGAACCCTTCTGCCCTGTTTTCCCTGACGGCATTTGCTACTATCGATGAACATCCTGAACCGAAAACGAGAGATACGGTCTCGGGGTCGTTCCTGTCGAAGAAGGCCCAAGCACACAGTCCGGATATGACATCGGGAGAAGCAAGGAAAAGCAACCCTTCCATTCCTTCGAAACTTCCGGCCTGGTCCGCTCTGACGAAGTTGAGGTATTTTTTATTGGCCGGGACTGGGCCCATAGTGCCGAGATATTCCTTTATGAGTTCCGGAGTTTCCTTGTACTTTTCCTTTTGGGATACGAAAATCGGTACATGGTCGGGCATCGGAGTGAAACCGGCATAGAATTTCCCTCCTCCGCATGTGATGTTTTCCGTGCCGAGGCACACCGGTTTCCCGTCCATTGCCTGGTGCAGATATCTGAGAAAGCATCCGGGAATCTTCTCTGTCCCGGCAGTCTGCGCATCGCTGTAGAAGAATACGAGCGGCAGAGGTGCCGCCTCACCGAAAGCGGCCCTGTATCTGGTGATGAATGTCTGTGTATCCATTGTCATGACAAAACATATAAAGATAATAAGAAATTTTGAATTTGGTCGTCATAATCGGCCTGTCCGTCTAATAAGTTTTTGAATGCAGAAGCGCATCTGTAATTTCGTCATGTCAGAAACAGTATTATAATGAATAGGTTACAATATCTTTTCCATACACTTGCAGCCGTGGCCGTCCTGGTGGCAGCGCCTCCCGTCGAAGCTCAGGAGATCCGTCCGGAGAAGTGGTCTCTTCAGGATTGTCTGGATTATGCTCTGGAAAACAACATTACCCTGCAACAGAGCAGGATTGCCGCCGAATCGGTAAAAGTGAACAGGAATACCCTCGAGGTGAGCATCGCACAGAGCGAGAGAGGCAAACAGCTGCTGGAAGCAGGCAGTCTGTCCAAGGCCGATTATGCCCAGCTGCAGGCTCAGGTAAGCAGCGACAAATACCAGCTGGTGACATCCGAAGCCACGCTGCAGGACTATAAGCTGCAGCTGAAACAGCTTCTTGAACTTGATCAGGATACAGAAATGGAACTGGAGCTTCCCGAGATAACGGATGAAAATGTCCTGTCCCTTGTCCCTGACAAGAATACGGTCTTCAATGCTGCCATTGAGACAAGACCTGAAATCGAAAGCGGCAGACTCAATATGGAAATGTCTGAACTGAATATCGGTATTGCGAAGGCAGGTGCACTTCCAAGCCTTAACCTCAGTGCCGGGATCGGGACGAATCACACTACAGGTACTGATTTTACTTTCACACAACAGATCAGGAACGGATGGAACAATTCCATCGGACTCACGCTCAGCGTACCGATATTCAGTAATAGACAGAACAGAAGTTCCATAGAAAAAGCCAGACTCCAGTACCGGACAAGCGAACTGGATCTTAAACAGGCATATAAAGACCTTTACAAGACGATTGAGAACTATTATCTTGATGCCGGCAATTCTATGGCGCAGTATCTGGCGGCAAAAGAGCAGCTCGAGAGTGCCACGACAAGTTTTGAACTGGTGAGCGAGCAGTTTGGCCTGGGAATGAAAAATACGGTCGAGCTCCTTACGGAAAAGAACAATCTTCTGAATGCACAGCAGCAGCTTCTGCAGTCCAAATACATGGCTGTTCTCAGCAAGACGCTGCTCCGTTTTTATGCCGGAGAAAAACTGTGGCTTTAACTGGCGCATCTACAATATGGAAAACAAAAACTAAAGAGCGGATATGAAAAAGAAAACGAAATCCATCATCTGGTCTATAATGGCCTTGATAGTGGCGGCAGCCGTGCTGGCGATCTATCTGAAAGGCAAGGCGGCCGGGGCCCCGCGGCTTTCATACGAAACGGTTACAGTCACCAGAAGCGATATTTCCAGCACTGTAACGGCTACAGGTACGATCGAGCCAGTGACCGAAGTAGAAGTAGGTACACAGGTGTCAGGTATAATAGACAGGATATATGTCGATTATAATTCAATAGTAAGGGAAGGCCAGATCATTGCAGAGATGGATAAGGTCACCCTTGAGAGCGAACTTGCTTCTGCCCGGGCTGCATATGACGGGAGCAAGGCCGAGTACGAGTACCAGACGAAGAACTATGAGAGGAACAGGAAACTTTATGAAAGGAATCTCATAAGCGATACTGATTACGAACAGTCGGTTTATAACTATGAAATGGCCAGGAGTTCTTTTCACGGAAGCGAAGCTTCTCTTGCGAAAGCGGAGCGGAACCTTTCATATGCCACTATCGCTTCACCGATTGACGGAGTGGTCATAGACCGTGCCGTAGAAGAAGGCCAGACAGTAGCTGCAGGCTTTGAGACCCCTACGCTTTTTACTATTGCGGCGGACCTTACGCAGATGCAGGTGGTGGCCGATGTAGATGAAGCCGATATCGGAGGAGTCGCTGACGGACAGAGGGTCTCTTTTACGGTTGATGCCTATCCTGACGATATCTTTGAAGGTAAGGTGACATAGATACGCTTAGGAAGTTCGGAGAGTTCGTCTTCGGGCACTTCTTCCAGCGAGAGCGTGGTTACCTACGAAGTGGTGATATCTGCCGATAATCCGGAGCTCAAGCTAAAGCCACGGCTGACCGCCAATATCTCAATCTATACGGTAGACCGTCCGGATGTCCTGAGTGTCCCGGCCAAAGCATTGAGGTTCACTCCCGAAGCATTGCTTTCAAATGAAAATGCAGTCATAGTGGACTGTGATGCGAAAAGCAAGGCGTGGACCCGCTCCGGCGATACGTTTACTGCCCATGCCGTGACCACAGGAATTACCAACGGTGTATTGACCGAGATTCTCGGCGGAATAGAAGAAGGCGAGGAAATAGTTACGGGCGTAGAGTTCATAATGCCGGCAAAAGGCAAGAAAACTTCACCGGATGAACGCAGTCCGTTTATGCCCGGGCCTCCGGGACGGGACGGTAAAGACCAGAAAGGGAAAAAATGACCGTAGCATGGATATGGAAAAAAAGAAAGTAATAGAACTGCAGGATATCAGGAGGAATTTTCATGTAGGGGATGAGACTGTCCATGCTCTTAGGGGAGTATCATTCACTATAGAAGAAGGAGAGTTCGTTACCATCATGGGAACTTCGGGATCCGGAAAATCCACTTTGCTCAATATCCTCGGCTGTCTGGATACGCCTACTTCCGGGGAATATCTTCTGGACGGCATTCCTGTCAGGACTATGAGCAAGTCCCAGCGGGCCCGTCTGCGCAACCGCAAGATTGGCTTTGTATTCCAGAACTATAACCTTCTGCCGAAGACTACGGCGGTAGAGAACGTTGAACTGCCTCTTATGTATAATAGCAAGGTTTCCTCCGCGGAACGCCGGAAAAGGGCGACTGACGCATTGTTGGCGGTCGGTCTCGGCGACAGGCTCGGGCACCGTTCCAACCAGATGTCCGGAGGACAGATGCAGAGGGTGGCCATTGCGCGGGCTTTGGTCAACGATCCTGCTGTCATTCTGGCGGACGAGGCTACGGGAAATCTGGATACGAGGACATCTTTCGAGATTCTGGTCCTCTTCCAGAGACTTCATGCTGAAGGGCGGACAATAATTTTTGTTACCCACAATCCGGAAATAGCGCAGTACAGCAGCAGGAACATCCGCCTGAGCGACGGACATATAATCGAGGATAAGGTCAATTCCGGCATACTTTCCGCCGCGGAGGCATTGTCCTCCCTTCCGGTAAATGACGATGACTGATTCCGGTCATTCGGAGTGAAGCAAATGTTATAAATGGAAAGACATGAATATCTCAAACCTTTTTAAAATAGCTTTCAGGGCTCTGGCCAACAACAAGATGCGGGCATTCCTTACCATGCTGGGCATAATCATAGGCGTAGCTTCCGTCATCACAATGATAGCCATAGGCCAGGGATCGAAGAAAAGCATAAGCGACCAGATTTCAGAGATGGGTTCCAATATCATCATGGTCTATCCCGGAGGTGAACGCCGGGGCGGCGTGCGGATGGATCCTTCCGAGATGCAGACTCTCAAGGTTGAGAATTTCGAAACTCTCCGGGATGAATGTGTCTGTCTGTCGGAAATAAGTCCCAATGTCTCATCTTCAGGACAGCTTATCAGCGGAAATAACAACTATCCCTCATCCATATCGGGAGTAGGCACCGGATACCTGGATATAAGGCAGCTTAAAGTGGAGGACGGTGTAATGTTCACTGAAGCGGACATACATTCGTCTGCGAAAGTCTGCGTGATAGGCAGGACCATAGCGGACAATCTTTTCCCGGACGGAAGCAATCCTCTCGGAAGGACGATACGTTTCAATCAGGTCCCGTTCAAAATCATAGGCATTCTGGAGTCCAAAGGATACAATTCCATGGGTATGGACCAGGACGACATTGTCCTTGCCCCATATACGACTGTAATGAAACGTCTTCTTGCGGTAACATATCTTGAAGGGATTTTCGCTTCTGCCCTCAGCGAAGACATGACTGACCGTGCTTCTGATGAGATTGCCCGTATCCTCCGGCGGGAACATAAGCTGAAAGATACGGATCCGGACGATTTTGAAATCCGAAGCACGCAGGAACTCAGCAAAATGCTCAATACGACAACCGATCTGATGACGACCCTTCTTGCCTGCATTGCCGGAATTTCTCTGGTAGTCGGCGGCATAGGGATAATGAATATAATGTATGTATCGGTGACGGAACGTACCAAGGAGATCGGGCTTCGTATGTCTGTAGGCGCAAGGGGAATGGATATTCTGAACCAGTTCCTGATAGAGTCAGTCCTGATCAGCATAACGGGCGGCCTTATAGGAGTCATAGTCGGATGCGGGGCCAGCTTCGCTGTAAAATGGATAGCCCATTGGCCTGTGTATATCCAGACATGGAGCGTGATACTGTCATTTGCGGTATGTACGCTGACAGGAGTCTTTTTCGGATGGTATCCTGCAAAAAAAGCTTCCGGCCTCGATCCTATAGACGCGCTGCGGTACGAATAGGATGCATTGCGGAAGCGGAAGTCTCTGCAAAATTCAGTATCTTTAAAGGATAATAATGATAATGTCATATGGAACAGCAGAAAAACGGCATACGCTTCATTGAACCGATGATCCACATACTGGTGTGGGTCTTGTTTTTCGGTTTCCCGCTTCTTCTGGTGACCAACGAGTCTTCCGGAATAGACTGGCCGAGGATACTGCATCACAGTATAGTACCCCTGTTTTTCTGTATTGTCTTTTATCTGAACTATTGTATTTTTATCCCTAAACTGCTTTTCAGGGAAAAGACTATGGCCTGGGTGCTGCTGAATCTGGCGCTTATCGTTTTTTCCGGCGTTCTGATGCAGGCATTGCATTTGTGTCTTGCGCCGCCTGAACCGCTGCGTGATTTGCCCCGTTTCAGGCTTAATCCCGGAATATTGTTTTTCTTCAGGGATGTGTCTTCACTGGCGCTTGTGATTGGAGTAGCTGTTTCCGTCCAGTTCGGGCGTAGGTGGCTGAAGACGGAAAATGCGAGAAAAGAGGCGGAACGGGGGAAGACGGAAGCGGAACTCAAGAATCTGAGGAACCAGCTGAATCCGCATTTCCTGCTCAACACCCTGAACAATATTTACGCACTTATAGCTTTCGATCCGGATAAAGCGCAGTCTGCGGTGTCGGAACTGAGCCGTCTTCTGCGATATGTCCTGTATGACAACCAGCATGAGAAGGTTCTTTTGGGAAGAGAGGTGGCTTTTATTCGGAACTATATCGAACTGATGAGAATCCGCCTGACCCGGGATGTCAGCCTTGAAACAAGTATCGGCATATCTGAAGACAGCCGGACTGAAATAGCTCCGATGCTGTTCATTTCTTTGATAGAGAATGCCTTCAAACACGGGATATCCTCTTCCGGAAAGAGTTTTGTCAGGATAAGGCTTGGCGAGAATGAAGAAGAAATACGTTGCGATATAATCAATAGCTGCCATCCGAAATCCAGCTCGGATAAAAGCGGCTCCGGCATAGGTCTGGATTCTCTTTCCAGAAGACTGGAACTGCTTTATCCCGGAAAATACGAGTGGACCTTCGGCCCGGACAGCTCAGGGACGGTATACCGGTCTTTGCTGATTATAAAAAAGAAGTGAAATGTTTTTAAACCGTGCAGACAGATGATACTGAAATGCGCCATAACGGATGACGAGCCTTTGGCTCTGGACCTTCTGGAAAGCTATGTGAAGAAGACCCCTTCTCTTGAACTGGAGGGCAGGTACCGCAATGCTGTCGAAGCGCTCGCCGGCCTTAAGGAAAATCCTGTGGACCTGCTTTTCCTTGATATACAGATGCCGGAACTTGACGGCATGGAACTGTCTAAAATGATACCGGCTTCGACACGTGTAGTATTTACGACGGCATTCGGCCAGTATGCCATAGAAGGATATAAGGTCAATGCACTCGATTACCTTCTCAAACCGGTTTCATATCAGGAATTCATGCGGTGTGTCGGCAAGGCCATCGAATGGTTCAGCATAGCCAGGAAGGCTGCCGGAAGCAATAATGCGGCAGGTACGGTACGGGACAACTCCGGAGTATATGTGAAAAGCGAATACCGGCTGGTCCGTATTCCGTTCGACGGCCTGCTTTATGTCGAAGGTCTCAAGGATTATGTCAAGTTCTATATTGAATCTTCCGGGGCACCCGTACTTTCACTCATGAATATGAGGGATCTTGAAGGTATGCTGCCTCGGGACAGGTTCTTGAGGGTCCATCGGTCGTTCATAGTCAATATTTCCAAGATAAGATCCATCGACCGGGGCCGGATAATGCTGGAAAACGCGAATATCCCGATAGGGGACACATACAAGGAAACTCTGCAGAAAATGGTAGGGAAATGCATGATGTGATGAAAGGCGGAACCGACAGAAAACATAGGGAAAGTACTGCCGTAGTGAATGTGCTCGTATGGATAATCATACTGTGTCTTCCATATCTGGCTTATACCTCGGGCGTACGCATTGAGAAATTCACTGATTATATCCTGCTGCTCCGCCGGTACCTGATTCCATAGCGCCTCCCGTGCCGGAATTCGGCGGCATCGGATTCAGACCGTTCCATTTCCTGTTCGTAAACACCTTGCTGTACGTATGTGCCATAGGGACCGCAATAGTTTTCAGGATAATCAGAAGATGGTATGAAAATGAAAAGAGGAGAAAGGAACAGGAGCACAGCCATGTCAGAATAGAACTGCAGAATCTGAAGAACCAGCTGAATCCTCATTTCCTGTTCAATGCGCTGAATAACATATATTCTTTTATCGGTTCCGATTCCGACCATGCAAGACGCTCCCTCGACAGTTTGTGCGAGTTGCTCAGGTATGCGTTGTACCGCAGTGACAGGCCTGAGGTATATTTTAGGGAAGAAGTGTCTTTTATCCGCAACTATATCGACCTCGCAGGAGAACGGCTTCCGGACGATACGGATCAGTATGGTGTGACGGACAATGAAAAATACTATTCATACCTGGAAATTGAAACAATGTAAATTCAATCAGTTATGCGTTGTATTTTTATTGATGACGAAAAGCCGGCAGTAGATCTGGTCTGCAGCTATATCGCGAAAGTGCCTTTCCTCGAACTTGCCGGTTCGTTCAATGATCTTGGCAAAGCGGTCACTTTCATCATGTCGGAATCTGTAGACCTTATATTTTCCGATATAGGAAATATTGGAATTTAGTAACTTATTGTAAATAAATACTTTATCATTTTAACCTTTTCATCTTTGTCCCCCTGCTGTCCCCGAAATTTTGGAGGGACCAACTTTTTTGCAGGGATTTTGAGGATGGGGGACAAAAAAGTTGAAGGACCGTCCCCGAATCTCATCATTCAATCTTGCAGATTCATTAAGCCAAGAGCCACTCAATTGCCGATACGATGTGAATGGTCTTGCCATCGATTTCGACATCCCGGGTAGGGGAGAAGGCAATCAACGTCAGATTGTCGCAGTGAAGCGGACCTGCCGCTTGAATAAGTGCAGAGGTCTCGCGATTATAAGACTTAGGTGTATCGATCTCGTAGGCGACCTGGATCAGCTCAAGTGCCCGGTCCTTGTCGCAGACAACGAAGTCGACCTCTTTGGCTCGCGGATTGGCCTTGTAGTAATAGACGTCCCGGAAATCGTATGCACAGCGGCGCAGCAGTTCGATGTACACTACGTTCTCAAGCCGCCAGCCGATATTCTCTCCGGCCATCGAGTTTTCCCGATTGTTTTGGAATCCGGGGTCGACGATATAAGCCTTCGGACTGCGAATCCTGTTCTTGCTCTTGAAAGAATGCTTTGACAGTATTTGTATGAGGAATGCCTGGCGGAGGTAGTCTGTATATTTCTTGCAGGTCTTGTCGCTTATCCCGAGGATCTTAGACATATCGTCGTAATTGACCTCTTGGCAGGTGTTGTTTATCAGGTGATTTGCGATTTTCCGCAGTGCGTCCATATTGCGGATCTTGAAGCGACGTTTTATGTCTTTCTCCAGAATGGCGCCGATAAGGCTCTCGATGTAGCCACGTTTGTTCCGCAGGCTCTGGAGTTCGGGGAATCCTCCTGTGACGATGTAGTCCATGAAAGCGCTCTTGCGGGCGGCATCGGCCTTGGTGGTGATGCCAGAAGTGTCAACCTGATGATATGCGCAGTACTCGGAGAATGAGAAAGGATAGAGACGGATCTCGTTGTAGCGTCCGGTCAGATGGGTGGCCAGTTCGCTGCTGAGCAGTTTGGCATTGCTGCCCGTCACGAAGATTCGCATCTTGCTCCGAAGGAGCCTGTTTACGAACAGATGCCAGCCGTCCACATCCTGAATCTCGTCCAGGAAAAGGTAGGGGACATCAGTTCCATAGAGCTGGTATATACAAGAGAGAACGGTATTCAGGTCTTTCGCTTCCATACCCAGCAGGCGGTCATCGTCAAGGTTGACATAACCATACCGGATACCGTGCTCCAGCAGGACTTTGTGGCAGATGGTTGATTTGCCGCTGCGTCGGACGCCAATGACGACCTGGGCCATCGTGCTGTCGAACTCGAACATAGATTCCTCCCGACGGGACACCCACCCGGCAGGATTATAACCGGCGACTTCATCTCTTTGTTCTGCAAGGACTTGCAGGATTATTCTTTCCTCAATCATAGATTTTTCTAAATGGTTGATACAAAGGTAGTAAAAATATCTGAATTCCGATAAAATGCAGAAAACATCTTCTTGAAATCCGATAAAATGCAAGTTATGGACTTCTGAAATCCGATAAGATGCATACCGAAAAAGGTGCGGCCGAGCATTGCTGCAGGACCGCACCGGGTGTTAACAATAGAAGTCTGGCATCAGACCTCCGGGTGCAAAGGTACGAACTTTTTACGAGAAGAAGAGATCGGCTTCCATCTTGCGCCTGCGGGCACGGCAGTCATGATCTGGCCGCCGCAGTACACGACCCAGTAGTTGAGCCTCATAAAGAGGTTCGCTCCGGAGATCTTGGACTTGGTGCCGAGAACGGACTTGCCCTGAGCGGTGTTGGCCGCTGCATTCCAGGCGAGGATCTGCTCGTTGGTCAGCCCCTGCCAGGCCTGAGAGAGCTGCTTGAAGACAGCTTTTACGGAAGACTGGAACGCGGTCCTGGTGGAGCCGCCGTATCCACGGTTACGGATGTACTTGCGACCACGCGTCTTGGCGGCGGTGACACCCTTTGCGGAGCCCGACATTTCGTCGAAGGCGATGGAAGGATTGTACTTCATAACTTGAAGAATTTAAGGTTGATAATATGGGTAATAAGGAAATATGCAACGAGCAGGGCGATGGCAAGCAGCGCCAAGCCGCCGACTTTCAGTTTGAGCGATTCCCACCAGGAGAGTTTCTTCTCCACCTCGACGGTCTGCGTGACGATGCGGTCGCGATAGACCAGGGAGTCTCGATAAACAATCTGCTTTTCGACCGAAACGGGCTCTCTGGCGGGCTTTGTCTCCAGCGAATGATGCAGAACACCATCCGACACGGAAGCGGCCGATTTGGCGTATTTGTTCTCCAGGACGGATGCGGTGTCGAGGGTGGACACCCGCTCCACGATGACCAGCAGCTCAACGAAGGCCGTGTCGTGAACCGTCCTGACCTCCGTCCGGACTTCCACCCGGGTACTGTCCTGGACTGGAAGCGTCCGGACAGTACCGCAAGCGGAAGCGGCGAGCAGGAGAAGCAATGGCAGATACTTATTCATTGTCGGTTTGGGTATTCAGTTTCTTTTCGTTGTCTATAACGTCCTGAAGTTCTGCTTCAAATTTTCGGAACTTGACATCATAGCTGGCTTTGACGCCGAGAATGGCACCGCAGAGGACCAGCAGCTCACTCACGATGCTGATGGCGGAGCTGGCAATCTCTCCCAGCGGCGGGACGAAGAACAGGCACACGGCTGCGATGACGATGCCGGAGACAAAGCTGGCCACCGCAATGATGCCCTGCAGGCGCGTGAGTTCTATGCGTTTCTTCTCGGACATAAGGCTGGATTAACGGACTGTGATTATGCGGGTAAACTTGGTGCCGGTCCCTTCCGGTTCATCAGCCGCCTCTGCTTTCGAAATGGTAAGCACTCCATTCCGGAGATAAGCCGGATAATACTTGCTCCCCAGGTTGCTCCAGAGGGATTCGTTGTAGATGATGGGCGGGTTGATGGAGATGTCGGAGGGAAAACCAGGCAGCTGAATCTCCACCGCCTGGTCATCAGAGTCGAACACCAGGTTGGATGCCTTCAGCATAAACATCATCCAATGAGGATTCTCTACCGTGAGCACTTCGACGCCATCGCCGGTTCCCTTGTTGAACTGCGGAGTATAAGCCTTCGAGGTATTCAGCGAGACTGGGCCGGTGACCATCGTCGGAATGAAGATGGTATTCAGGTGGATGGTATAGTTTCCCAAGCTCTTGTATGGCAGAATCTTGCCGATGCAGATGGTGTTCTTGTCAGCTATCCAGACCTTGGCCAGCGTGCAGTAGTTCACGCCATCAGAAGCGGCAGTCACCAGCGCCGTAGCAATCCGGCTCTTGGCAAAAGGAAGGTCCGCGACGGTCAGTTTCATAGGACGGATTCCGGCGTATTCAGCAGCTGTCGTATCCACCGAAATGTCGCCATCCAGCAAAAGCAGGTTCTGCTCGTGATATTCCTTGATATTGAGAAAGGCCGGATTGACTCCGAAATTGGTAGCAGTGATCGTCAGCATATCGTCAGGCATTGTTTAGAGCCATTGCTATGGCCGTGTCATACATCTTGAAGGCGAGGTTTTTCATCCCGGATTCATCGGTAATCTTGATGGAGCCGGCAGCCGTTGCCGTCCGATACTCCATCTTGAGCAGCTGGACCGAGAGACCCTGACCACCCTGGAAGGTGTCGAGGAAGTTGGCATCAAACTCAGGAATCTCCGAGGGCCTGGACTGCGGCGTAAAGGTGCATTCGCTGGCACTGTAGATGCCGGTATGGCCCTCACAAGCCGCCAAGGCAGGATACGGAATAAGCTCCAGGTCGAAATCCCGGAACTTGTTGTAGCGGCCTCCGTCCAGTTCTTCCTCCTGAATCCGAAGTCTTCCGGGTATCACGGGCTCCTCTACATAGTCACGCACCAGATAACCAAAGGAGAACACATAGTTGCCGGTATTCTCGAATCCGTCCCCACGTTCATCCTTAGGAAGCATCCAGTAGCCACCCTCAAGGCGGGACTCCGTGATGCCGCCCAGCTTGTCATTGCCATAGTTGTACGAGGCGATAACGGGGACGTCGGCATTTACATCATCCGGAAGTGTGTCGAAGAAGGCTTCCCAGTCCAGGTTCCGGAGCGCCTACGAGGCACCGTCGAACATCATGTGGTAGAAGATCCATTTCTCGAATACGACGCAGAAGGAGTAGGAAGTGCTGAAACGGAGCGCATTGTCTTCCGATGTAGCCGTGATGCGTTTCTCCTTACCCTTGGTGGCGTTCCCGCCCTGGCCCAGCATACAGTAGAGCGTCTGGATGTAGATGATGATTTCCTGCTTGTCATCGAAGCAGCTTAGTTTCTCAATACACAGCGTATTGGCATCTTTCACCCAGGACTTCAGGACAGTGCCGCCGTCATAGATATAAGGATAACCGTAGGAAGTCCCGCGTTCCTTGTACCTGGCCACGACACCGGCAATGGTACTGCGGGCAATCGAGAGGGCCGGGACATAAATCTCCAGCACCTCGGCCGCCTGGTACTCCGCGCTCTGCGGGCTGCAGGTGAACTTGGCGTTGAGGACAATATAATTGCTCTCCTGGACATCCTTGAACTGGATGACGCCTGCACCAAAGTTATTTCCTGTTGAGTTGAACATAGTGCGAAGGGATTACTGTTGATAGAATATGCCGGGACCGAAAACCTCGGTTGGCTTGATATACTTGCCGCCCCGGTGCATGAAATGGAGTTCGGTTTTCTGGCGCCATACCATTGACTGGATCTGGTAAGACTGCGGATGCAGGGAACCATCTTCACCCATACCACGGGCAAGTGCATAGGAAAGGCCGATAAGTTCCTCAGGGAGTTCCTTGTCAAGGATGGCCTCAGAGGAAGCGACATTGCTGTGGCCAAGGCAGACGGTGTCAAAGTAGATGACCGGCGCATTGGTGGAGAAGTCCATATCCAGCGCAGAGACGTGCTGCTCCTCGGTAGGGTCCAGGTTATCCATTGTCACGCGCGTACGAGTCTGATAAGAGGATTCTCCGGTAACGACGGCCATATCCCTGAACACCTGCCCGGCGAAGCCGCTGGCGGTGTCCATCCAATAGGTCTCGATGAAGACCTTCTGGCCAGGGGAGGGCTCCACACCGATGGTCTTAAGATACAGTTTGGTCACGTCAGCCTCACCCCAATCGTCTTCGGTATCCGAGGAGATGATGACCGTTTTGCTCCATCCGTTGGAGACGCCGGCAGACTGATTGCCGGACATCTTGACCACCAGCTTGAAAGGGGAGGGTTCGTGCTTGATTCCCGCGAAGAGAATCATCTGCGGTGTCATCACGACGTTGGTATAAGAGACGTTGGGAACGTTGACGAGGTGCGAAGGAGCCTCCAGAAGCATCGCTTCTCCAGCCATCTGACGATTGGCGTTGATGCGAACAAAGGCATTGTGTCCGGTCATCTCCGTGGAGGAACCCAGGTAGGATGCGGCCTTTCCTGACAGGGCTTCCGCTTGTGCGGCGGGACGTCTTGTCATAAAAAAGCTGTCGGCAGGGGAGTGTCCGTCTCTGGAAAAGGATGAAATCCTTGGTCTGACGGACCGGATTGCGGAACGAGGCATGTAGTTCGGCATCCGGTCCGCCATTTTTTTACAGATTCAGCTGGACTTCTCTTCCGAACGGGGTCAGTGACAGTCCGGCCATTTTAAAATGCTGTTTGGCGAAAGGTATGCCGATAATCGTTATACCCAGAAGGATGCCGAAGAATATGTGTGTGATCCATGCCCACAGACCTCCGAATACGATCCATATGATATTCATGGGAATGCGGATACAGCCGTCCGGTCCTTCAGTCCTTCTGATCTCGGCCCCGAATGGCCAGAGGCACAGAAGCCCGATCTTGAATGTCTGCAGTGCGAAAGGAATGCCGATAATGGTGATTGCCAGAGCCAGGCTTCCTGTGAAGTAACCGATGGCGGCCTCGAGTCCTCCGAAGAGCCACCACAGCAGGTTTCCTATGATTTTCATTTCAAATACTGTTTTAAGTTATGTCTGTTATTCCATCGTAATCCGTTACAGGGCAGGAAGCAGATATTTCCATATGAGGTCCAGCTCGGCCTGCATATCCTGGATGTGTGCGGTGACGGCGATTACGGCATCCTTTTCGGGCAGGACCAGGATGTATTGCCCGTTGGCACCGTCTGCGCGGAAGGCATTGTGCCGGCATCTCCACATCTGGTATCCGTATCCCTGCAGCCAGTCGCTGTCCTTTGCATTGAGTTTGAGTTCCTTGACCATCTCCGGCTTTACTCCTGCCGGCAGTGAAGGAACCTGGGCTGCGGATGCTTCTTCCACCCAGCCTTCGGGAAGGATCCTCTTTCCGTTCCACATCCCGTCCTGCAACAGGAGAAGCCCCATCTTGGCAAGGTCTTCAGTCTTCAGATACAGTCCCCAGCCTCCGGTGTTTATTCCCTGAGGGCTTTCGTCCCAATGCACATTGATGATTCCCAGAGGCCTGAAGAGCCGTGGCCACAGGTAGTCCACAACTTTCTGCCCCGTTGTCTTCTGGACGATGGCAGAGAGCATATAGGTACCCAAACTGTTGTATGTAAAGAACGTTCCCGGTTCATGTTCTACGGGAACGGCAAGGAATTCCTTTATCCAGTCCGCATCCTTGCTTGTCCTGATGGCTCCGGTAGGGTCGGTATCATGTCCGCATGTCATGGTAAGCAGGTGCTTTACCGTCATGGCTTTCAGGTTGTCGCTTATTTTATCCGGAAGTTTGTCGGGGAAAAATGATATCACCTTGTCATCCAGACTCAGCCTGCCTTCCGAGACGGCAAAGCCTACTGCCGTCGATGTGAATGTCTTGCTGACGGAGTTCAGCACATGCGGTTCGTTTTCATTACCTTTGCCCATCCAGTGCCCGGCGAGTACGCTGCCATGCTGTACGACCATCAGGCTGTGCAGGTCCTGCCCGGCTTTCTGTACCGCAGCCAGATATTTATGCACTGCCTTGTCCAGCTTGGGCGAAGCCTCCTCGCGCGGCAGGCTCCTGGTCAGGACGTTGACATCAATAAGCCTGATGCCGAGATCCTCGACGGCCTGTTTCACCTCAGGGCTGGTCAGCATCTCCGTCACCCCTTGGCGGTCTTCCGCTACATTCTCGTACCCGATATGGAATACGGTTTTCATTTCATCGTTGTCATATGCAGGATGGTCCAGGAAAAGATATCGCTTGCCGGGTTCCAGTTTTTCCAGCGATGCGATGAAACTTGCCTTCTTGTCCAGGGCCGTCCTGTTCGTCCCGGTGTAGCCTATGTACCGGAAACCGTATTCCTTATCCGAGTCCATACGGTCGATGCATGCCAGGTTGTATTCACGGGCAAGCCTGAGAGTCAGTTCATTGACCTCCTTGCTGAAGGCGGTAGAAGCCATATGTCCGGTCAGATGGCTGACCTGCGGAATATTTCTCAGCGCGGTTTCTATCTGGGCCCGGAATTCATTCTCGATTTCCCTGATATCCCACTCGTGTTCGGTAAGGGCCTGGCCCGGATAATCGGGATTCGGGCGGATCATAGGGTAGAAATAGCCGTCCGCATCCGTCAGGCTCGGGCAATGCGTCAGCGGTCTCCACTTCACATTCTCCCACTCGCTGGTCAAGGTCAGATGAACGCCCACATCCAGACCCGGATTCTCTTTCAGCATTTTCACCGCTTCGGGGAACCATGCCGCAACAGGCATCACTTCGACGCTGCGCGCAATGCCCGAACGGAATGTCTCCACACAGGCTTCGTTCACCGAATGGAACGCCCCCATATCATCTATACGTATCACCAGCTCCGGAGGAGTCTCCTGTCCCCGGGCTGAAAACGGGCCTGCCGCCAGAAGGCATCCCGCCATAATGGAAAAGAAACCAACAGTTTTCATAATCCCACAAATATAGCATTTTTCATCCATAAGAAGATATGACGCTCCTGTAAGTCATACAATGTTGAAATTATAGACTATATTGACCATATGCTTGATCTGATCTTGCTTAATTTAACAATTATAATTTATGG
>JADIMH010000031.1 GCA_017694885.1 Candidatus Cryptobacteroides faecipullorum | reverse complement strand
GACTGGGAGACAGGCAAGGTTTCCCTGTATGAAAGGAACTACCGCGGGCCTCAGGACACTGTGTGGCCTATCCCTCAGACCGAGATAGATACAGGCGGCGGAATACTTGTACAGCATGATGAGTGGAAATAGAATTTTTCTCTTTACAGTTATAATGGTGTCTGTCGGGTCGTGCTCCTTTTCAGGAGTGCGGTCCGACAGACCTCTTCCTGAAGGAACTGCAGCGCAGGAATATGAAGGGTACGAGCTCGTCTGGTCTGACGAGTTCGACGAGCCTGGACGTCCGGCCGACTGCTGGTCTTATGAAGAAGGCTTTGTCCGCAACAACGAACTACAGTGGTATCAGAGCGACAATGCCTCTGTCCATGACGGATGCCTGGTCATTACGGCCAGAGCCGAGTCATTCCCCAATCCATGGTATGACAGTCTTTCCTCGGACTGGCGGCGCAGCCGTGAAAACGTGGAATTCACTTCAGCCTGCGTAACTACAGCAGACAGTTTCACTTTCAGATACGGAAGGATGGAGGTCAGGGCACGGATTCCGGTGGCGGAGGGTTCATGGCCTGCAATCTGGACGCTCGGGAATAAGGGAGCCTGGCCTGAAAACGGCGAGGTGGACATAATGGAGTTCTACCGGAGGGACGGTTATCCTGAGATAATGGCGAATGCGTGCTGGGTCGCGGCAGGGACGGAAAACCTGCCGGAGGAGACTCCTGGCACGCCTGCGACTGTCTGCAGCGACTTCCTGACTCCTGACGGCATGGTGCAGTGGGACGAGTCCAAGACTCCGCTGTCGTATTTTATGGGAAAGGACAGCCGGTGGACAGAAAAATTCCATATGTGGAGGATGGACTGGGATCCGGAGTACATAAGGATATACCTGGACGGGGAATTGCTCAACGAGATAACTCTCAGTAAAGCGGACCGTCCTGCCGGGGAGGACAGCGGCAATGCTTTCAACCCGTTCAGCAACAGCGAGGAGTCGTTCGGACATTATATCCTTCTCAATCTGGCGATAGGGGCCAATGGCGGGACTCCTGATGTTTCGGATTTCCCGCTTGAGTACGAGGTGGATTTTGTCAGAGTATATAAAGGCAAATAGGGAAAAATACCGGCTGCACTTGAAAATGAATTCATCGCTTTTGTGCATTTCGGCTTTTATCTTTTAAGGACTTCTTCGATCAGTGAGTCATCCGCTATGTTGGGCAGGGTGACTTTCAGCGAAGGGGTCCGCTGCATTTCACGTTCGATGGCGTGGCGGGCTCCCTCGTTGCGGGCCCAGCTGCGGCGGGCTATGCCGTTGTTCACGTCCCAGAACAGCATTTCCCTGATGTGTCTCTCGGCATCCTGCGAACCGTCCGCTACCATTCCGAAACCTCCGTTGATGACTTCTCCCCAGCCGACGCCTCCTCCATTGTGAATCGATACCCAGGTAGCCCCGCGGAACGAGTCTCCGATGACATTCTGGACGGCCATGTCCGCTGTGAAGGCCGAGCCGTCATATATATTCGATGTTTCGCGGTAAGGAGAGTCCGTTCCGGAAACATCGTGGTGGTCGCGTCCGAGCACTATCGGTGCAGAGATTTCCCCTTTGCGGATGGCTTCGTTGAATGCCAGGGCGATTTTCATCCTGCCTTCGCAGTCGGCGTAGAGGATGCGGGCCTGCGAGCCTACTACCAGGTTGTTCCGTCCGGCTTCTTCGATCCAGTGGATGTTGTCCTGAAGCTGTCCCCGGATTTCTTCCGGTGCATCTTGTGCGACTTCTTTCAGGACCTTTACTGCCAGAGCATCGCTTTTGGCCAGGTCTTCCGGCTTTTCGGACATGCACACCCAGCGGAACGGGCCGAATCCGTAATCGAAGAACAGCGGTCCCATGATGTCCTGCACATATGAAGGGTAGCGGAAGGTGCCGTCCTCCTTTATGATGTCCGCCCCTGCGCGGGATGCTTCCAGAAGGAAGGCGTTGCCATAGTCGAAGAAATACATCCCTTTGTCTGCCAGTCGGTTGATGGCTGCAGCCTGCCTTCGCAGCGAAGCCTTGACGCATTCCTTGAACCGTTCAGGCTCTTCCGCCATCATTTTCTTTGATTCTTCGTATGAATATCCTGCAGGGTAGTATCCACCTGCCCACGGGTTGTGCAGTGATGTCTGGTCGGAACCGAGGTCGACATGTATCCCTTCGTCAGCAAGCCGCTCCCACAGGTCGACTATATTGCCTTGATATGCAAGGGATACGATTTCCTTGTCGGTGCAGGCCTTTCTTATACGCGGTATCAGTTCGTCCAGGTCCGTGTGTATTTCGTCCACCCATCCCTGGTCATAGCGTTTGCGTGCAGCCAGAGGGTTGATTTCGGCAGTTACGCTGACCACTCCGGAGATATTGCCGGCCTTTGGCTGCGCCCCCGACATCCCTCCGAGGCCTGCTGTTACGAAAAGCATCCCTCGCATGTTCTCTCTCGTTCCTGGAAGACCTTTGGCTTTCAGTTGTTTGCGTGCCGCGTTCATGACAGTGATGGTCGTGCCGTGGACGATTCCCTGCGGCCCGATATACATATAGGAGCCTGCCGTCATCTGTCCGTACTGGGATACCCCGAGAGCGTTGAACCTTTCCCAGTCGTCCTGTTTCGAGTAGTTGGGGATGACCATACCGTTGGTGACTATGACTCTCGGCGCGTCCTTGTGGCTCGGGAAAAGTCCGAGAGGATGTCCTGAATACATGACCAGGGTCTGTTCGTCGGTCATGGTCGCGAGGTACTGCATGGCGAGGCGGTACTGCGCCCAGTTCTGGAACACGGCCCCGTTCCCGCCGTAAGTGATGAGTTCATGAGGATGCTGTGCAACGCGCGGATCCAGGTTGTTCTGGATCATGGCCATGATGGCAGCCGCCTGGCGCGAACGGGCCGGATATTCGTCTATATGTCTGGCATACATCGGGTAATCCGGACGGAAACGGTACATGTAGATGCGTCCGTAAGTCCTGAGTTCCTCGGCGAATTCCTTTGCCAGGACCGCATGGTGCCTTGCAGGAAAATATCTCAGGGCATTTTTCAATGCCAATGCCTTTTCCTTGTCCGACAATATGTCTTTCCTTTTCGGAGCATGGTTGATGCTCTCGTCATATGGCTTCGGCTCCGGAAGTCCCTCGGGAATCCCTTCCAGTATTGCCGTTCTGAATTCTTCTTTACTCATTTGCGTATTAATTAAGTAATATAAATTTTAATTAAGGTTTCAAGGCGACATAAAGCGTAGGGGACATTTTCCCACCAACGGGTAGGGGGTGCCGGCTTGCCGGCGGGGGTCACCGGAGTATATGTCGCCTTGAACCTTTATTTATTGTCAATCTTCTTCTCCACTTCGAGAAGGATGTCCCTTTCAGCCTGGATAGCCTCTGCTGCAAGTGCATCAGCTTCATCCAGAAGTACTTCTGCTGCAGCACGGTCTTTAAGCCCGGCGGCATTTATGCGTACATTCAGCAGAGCGCCCAGAACTGCGCTTCTTGCAGCGAGAGCCCCTACTCCGGCATCGGAAACCGAATTGGGATTGCCGTTCATTGCCATTGCTTTCAGCAAAGGAAAAGCCTTTACTGCCGTACGCATGGTCTTCAGCGGCACATCTGTAGCGTACAGGGTTGCATCCTCTATGGCCTTTTCTCTTGCGAGTTTCTCCTCATCTGTAGCCTTCGGCATCCCGAACGCGGTCATGATGCGGTTGAAGGCAGCAGTATCTTCATCCACCAGAGCCAGCAGTTCCTTCAGCACAGCCTGTCCCTGAACCGCGTAATCCGAAAACTCTTTCCACCTGTCATCCCATCCCGGTTTATGTGCGGAAAGGTTCGCCACCATAGTCCCGAGGGCCGCCCCGAGCGCCCCCATATATGCGGAAACCGACCCGCCTCCGGGAGCCGGGGATTCTGAAGCGGTCTCGTACGCGAACCCTTTGCAGCTCATCCTGACCAGTTTTTCTCTTGCCGCAGCTTCCTCTTCGCTCTCCAACAGAAATTCTATAACCTTTTCTTTAGGGTTGAACGGCTTCAGGTCATCCAGCCCCATTGACTTGACGGCTATTTTCAAGATTTCTTCCTCGCTGATACCGGTAGATCTATGCTGTTTTTCAAGGAAGTATTTTCCTGCATCAATCAGCGATTTCTTCGGGACCAGACCTACGATTTCCGTTCCCGTTACCCTGAGTCCGCGGGCGGAAGCCGCCCTGCAGACCTCCTCGAAAGCCTTATGGAGCGGGGTCGCATTGATGTCGGTAATGTTCATGGATACCTGGGCTATACCGTATTCGTCGATGTACCAGCCTATTGCCTTGCATCCTTTGAGCGTCCCAGGTATCATTATGGTATTCCCGTTTTCATCCTTGCGGATTTTTCCGGTAATAGGATTCCCTTCTCTTGCAGGACGACCTTTCTCTCTGACATCGAACGCCACTGCATTCGCCCTGCGTGTCGAAGTGGTGTTGAGGTTGAAGTTCACTGCTATCAGGAAATCGCGGGCACCGACATTCGTCGCTCCGGAAACGGCTGCCTTTTCAGTGAAATGCTCCGGTCCGAAATCCGGTTTTCTTGCAGGATCCGCAATTTTTTCCGGAAGAGCCTCATATTCGCCGGAACGGCATACTGCCAGATTCTTCCTTTCCGGCTTGAATGCGGCAGCTTCATAACAGTAGCAAGGTATTTCCAGTTCAGTATAGATGCGCTCTGCAAGCTTGCGGGCAAGTTCCGCGCATTCTTCCAACGTAATTCCTGCGACAGGAATCAGAGGCAGCACATCTGTAGCTCCCGAGCGGGGGTGCGCTCCATGATGCTGTCTCATGTCTATAAGTTCTCCGGCGCATCGTACTCCTTTGAACGCGGCTTCGACCACATCTTCCGGCGATCCGACGAAAGTCACTACCGTCCTGTTCGTCGCTTCTCCAGGATCTACATCCAGTATCTTCACCCCTCCGGATTTCTCTATTGTGCTGACAATCTTGTCAATTACTTCTCTGTTGCGCCCTTCGCTGAAATTCGGCACGCATTCTACGATTCTTTCCATTGTCCTTATTCTTGTTTTGTTCTGACGGGTGTCCGGTTAGAATTCATAACCCGAACTGCCGGTACCGGCAAAATTCTATAAAAATAATAAGAATTCAAGACAATACAAATATTCCGGTAAATTAGCACATCGGAGCGGACATTTGCATAAATTTGCGCCCGGTATGATGCCCGGGTTTAGTCCTTGCTATGACGGGCCTCCAGGGCATTTTCCGGGAAGATTAATCTGAAATATATGGCGGTAAAAAGAAGCAGGGCAGAGTGGGTGCGCCGCTATGCCGGTTTTGTTGTTATTCTGTTTGTCATTGCATTAGGGACGTCACTTTCCATCAGGGCCAACCTCGGTTCTTCGCCCATATCCGCGCCTCCTTATATATTGTCCCTTATACCCGGGATGAAATTCACAATGGGGCAGCTTACTATATTCATGCACGTATTTTTTATTTCCGTGCAGATTCTGCTCCTGCGCAAAGACTTTGAAAAGAGACAGTTCCTTCAGATTCTGGTATCTTTCCTGTTCGGATTCTATACTGACCTTACCATGTGGCTGACAGGTTTCCTCCAGATTCCGTCCGATATGAATCCCATGATAGGCTATCCCTTGAGGTTCATTGAGTTGCTGGCGGGAGGAGCCATCCTTGCCTTCGGTATAGCCTGCGAGGTGCGGTGCGATTCGCTGATGCTTGCAGGAGAAGGCTTCCCGCTGGCAATCGCCAAATTCCTGAAAGCTGAATTCAGCAAGGTGAAGATATGCACGGACACTTTTCTGGTGACGGTAGGAGTTGTGTTCATGTTTGTTTTCTTCGGGCATTGGGACTGGAAGATGGTCGGGGCAGGTACTTTGGTAGCAATGTTTTACGTAGGCGTTATGGTGCGCGTGTTCTCCCCTCATATCACATGGCTTGACCGTATTTTCATACCGGATGGCGAACGCAGGGCCGCAGCCGGTGAAAAGGCAGCGGTTTCCGACGGGTGGCCGGAGCATTGTGTCATTACCATTGCCAGGATGTACGGAAGCGGCGGCAATGCCGTAGGAGAGGAAGTCGCCCGCAGGCTCGGATGGCCTTGCTACAGCAGGGAAATCATTGACAAGACAGCGGAGCGGATGGGCTACACTCCTGAATTTGTGGAAGAAAATGAGCAGAACATTTCCACGGCCAGACTCTGGGAGCTCATTTTCGCTGACAGCAGTATCCCAATGTCCATGAATCCCTCCAAGGAAGACGCGATATATGTGAGTGAAAGCAGGACTATCCGTGAACTTGCACATCAGGGGCCGTGTGTGATAGTGGGACGGCTCGGGAACTGGATCCTCCGGGATAATCCGTATGTCCTCCGTGTTTTTATTACGTCTGGGAAAGAGTTTGCCTCCAGGCAGATAATGGAACGATTCCACATCCCCGAGGAGGAGGCGCTCAGGAAAATCGATCGCGTGAATACCGGCCGGGCCAACCATTACTGGCAGTATACCGGACGCCAATGGACTGATATCGGCGGCTATGATCTGGTCCTGAATACAGGGCGTCTGGGGATAGACGGAGCCGTCGATGCCATTCTCCGTTCCGTAAACTACATGAAAGGACGTAAAGATTCGTAAAAAACATTAAAAAAGAGAAAATCCGGCAACGGATACGCTTCCACGGCTTGTTTTATATTTTTCAATGACGTTATCTTTGCCACCGGAATTTTCAGGAGAGACGCTCGCGTATGAGCCGGGAGGCTGCAGGCTGGTGAGAGGGAAAGCCGGAGCATGCGTGGCTTCTCCTGTTGTAATGCAGATAAAAATGCCATTCTTCTCCGAAAATTATTAAATTTGCAGGATTTGACGGATAATCTGGAAACCTTCCGGCTCCGGACAGCGGATTGCCGGCCAGGGAATCCGGAAAGTTCGCAGATACGGTAAATTTAAATTCACATCAATATGTACAGGACACATACTTGCGGAGAACTCCGCATCACAAATGCCGGACAGACAGTGACTTTGGCCGGATGGGTACAGAGAACGAGGAAACTCGGGGGAATGACATTCGTCGACCTGCGCGACAGGTATGGAATCACCCAGCTGGTGGTGGATGCCTCCGCATCTGCGGATCTTATCGAGACGGCAGGGTCTTTAGGCCGTGAATTCGTTATTCAGGCTACAGGTGAGGTGATCGAGCGTCAGAGCAAGAACCCGAAGATGCCTACAGGCGATATCGAAATCAGACTTTCATCCATCAATATACTGAACAAGGCGCAGACTCCTCCGTTTACCATCGAGGATGTCAGCGACGGCGGGGAAGAACTCAGAGCCAAGTACAGGTATCTCGACCTGCGCAGGAATCCGCTGAAAAAAGCCCTCGAGCTTCGTCACAGACTTGCGCATGAAGTCCGCAACTATCTTGACAGCAAGGGATTCCTTGAAATAGAAACCCCATACCTCATCAAATCCACTCCGGAAGGGGCCCGCGATTTCGTTGTCCCTTCACGCATGAATCCCGGACAGTTCTATGCGCTGCCTCAGTCTCCCCAGACGTTCAAGCAGCTGCTGATGGTGGCAGGCTATGACCGCTATTTCCAGATTGTAAGGTGTTTCCGCGACGAGGACCTGAGAGCGGACCGTCAGCCTGAGTTCACCCAGATAGACTGCGAGATGTCTTTTGTCGAGAGGGATGATGTCCTCGATATGTTCGAAGGCATGATGCGCACCATGTTCAAGAATGTTCTGAATGTGGATATCCCGGATCCGCTCCCTCGTATGAGCTGGTTCGATGCGATGGATTACTATGGATCCGACAAGCCGGATATCCGTTTCGGAATGAAGATACATGAAATCACTTCCGATGTCCAGGGACACGGATTCTCGGTATTCGATTCTGTCGAATATGTAGGCGCCATCTGTGTTCCGGGTCTTGCAAGCTATACCCGCAAGCAGCTGGACGAGCTGACCGAGTGGGTAAAGAGGCCTCAGGTCGGAGCCAAAGGTCTGGTTTACATCAAGATAAACGAAGACGGCTCCATCAAGTCGTCAGTCGACAAGTTCTATACACCGGAGCAGCTTCAGGCCATCGCGGCCAAAATGGAAGCGAACAGGGGAGACCTGATCCTCGTTCTCTGCGGTCAGAAGAGAAAAACCCAGACTATGCTGGGAGTCCTGCGCATAGAGATGGGTAACCGTCTGGGACTGCGTGATCCCCATACATTCGCACCGCTGTGGGTAATAGATTTCCCTCTTCTCGAATGGGACGACGAGACACAGCGTTTCTATGCGATGCACCATCCTTTCACCGCTCCAAAGCCGGAACATCTCGACCTGTTCTACAGTGACAGGAAAGAGGATCTTGAGAAAGTCTGTGCAAATGCATACGACTTCGTACTCAACGGTACCGAACTCGGAGGAGGCTCCATCAGGATTCACGACTCCAAGGTACAGCAGAGGATGTTCGAAGTCCTCGGTTTCTCCGATGAGGATGCCCAATACAAGTTCGGCTTCATCATCAATGCCTTCAAGTTCGGGGCTCCGCCTCACGGAGGCCTTGCATTCGGCTTCGACCGGGTGTGCGCACTGTTCGGCGGTCAGGAGACCATCAGGGACTATATCGCATTCCCTAAGAACAACCAGGGACGTGACGTGATGATAGACTCGCCTTCATATATCGACCAGATACAGATGGACGAGCTTTTCCTCGCATCTACAGCAAAGAAAGAAGAGTAATACAAGGTATGTCCTGAAAAATAATCGGAATGACAGACTTTTTGGCAATACACTGGCACATGAACCCCGACATCATCCATATCGGAGGGTTCGTGCTACGCTGGTACTCGGTACTTTTCCTTGCAGGATTCGTACTGGGATGGTTCATATTCAAAGGCTTCCTCAAGAGGGAAGGGCTTCCTCTCAGTCTTCTGGATCCGCTTCTTTTCACTCTGCTGATCGCAACTATAGTAGGAGCCCGGCTCGGACACTGCATATTCTATCAGCCGGACTATTATTTCGGAAGCTGGCAGGGATTCTGGGAGATTTTCATGCCATGGAAAGGCGGACTGGCAAGTCACGGAGGTACGATTGCGATTATTCTTGCAATGTGGTGGTACGCCCATCATTACGGACGCAAATATGATTTCGACCTTCTCTGGATGCTCGACCACCTTTGTATTCCGGTTTGCTTTGCCGGTATGTTCATAAGGCTCGGTAATCTCTGCAATTCCGAGATATACGGTGATGTGACCAACCTTCCGTGGGGATTTATCTTCGACCTCAGGGGCGAAACTCTTCCCAAGCATCCGACCCAGTTGTATGAGGCATTGAGCTATCTTATTCTCGGACTGGTGCTTATGGGCTTGTATAAATACCGTCTTCCGAAACTTAAAAGAGGAACCTTGATCGGCATTTTCTTCATAGTCCTTTTCGGAATGCGTTTTCTTATCGAATTCATCAAGGAACCTCAGGTGGGATTCGAGGAAAATATGGTCCTGAATATGGGACAGCTTCTCAGCATACCGTTTATCATAGCGGGTATATGCCTGGTCATCTATAGTCTCAAGTGGGGCAAGCCTGCCATGGCGGTGCATCCTGAAAAACCTAAGTCTGCGCCTACCCATTACGCAAGGTCAAAATGATTCTTTATGTTGCCTACGGATCCGAGAACAGTTGAAAACCGGAAAATAAGAAACGTACTTGATTTCATGGACCTCCATGGGATCAAGTACGTTTTATATACTCATCCACCGCTTTTTACCATTGAGGAAGCGCTGAAATATTGGACCGGAATAGAATCGACTCACTGCAAGAACCTGTTTTTCCGCAATCATAAGGGAAACAGGCATTATCTCGTTGTTATCGAATGTCATAAGGATTTTGATATCCATTCGTTCGAGCACAGGATGAAGGAAGGGAAGATGTCTTTTGCTTCCGCCGAACGCATGGAACGCTGCCTGGGTCTTTTGCCCGGATCGGTGTCTCCGCTTGGTCTGATTCATGACATGATTCCCGAAGACGGTGCACTGCAAACCAATGTGACGGATGCCGCCGGAACTGTTCATACGGTAAGGGCTGTCCCCGGCGCCTCCCCGAAGGAATTGTTCCCCAACGGTCACAGGGTCAAGCTGTTCCTTGATAAAGACCTGCAGAACGCCCCGAAACTGAGTTTCCATCCCTGCGACAATACGGCGAGCGTCATTGTCCCCAACGGGGACTTCATGCGCTTCCTTTCCGTCTGGGGCGGTGATTATGAGTGGATTGACGTTGATTGACATTAAAAAATATGATTAAGGCGATATTCTTTGACATAGACGGAACCCTTGTGAGTTTCAAGACCCATGTGATTTCACCTCAGGTGATCAGTGACCTTTATGCCCTCAGGGAGAAAGGCATAAGGCTTTTTATCGCCAGCGGTCGTCACTATATGGTGATGGACAATCTGCAGGATTTCCCTTTCGACGGCTATATAAGCATGAACGGGGCTCTGGTGAATGTCGGAGGCAGAATCGTCTCGTGCAGGACGCTCGGTGCCGGTATAGCACGTGAAGTCGGCAGGAGATGCAGGGAACTGGATATCCCTGCAGTGGCGTTCTGCAAGAAGAGCTATGGCATAAGCATGCAGAATGATTTTACCCGCCGTACTTTTGAAATGATCAAGCTGCATAATGTGCCTCTTTATTCATGGGACGATCTTGCATATGAGGACGTATGCCAGTTTACCGTCTTCGCTGACGAATCCCAGGAGAGAAGATATTTTACGGAAGGACTCGAAGACGTGACTGTCTCCAGATGGTATCCGGCTTTCTTCGACATGAATTCCAAAGGACTGTCCAAGGCTGACGGAATAGCCGCTGCGATAGCTGAATTCGGTATCGCACGTGAGGAGACCATGGCTTTCGGTGACGGAGGCAACGATTCCGAAATGCTCAAATATGCCGGTACCGGAGTGGCAATGGGGAATTCTGAGGATTCGGTAAAGTCATATGCGGACTATGTCACCCTTTCCGTGGACGAGGACGGGATATCGCATGCTGTCAGACACTTCGGCCTGCTGTAGATACATGATCGGATGCTCCGTCTTGCATAGCTGCTTTTCCTGTCACCCCGGGCGTAAGGAAAGATCTGCTACACCCTGAGTTTCTTTGTGATATTTCCCCTGTACTCGACAGGGGACTTTCCGAACTGTCTTTTGAAGAATTTCCCGAAAGTCGATTGGTCAGGAAACGAAAGACGGTCTGCTATCTGCTTGATGGACAGGTCAGTCCGTGTCAGCAGCCTCAATGCTTTTTCCGCTCTGACTTTGGAAATCACTTTCCCGATGGTGTTGCCTGTCATCTCTCTTACTATCAGCGACAGGTATTGTTTGGATATGCATAGCTTCTCTGCATAGAAAGAAATCCGGTGGGCGCTTTCTATATTGTTCCCGAGAAGTTCCAGAAACTGTTGGAAAATGATTCCTGAGCGGGATATTTCCAGAGTATGGTCCGGTATGCCGTTTCCGTGTCTGTCCCATATTATGCTGGCCAGATCGGCAGTGAAGATGTATAGGTATGCATAATTCAGTTCGTTCAGGAAGTGATGCTGTTTTTCTCCCAGAGCTGAAATGATGTTTCTGATATCGGTGAAAAGCGTAGAGCATTCTTTCCGGGAGAGGGACAGGGCATTGTTGTTGCCCGAAAGCCGGAACATGGAGTCGAGCGGCAGAGGATTGTTGTTTCTGAAGATGTCCATAAGTATTTCATCGCATGCTTCTATTATGCACCCGTGGAAGTCATCGCTATAACGGATTTCCTCTATTGTCGCCCAGTTCGGTATTCCTTTCATTTCATGGTTTTTTACCGTAAACTCTTCTCTGTTCATGGTATATGTCATGCACCCTCGTTTTACCAGTACGATCGCATTGTGCTCTATCTTTCCCGGGGCGCTTTTCCATTCCTTTCCTCCGCTTCCTTTGAGTTCTGCCCCGTAAAGGTAGCCGTCTATATGGTTTTCGGCTATTGTCTGACTGTTGTCGTAAAGTATGTTTTCCCGTGTCATTGCCGCTGATTTTCAAACAGGATGCAATATAAGACATTATGATGACCTGTCTGTTATGATTTTGGAATTTTTAACGAATTATATGTAATATATGACCAGTGTCATAGAGATTTTTTCAATAATTTTGTGCCGTTTTTGAAAATTCATCGATATGAGAAAAATTATCCCGATCATATGTTTTCCGTTGGCCCTTGCGCTTTCCTGCATATGTGCTTCCGCCCAGTACAGGACCGATATCGGGGCAGGTGCGGAATCCGGGACAGAGAATATCCTCGAGGACGCGGATACTTCGGATATTCCGGTGGTGATAACTCTTGAGCAGGCCCTTCAGATAGCCCTCAGCGAGAATGTGTCCGTAAAGGTGGCCGATCAGGAAATACAGAGGACGGACTATGCAAGGAAAGGCACTTATGCATCGCTTTTCCCTCAGATAGATGTTTCCGGATCTTATCAGAGGACAATCAAGAAGCAGGTCATGTATATGGACCTGGATATGGGGGGCGGCACTTCCGGTGAGGGAGGTTCCGCAGGAGACGGATCGGGAGACAGTGCATTGGCGGGCTTCGACACCAGCGAAGGTCTGGAAGTAGGACGATGGAACACGTGGGCTGCAGGCCTGAACGCGACGATGCCGCTTGTCAACACCCAGCTCTGGAAAAGTCTGAAAGTCTCCGGACTCGAGGTGGAGCTGGCCATAGAGAAGGCCCGTTCATCCAGACTTGATATGGTGACCCAGGTCAAGCAGGCTTTTTTCGCCACCCTGCTGGCCAAGGAGGCTTTCCAGGTATATAAGGATGTCTATGAAAATGCAGTGACCAACTGTCAGGAGACAGAAAAGAAGTTCAGGGCCCAGAAGGCTACAGAGTACGACCTTACAAGAGCGAAGACCAATGTGGCCAATGCCGTTCCGGACGTCTACAACGCGGAAAGTTCCGTCATCCTTTCCCTGTGGCAGCTGAAAGCCGTAATGGGGGTGGACCTGGACATGAACATAGATGTAGCCGGCACTCTGGATGACTATTCACAGCAGCTTTTCTATGATTCTTCCCAGGCCGATTCACTGAGTCTGGAAGACAATACCACGATGCGCCAGCTGGCTATCCAGGCCGAACAGCTGGCACATACGATAAAAATGCAGAAGTATGCGTACATTCCTACGCTTTCTGCCGCTTTCTCATTCAGCATCAATGCAATGACGAACGATTTCAAGTTTTCTCAGTATCAGTGGACCCCTTATTCGTATGTCGGGGTCAGTCTTGCCATTCCTATTTTCTCGGGAGGCAAGAGGTACAATGACGTGCGTCAGGCGAAAACCCAGGCTACGCAGCTGAAGCTCCAGACAATGGATACCGAACGGAATCTGAGGATAAGCATCCGCCAGAGTCTGGTGACGATGGAGACGAACATCAAGACCTACAATGCAGCCAGAGAAGCTGTCGCTTCCGCCCGCAAAGGGTACAGTATTGCAGAGAAGACCTATCAGGTGGGAAAGAACACCCTTCTGGAACTGAATGATGCACGGCTGGCGCTGACCCAGGCGGAACTGAGCGCGTCGCAGGCGATCTACAATTTCCTGATAGCCAAATCACAGCTCGAGCAGACGCTCGGGCAGGACTTCATCCGGTAGCAGCGCATCCAATCATCCCTGCCGTCAGGAGCGGAGCAAGGAGCCCGTAACCTGGGTATATGCAGGACAAAACGGAAAATAATTATGAAAACCATGAATATAATCATCAGAACAGCCTCTATGGCCATAGTTGCCGTTGCCGTGGCATCGTGCGGAGGAGGAAATAAGAACACAGGGTCGGCAGCCGTGCAGGAAGAGATTCCTGTGGTGGCAGTAAAACAGGTCTTTGCCGAGGATGTCCCTCAGACAGGTGTATACACATCCACTGTCCAGGCCTATGTCAAGAACAATATCGCCCCTCAGGCATCCATGAGGATCAAGGACATAAAGGTAGAGATAGGCGATTTTGTGAAAGCCGGCCAGACAGTGGCCGAGATGGATGCGATCAACCTGCAGCAGGCCAGGCTCCAGATGGTGAACGATTCCACTGAATATTCAAGGCTAAAAGGCCTTTATGAGGCCGGAGGACTGTCGAAGTCGGACCTCGATGCCATGGAGCTCAAATACAATGTGTCCAGAAGTTCATACGAAAACCTTCTGGAGAATACCGTGCTTCTCAGCCCTGTGGACGGAGTCATCTCTGCGAGGAATTATGACAAGGGGGACATGTTCTCGATGGGGCAGCCGATTTATACAGTGGAACAGATAACGCCTGTCAAACTTCTTGTCGGCATATCCGAGGTCGACTATACCAAGGTCCATGTCGGGGACAAGGTGGATATAACCGTGGATGCTTTCCCGGGAAAGACGTTCCAGGGGAGCATCAGCAGGCTTTATCCTACGATAGATCCTGCGACACATACCTTTACGGTCGAGATTGTCGTCGGGAATGCGGACAGGATGCTGCGGCCGGGGATGTACGCCAAAGTGACTGTCCAGTTCGGTGTGAATCACAGTGTCGTGGTTCCGGACGAGGCTATCGTCAAGCAGGTAGGTTCAGGTGACCGTTTCGTATATGTCCTCAATGAGGACAGCACCGTCACTTATACGAAAGTTGTCCCGGGCCGCCGCATGAATTACACCTATGAGATACTTTCCGGCCTTGATGATGGCGCAACGGTCGTCACCGAAGGCCAGGTGCGTCTCAAATCCGGCATAAAGGTGAAGGTGGAATAACGGAACCGGAACTGATTTTTTGAATTGAAAAACAAAATCTTATGAGCATATACCGTAAAGCCGTCAACAACCCGGTCACCACGGCGCTGGTCTTTGCCGCCTGCGCCATATTCGGAGTATTCTCCCTGATGAATATTTCCATAGACCAGCTGCCGGAGTTTGACGCCAACGTCATCATGGTCATGTCCTCATATCCAGGCGCCAGCGCGGAAGATATAGAGACCAATCTTTCCAAGGTGCTGGAAAATGCACTTAATGGAGTCAGCGATCTGAAGGACATCACATCGCAGTCCAAGGAGAACATCTGTCTTATCATGCTCGAATTCGAGTGGGGAGTAGACATCGATGTCGCGACAAATGATGTGAGGGACAAGTTGGACCTGGTCAATTCGGAACTTCCGGACGGGGCTTCGATTCCTGTCATTTTCAAGTTCAGTGCGGACGACCTGCCTATCATGATCCTGTCCGCGACAGCCGAGGAAAGCCTGCCGGCCCTGGAAAAGATACTGGACGACAAGGTCACGACTCCGCTGGCAAGGGTATCCGGCGTGGGTACGGTCTCTGTCACCGGTGCCCCGCAAAGGGAGATACAGGTATTCTGCGATCCGAACAGGCTTGAAGCCTATGGCCTGTCTATCAGCACTATTTCAAGTGTGCTTGCCGGAGAGAACAGGAATGTGCCGAGCGGAAGCATAGACATCGGCTCCGATACATATTCCGTAAGGGTGGAAAAGGAGTTCGAAAATGCGGAGGAAATGCTTGACATAGTTGTCGGGTATTCAAACGGCCATGCTGTCTATCTGAAAGATGTGGCGAAAGTCAATGACGGGGAAGAAGAGCGGGCGCAGGAAGCCTACACCGACGGTGTCCAGGGGGCGCAGATAGTGATACAGAAACAGACAGGGGCCAACTCGGTAGATGTGATCAACGGAGTGAAAAAAGCCATGGTCTCCATCCAGGAGTCATTGCCTTCAGATGTGAAGATAACCACCGTGATCGACAACTCCAGGAACATCATCAACAGTATCAACAGCCTGAAGGAGACTATCATCATTACTTTCCTTGTGGTGATGCTCGTCGTGTATGTGTTCCTCGGGAGATGGAGGGCCACCTTTATCATCGTCCTTGCAATCCCTATATCCCTCCTGGCCTCGCTCGTATATCTGTATGCTACAGGGAACACCTTGAATGTCATATCGTTGTCCGCCCTTTCCATAGCGATAGGAATGGTGGTGGACGATGCTATCGTAGTGCTGGAAAACATATCGACGCATCTGGAGAGAGGGGAAAAGCCGAAAGAAGCCGCCGTCCATGCCACGCAGGAAGTAGGTATTTCTGTCATAGCGTCCACCCTTACCATGCTGGCCGTATTCTTTCCTCTGACACTTATCCAGGGAATATCCGGGGTGATGTTCAAACAGCTCGGCTGGATAGTCTGCATAATCATGATAGTTTCCACTATAGGTGCGCTTACTCTCGTTCCGATGCTCTGCTCGAGGTTTTTGAGGTTCAAACCCAAGACCGGAAAGTTCCATAAGGCCATTTTCGGCCCTATAAACCGTTTCATTGACTGGATTACCAGAGGTTACGGCCATATTATCGCATGGGCCGTAAGACACAGGACATGGGTAGTATGTATCGCGATGGGTATCTTTTTCGCATCCATAGTTTTCCTCGGGCCGTTCATAAAGTCGGAATATTTCCCTAAGTCGGATTCCGGACGTATATCCGCGACCGTCGAGCTTCCGGTAGGTACGGCGCAGTATATAACAAGGGACTTTGCCGAGAATCTGTATAACCGCTTTATGAGCGAGATTCCTGAAATGGAAGTCTGCAGCTATACTCTCGGACAGGCCGACACGGACAATGCATGGGGATCCATGCAGAATACCGGTACCCATATCATTTCATTCAGTTTCAATATCGGAAGCATGGAGCTTCGCGAACGGTCATGTACCGAAATCGCCGATATAATCCGTTCCGATCTGGAGAGCTATCCTGAAATCAAGAAATACGAAGTCACGGAAGGCGAGGGCGGAATGGGAGGCCAGAGTTCTGTCGACATCGAGATATACGGGTATGATTTCGACTCTACCGACCGTCTTGCCGGGATCATAGCCGGGAAGATGAGGGAAGAGGGCAACTCTTCCCAGGTGACCGTCAGCCGTGACGAGTACACACCTGAATACGAGGTGGATTTCGACAGGACCAAACTGGCTGTCAACGGACTGAACAGCACCACGGCGGCTTCGTATGTCAATGCGGCCATCAACGGTTCCACCCAGTCTTTCTACCGTGAGGACGGTGACGAGTACAATATCCGCGTGCGTTACGCCCCTGAGTTCAGGACAAGCGTGGAGGATATCGAGAACATTCTCGTGTATAATTCCGCCGGTCGGGGAATCAGGGTCAAGGACCTCGGCACAGTGGTAGAAGACATGACCCCTCCTACCATCGAAAGGAAGAACCGCGAGAGGACCATTACCGTAAGCGCGGTTGTCGGGAACGGATACGCACTGAGCGATGTTTACGCCTCCGCACAGAAAGTCATCAGAGAAACGGACATACCTTCGGAACTTTCAGTGGTGATAGCCGGAGATGTCGAGGACCAGCAGGATACGTTCTCGGATCTGTTTGTGCTGCTCATCCTTATCGTGATTCTGGTCTATATGGTAATGGCTTCGCAGTTCGAGTCGTTCATGAGCCCGTTCGTGATAATGTTCTCCATCCCGTTCGCCCTTACCGGTGTCATCCTCGGACTGACCATTACAGGGACTGCTCTCGGCCTGATGGCCATGATCGGGATCATCATCCTTATGGGTATAGTGGTGAAAAACGGCATTGTGCTTATCGACTATACTATCCTGTTGAGGGAGAGGGGTATGAGCATAGCCGATGCCGTAGTCCTTGCAGGAAAATCCCGTCTCCGCCCTATCCTGATGACGACCCTTACCACGGTGATAGGTATGGTGCCTATGGCCGTAGGGCAGGGTGAAGGCTCGGAGATGTGGCGCTCGCTCGGTATGACCGTCTGCTGGGGACTTTCGGTCTCGACGCTTGTGACGCTGGTGCTGATTCCTACTATCTACTGCTCGTTCGCCACCATGCAGGAGAAACGCAAACTTAAAAAACTCAGATCATGAAAGCGGTATTCATAGCATACAACCAGGCCTACTATACTGAAATAGTGGAACTTCTCGAAGCCAACGGCTGCCGGGGATACACCATGTGGGAGGATATCCAGGGCCGCGGCTCGGAAACCGGAGAGCCGCATCTTGGAAACCATGCATGGCCGACGTTGAACAACGCTGTCCTGACCTTTGTCGACGATGGCAAGGTCGACGCTATCCTGGACGGAATCAGGGAGAAAGATGCCCTTACTCCGGAGCTCGGCATAAAGGCTTTCGTATGGGCTGCCGAACGCTCCTTGTAAAAACAGTTTTTTTTAATATCTTTGCAAGTTGAGTAATTCTAAATTAAGAACGTATGAAAAAGATTTACATCATACTTGCGGCGGCAGCACTTTTCATGTGCGTGCCGTTCTGTGCCGATGCCCAGCATTTCGGCGTGAAGGCCGGAGTCAATTTTTCCGATCCCGAGTCCGATGTCAAGACCAATCTCGGCTATCAGGCCGGAATCGCGGTCCAGTGCGACCTTCCTTTATGGTTTTCAATCCAGCCGGAACTTCTTTTCCATGTCAAGGGCGGGCAGGCTGCCGTATCGGGCAAATCCGACCCTCAGGCTTTCGGCCTGGGATATCTCGAGCTGCCTGTCAATATCCAGTGGGGGCCGAGGTTCAGCGATGACCGTTTCCGTATTTTCGTCCAGGGATCCCCTTTCATAGGCTATGCCATATCGAAGGATATGAAGAATGCCAGGGGCGAATCGTATGACTGGAAAAACATCAACAGGTTCGAGTATGGTCTGGGGGCGGGTCTCGGAATACAGCTCTGGCGTCATTTCCAGATCGTGGGCCAGTACAACTGGAGCCTGGGCGATCTTGTCAGGTCCGGTTTTGCGGAGCAGGAGTTCAAACGCATCTTCGACGAATCCAATTTCAGCGGATATACCGTTTCCCTTGCGATAATTTTCTAATGACAATCTTAATGCAACAATATTATGGAACTAAAAGTTACAGATTCGAATTTCAATGATATACTTGCTACTGACAAGCTTGTAATGGTGGATTTCTGGGCTACATGGTGCGGTCCGTGCCGTGCTATAGCTCCTATAGTGGAAGAGCTTTCCGCCGAATATGAAGGACGCGCCGTGATAGCAAAATGCAATGTGGACGAGTGTCAGACCGTTCCGGTCCAGTATGGTATCAGGAACATTCCGACCCTTCTTTTCTTCAAGGGAGGGCAGCTCGTGGACAGGATGGTGGGTGCCGCCCCTAAAAGCGAATTGGTCAAGAAACTGGACTCTCTCCTTTAGCCGGTCTGCAGCATGAAGAAGTTACTGATACTGCTGGTGTCTGCTGCCGCCCTTCTGTTCATGTCTCCGGCGGGGGCTTTTGCCCAGGGCCGTTTCGGAGTAATCGGCGGAATGACCCTGTTCAACGCCGAGCGGCAGTCCCTGAACAGGAGCACGATGAACAGATTCCATGCCGGGGTCACGTTCCAGATGAAACTCCCTTTCGGCTTTTCTATACAGCCGGCACTCATGTACCATGTCAAGGGAGCCAAGCTCGGAGGCGTCATTCAGAATACCGAACTGAATAATACCTGCGACCTTACCATCGGCTATCTGGAGCTTCCCGTTTCCGTACAGTGGGGTCCTGATCTTCTTCTTTTCCGTCCTTTCCTGGATGTGACGCCTTATATAGGCTGCGGACTGAACAACAGGATGGATGCCTATATCGAGCATTACCTGCCGCGGGATCCGGTCAGGAACGACTGGTCCGAGCTCAACAGGTTCGAGTATGGTCTTGGACTGGGTGTCGGCATCGAGATATGGAAATTCCAGGTGATAGGAAGATACAACTGGAATTTCGGTTCCCTGTATGCCAAGGACGATGCTTCCGAGTCGGATTATTCTCTGGTAGGGATGATGCGGGAGGCATTTTCCAGCGGACATAATCTCGGGGGATTTACCCTCACCCTTTCATTGTTGTTCTAAATTATGCATGACCATGGAAAAATAGCCGTGTTCTGCTCGGCAAGCAACAATATAGATCCGCAATACAACAAAGTCGCACGTGATTTCGTCCGTGCGGCTTCGTTGCGTGGATATGCCATAGTCTCGGGAGGTACGGTAAAAGGTACCATGGGGGAAATAGACAGGGAAATTTCAGACTGCGGGGGCTACCATATAGGAATAGTTCCCAGGTTCATGAAAGATATCGCTGCCCACGGACTGTCTGAAATACATTGGACGGAGACCATGTCCGAACGTCAGACCATGATGAGGAAAGGAGCTGTGGCTGCAGTAGCGCTTCCTGGAGGAATAGGTACGCTGGATGAACTGATCGAGACCCTGACCCAAAAGAAACTCGGATTTTACGGAGGACTCGTTTTCGCCCTGGACCTGAAAGGTTTTTACAAGCCTCTGGAGAAGCTTCTCGACCATTATGTGGATACCGGTATGCTGGAGCAGCGTCACAGGGATATGATAGTGTTCTGTACGACGCCGGAAGAGATAATAGAAAAAATAGATGAGTGATATGAGTCCTGATGATATAAAGGCTATGCTCGGAGACCGCTGGCTGGCCGTGGAGTCTTATATAAAGGATTCCCTGGACTCTGATATCGGGCTGCTTCAGAGTCTTAACGGAAAGATACTTTCACATGGCGGGAAGCAGCTCCGCCCCCTGCTCTCGATGCTGGTCGCCATGGCCTGTTCGGGAGGAAAGGCTTCCGATGACAGCTGCCGTTATGCTGCTGCGGCCGAACTGCTTCACAACGCCACTCTCCTGCATGACGATGTGGCAGACAGCAGCGACCAGCGTCGCGGCTATCCTACAATACGTTCTCTGATGGGGCCTTCGGTTTCTGTCCTTGTCGGGGATTATTGGCTGGTAAAGGCCATGGGGCTCATCCTTTCTGCCGATAATCACGGCGACAGGGTGCTGCATATATTTTCCAGAACGCTTTCGGATCTTGCGGAAGGGGAGATGCTCCAGTTGCAGAAAGCCGGTACGGGAGATACTTCAAAGGATGATTATATCCGGATAATATATAACAAGACGGCGTCGCTTTTTGTGGCAGCATGCCTTTCGGCGGCCATATCCGTCGGGGCTCCTGCAGAAATAGAGGATGCCGTGACGAGGTTTGCTACGGCTTTGGGTCTGGCTTTCCAGATAAGGGATGATATCTTCGATTATTCTCAGGATAAAGGCATAGGCAAGCCCGTGGGTGTGGATGTGCTCGAGCAGAAGATAACCCTTCCTTTACTCGGTGCCCTCCAGTCTGTCCCGGAGCGGACGGCCGCAGGTATCAGGAAAATGGTTGCGGATATACATGAACATCCGGGGAACAGGGATGCCGTCATGGATTTCGTAAAAGAGCACAACGGTGTGTCCTATGCTGAAAAAGAGCTGTCCCGATACATATCCGATGCCGTGACCGCGATAGAGATATTGCCGGAATCCTCCTACAGGGATATGCTTGCGGAGGTAGCCAGATATGTAGGAGACCGTTCCAGATAGCCTTTGCCGGAAAGAAAAATCCCGGATGCGGCGGCAGACCGTCGTCAAAGGGACAACTTAAATAGAAGAACTGTTGATGAGATTCGCAGATATCACAGGCAATGAAGATATTAAGAGGGCTCTGATGTCGATGGCCGACACCGGGAGGGTGGCCCATGCCGTACTCCTTTACGAGAACGAAGGCTGCGGAGCATTGCCCCTTGCTCTTGCTTATGTACAGTACCTTAATTGCCCTCATCGCCATGACGGGGATTCCTGCGGGGAATGTCCTTCATGCAACAAGATATCCAAACTTATCTATCAGGATCTTCATTTCATTTTTCCGGTAAATTCCGGTTCAAAAGTCCAGGCTTCGTCCAGACCCACTTCGGAGACATACCTTCCGCAGTGGCGCGAGCTTGTTCTGAAAAACCCGTATTTTCTTGAAAGCAGTTTGTATGAGGCTCTCGGAATAGAAAACAAATCCGGGAACATCACGGTGGCCGAGGCGAAATATATCCTTGAGAAACTTTCTTTCACATCGGTGGAAAACGGATACAAATGCGTTCTGGTGTGGCTGCCGGAAAAGATGAATGCGGAAGCGGCGAACAGACTTCTGAAGGTCGTTGAGGAACCTCCGGAGAAAACGGTTTTCATTTTCATTACCCATGCTCCCGAAAAGGTCCTGCAGACCATTTCTTCCAGATGCCAGGGTTTCAGGGTACTGCCTGCTTCCAGGGAAGAGGTAGCCCGGACATTGTGCGGAAAGTTCTCATTCAGCCGGGAAGAGGCCGATGTGCTGGCGAACATATCAGGAGGCAGTATCGGTGCCGCACTCTACGATGCGGCCGGGACTGATGAGTATGTCAGGTACATGGATATTTTCTCCGACATGCTGCGCGGTGCACATGAAAAGAATCTGCTTTCCGTCCTTGAGGCTTCAGAGCAGATAGCCGCGCTCGATTCCAGAGAAAAACAGAAAGCATTCTGCTCATTCGCCGGAGACTGTCTCCGGAAAATATATATGGTTCAGCAGGGGATGGATTCAGTCGCCAATATGAGACCGCAGGAAACGGACTTTTTCTCTTCGGCCTCGAAGTGGTGCAATCCGTCTTTCTGCGAAAAGACATTGGGTCAGCTGGACAGGGCTTCGGCCCTGATAGACAGGAACGTCAATGCAAAGATAGTATTCTGCGACCTGGCAGACCGGATTTTTTTAAGCATTTGAGATTATGGATACAGATAACGAAATCAGGAAGTTCGACTGTTCGCGCGGTTGTACGGTGGAGAGGGACGATGAGGGTTCCCTGCATTGCACCTACCGTCAGGGCTGCTGCAAGCTCGAGGTCTATGACTGGCTTCCCGGAGTGGCTCAGGAACAGTACAAGGATTATTTTGAAGTGCGTTTCAAGAACACGCGCAAAGGGTTTTACGTCAACAAGTCCGGCCAGACCATCAAGACCGGAGACATGGTCATAGTGGAGACCGCCAACGGCCATGATCTCGGCATCGTCACTCTGGAAGGGCCGATGGTCGCCCGTCAGATGGCCTGCAAGAAGGTCGATCCGGCTACGGCGGATTTCAAGCGGATCTACCGCAAGGCGAAGGTATTCGACCTGGAAAAATGGCAGGAGGCAATAGCCAGGGAACATGAGACCATGATCAGGGCCAGACAGATAGCCGAGGAGCTCGGACTGGAGATGAAGATCGGAGACGTGGAATTCCAGGGTGACGGGACCAAGGCCATATTCTACTATATAGCCGACGGCAGGGTCGATTTCAGGCAGTTGATCAAAGTCTTTGCTGACGAGTTCCGCATAAGGATAGAGATGAAGCAGATCGGAGCCAGACAGGAGGCCGGACTGATAGGAGGGTTGGGAGTCTGCGGCCGCGAGCTGTGCTGCTCGAACTATATATCGGCATTCCAGTCCATCTCCACCACTGCGGCCAGATGTCAGGATCTGTCACTGAATCCCCAGAAACTTGCCGGACAGTGCGGAAAGCTGAAATGCTGTCTTAACTATGAGACGGCATCCTATATGGACGCCCAGTCCAGAATCCCTAAGGTTACTGCGCCCCTCGAGTTTCAGGACGGTCAGGCTTTCCTTATGAAGACTGACATTCTCAAAGAGACGATGTATTTTTCATACGACCCCAATTCGCTGGCGAATCTTTTCGCACTGCCTGCTGCTGACGTGAAGGAAATCATCCGGATGAACAGGCACGGGGAAAAACCGGAATCATTGAAAACAGAACCTGACGTAGTCGCCCCTGAATTCGTATCGGCCGTCGGCGATGAAAGCATTACCCGGTTCGATGAAGCCAAAAAGAAAAAGAAGAAGAGATCGGGAAAATCAGGAAAAGGCGGCAACCGTCCTCCGCGTCCGCCCAAGTCCAATTCCTAATACGTCTTACGGATGCGCATAAGTGTTCGGCATATTATCCGTCTTCTGTCCATATGGGCGGCCCTGCTGTCATTCGCGGTGGCTTGCGGGGAGCCTGTCGAGAACGGGACTTTCGTAAAGCAGTCGGAAAGGACGCCGGAAGCGGAGTATGAGTTCTCCGTCGATTTGAGCGACAGTCTGAGCAGGCATGCATTGTATTTCTATACTGTGATCGATGCTTCTGCCGATACTTTTGAAAATATGCCGGGGGTCATTCCTCTGCAGGTGGAGGCTGTTTCTCCGTCCGGGAGGACCTACCGGGAGACGGTCGGAATGGACAAGAATGATTATATCGGAGGTTCTCTGCATTCAAAACAGTACGAGCATGTCTACAGAAGCGGTTTTTCTCCGGTAGAGTACGGGATCTGGACTGTCAGGATAGCGGTTCCGGGAGAAGAAAGGTTTCCCGGTTTAAGAGGATTCGGACTCAGGCATGTAAAAATCTGAAAGAAATTTATGGGAAAAGACAAACTCAGAAAATTCAAGGAGAACGAGACATTTTCCTGTCTGGTTCAGCCGGCAACGGCGGAAGTCCTCGGAGCGGACCATCCGCTCAAGGGGCATTGGGGGGAAAATATATTCCGGAATACCCGTCCGATAGTGGTCGAACTCGGTTGCGGCAAAGGGGAATATACCATAGACCTTGCACTGCGCAATCCTGCATTCAACTATATCGGAGTGGACATTAAAGGGGCCAGACTCTGGAAAGGGGCAAAGTATGCTACTGAACACAGTCTGTCCAATGTGGCTTTCCTCCGAACACGCATAGAGTTCATCGGTTCGCTTTTCGCTCCGGATGAAGTTTCTGAAATATGGATAACGTTTGCCGATCCGCAGCTCAAGAAACCGAAGAAAAGGCTGACGTCCCCTTTGTTTCTTGAAAGATACAGGAGTTTTCTGAAGAAGGGAGGCATAGTGCACCTGAAGACCGACAGCAGGCTCCTGCATGAATATACAATGGCTGTAGCCGGAAAGAACGGCTTGAAAATCATGGCTTCGGCTACTGATATCTATGGAGCGGACAAGAAGAGTCTTTACGGGACTCCGCTGGAATCTGTCTGCGGACGCGATGCCGTCGAAGCCCTTTTCCAGGTCCAGACTTTCTATGAGTCGCAGTACCTTTCGAGGGGCATTCCCATTACCTATATGTCATTCGTGATTGATCATAACGGGCCTTACGAGGCTCCGGATTTCGATGAAGACCGCTGGGAACGCTGATTTACATGCGTTCCATTTCCCTTTTCAGATCCTTTTCCTTGATGGACTGCCGCTTGTCGAACTGTTTCTTTCCACGCGCAAGCGCAATGAGGAGCTTCGCATATCCGTTGTCGGCGATGAAAAGCTTGACTGCAACGATGGTAAGTCCCTTTTCCTTGACCGATCTCTGTAGTTTGGAAAGTTCCTTGCGGGTGAGCAGCAGCTTGCGGTCACGGCGAGGGTCCTGCTTTCCCCAGCTTCCCCAGAAGTATTCGGCCACATGCATGTTCTTGACGTACAGTTCCCCGTTGTTGAAATAGCAGAAAGCGTCCACCAGTGAAGCCTTGCCTGCCCTGATGGATTTGATTTCGGAACCGCTCAGCACGATTCCGGCAGTATAGGTTTCCAGGAACTCATAGTCAAATGAGGCCCTGCGGTTCTTGATTTCTACTTTGCTTTTTGCTTTCGGCATGGCTTTTCTCCCTGAAGTTTCAGAAATCGGGACTGCAAAGATAGGGATATTTTCTTCATATAATTGCAAAGAGCGCCAAATCTCATTACATTTGTCCTTTACAGATAACCACATAATTCATGGAAATCATGCCAAGCGAAATCCGAGACATCAACCTCTGGCCGGAGGGTCAGCTCAAAATCGACTGGGTGCGGCACCATATGCCGCTTCTGGGAGGACTGGAAAAAGAATTCTCTGAAGAAAAACCGTTCAAAGGACTTAAAATAGCGCTTTCCGTACATCTGGAGGCCAAGACAGCATATCTTTGCGAAACCCTTGCGGCCGGAGGGGCCGACATGTATGTCACGGGAAGCAATCCGCTGTCCACACAGGATGACGTGGCTGCCGCCCTGGCCCGCAAAGGCCTGAACGTATTCGCCTGGTATGGCGCTACAGCAGAAGAATATCAGGAACATATACGCAAGGTCCTGGAAGCGGGACCGAATATAATAATCGATGACGGAGGGGATCTGGTTCATCTGATGCATACAGAATTCGCACATCTTATCCCTGATGTGATCGGCGGTTGCGAAGAGACTACGACCGGCATACTGCGGCTTCAGGCCATGGACAGGGCCGGTGAACTCCAGTTCCCTATGATGCTTGTGAACAATGCCGACTGCAAGCATCTCTTCGATAACCGTTATGGTACCGGACAGTCGGTCTGGGACGGTATCAACAGGACAACGAATCTTATCGTAGCGGGGAAGAATGTGGTGGTGGCAGGATACGGATGGTGCGGAAAAGGAGTTTCCATGAGGGCCAAAGGTTTGGGCGCCAAGGTCATAGTTACGGAAGTGGATCCCGTTAAGGCCATGGAGGCCGTTATGGACGGCTTCACCGTCATGAAAATGGAGCAGGCAGCACCTATAGGAGACATATTCGTAACGGTGACAGGATGCGAACAGGTGATAACCGCCGGGCATTTCTCCCTTATGAAGGACGGCGCCATCTGCTGCAATGCCGGGCATTTCGATGTCGAAGTGGACGTAAAAGGTCTTTCTGAAATGGCTAAGGAGATCAGCCCGGCCAGAAAGAACATTACAGGTTATCTGCTGGAGAACGGGAGACGTATCTATATCCTGGCTGAAGGCCGCCTGGTAAATCTGGCTGCAGGTGACGGCCATCCGGCGGAAATCATGGACATGTCATTCGCTATCCAGGCGCTGAGCGCGCGATATCTCGTCTGCAACGGACATAAGATAGAGCGCAAGATCTGGCATATGCTCAACAACGTGCCCCGCAGTATAGATCAGGAGGTTGCGCGCCGTATCCTCGCATCATGGGGCTGCGAGATAGATACTCTTACCCCTGCGCAAAGGAAATACCTTTATGGAGAATAGCAGGAAAGGGGTTCCGCCGATGGCGGAACTGCCGGAACCGGAAACAATCGACATTGAAAAGGTGCTGCAGTCTTATCTGGACGGCAGCATCGGTCTTGTCTGCGTATTGGGTCCTACAGCTTCCGGCAAGACGAAATATGCGGTCCGCCTTGCAAAGGAGTTCGACCGGCTGCTGGCTTCATCCGGGGTCTGCCCTGCAGATTCGGCAGGCAGACGCCATGCAGAGATACTTTCAGCCGATTCCCGTCAGGTGTATCGCGGCATGGATATCGGCACCGGGAAGGACCTTTCGGAATATGACGGCGTGCCTTATCATCTGATGGACATAGCCGATGCGGGGACGAAGTATAATATCTATGAGTATCAGCGGGATTTTGAAAAGGCCTACAAGGATGTCGTTTCCCGTGGCTGCGTGCCTATACTGTGCGGAGGTTCAGGTCTTTACATTGAAGCTGCCACTTGCGGCTATTCCCTTCCGGATGTCCCGGCCGACCCTGCCCTGCGTGCTGAGCTGGAAAAAGAGGACACCCGGACACTAATAGACCGTCTTGCGGCACTTAAACCATTGCACAATTCAACGGATTACGATACCCGCAAGCGTCTTGTCAGGGCGCTTGAGATAGCCATCTATGAATCGCAGCACCCTGTAGAAAGGACGCATTTTCTGCCGAAGAATACTTATTATATAGGTACGCTCGTCAGCCGTGACGAGCGCAATGCAAGGATAGACCGCCGTCTTGACGCCCGTCTTCAGGAAGGAATGGCGGATGAAGTCAGGAGGCTCCTGGACAGTGGCATTCCGGCAGAGGACCTTATTTATTACGGACTTGAGTATAAATTCGTTACTCTATATCTTACAGGCCAGCTCGGCTACGAGGAAATGAAGGAGCGCCTGGCTATCGCCATACATCAGTTCGCCAAGAGGCAGATGACGTGGTTCCGCGGCATGGAACGCAAGGGAATCCGTATCCACTGGGTACGTCCGTAGTCGGGTGTCAGGACCTGGTTTACAGTTGTACTTTGATTATCACGGGGAAATGGTCCGACGGGGTTCTTGCCCGGTATTTATGCAGGTTGATTTCCTCGGGAAAATTGCCTGACTTGTAAGAATCCCCTCCCGTTTCGCTGCGGTATGTCTCGGTAAGCACCCCGTAGTTCCGGACATTTATTCCCGGAGAAACGAATATGTGGTCTATCCTGCTGTCTGTCATGGCATCAGGATCAAATCCGTTTACGGTACCGGTCGGAGCGTATTTCTTTTCTGCAGTGATGAATGAATCTTCCAGTACTCCGGAACCGGTGAATGTCGCGTAGATTTCGTTTTTCTGGTCCACATTGAAATCGCCTGTCAGAAAAACGGTTTCATTTTTACCGCACCATTCCTTTATCCTTTCGATAACAAGTGCGGCTCCTTCAGCCCGCGCCCGTACGCCTATGTGATCCATATGCAGGTTGAAGAACCAAAGTTTCCTGCCTGTCTCCTTGTCCTTGAAATGTCCCCAGGTACAGATTCTCGGAAGGGCGGCGTCCCACCCTCTGGATGGAACATCAGGTGTCTCCGACAGCCAGAACCATCCGCTGTCCAGAACCTTGAACCTGTCTTTGAGATAGAATATCGGGGCATATTCCCCTTTCTTCTTCCCGTCATCGCGCCCGGCTCCCGCATAACCGTATTCCGGCAATGCTTCGAGCATGTCATTCAGCTGGTCATCGAGTACCTCCTGTGCCCCGAAAATATCTATGCCCTCGAATTCTATAAGAGAACATACCCACGGGTATCTTGCTTCCCATCCGTTTCCTGCCTTCGCATCGCCTGCATTTTCATTTCTTATGTTGTATGTCGCTACCGTAAGGTTCTGGGCGCAGGCCTCATGCAATGCTGAAACCATACATATTGCGGTCATGCAGGCAAGTATTGTTCTGTTTGAATTTTTCATACTGCAATGATTTTTGTCATTCTGCTTCATTTAAAGTCCATGTCTGCTTTTTTTGAGCTTATAGCATATAGAAATTCAGTATTTTCACCCTCAGTATGAAGTCGTATTTGCTGTGGGCGAGCGTTGCCTGTGCTTTTTCTACTTCAGCTTTGGCGTTGGCATAGTCGTACATGTCGGACCTCCCGGAATCCAGACTTGCCTTTTCGTTCTCAAAGTTCAGCAGAGCGGCTTCAAGGGCTTTCTGTGATGAATTCAGCGTACTGTAGGCGGCTATGGCCCCGTAATAGGCCTGTTCTATCTCTTTCTTGAGCGATTTCTGCGCTTCGCCGAGCATCAGTTCCTGACGTGTTACCGAGAGTTTCGATATCCTGACATTGTTCCTGACGGAATTCCTTGAAAAGATAGGAATGGATATGGATAGCCCTATGTATTCGTTGCCGTTGCCCTGCAGCTGGTTCCAGAAACTTGTATTCATGCTCTTGTCGGTAAGGTTGCTGTAGACGCTGTTCCCGTAACCCGCAGAGAAATAGACTGTAGGCTGGTATGCGCTCTTTGCGGATTTCAGTGCGAATCTGCTGCTTTGCAGTGATGCTTCTGCATATTTGATTGAAGGGTGCAGCCTGACCGACTGTTCGTAAATCTGGGACAATGCCGGGATTTCTTCGATGCGCGGGACATCATATATGTCCATGACGGGAGCCATAGCAATGCTGTCGGGCATGTTCATAGCCTGGCGCAGGTCCAGCAGTGCCAGTGTATAGGAATTCTCGTTCTGGACCAGGGATGCCTTGTCTGCGGCCACCAGCGATTCGCTCCTTACCACTTCGCTGCGGGAGATTCTTCCGCTTTCGAACTGCCCTCTGGAGAGTTCCAGCTGGCTTGTGCTCATTTCCAGCTGGCTTCTTGCTATGGATACCAGTTCCTTGTCATACATTACCTGCAGGAAGAGCGATGCTATGTTCAGCGAAATGTTCTTTCGTGCAAGTTCGAGGTTCTGCGTAGCAGCTTCAAAGTCTATTTTCGCCTTGTCGATTTCATGCTTGATTCTCAGACCCTGGTAAACCGGCAGGCTGGCTGACAGCCCGAACGACCCGGAAATCTGTGAATTGTCTATGTATGAGGCATCTCGGGAAGGGCTTCGTCCGAAATATACGTTGCCTCCGAGCGATGCCGACAGGTCAGGAAGTCTTGACATCCTGGCTGAATTCAGCGCGATTTTCCCGCTTTCCACTTCCAGCCGGCCGGTGGCTATGTCGGTGTTGTGTTCCAGGGCATAGCCTATGCATTTTTCCAGAGTCCATTCTTCAACTGCGGCATCTTCCGGTACTGATGCCGCAGGCTGCTGCCCGAAGAGCTGGGCGGTACAGCACAGCCAGACCAGAATGCAGATATGTATTCCATACGGTTTCATCGTCGGTATTTTAAATTTTTGATATTGTCTTCCGTTATTTCACCTGCAGATTGCCTTTCACCCTGTCCTCCGGCCCCAGTCCCTCAAGTATCTCGATATATACTCCGTCGGACATCCCGATCTTTATGTCTTTCCTTTCGAAAATCTGTTCCTTTTTATCCATTCCCTTGAAGATCTCCACGAAGGAGGTATCTCCGGAAAACCGTATGCAGCTTTCTTCTATTGACATTACGTTTTCTTTCCTGTCGGTGATGATTTCCGCATTGGCACTGTATCCCGCCCTTACGAAAACGGAATCCGGTATTTCCAGCTCAGCTTCGATCTCGAACATCACCACATTGTTGACTTCTTCGGATTTTGGGGAAATATAGGTGAGAGAGGCATCGAAATCCATACCCTGAAGTGCACCTATTTTCACCTTGACAGGCATTCCGTCAGTGATTTTGCCGACATCGGATTCGTCGATGTCGCCCCTGAACAGCATGTTCCCCAGATCGGCTACCGTAGCTATGGTTGTCCCGTCGTTGAAGGTGTTGGCCTGGATGACCGAATTCCCCACTTCTACCGGTATGTCGAGGATCTTTCCCGTGATGGTAGACCGGATGAGGGTATTGCTAAGGTGGCTGTATTTCTCGGATACGCCGTCGGTTATTATCTTCAGAGCGTCTTTTGCATTGTCCGTTTCCTCCTTGGCGTTGTCCAGAGCGGCCTGGGAAGTCTCGAATTCTTCCTGGGAGAGTATTCCCTTGTCGAAAAGCTCCATGTTCCTCTGATGCTCTTTCAGGGCTTTGTCATAATTGATTTCGGCTACCCGCAGCCTGCCTTCCGCGCTGTTGAGGGAACTCATTTCAGGAACGACCTTGATGGTGGCTATCACGTCGCCTACCTTTATGTCATCGCCAGGGTCATAGTGGATTGCATCTATGATTCCTGAAATCTGCGGCTTTATCTGCACCTCGTTGCTCGGTTCCACCTTGCCGGTGGCGATGATGGAGTTCTCAATAGTCCTTGTCTGCGGGGACAGCAGTTCGTAAGTCTGTACCTGCGGTCTGCTTTTCATCCACAGGAACACCATTGTCCCGAGGAAAAGCAGGACAAGCAATGAAATCCAGAAAACTCTGAAAAACCTTTTCATATCATTCCAATTTGTTTATTACTGTTCGGCTGTCCCGCAGTTTTGGCCTGATGGCTTTGCCGGGGACAGTATTATTCTTCCCGCAGGGCATCCACTGCGTTGATATCTATAGCCTTGTAAGCGGGTAATATGCCTGCTGCGAGGCTTCCTGCCAGGATCAGCCCGAATGCCAGCAGGGCAGTCCCGAACGGCAGTTGCAGCGTATAGGCATGCACCGTCTCGCTCATATAAGTATCCTGAAGTATGACCGGAAGCAGTGTCTTGTCAAGCAGCCCCTGTATGAGTATGGCTGCAGTCATTCCTATGATTCCGGCAATAAGTGACAGTACGGAACTTTCGGCAAGTACCTGTCCGATGATTTCATCCGGTCTGGCTCCCAAAGCCCGTCTTACGCCTATTTCCTGTCTGCGTTCCCTCACGATGATCAGCATTATGTTGCTGATTCCGATTATGCCCGCCAGAAGTGTCCCCGCCCCGACGAACCATGTCAGGAATATGACTCCGGAAAACAGGCCTTTTACCTTGTCCAGAATTTCTTTCGTATTGAACGAATAGAATGCCTTGTCATCGTCAGGGGAAATCAGATGGTTCTCTGAAAGTATCATCCGGCAACTTTCTTCTATTGATGCCTGGTCTGCATCGATGTCACCTGTTACGGCGATCGCGCTTACGTACATATTCCCTCTGCTGAAAAGGTAATTGTCAGTGGTGTACGGGATTATCACGGTCCTGTCAGGATCGTTGAACATAAAGGTCTGGCTGGTTTTGACATAGGTGCCGACTATGGTGAAATTCGTGTCGCCGATCTTGACGGTCTTTCCTATCATGGAGTTCCCGCCGTCGATTCTCGGGGCCAGCTCTTTCGGTATCAGACATACTTTCCTCCTTTCTTTCATGTCGATCCTGTTCAGGAGCCTTCCTTCCACTGCCTGTATTCCGTCTATTTTCTGGAATCCCAGATCGTAGGCCGCAGTGTAGGAGTCATGGGCAATGACTCCGTATATGAGCTTGAATGATCTGCTGGAGCCCATGGCGCCGGCCGTTTCCACTTCAGGTATGCCTGACATCTGTTCTACGTCATGGTAGTCCATATTCCACCATCTTCCCGACTTCATCCCCTTGTAAGGTACCGAGGTCTGCTGTGAGAACATGTAGGTGGTGTTCGAAGCATTGTCGGCCATTTCTCCTGTTACGATATCGGACAGCCCCATGCCTACTCCAAGCAGGAGTACCAGCATGAAAGTGCCCCATACGACTCCGAGAGCCGTGAAAATGCTCCTTCTCCTGTTCCTTCCCAGACTCTGGAATATTTCGTTCCACCATTCTATGTCTAAAACCCGTATCATAGGCTGTCCCTCAATGCATCTATTGTCTTTACCCTTGCAGCCCGCCTGGAAGGGATATAGCCTGCGATCACTCCTGCAATCACCAGAACGGCCGTGGCGCTGGCCACTATGGATATGTCGAGTGTAGGGTCCTGGAAGAATGTTATATTGGCGAACACGTCCTCGGGATCGGCTTCTTCGGCAGTCGTTATCAGATACCTGTTCACACCTTCCATGACAGCGACGCCCGTACACATTCCCAGGTAGCCGAACAGGGAAGTTATCACCACGGCTTCCGTAAGGATCATCACTATGACCGATCTCGGAGATGCTCCCAGTGTTTTCCTGATGCCTATCTCGAAAGTCCTCTCCCGGACTGTTACAAGCATGATGTTGGCCACGCCTACGATCCCTGCCATGAGTGTCCCGATTCCTATCATCCAGATGAATACTGTCAGGGCCCGGAATACGGTCATGACGGACTTGTAGTTTTCCATGTTGTTATATATCCTGAAGACAGACATGTCATCGGGTGAAAATCCGTACTTACGGCTCATTTTAGTGCGCAGTTCCTGTTCGAACACAGGGATATCGGACTCTTTTACTTTATCCTGGAAAACGAATGTGGCTGAAGAAAGTTTCTCGTCGCTCTTGGAATAGATCAGCTGTCCTGTCGACAGAGGTATGATTATTGACGGCCACGTCTTGAATTTGTCCGTTTTGACGACTCCGACTATGAGATAGGGGATGGAGTCCATCATCAGGACCCTGCCTACGGGATTCTCTCCTTTGAACAGTACTCTGACAATGTTTTCGTCTACAACGGCAGCCTTCCTTCTCATTTTCATGTCAAGGTCGTTTATATACCTGCCGTACAGCATTTCCGAACCTTGCATCCTTGCATATTCAGGAGTGACTCCATCCACCCCTGCAGTAAGAGTCATGTCTTCATACCGTGCTGTCACGCTGTTGTACCATGATGTAGCGCTGATGTCTTTGATATAGCTGCCGAACTCTTCCAGGATCATATCCAGATCTTCATTCCTCATATATACCTCTCTGTACCTGTTGAATCCTCCGTAGCTGACCGTAGTATAACCTCCGTAAATCGAACCGCTGTTTATCATCTGCGTCCCGAAATTGGTCATAAGCCCGTTTTTCAGTCCGTTTCCTGAGCCGAGCAGCACCACAAGCATGAAAATTCCCCACGCTACGGAAAATCCCGTGAGCACGGTGCGGAGTCTGTTTTGTTTCAGTGATTCGAATATTTCGCTCAGAAGTTCTCTCATATCAGAGCATCAGTCTGTGTGTAAGTTTTTTCTGTCTGTCTTTTTTCGCTATTTCAGCATGGAATGCACAGTCTCGGGACGGTTGGATTCCTCTCCTTCTATGATCCCGTCCTTGATATGTACGGTCCTGTCTGTCTGGACGGCCACCCCTTTTTCATGGGTTACGCATATAATGGTCATACCCAGTTCCTTATTTACCTTTCTGAGCAGGTCCATCACTTCCTGCGATGTCTTGCTGTCCAGCGCCCCGGTCGGTTCGTCGGCCAGAATCAGCTTGGGTCTGGTAATGAGCGCCCTTGCTATCGCCACCCTCTGTTTCTGTCCTCCGGACATCTCGTTCGGGCGGTGGTCCGCCCAATCCTTCAGTCCGAGCCTGTCCAGAAAATCCATCGCCATCTCATTTCTCTTCTTCCTTCGGTATCCTTTATAATACAACGGGAGTGCGACGTTCTCTAAAGCCGTTTTGTAGCTTATAAGGTTGAAAGACTGGAAAATGAATCCTATCATATCGTTCCGAAGTGCAGCGGCCTGCGTTTCGTCCTGACTTTTTATGAGTTTGCCTCCAAGATAATATGAGCCTTCATCATAAGTGTCCAATATGCCGAGGATATTCAGAAGCGTCGATTTCCCGGAACCTGATGCTCCCATGATCGAAAGGAATTCCCCGTCCGGAACGGACAGATTTATGCCCTTCAGGACATGAAGGGCAGTGCCGTTGTAGTAGGTTTTATTAAGATTCTCGATTTCTACCATGGTTCTGGTAGTGTATTAGTTAATTAATATTCTAATTTTCTGTAATGCGAAATTATACAATTTTGTATGAAAAAACAAATAAAAATATGAAATTTTTTCTGTACCGCAATACCGCAGACTATCTATCAGTTTCTTCGCTCTCCGAAGTCCATCAGACCGTTGTCATGCCTCTATCAAACAGATTCTTCAACTCCGGTTTCCGGCCTTCGTCCGGAAAGGCAGCAGTTTTTCTTTAAATTCCTCCGCTCATAAGCACGGGACAGACCGCGAACCATGCTGTTGTCGTTATTTTGTTGGTTATCAGAGATTTAATTTAAGGAAGATGGAACAAAACGGTTCGCGGTCCACACTTTTTAACTTGGACCGCGAACTTGTGTTTTAATTTTAACAGATTGATTGTCAGTTACTTTTCTATTGAAAAGGATGGCGAAATCTGTACGTGGTCCTACCTGATGGATAAAAAATTTTGCAGAATAAAAAATGTTTTCTATCTTTGCAGTCCCGAAAACAAAAACGGGAAGTTCTTTCAAGAATTTTGAAGTTTATTTTTGGTTAGAACAAGGCGGACGAGTGAGGAGGAAAGGAGTTTACTCATGTAAATGACTGACCGACGATACGAAGTCCAACGCAGTCTTTCCAAAAGATAAACAACTGAATTTTTGAAGTTTGTTTTAGGGGAGTTCAAGGCATGCGAGTGAAGAAGGAAGGAGTTTACTCATGTAAATGACTGACTGATGATACGAAGCATAACGTAGAAATCTCCTATAAGAAACGAAAAAAGGGAGCATAGCTCAGTTGGTTCAGAGCGTCTGCCTTACAAGCAGAGGGTCGGGGGTTCGACTCCCTCTGCTCCCACCACCCGAAAGGGCAAATCAAAGCAAAATCCTGAAGTCTGCCGACTTCGGGATTTTTTGTTTATGGCCCGGACACAAAACTTTCGTTTCGAAAAAAATCATAACGGCAATGTGCAAGATTCAAGGGTTTCAAGGCTTATATATCTGAAAGCTTTCAATACTATGTTACACTTTTAAACTGAATTAAAATGAATACCAACACTTTGAATAATTGGATCAAGATGATGTTCCTGGCATGGGCAAGCATCGCGATGGTGGCATGCGATAAAAATGACAGCTGAGGAAATGACGGAGGGACCGACCCGGCAGATGAAACAGCCGTTATCGGAGAATATGCGGGCACTATGAATGTTTTGGAAGCCGCTCCGACGGCTGACTCAGAGGAGGAGACCCCGTCCGGGACTGAAATCACGGCAAAAGTCACTGCAGATGCCATTCAATTTACAGATTTCCCTGTACGGGATCTGATAATCAAGGTTATAGGATCGGAAGAAGGCGTTGACCAGATAATGGAGAGTCTCGGAAAAGTGGATTATTCCATTCCGTATACGGCGGAAATCAATGAAGACAAGACATCAGTCGGACTCTTCCTCGCCCCTGAACCGCTGGAGCTCACGCTGGCCACAGGCACAACAGCCGACGGCTCCGGTAATACGGAAGGACTTACAATCGAAGTCGAAATCACGTCTGAAGGCGCTGACTGTATTTATGACATTGAATCCAAGAACCTTACATTCAAGCTGTCTGCAGCAGGCGTAAAAGTTGAAGAAATAGACCTTCCGGATTTCACTCCGTTCTCCCTTGAGTTCGATCTCACGAAAAAACAATAAATACATATAAGCTGCAAAGGCCCGGCGAAGATTGTCCCCCCGCCGGGCCTTTTACTATATAGTGATCATCATCCGCTCCCTCCGGTCGGTCGAAATGACAAATGCGGCATCAACGGATAATTCACTCGAGTTGGGATCCGAATACCCCTGTCAACTTTTTCAAGGACAAAATTTAACCCTGGCGCAACTTGTTAGATACTTAACTATCTGATAATAAGGATGTAACTCCATTCCTCGCCTGCGCCAGAGGTAGAGTTCTGCTCGTTTCTTGTGCCCGGTGGTTTCGAATCCGTTTCCACTGCGCACACTTCCACCGCACATCCCCCTCGGAGGTGCAGGTACATGGCCGCCTTGCGCACATTAACCATACATTTCATTCGCAGTAACTACCTTACTGGCCTCCACGCATTTTACCGTTAGCAAAACTTGCCGCTCCCGGTGAATCTTTAAAAGCCTTTCTGTCTGCCATAATGGAGTCCTTGTTTTCCAAAGCCCATTCTATCAAGGCATTGATATGGGGCAAGAGGGATCCGGCCCTCTCAGTCAGCGCATATTCTACTCGCGGAGGAACCTCCGGATATATTGTTCGTGTGACATAACCGTCCTCCTCCAGTGTGCGCAGAGTCACTGTCAGCATCTTCTGCGAAATGTCGGGAATCCCGCGCTGCAGCTCCTTGAAGCGCACCGGCTCCTTACCGGTCTTGTTCAGCGTGTATAAGACCAAAAGCGACCATTTATCGCAGAGCCTGGCGAGGATGTTCCGTATCGGGCAATCCGGGAATACTGCATCTTCTATTGTTGTTCTGTTCATGGAATTGCTGTGTTTCAATTTACTCTACAAAGGTAAGTTAATTTCTTTCAAGCAGCAAGAAACTTTTTTCAAAAAATTTTTGTCTGTAACCTGCTCATGCACAGCAATAGTTACATCTTCGTAAGTATCTGACGTATAAGTACCTACTTGCAAGGTCCAAATAATCCGCACATCTTTGCAGTGTAAAAGAAACAAAGATACTTTTAGTAAGTAACAGAACAATTAAACGATTTTTAAAAACAATGAAAAAGGTATTATTCATTTTGTTGAATTTTTTAACGGTTACAGTTATGGCACAGACAAAAGGACGCTTCGAGGTACATGACCTCGGCAATTACAGACTGCACGTTTATTACACCAACGACGCGTTGGGCGACGCAAGCTACATCATTGAGGGAAAGGATGCCCTTGTAACAATGGAACAGCCTCTGTTCAAGGACAATGTGGCCGAATTCGACTCCTATCTTTCCACATTGGAGAAGCCGGTGGAGAAGCGCATCACGGACTATCATGTGGGAGGAACCGGGAAACATGACGTGGTGATGGCTCAGGGCATGCCGGAATTTACCAAAGGAGAAATCTACGGCGGCATGATGAAAGGCTTTGAACATGCGTTCGGTGACGCTCTGACCGACATGCCCACAGGCAAGGCCACGGAGGTGGCATTCGGCACGACCCAGACATGGGCGGGAGTTACCTTTGAATTCCGTCACGGAGCTACGACAGATTTCCCGGGCGCGAGCATTCTGATTGGAGGCAAGGCTTACTACACACACTGGACTCCGGCAAAGGCGCATGTCAGCCACCTGCAAATCTCTTCTCCTGCCGCTATCGGCGCAGAAATAGCGGAAGCTGAAAATTCTTTGGTTTCGGGAGCAACGCTGTTCATCGGCGGACACGGAGGCGCGGCTGCACGCGATGCGGTGGAGTTCAAGATCGCCTATCTGAAAAAGATGAAAGAGCTGCTTGCGGCCAACGAAACGGCACAGGCTTTCGTGGATGCCATGAAACAGGCCTGGCCCGGCTTGCCCGGTGAAGCCGGCCTGGAAGATTTGGGTAAGGCTCTCTACAAATAGCAAGGCATACTACTGAGCAATAACGCTTCGGACGGCACTTTATATCACACTGTCCGAAGCGTTTTTTAATAATGGATATTTAAATCATCATAGATGAAATGCACTTCATCTAATGAGAGATAAAAATAAGGCAGCGCCAGTGGTGCCCGGAATGAGACATCAACGGAATGTAGGCATGCCTTCGCACACCTGAGAATGATGATGTATATAGAAATAGTTGATATTCAATTAGTTCGATAGGGATGTCAATTCCAGGTGTAACATTTCCAGACACACCTGCAGTAGTGAATCCTTATTACACGCACCTGTAGGGCATACCCGTTACTGCAGGTGTGCATAAAAGTGCGGCACCTGCAAATAGCCTGTTGTTGGAATGTGTTTATTTACAGAATGTTATGCGTATTGTCCAACTGCAGGTGTGTCGTGGAGGTGAGGTCAGGTCAGTATGGCAGTGAAAGTATTCTTCAGGATGGAAGCCATGTACGGCGTGGCAGGTAGACATGCCTCTGTGGGAAGAAAGGAGGGCTATCGAAAGACATGACTGTTTTATTACGGAATAAATTCCTATCTTTGCGCCTTTCATGATTTTATCGGTACGTTATTTATTGTTTGACAATGGATTTTATAATTGATTTCATACTTCACATAGACCAGTATATGGTGGATATCGTAAACGAATACCATATGTGGACCTATGCGATTCTGTTCCTTATAATCTTCTGCGAGACAGGCCTGGTCTTCACTCCGTTCCTTCCGGGCGATTCACTGCTTTTCGTAGCCGGAGCGATTGCAGCCCAGCCGGGATGTCCTCTGGATGTACATCTACTGGTGCTGATCGTGTTTGTCGCCGCATTCCTCGGGGATTCATGCAACTATATGATAGGGCACTTCTTCGGCCGCAAGCTTTTCAGCAACCCCGATTCAAGGATATTCAAGCAGAGCTATCTGGAAAAGACCCACGCATTCTATGAAAAATACGGAGGCAAGACCATAATTCTGGCCCGCTTCGTTCCGATTGTCAGGACATTCGCTCCTTTCGTCGCAGGTATGGGAAAGATGCATTATGCATATTTCATCACTTACAATGCGGTTGGCGGTGCCGCTTGGGTAGCCCTTTTCTGCTATGTCGGCTACTTCTTCGGAGACCTTCCTTTCGTTCAGGAAAACCTGAAGCTCCTTATTGTAGCTATTATTTTCATATCAGTCCTTCCGGCAGTTATTGAGGTCATCCGCACCAAACTGAGAAACAGGCTTTCCGGCTGCTGAAAAATTCCCGGGCCATGCTGAAATCCATACTTTTGGTCGGATTGGGAAGTTGCGCAGGAGGGATACTGAGGTACCTTCTGTCATTGGCGGTGCATCCTGTCAGGACAGGATTCCCTCTCGCGACATTCCTGACGAACATCGCCGGTTGTCTCATCATCGGCATCCTGTTAGGAGTGTTTTCCAGAAATTCATCGGAATCTTCTTCTCTGTGCCTTCTGCTGACAACAGGTTTCTGTGGGGGATTCACCACCTTTTCGACGTTTTCAAACGATGCCCTGACACTTCTCCAGAATGGGAATACCGGGACCTTTGCCATGTATGTTGCAGGCAGTCTGCTGTTCGGCATCCTGGCGACATTCGGAGGCTATGCCGTCGCCAGACTGTTCTGAGCTTCTGTCATGCCCTCTCGGCCGGGGCCATCTTCTACTGCAGGTGTGCAATGACTGATGATTCACCTGTCCCTGCCTGTAGTCGTATGTCGTAAAATTCCGTAACTTTGCCAGCGTTCCTGCCTGGGACAATGATTTATGCAAAATACTGTTACGGAATGAGATACATAATGATTTCAGTGTTATTCCTGATGTTGGCTGCCGGATTGTCGCCAAACGTCAACGCCACAGCGCGGAGTCAGGCCGGAGATGTCCCGGAACTGACAGGCTCATGGTCAGGAAAACTTACAGTCGGGACTGTTTCCATGAATATCGTTTTCAATTTCACTGAAGCCCAGAACGGCGTCCTTGTGTGTACTATGGATAGTCCCGATCAGAGTGTGAAAGGGATTCCGGCTGAAGTGGAAAAATTTACAGCCGATTCTCTTATAGTATCTGTTCCGGCTATCGGAGCGTCATTTTCAGGTACATTCGACAGGAATCCGGACAGCGGTTCCATATTGTCCGTTTTCGGGAATTTTTCCCAGTCAGGAACATCGTTCCCATTGGAACTCAGACACGGGAAACCGATAATATTAAGGCCTCAGACACCTGTGCCTCCCTTTCCGTACCGGACAGAGGAAGTGTTTTTCGCAAACGGTGACACAGTACTTGCCGGCACGCTTTCGTATCCGGTGGGATATGACTTTGAGTCTGATGCTCAAGTGCCTGTTGTCCTTATGGTTACCGGTAGCGGACAGCAGAACAGGGATGAGGAGTTGTTCAACCATAAGCCGTTTCTGGTGATTGCTGACTATTTTGCCAGAAACGGGATTGCAACCCTCAGATATGATGACCGTGGAGTCGGAGCATCTGCCGGAGATCCTGCTTCTGTCACGGTACAGTCCAATATGGAAGATGCTCTTGCCGGATTACGTTATCTGGATTCGCTCGGCCGGTTCGGCAGAGTAGGGGTGCTCGGTCATAGTGAAGGAGGAACGATAGCTTTCATGCTCGGAGGGAAAGGTGAAGCCGACTTTGTCATAAGCCTGGCAGGTGCAGCGGTGAGCGGAAAGGAGATTCTTGTGCGGCAGAACCGGACAGCTCTCCTGCAGGCAGGTATGCCTGAACAGATGACAGACGATTACTGTACGGTACTTGCTGACATCCTGGATTACCGTGCAGAGCATGTCTGTCCGGGCGAGCCTGTCGGAGATGCCGGATATATTTTGGATTCACTTGCAAAATCATCTGGGGCAGACCTTCCGGATGCCGTACTGAAGAACCTCGAAACCATACTTTCGGGCACTGGCGCCTGGGTCGACAGTTTCGTGGCGTACGATCCGGCAGAGGACATAGGAAAGATTGCCTGTCCTGTATTTGCGTTGAATGGAAGTCTTGATACACAAGTAGATGCCGATATGAATCTGTCTGCTTTGAGGAACCGTCTTCCTGAAAACGGCGGATCTGTCATAAAAGAATATCCGGGACTGAACCATCTTTTCCAGCATTGTACTACAGGCAACCCGTCGGAATACGGGACAATTATCGAAACCGTTTCAAGACAGGTCCTGAAGGACATGGCGGCTTTCATAACCAAGTGATTCCATTGCAGGCAGTTTATTGTGTGTCGTTCACGGAGGCGTAGAGGAACCAATAGAAGTAGTACGAAATTGAAAAAAGGATTATGATTAATGTCAACAGCATTGAAAAGGACGCCAGAACTCCGGAGCTCGTTGCCGGGCTGCTCGGAATATGGGAAGCGTCAGTCCGCGCAAGTCATCATTTTCTGACAGAGGAAGATATCCGGAGCCTCTGCCCTCAGGCTGAAGAAGCCGTCCGGCAGATCGGGACACTGTGGGTGGCAGACGATGGCAATGTCCGTATCGGATTCATAGGCATTCAGTCCGGCAAAATTGAAATGCTTTTCCTACATCCGGACTATTTCCGCAAAGGCATAGGAAAAGTATTGATTCAAAAAGCGATAGCCGAGCAGGATGTGCAATATGTCGATGTAAACGAGCAGAATCCGTCAGCTGTGAAATTCTACGAGCGGATGGGATTCCGAACATTCCGCCGTGACAGCACCGATGATCAGGGCAATCCGTTTCCCATCCTGAGAATGAAAATCAAAGCATAAGTCTTTCCGAACCTTGCCACGGTTTCCCTGCAAAAGCGTGTCAGGTGTCCTTCTTTGCTTCCCACCTGCCACGGCAGTTCCTCTCATCATGGGATGTCGGGGCTTTTCAGCAGGACAAATTAGTAGTTTGTAGCATGAAGCGTGTAGCCGTCTGCACACCTGCAGCTGCGAAATACATGCATCTTTCTGAAAATCATGATGTTTCAAGGATGGTTCAACTACGGGTGTCACATGTTTGGACACACCTGCAGTTGCAAAACGACCTTACAGATGCTTATAGGGCATATTTGTCACTGCGGGTGTGCCGAGTGATGTTACACCTGGAAATGACAATATCGTGTGATTGCCTGATTATCAGAATTTTACCATATGTGCCATTTGCAGGTGTGCAATAGAATCGGTGTGCAACAGTATCGATGCGCGGCAGTACCAAGGCGTAACAGAATCTGCGCAGCAGTACTAATGCGCAGCAGAATCAATGTTCAATAGAACAGATGTTCAGCCATATCTGAGAGTAACAGTATGCAGCAAAGCCAATGATCAGCAGTGTCGTTATGCAACCGCATCCCCATCTTGCAGGATGTCTATCATATCGTGACCGCATCAATGACCTCGTGTCAGAACTTCATGTCAGTAGAAAGCGGGATGGCAGGGACATACAGAGGCCGAAGCTGGCATCGGCTCCCGAGAAGAGAAGGGGCCCGCATTGCGGGAAGGACCGGCGGAGTGCCACAGTATGTCCCTGCAGATGTTTTGATTGCAAACCGAAAGAGTCTCCGGCATTCAAGTCGGGGGAAATTGTCACGAAGTGGTCTAACTTTATAGCAAATCGCTTCTACAGAAGTAGTTAACATGATAATGTTGCCAGCATATCTGCTAACATGAATACGTCAGATGCTTGCAAAACAGCCAGATTTCAGCATAACAAAAAAGCAGTCACATCTCTGTAACTGCTTGAAATTAAGTTGTTCGGTCTGTAATCCGGTTTGGATGGTGCTCGTTCGTCTGACTGCGCATTCCCTGCCCCTGTGCCACGGGCGATCTTACATGAGCAACGCAAAATGTGCCAGGCTGCGCCTGTCTTTTCCCGTACCGTATCTTCCAGTCCCTGAGCACGCTCCGGCCCTGTCCGTTCCGGTACGGAAAACGCCTGACCATTGGTCAGGCGCATTCTGCTTTTCGTATGTGATCCGGTTGGGATTCGAACCCAAGACCCACAGCTTAGAAGGCTGTTTTTTAAATCTGGAAATCTTTGTTAATTAATTGTTTATAAGTACATGTTTTTGAATTGCAGGTATTTTGCAGGTTTTACAAATTGTCTGCTTTGACATATTCTATGTCTGTATGCGGGATCCCTGTTGCAATTTTCTCCATTTTTAAGAATGCGTCATATGTTGAGTAGGCTTTTTTATTTTCAAAAATAAGTTGATGCTCTTCTTCGTCTTTCATATAGCCAAGTTGTACATTTGATTTCCATTTCCCTGTAATCTTAATCCTTATTTTGTCGTTAATTTCAGTGAAAAAGAATTTCATTCGAAATGTATTTAAGCTTCCTGGTCCAATGTTAGCGTCTGAACATTTCATGTCACCTGTGAGTATGAAATAAAAATGAGGATCAATATCAATTATGTCGATTGACATTTCAGTCAAGTAATTTATAATAAATTCTGCAGCGAGCTCTTTTGATGTGAAATCTGTTGTCAATATGAGTTCTTTTGTCCCAACTTTTGCTTTATTTTCTTCTTTTATTCTTAACTTTTCAAGTTTAGTTGAATCCTTTTGTCCATTTTGTAAATAATGATTGAACGTATATAGATTACAATTAAATACAATGCATAATATTGTAGATATAAATATAGTCTTCATTATTTCCTCATATTAAAATCTTTTCACTGATCCGAGTACCTGGTATATTCTTAAAATATATTTTTTTGGTAATTCTTGCGGACCATATTCATAACCTTTGTTAGTCGGAATGAGAATATAATTGTCTGGATTTGTTGATGGTCCGATCCTCTTTATCGTACGCATATCGTTTTTTGTTATTATCGCGTATATCTCACCATAGGGTATGAAAGAAAAGTCTTCAATTTCTTTCAGGGCCACAATGTCTCCATGGTTAATCTCAGGTTCCATTGAGTGACCTGTTATATTGCACCAGCATGTTGCCTTGTTGAATTCTTTGAAGTCAATAAGATACTCGGGAGTAATAGTCTGGTCGTTCAATACTATGTCAAATCCTCCAATGAAATCGACATTGTAGTAAGGTACGCCAGTACTGTAATTCTTTACCGGGAGGTCTTCATTTTGGTTATTTTCTTTGATCATTGCTCCCTCTCCTGTGATAATAAATTCAGGATTGATCTCTGTGCATTTTTCAATCAAAAGGTTTGCATTATAATTATTACGTTTATACCAATTTCTTATATTCTGTGGGTTGACACCAAGAAATCTTGCAAAATCACTATTAGATTTGAAATTATAGTGTTCTTTTAGTTTATTTAAAATAAATACTTTATCCATTATTTTTAAACTTTTTGATACATTTTAAACTCAAAAAGATTTTATAAATCAATCAAAATGATTATATTTGCACCATGTTAAACAACCTTAAACAAAGGTAAATCAAATTTAACACGGTGTAAATAGCAAATATATGCAAAAAAAAGAGACAAAAACAGAGAAAGCTTTCAGAAAAGGCCTGAGGAATCTCAAGGTGAAGGACTACATGGAAGTGAAGGACAGGATATATGATATCCTGGGTGTCTCTGCCAGGCAGACATTCGCAGCATATGCGGACGGTAAAAGGCAGCTTGACATTGACAAGTACAAGAGTATAGATATGCTCTTCAAGGAGCACGGTGTTAACGACTGCTGGGGAGTCTAGGAGGTCAAGGATGGATGAAATGCACAGTCTGGCTACGGACGATGTCCTCACGCCTGCGGAAACGCGCATAGCAGCTGGATATTGTGAAGGGCTCATCGGTAAGGAAATAGCTGAAAAGGAACACATATCTTATTATACTGTCGTGAGGCATACGCAGAACATATACCAGAAGACAGGAATAAGACGATCGACCAATGCCCTTGTAGCCTGGTTCATGTCAAGGAACTGCAACATAGACATGCATGAGTTTCTGAGGTCTATTACAGCGATGTTCCTTCTTGTCCTGATATCTTTTCAGACAGCATTCTATACGGGTGATCAGTTCGTCAGATCAGGAAGGAGGGCATCCAGCGAGGTGAGGTCACAGAGAACAAGGTCGAAGGAAGATAACAACACTTTTATAGCATAGGAGATATTGTCATGATCACGTCGGAAGAACCTAAGGTCTCAGCTACAGGCAGGTACGGCACAATGGAGACATGCCGTAAATTGGGTGTATGTAAAGATACGCTGAGACGCTACAGAAGCGAACATAAAATCAGATGCGGATATAGGAAGGAGAATGGAAAGGTGTTCTACACTGGGGCTGAAATACTCAGATTCTGGAGGGCTACGGTATGAAGAAAGTCTGGACATGCGTATTTGCTTCCATAGCAATAGCTGCCACAGTTGCGGCAGTCAAGCAGGGTGACATGCTCATATGCGGTGGGATAGCTTCCATAATGGGTGCTGTATCCTGGACACTGTGGGATTCAGGTAGTGAAAAGGAGGATAAGTGATGGGTGCCATTCCTGGTTATGACATACCTCCAGATGAGGATGACGGTATCGACAAGTTCTGGGGCAGGACCGATTTCGACGGTGACTGAAATATACGGGGGTGCAGGGGCGCAGTGATGCGCAACGCTATACAGCAAATACTTTTCACTACACACAACGCTATTCATATTCTCAATACTGAGTTCAAATCAATGTTACACATGCCTGTACCTCCGAGATATAAGCCATTATGGTGTTTAATTATGTGGTTAGATTGGCAGCCGAAAAAGACGGCAATGGGTGATGAGAGCGCGGAGATCAGGATCCGTATATACACGGATGGAAGGCAGGGGGTTCGACTCCCCCTCACCCACAACGCAGTGATGCGTATCTGTCAGTTTTTCATAGGTTAGGTTTTATGTACACTCAGCCCTGGCAAGAGGCGTGATGCTGCGGATCGGATCCGCGTCAGGGCACAAAAAAAGGAGCCGCACGGGGCGACTCCAGAATAAAAAACTATTAGTCTGCAAAACATTGCAACTACATGAGTTCTACAATGTTTTACATTTTATAAAGTTTTGCAAAGTTATGGAAAAAAAAGAAACAAGTCAACAGCAACTTGCGAAGATCCAGGACGCCGCTCTCATGGAAGCACAGAACAAGTTCATCTCAGCCTGCCAGCAGGCGCAGGGTCTGGAGATCACAGACAACATGGGCGCAGCCTTCCTTGCGGCGAATGTCGTGAACTCGCTGAGGGATGCCCTCACGGACGAGGTGATGAAAAGGGTGTTCATGCCCCTCATGAACAAGAAGATCGGTTTCCTGACCGACAGGGATCCGTCAAGGCCGACAAAGGACGGCAAGGCCATAACGCCATATCCGGTCGATGTCGTGCGCAACTGCATCATAGACGCGGCCTTCATCGGGCTGCTCCCTACGGGCAACCAGTTCAACATCATCGCAGGTGTGATGTATCCTACAAAGGAGGGCTACACTGCACTGCTGAAGAAGATCGGGGTGAAGTACATCATCCAGAAGACCCCGATGCAGGACATCTCGGAGAAGTGCGCAGCCGTATCATGCAAGGTGAGCTATAGCTTCAACGGAGAGAACAACAGCTTCTCGATCATAGCCACCATCAAGAAGGACAGCTACAGCTCGATGGACCAGATACTCGGCAAGGCCGAGCGCAAGGCGAAGAAGGCACTCTTCGAATACATAACCGGATGCGACTTCGGGGACGCTGACGAGCAGAGCGGCATGCCGGACATAGACGACCAGACATCCACCCAGCAGAAGGTGCAGGCGAAGATTGAGAAAATCAGGAACTCCGGGAAGGAGCCGGACAGACTTCTGTAGCCATGAGCAGCAAGTACGAGACATACACCCCCGAGCAGTTGGAAGAGCATTTCTCCAACTACCTGATGGACAGCTGGAGCTATTCCAAGGTGTCATGCTTCGCCAGGAATGAGAAAGCGTTCGAGAAGCATTACATCTACATGGAACCGGACAGGCGGTCATCATCCTCGGTGGCGGGCAATGCCTACCATGCGGCCCTGGAGGAGTTCTTCTCCGTATTGCAGATGAGCGGCAATTCCAGGATGCCTGATATCGTTCCTCTGGAGCAGGTGGCGTTCGCCTACATCAATGACAGTGTGGAGGCTAACCAGTGGAAGCTGCATAAGACCACCCCGACAGTCGATGCCTGCATTGAGGATGCCACGAAGAAGGCCGCTTCCCTTGTCAGGAACTTCTACGGTGAGCGTGACTTATACATGTCAGACCTCATGGAGGTGACAGCCGTCGAGTCCAGATACGAGGAATGGGTGACGGTGAATGGTGTCGACATCCCTCTCCCGTGCCATGCGGTCATAGATCTTGTAGTCCGTCTGAATGACGGCAGGGTGGTGATAATAGACCACAAGGGCAAAGGACAGTACTCCGACGAGAAGGAGGTCGCCCTGGTCCACGGGAAGCAGGCCATCACCTACGTCCTTGCCTTCGAGAAGGCGACCGGTATCCATGTGGACGGAGTCTGGTTCATCGAGAACAAGTACACGGCCAACAAGGACGGCTCGCCCCAGCTACGCAAGTTCGAGATATGGATGGACGCTGACAGCCGCAGGCTCTACGAGGCCATGCTGTACGAGCCTCTCAGGAGGATGATAGAGGCGGTATCCGATCCGGACTATATTTATACGGTCAATGACAACGACAGCCTTTCCGATAAGGCGGAGCTGTACGCCTTCTGGGCCAGGACGATGATAGCGGAGGTCGATGACTTCAACATACCGGACGGGAAGAAGGGAATCATAGAGAAGAGACAGCGCAAGATCAAGGACGCCTCCCTTGCGATGATCTCCCCGAGAGTCATTACCGGATTCAGTAAGGAGGCGGCATCATTCATCTCATACGATTTATCAATGACAGACATGAGCAACGGAGAAAAGATCCACCATATACTGATGACCTTCGGCATGAACACGCAGGTCACGGAAATCACTGGCTTCTCCTCTGACACCTACCTTCTGGAAGTGTCCGCAGGAGTGAAGATCGGGAACATATACAAGTACAGAAAGGATATAGCCAACGCGCTGAATGTCCCTACCGTCAGGATTCCGGACGATCTGGCCATACATGAAGGCAAGTCCTATGTAGCCATAGAGGCCAGTAAACGGCGCACAGAGACTCTGAAATGGGATGTCAAGTACCTGCAGGGGCACAGGATCCCGGTCGGGATGGACAATTTCAGGAATGTCATATACTGGGATATGGACAACCATTCGACACCTCATCTGCTGGTGTGCGGTTCCACTGGAAGCGGTAAGTCGGTCGAGTTGCGCAGCATCCTGGAGTATGCCTTGGCGGCGGGTGTTGATGATGTGACGGTCTTCGATCCGAAGTACGAGTTCTGCGACCTCGCGTCAGAAACTGTGAAAGTATATAACGAGTCGGAGGACATGTATAGGGTCATTGCGTCAATGGTGGCCGATATGCAGAGCCGTCCCAGTACGAAAGACCGTCATCTGACGCTTCTTGTTATTGATGAGTTTGCCGACATCATGGACTCGAAGGCCCCGGACAAAGGAGGCCTGACAATGGAACAGTACCTTAAGATGCTCGCACAGAAGGGCCGCTCCCTCGGCTTCCGCATAATAGCGGCCACCCAGAGGGCATCGACCAAGGTGATCACCGGCGATACGAAAGTCAACTTCCCCGTGCAGATATGCTTCCGTATGCCGAAGGCTATAGACAGCCAGGTAGTGATAGACGAGGAAGGAGCTGAGGCCCTGCAGGGCCAGGGAGACGGCCTCATCAAGTCACCCGAGTACATGGACAGGGTGGTACGGTTTCAAGGATTCTACAAGGCATAAAATGTAATATATATGGGCAGGCCGAGAAAAAATAACGCAGAATACTACACGCATGATTCTGGCATGAGGAACGACGTCAAGATCAAAGCCCTTCGACGGAAATTCTCGCATACGGGATATGCTGTCTGGAACTACCTTCTGGAGGCACTGACAGATTCCGACGACTTCAGGATCGAGTGGAACGAAATCAACAGGGAACTGTTTGCGGCCGACTTCGATGTTACGGAAGATGAGTTGTCCGCCATAGTAGACTACTGCCTGAAGATAGACCTATTACAAATGGTTGAGGGCTGCATTCTGAGCGATACCCTGTGCGGTCGATTCAATACCCTCATATACAAGAGGAGCCGGGATCGGGAGTCTGTAAGCGAACGGAAACCCGCCGAAAACTCCGAAGAATGTGTGAATGGAGGGAATAAAAAGGAGTTTTTCGGGATTTCCGACAGCGAAAACTCCGAAAAACCCACCGAAAACTCCGAAGAATGTATCGGAAACCCATCGAAAACTCCGAAAAACCCTTGCGGGTTGAGTATAAAGTCGAGTTTTTCGGAATTTCCTCCGCGCGTAGAGAAGAGTAGAGTAGAGGAGAGAAAAGAAGAAGAGAGTAGAGAAGAGAATATTTCTTCTTCGCGCATGCGCGAAGAGACCGTGCAGGTCTCCGAAGAAGAGAAAAGAAATTTTTTTGAAATATTTTTCTTCAGGAATTTCCAGGATCCGGCGAGGGAGGTAGAGCGATTCATCGCATGGAACGGCAAGCAGAGCAACAGGCCGACGAGGTACGATGCAGAGTTATGGAATCCTGAAGTCAAGGACAGGCGGTTTTCTGAAGGTTTTCTGAAGGCGTGGAAAGTCCTGTATACGACGGCGAAGTTCTCGGGACCTGACGGAGAAGAAGCCGCCTTTCAGATGATGGACAGCCGGCTATCAATAAAGCCGTTAAACGGCAAGTGGCAGCTGCAGTGTCCGGAGAAGGTGGCGGTCTGGCTCAACGACAATCAGGTTACAGTTGCCGAGATACTGAAACCGGCCCTGCGAGGCCATCCTCTCAACATAAAGACTTACAGAACATGAATATGCTTAGTGAACGAAATGCATTAGAAATTGCAAAACTCCTTGCTGAGATAGACAAGGAAGCCCGTAACGGATTCCGAGTGTTGAGGGTTCTCAATCTAACTCGCCGTATAAGGCTTATAATCAACAAATCAAGAAATTGAATTACAGTTATTACGAATTAACAACAAAGAGTTGATATGGAAACAACAAGATTTGAAGAGTTAAAGAAAGAGATACTCATCCGTGCTCATAAGGCCGAGGCGTGCAGGGAACAGTACGGCAGGGCCTACGGAGCGGAAACCCTTGATGCCCTTATGGAGGTGGTCAGGGATAATTTCAACTGGTGCTGCAATAATGATGTCCTTGACGGTGATATCATCGACAGGTACAAGGCAGAGTTCAATGCGGGGAAGATATGGCACAATGAGACGAGAGTAACAGATGGAATGTTATTGCTGGATAACTCCCGTGCTGAATTGCTGGATAACTCCAGTGCTGTATTGCTGGATAACTCCAGTGCTGTATTGCGGGATAACTCCAGTGCTGTATTGCGGGATAACTCCAGTGCTGAATTGTGGGGTAACTCCCGTGCTGTATTGCGGGGTAACTCCCGTGCTGAATTGCGGGATAACTCCAGTGCTGTATTGCGGGATAACTCCAGTGCTGAATTGCTGGATAACTCCAGTGCTGTATTGCGGGATAACTCCAGTGCTGTATTGCGGGATAACTCCAGTGCTGAATTGCGGGATAACTCCAGTGCTGTATTGCGGGATAACTCCAGTGCTGTATTGCGGGATAACTCCCGTGCTGAATTGCTGGATAACTCCAGTGCTGAATTGATGGATAACTCCCGTGCTGTATTGCTGGATAACTCCCGTGCTGTATTGCGGGATAACTCCAGTGCTGAATTGTGGGGTAACTCCCGTGCTGAATTGCGGGAAAACTCCCGTGCTGAATTGCGGGAAAACTCCCGTGCTGAATTGCGGGATAACTCCAGTGCTGAATTGTGGGGTAACTCCAGTGCTGAATTGCGGGAAAACAGTTATGGAACGTCGTACAGCATAAAGGAATGCAAGCTGCATAATCATGCGATATACAGGATTTGCGAGACTAACGAGATAAGGTATGTGGATGAGAGTATCAGGTTCGTTAAAGTAGAGGAGGAAGAATAATGAATCGCGAAATCAAATTCCGAGGAAAACGCACAGACACTGGGAAATGGGTCTATGGAAGTCTTTTGCAATGGAAAGACGGGGATGCTACTATATGCGCTAATGAATCAGAAAATAACAATGTCTTGATAAAGTATGATGTCAATCCCGACACTGTCGGCCAGTATACAGGGTTGAAAGACAAAAATGGCACGGATGTTTGGGAGGGAGACTTGCTCCTGACTCCGGAACGGGACATCATGGCCGCTGAATGGCAAGATGCGAAAATCATCACCAAATGCGTCCGTCCAGCCTGTCCCGACTATGTGAACAGCCTCTCATTCGCATATCCCGTTTCCGAGGTCATCGGCAACCGCTGGGACAACCCGGAGCTATTGGAGGAAAAGAAATGATAGACTTGACAGGACAGAGATTCGGCAGGCTGACGGTCATCGCCCCTGCCGAGGACTGCGACAAGGAGCACTTCTACCCGTGGAAGGTCAGGTGCGACTGCGGAACGGTCTTCACGGTGTCGCGGTACAACCTCGCATCGGGGAACACCCGCAGCTGCGGATGCCTAAGGAGGGAGATGCTTAAGAACAGAAGAAACAGAAAAAGACATGAATAAGATGTTTGAAAAGGCGATCAAGGCATTCCTTGATGACAAGGCCGAAAAGGACGAGGCCTTCGCCAAGAAATACAAGTCAGAGAAGAAGAATATCGCGGACTGCTGCAAGTTCATCATTGCAGAGGTCAAGAAGTCCTGCAAGGGCAATGAGGCTGCCTGCACTGATGAATATGTTTACGGGCTGGCAATGCACTACTACGATGAGGAAAATATCAAGGTCCCGGCCAATGCCCCATCCTGCAGGGTGGTAGTACCCGGGGATATGGAACTCTCCGAGGAGGACAAGAAGGAAGCCAGGGAGGAGGCAATGCGCAGGCTCAAGGAGCAGGAGGTGCAGGAGCAGATAAGAAAGGAACGACAGAAGCAGGAAGCTGCTGAAAAGAAGGCAGAGGCGGAGCGGAAGCGCAGGGAAGCCGCTATCGAGCGCAAGAGGAAGGAGTGGGAGAACTCCGATCTACTGTTCAACTTTGATGAGGGGGACCAAGCATGAAACCGAGAAGCGGAGTTGAACGGATGTTCATAGGATATGCCGAGGAACTGCCGCCTCCGAGGGAAGCGGTCGCAAAATGGGCATACGGCCATTGCTTCGAACCAGTTGCCTACTTCTGGCAGCCCCGAGGGCACAACCAGGAGATATGGTGTCAGTGCTGTGGGCACAGGGAGCCGTGCGACGGCTGGCTCGTGATGTCCCTCACGAAGTATGTGTGCCCGGAGTGCGGGGCAAGATGCAATGTAGTTGACCGCAAGGGAGCGTTACCAACCCACAGTTCCTATGTCTCTACCTTTGAAGTGGTCAAGGGAGTACAGGTCATCCGGACATTCGAGGTGTCAAGATCCAATTACAACGACGGAGGGAAGACGCATTATGGCATTACGGAGTTATACCAGATATGGATGCTGGAGAGCGGACGGGAGATCATAACGTCCAGAGGTTACAGCAGAAATTACAATTATATGCATTGGAATTATGGTGCCCCGTATTCGATAGGACGGCATAATGGAGGGGCTGGAGGGTATTTTGTCTTTGACGACACATACAATGTCAATGACAACTTCATTTATCCGAGGATGCACATATCCCCGTTTTTCAGGGGGAGATCTATAGACAATGATATGGTCAGGTGGCTAATCAGAAAGAAAGTCAACATCCCGGATGCGTTCTGTTCTTTGGCCAAGGATACGAGATTAGAGACCCTTTTCAAAACGGGATACCGGAAGCTGTTCATCCGTTTCGCCAGGAAGGGCTCTGACCTCGACAGATACTGGAAATCCATCAATATATGCCACCGTCACGGGTACGCTATAGATGATGCGATACTGTGGTGCGACCACATCGACATGCTTGTGGAGCTCGGAATGGATATCCACAATCCGAAGTACATCTGTCCGGAAAATCTGAGGGGACAGCACGGTATGTTGTCCAAGAGGCTGACGAAGAAGCGGGAAAAGGAGAAGCTGGAGAGGGACATCGCTAACGCCGCCGCTGCGGAGGGCGAATACAGGAAGATGAGGGAGAAGTTCTTTGGTCTTCTCTTCCGTGGAGAGCACATCACGATAGTTCCCATCAGGTCTGTCAGTGAAATGGCGGTCGAGGGACGTGAGCTGCACCACTGCGTGTTCTCGATGAAGTATTATGAAAAGAAAGACAGCCTGCTCCTGTCAGCGAGGGCCAATGACACCCGGAAATCTGTGGAGACGATAGAGGTGAGCCTTAATGATTTCAGGATACTCCAGAGCCGGGGCTGGTGCAACCAGGACAGCCCGTTCCATACGGAAATCGTCAACCTGGTCAATGACAATATGTGTGAAATCAAGAAGATATGTCAGGCAATATGAGAGAGAAATACGACATAATCATCGGGATTGACCCGGATGTGAACAGGAACGGCGTGGCGATGCTCGACACCTTCCACGCCTACATGGAGCTGTTCAGCTACAGCTTCGCCGAGCTGATGGAGTTCCTGCCAATCCGGAAGGAGAGGGCGGACGCGGAGGGGGACCGCCTGCTCGTGGTGGTCGAGGCCTCGTGGATGACTGAGACCAACTGGCACGGGAAGTCCGGTGATAACCGGCGCCAGGCTTCCAGCAAGGGCTATGATGTCGGGCGCAATCACGAGACCGGGAAGAAGATAGTGGAGATGGCAAGAGACCATTATGGCCTGGAGGTGAAGTGCAAGCACCCTCTCCGAAAGTGCTGGAGCGGACGGGACGGGAAGATAACGCACGGGGAACTCATGTCGCTCCTGGAGGGCTCCGGGGTGACATGTCCGAGGAAGGTGACGAACCAGGAGGAGAGGGACGCCGCGCTCCTGGCTCTGGACGAGAGCGGCATCCCGATGAGGATGAGGAGAATTGAAAAAAGAACTACGAGAACGGTAAGCCGACCGGAGGCTACTCCTCCGGAGGCGAGGGAAGACAGTACAGCGCGAGCTACAAGCACTACATCAGCAACGACAAGGTGAGCGTGGACATGACATTCGAGGAGCTGAGCAGGACCTGGAAGCCTAAAAAGAAAAGGGATCAATTATAAAAATTTTAAATAATATAAATGGAGGCATTGGCACTTTCAATTATGTACACTGCGGCGGTCTCAATCGCTTTTGCCGCAGACTGTTTTTTAAGTTGGATCACAAAAAATGATAGAGATGGTAGAGGTCAAAGAAGATGAGTTCATCATGGCGGACGACGCCAGGATGAGAGACCTGTCTGATTGCATCAAACGCAGCGGTCTTTCGGTGTATCAGATAGCTAACGGGTGTAGGATTGCATGGAAGACAGTCAAGAAGGCTGTCAACTGCTGTCCTGTCCATTCGAGTACGGAGTCAAGAATAAGGTTGTTTATAGAGAGGAATAAAAATGGGAACTCATAAAAATGTAAATGTGGTTGAGGTCGGCCTGTCGGATATCAGGGACAATGACAACAACCCGAGGATGATCAAGACTCACAAGTTCAACAAGCTGCTGATATCAGTGCTCGGTTTCCCGAAGATGCTGTATATACGGCCTGTCGTGGTTGATGATTCCGGACTTATCCTTGGCGGCAATCAAAGGTACAAGGCCCTGGTACAGATAAGCAAGATGAGCGGGTCTGAGATAAGGTCGAAACTTGACAAGGGTATTGAAATGGGGCAGAAGTTTGATCCTGATGAGATGATGTCATATTGGACCGAGTGGCTAAGTAACCCTAGAGTCCCTGTCATCAGGGCGAGCGATCTGACTAGTGACGAACAGGATTGGTTCATAGCAGCCGACAATGTCAGCAGCGGAGAGTGGGACTGGGACAAGCTGGTTGCCAAGTGGGATGTTGATTTTCTCGGGAGCCTTGGCATAGATCTCCCTCAGCAGAAAGACAGCTTCGAAAAGAAGTTCAACAGTTTCAATGACCAGAACTGCCTTTATCCTATAGTGCCTAAGTTCGATGAAAGACATGAGCTGTTCATCATCATAAGTGATAGCGAGGTTGACTCCAACTTCTTGAGGGAAAAGCTGAACATGCAGAAGATGGAGTCGTACAAGCGCGGCAAATATTCGAAGTCGAATGTAATATCAATCAAAGATGTCCTCAAGTCCTTGTAAAATAGTTATCCCGAGCCACAAGAGGGCTGACCGGGTAATAACGGGCAAACTGCTCAGGAGCCCGATCATATGTGTAGCTGAAAGTCAGCGTGATGAATATGTGCGTCATAATCCGGGAGCCGAGATCGTGTGCCATCCGGACGATGTCGTAGGGCTGATCCCTAAGCGCAACTGGATGGTTAAGCATTTCGGTGACATATTCATGCTGGATGACGACATATCAAAGGTGTTCATAAACTACAGGTCAGAAGATGATCTGGAGAATTCCACTGTCGACCCTGTGTTCATAGAAAAGATCATCTACAACCTGTACGACCTGGCTAAAATGCTCGGGATAAACCTTTTCGGGTTCTCTAATCTCACTGCTCCGGTACAGTACAATGAGTTCGATTTCCTGTCGTTGAGACGATCTATAACAGGATGTTCATATGGGATGCTTAAGAACGACTATCTTGTCTGGAACGAGAAGATGAAGGTCAAGGAGGACATGTGGATAAGCTGCCTTGCGAAGTATTATGACAGGAAGGTACTTGTTGACCTGAGATATACTTTTGTCCAGCAGAAGACGATGGTCAACCGGGGGGGGCTGGCAGGTATAAGAAATCAGGATACGGAAGATCAGAGCATCCTGGAGCTCAAGAAGAATTTCGGTTCGGTGATCCACATGAAATCCAAAGGTACTGTAATTAAAGATGGTAAGGTCCTGGGAAAAAAGGAGAAGATAAAACATAATATTTCGGTTAAATTCTGTTTCTAAGTATTTGATATTCAGTTATTTATACCTATATTTACAGAAATAAAAAACTATTAGTATATGAGGTATAAGTTAACAACAGTAAGAGGCTATGACTTCTATGAGTGCGCCTCTGCGATGCAGAAGGCCGTAAGGCGTGGTGATTCCAGGGTGGCTGGGTATTTTGCCCTTGAACTCTGGAGTTCAGGTTATGACAATTATGTCTGGAAAAGGCTGTTCACCATTTCGGCTGAAGACTGCTACGGTATCATCACAAAGGAGATCGAGGCTTTGTGGCAGGGTTATACCCTTGTCAACAAGGGAGCTAAGGAGAAGAAGGGAAGGATCTTCATCAGCAAGGCTGTCCTGATCCTTTGCGACTGCAGGAAGAACCGAGATGCAGACCATCTCCAGAACTTCATCTATGACAGGGGCGATGTTGATGTCGAGAAGTGGTTCGATGATGTCAGGCGTTTCCCGGTACAGGTCCCTGAGTACACCTTTGATGTCCATACACTGAAAGGGAAAAAGAAAGGGATGACAAAGGAGGATTTCTTCAGGGATGAAATGGCGGCCCTGACACCAAGAGAGCCGGGTTTGTTTGATGATCTGGTAAAGTAATTATTGAAACACGCAAGGACATGGAAAGGAAATCAAAGAAATATGAAATCAGGGTTGAAGGTAAGGACAGTGCATTCGACAGCGTCCAGATTTTGGACTCTTCAACATCCGAGAAATACGCGAGACAGTTCTTCTCCGATGACATCAGCCTTTATGAAAGTTGTTTCATCATGCTCCTGAACAGGGCTAACAAAGTCATAGGATGGGGAAAGATAAGCCAGGGTGGAGTTTCATCGACAGTTGTAGATATATCCATAGTCTGCAAGTTCGCAGTGGACACTCTTGCTAAAGGTGTGATTCTGGTACATAACCACCCGTCAGGTAACTGTAAGCCTGGGACTGAAGACATACGCATTACCGACAGGTTGAAGAAAGCCTTAGGCCTTTTTGACTGTAGTCTTCTTGATCACATTATTCTCACAGAGGACAAGTCATACTCATTCGCTGATGAGAACTGGTAAAATGACAGCGACTAAGTAAAACTATCAAATTGTAGACATATGCAAGCGACAATCAAGGAAGTTGAAAACATAGTGTCAGTCCTGACACCAGAACAGCAGCAGCTGTTGAAAGACACAATCAATTACGGTGGCTGGGGAGATACCGAACTGGAATTTCTTGACGAGAACGGAGAAGTAGAAACAGTTTACTGTTATGGATATTGCACTAATGACGCTAAGGAGGCTGGACACTTCACGGGCAGACAGAACAGCGCGATGTTCAGATCTATCTACAAAAAACTCTGTCCGGAACATCACAACCAGACCGGCAGATATTTATCCCATCGGCACGACTGGTGGGGCGACGGGAGCGGAGATATGCTTTTTATTAGAACTGGATATTATAGGACCTTTGTAGAATGGGCGAAGGAATAATTATGTGAGTAGATCGTTATTCTATGATTTTACAATTTTTGACATGAAAAAAATATGGTGAGCACAAGACTCAAGAAGAAGGACTTCATAAAAGCGATGGGCGAGGTTATGGGTAACATAACTCTCGCCTGTCGTGCTGTAGGCATAAAGAGACAGACTTACTACAACTGGATAGAGAAGGATGAAGATTTCAGAAAGGCGTGCGATTCGATAAATGAGGAGTCGATCGATTTTGTTGAGAACAAGCTGTTCAGCAGGATCAACGACAACGACACGACTGCGATCATATTTTATCTTAAGACCAAGGGCAGGTCCAGGGGGTATATCGAGAAGCAGGAGATGGAGTTCAGTGGCTCCAGGGAAAGGCCTATCATAGTTTTTGAAGACAGCAGCACTGATGGACAGGATTAGTTTCAGTTCAAAGTACAAGCCTCTTTTTATGCCTCCTGACACGAGATACACTATTGTCAGCGGAGGCAGGGGGAGCGGCAAGTCATTTGCCGTCAACACCTCACTTTGTGACCGTACATATGATGACGGCTACAATACCCTGTTCACGAGGTACACCATGACATCAGCAGAGATATCCATCATCCCGGAGTTCAAGGACAAGCTTGATCTTCTCAGGATAACCGATGCTTTCAAGATAAGGTCGACCGATATAGTCAACAGGGTTACAGGAGCAAGGATCATATTCAGAGGTCTGATGACATCGTCGGGCAACCAGACATCGAAACTGAAGTCAATCCATAATGTCAAGCGGTGGATCCTTGATGAGGCGCAGGAGCTGGACAGTGAGGACATCTTCAACTCGATAGACTTTTCCGTCAGACAGAAGGGAGCAAAGAACAACATAACTCTTGTCCTGAATCCGGAAGATATCCATCACTGGATCTACCGGAAGTTCTTTTCAGGAGTCGACGCCGGGTTCAACGGGGTGATCGATGATGTAAGGTATATAAGTACGACATACCTTGACAACCTGTCAAATCTGGACTCGACCTTTATCGCCCAGGCTGAGAAGATGAAACGCCTGGACTATGCCAAGTACTGCAATGTCTTCCTAGGCCATTGGTCGAAGCAGACAGAAGGGATCATATACAAGAACTGGGAGAAGATCAATGACTCCGAGTATCCGTCGGGACTGCCTGTCTGGTACGGTGTCGACTGGGGATATGCTAACGACCCCACTGCTGTGATACGGCTTTGTTATGATCCAATGAGCAAGACCATATTCGCCAGGCAGATATGCTATGACAAGGGACTTCTGATAGGTGACATAGGCAGGATAATCAGACGCGATATGATAGCATGTGGTGCATCGCCTGACACATACATATACTGTGATCCGGCAAGGCCGGAGCATATAGCGGAGCTGAGGATCAATCATGACCTTATGGCGGTTCCGGCTGTCAACAAGAACAAGACAGGAAGGATCGAGTTCCTCAAATATTTCAATGTCAAGTATGTCGGTGATGATATCGGGAGGGAGGTCGATGTGTATTCATGGAAGCCGGACCCGAACGACAAGAGCCATTTCCTCAACGAGCCTGTTGACGGTAACGACCATGCCATGGATGCGATAAATTACGGGGCCGTGACCCATCTCAGGGTACTCGGTGTGGCTAACCTCATCGGTGAGGAATGATGTTACATATATGACATTTTGAGGATATGAAGATAAGGGATTAATTTAGTCAAAAACTTGAAGCATATGTTTGGTCTCGCTATCAGAAAGAAGAAGTATATAGATTCCCTTGAACGGCAGGTCAAAGGGTATTATGATGATATCAATGGGCTCAACCAGACGAATGAGTATCTGAAGGCAATATCCTCCGTAGTCAAAGGTATAGAGATGGCCCCTTTCACGCCGATCGACAGGGGAAAGATCATGAGCATATACAAGGATGGAGGTCCTGTCCAGGGTGTGGTGAACTACATAGCCGACAATGTCGGCGAGGTCATGACATATCTGGAGATGACGGATGTGAAGACCGGTGATTATGTCGAGAATCATCCTGTCCTGGATCTCATAAAGAAGCCTAATGACAGGTTCACCACCAGACGCTTCGGCACGGCGTGGGCGGTGAACAAGCTCCTTTACGGTGATGCCTGGACATATGTTGTCAAGGGTACGGGCAAGGATTACGGCATCCCGAAAGAGATGTATATCATCCCGTCACACCGTGTGGCTTGTGAGCATGGAGACAAGGACGACCCTTTCAAGGGTATCCGGATTACCGGTACCGGAATGTACAAGTCGATCGACATGAAAAGTGTTTTCGAGAGCTTCGATTACAACCCGGATGACACATCCTATTTCGGGACTTCAAAGATCGTAGCCAGCGCCCTCTATCTGTCTGTCATGGACAGGGGGATGGCCAGGGAGGATACCGCGCTGAAGAATGGAGGTGTAGCAAACATCATAACCCCGCAGCCGGACAAGGTGGTAGGAGTGGCAAGGCCGACCGAGTCCGACAGCCTTGAGCAGGAGTTCAACAGCAATTCGAGTGTCAACAAGACGAAGGTGCTGCGCTATCCTGTGGAGATACACCAGCTCGGCAACGCGCCTGTAGATCTCAACATCCTGGAGTCGCACAAGGAAGCGGTCACAGCCCTGTGCTTCGTTTACAAGATCCCTGTAGATCTATATTATGGACAGGCCAAGTATGAGAATGCCAAGGAGGCTAAGAAGACTATATTTGAGCAGAACGCCATACCGATGGCAAACGAGTTCGCCGAGGACCTCATGAATTTCCTCGGACTTTCAGACCGTTACAGGCTTGAGGTCAACAGGGACAAGATAGATGTGCTCAAGGACAAGCCTTCTGAACTGCTTGACATGCTGACAAAGATGAATGCGTCACTCAACGAGAAGCGAGAGGCAATGGGATATGACAGGATAGATGAGGAGTATGCTGACAAGCCTATGTTCACAGGCATGGTGCAGTTCGGTGAGGGGTTTGACTATGACATCCCGGCTGAGATATGAAGAAAAAGATAAGCAACCAGAGCCGGAGGCATCAGGACTATCTTAGGAAGAAGGCACTCAAGACCGCGAGATATTATGACGGTCAGCTCAAGAGACTCCGTGCGTCTGCTGTCAAGGATGTGCTCGAGCAGTGCCGGGACTTCCCGGAAAAGGACTGGGAGGATGTCATAGCCCTGCGTCTCAGTGAGCCGTACCTTCCTGGATGGTACAGGCAGCTGTATATCGCCACAGGTCTCCCTCAGATAAAGAGCACACTCAGGGACCTCAACAAGGAGAAGGCTGAAGATTCTGCAATCTGGGAGAGCGTCATGAGACAGTATGCCGACATGAGGGCAGGAGATCTCATTGTGTCTGTCACGGGTACTCTGAAGGAGACTCTCATATCCATTCTCCGAAGGGAGCTTGAAGAAGAAGGAGAAAGGGGTGTTGAATATGTCACGCAGAAAATATACCGTCAGTATCGGGCACTCCAGGAATGGGAGGTCAGAAGGATCGTGCAGACCGAGACGCTCGTTTCTACAGGTGTAGCAGGGGACGCTGCAGCCAGATCACTCGGCATAGGCTTCACCAAGCAGTGGTGCACCTCCGGTCTGATCAACACCAGGGACACGCATCTTGCAGTAGACGGTACTGTCGTGGACGAGGATGAACCGTTCGCTGTAGGTGATTCCCTTCTGATGTATCCGCATGACACGAGTCTCGGGGCATCGGCATCGGAGATAATCAACTGCGCATGCAGCTGCATCAGGCAACCTAAATGACCGTCATTCAGTTCCTTTTTTATGGCCGGTTCTCCGGCCTTTATTTTTGCCCTGATATTACATATATGACACTTTAGGAAAGCGCGGTTTTGTAGGCTATTTTCGTGTCGATTGTAAACAGACGCTTTATGCCAGATATTCAATACAAGACGGCCCAGGCAAGGATAGAGGTCAAGGAAGACAGCGACAGCGGAAAGCTGCATATAAAGGCTTATGCATGTGCCTTCAACAATGTCGATTCCTACGGTGACATAATAGCGCCCCACGCCTGTGATGCGTGGCTTGCATCTGCCGAGGCTGACAGGACGGCGTTGTGCTATCAGCATGACATGTCGGATGTCATCGGGGTCATCACAAACAAGGGCACCGACGAGTACGGTCTGTGGATCGAGGCCGATATCCTGCCGACGACATCAGGTAAAGATGTCCAGGTGCTCCTGAAAGGAGGGGCAATAAACGAGTTCTCCATCGGATACTATACAAAGGACTGCCACTGGGAGATCAAGGACGGTGAGGATGTGCGTATCCTGGACAACATCTCCATCGCCGAGGTGTCACCTGTGACAAGAGCTGCTAATCCGCGTGCAGTGCTTGTAGACATGAAGTCTGAGGACGGTATGCTGCGCAGGATGTCGGATGACGAGCTTATCGGGATGAGAGAAAAAGTCAATGCGGAGATAGCAAGAAGAATAATCATGAATTTTTAAATCATAGCATCATGCCAGAAGAAATCAAGAAAAAGGCTGAGG
>JADIMH010000001.1 GCA_017694885.1 Candidatus Cryptobacteroides faecipullorum | reverse complement strand
ACAGTGTAAGCGCAAGACATGCAAACAATACGATGATAGAGTTATCCATCTTCCATACTACCTCACAGAGACATGTTCGGGTCATAGGTCTTGATTTCAGACTCTCCCGACAATATGGAGTAGCCGTTCTCTGCCAGGGATTCCAGTTCGTTTTCTCCAGGATATACCGATACAGGAGCGAGGAAGCCCACTCTGGAAGCTATATCGGAAGTTATCTTCTCACTGTATGCGATACCGCCGGTAAGTATTATTGCATCCACCCTTCCGCAGACATCCGCAGTAAGCGACGCTATATATTTTGCGACACTCAGACAATATCCTTTCAGGAACAAGGCTTCCCTGCCCTCCGGACAGGACTCAGCTCTGGAAACGATTTCACGGAAGTCATTGGTTCCGAACCAGGCTACCGCGCCGCCTTTTCCGACAAGGCGTTTCTTGATTTCTTCTTTGGTGTATTTGCCGCTGAAACACATTTCCACCAGAGGAAAGCCGGGAACGGAACCCGCCCTTTCAGCGCTTATAGGACCGTCTCCGCCGAGAGCGTCATTGGTATCTATGACATTCCCGCTTTTATGGAGAGTAACGGAAGTACCTCCTCCCATATGGGCGACGATAATGGTAAGATCCTGATATTTCACTCCTTTGCTCTTCGCATACCTACGGCACACCGCCCGTGAATTCAGTGCATGGAACAAAGGTCTTCGGGTGAACTCGGGCAAGCCGTAGACTTTTGCCTCAGGCAATACCTCGTCAGCCATCGGAGGGTCGGGTATATATGCCTTGCATCCCCCTTCCACGCCGGCCGCCTTCCTTGCCCTGTTGATTTCTCCGGCCAGATCATCAGCGATAAGTGCGCTCAGATTGCATGCATGCACACCTTCCTTCGCCTCTGTCAAAGCCTGTCTCATTACCGGAGTCACTTCATATATTCCGGTCTTTATAGGTGTGATCAGCCCTCCCCTCGCCATGACGATGTCGATATCGCACAATGGAATCTCCTTTTCAGAAAGAAACTCTGTGATGGCATCTTTCCTCATCAGGTCCTGATCCATCACAGAGTCGAATTTCGAAAGGGTTTCCACGCTATGGGCGAGGTTCTGCTCAAAGGACTTCCGTCCGTCGACAAAATATGCTATTTTAGTCGAAGTAGAGCCGGTATTGATTGCCAAAACCCTTCCCGTCATACAAAAGCTACTTTGCAGACATAGCCGCGATGGCTATAGAGTTCAGTTTGGTATCGATACTGTCGGCACGGCTTGAAAGCACGCAAGGCACCTTTGCACCGACGACCATTCCCGCCTGCTTGACATTGGCTGCAAGCTTGGAATTGGTCTTATAGAACACATTGGCTGATTCGATATTAGGGAACAGAAGGCAGTCTGCATCTCCTGCAACCGGACTTACGAGTTTCTTGATTTCCACTGATTCCCTGTCGACAGCGACATCGAGCGCCAGCGGACCGTCGGCTATGCATCCCTTGATCTGCCCGCGGTCGACTTTCTTTGCGAGGATTGCAGCCTCTACACAGGCAGGCATCCCCTCAAGCATCTGCTCGGTAGCGGCGATGAGAGCCACCTTGGGCACTGCATTGCCCAGAGCATGCGCAGTATTGATAAGGTATCCCATAATAGCGACCTTCTGTTTGAGATCCGGGAGCGGAATAACAGCCATATCGCTGACCAGCAGAAGTTTATGATAATTAGGATTCTCAAGCACGGCTACATGGCTCAGGACAGCCTTCGGAGGAAGGAGACCGGTCTCCTTGTTAAGTATGGCCCTCATAAACTTGTCTGTGCTGCAAAGTCCCTTCATCAGGATGTCGCCCATGCCCTGGTTCACCATAGTGACAGCCTGGGTAACCGCAGGAAGTTCGGAAGGGTTGTGGATGACGGTGAATTTGTTGACATCGATCCCTTCCTTGTCGCATTCGGACTTGATCATATTCTCGTCTCCTACGAGAGTGGCATCAACGATACCCAGATCAACTGCCTTGCTTGCAGCCGCTATCGTATGGCCGTCAACCGCCCAGGCAGCTATCATTCTTTTCTTTGCCCCTCTGTTTGCAAGTTCGGCAAAGATTTCTTCAAATTTCGTAAACATATTCTGTCAATATTAAATCAAAGATCACTATTCATCCTCATTCATCACGATGTGCATGGTATCGCGGGCGATTACCAGTTCTTCATTGGTAGTGATGACCGCTACCTTGACCTTGGAGTCCGGAAGGGATATCAGGGTATCCTTGCCCGTTGCCACATTGGCCTCGTAGTCGAACTTAAGACCGAGATAGGAAAGGTTCTCGCAAACCCTTCTGCGGAGCCTGCTGTTGTTCTCTCCGATTCCCCCCGTGAATACGATGAGGTCGACTCCGTTCATCACGGCGGCATAAGCGCCTATATATTTGGTGACATCGTAAACGAGTTTCTTGAGCACGAGTTTCGCCTTAGGCTCTCCGGCATTTGCCGCATCGTTCAGGTCCCTTGCATCGGAAGATATGCATGACAGCCCCAGGAAGCCGCTCTTCTTGTTCATGACCTTTGCGATTTCCTCGAATGAAAGGTTTTCCTTCTCCTGAAGGTAGGTGATGACACCCGGATCGACAGAACCGCACCTTGTCCCCATGATCACGCCCTCCAAAGGAGTGAATCCCATTGAAGTATCGATGGATTTCCCGTTGGCTACGGCCGTGATCGAACTGCCGTTGCCCAGATGACAGGTTATGATCTTGGAGTTGTTCAGTTCCAGGCCGGTAAATCTTGCGCCTTTTTCCGATACGAACTTATGGCTTGTGCCGTGGAATCCGTACCTTCTGATGCGGTACTTCTCGTAATATTCATACGGAAGGGCATACATATAGGCATACGCAGGCATCGTCTGATGGAAGGCGGTATCGAATACGGCAACCTGCGGAACATCCGGAAGCGCTTCGGAAACAGCCTTGATACCCAGCAGATTGGCCGGGTTATGAAGAGGGGCTATGTCGCTGCACTTCACGATCTGGTCAATCACTTTGTCATCGATGAGCTTGCTGCAGAAGAATTCCTCGCCGCCATGCACCACCCTGTGGCCTACCGCTTCTATGTCCTCTAAAGTTTCAAGCACGCCGTACTCCTTGTCGAGCAGGGCTTCCAGCACCGCCTTGATTCCCACGGTGTGATCCGCGATAGGCATCTCCCTGACATATTTCTCTTTTCCTGCCGACTGATGTTTGATGCAGCCGGTATCCATACCGATCCTTTCGACAAGTCCTTTTGCAAGAAGGTCATAGACATCGTCGTTCTTCATATCAAGAAGCTGATACTTAAGTGAAGAACTTCCACAATTCAAAACAAGAATTATCATATAATGAAATTTTTAAGATTAATCCGTCAAAGATTTTCAATACAAACATACAAAGTTATAAAAATAATAACTAATTTCGCCAAAAATCAGAAGAATATGAAGGGAGAGGGGAAGGGACTTACTGATTTTGCCTTGATGTTTGCCGCCGGCTCATGGGCAGGGCTCCATATCGGGCCGCAGAAGGAAATAATCCATACGGTAACGGCGGTATCTTTTCTTGCGGCGGTCGCCGCAGGATTATTCCCGGCAGTACTGTCCGGAAACAGGTACAGACTGCATGCAGGGGAGTTCCTCCAGCCGCTTTTCCTCAACCTGTCGTTCTTTTTTGCCGGAATATACTCCGCATCCGTCTTCCTCATGGCCGGCAATATACCATGCAGCCCGGAGAACCGGCCGTTTCTGCAGAAAACCGCCGAAATCTCCGTACTGAAACTGAAAGAGGCGATCCTGGACATACCGTTCCGGCACGAAGAAAGCAATGCAATGATACTTGCGCTCGTCACAGGAGACAGGGCATTGCTTCCCCGACATGTCAGCGAGGCGTTCAGAATAAGCGGAGCATCACATATTCTGGCGCTTTCCGGCATGCACCTCGGTGTAATCTACATCATCCTGACAAGAATGTTTTCCGTTATCGGAAATTCTCCGAAAGCCTTATGGTTCAGATCAATGATGGTTACCGGAGTCTCCGGCTACTATACGGTGATGACAGGTGCGGGGGCATCGATAGTGCGGGCCTTTCTGTTCATTGCCCTTAATGAAACCGCGAAATGCACTGGACGGAAAAGACCTCCAATGAACATTTTCAGCACCGGACTGATGATTCAGGCTGCGATGTCACCGGAAGTACTGGAATCGGTCGGGTTCCAGCTCTCATATCTGGCTATGGCCGGAATATACCTGCTGTATCCGAAAATGAAAGACTGGTACAAAGAACCTTTTCCGCCAGGAAAAGGAAGAACCGCCGGAAAACTTTTCAAAACAAGCCCGATGAAAAAACTCTGGGATACCGCTGCAATGTCGATATCATGCCAACTGTTTACTGCTCCCGCCGTGTGGTACTACTTCGGTTCTTTTCCTCCTTACTTTCTGATAACCAATCTAATAGCAGTACCATTATCGACTGTCGCCATCAACCTTTCCATTCCGGTGATTATCCTTCACCGGGCCGGAATCTGTCCGGACATCCTCATCCGTGCAGACGACCTGGCAATACAGGCAATGTGCAGATCGCTTGAAATAATCAGCGGATTATGACCCCTTCCGAAGCCCAGGTCAGCAGACGGTCGCCCTCGCCGCTGTAGATAAGATATCCTTCAAGTCCAGGCGTGGTACTTATATACTCCTTGGCCTTTTCTACCCCCACTACCATGCAATAGGTCGCAAGGGCATCGGCAAGGGCGGCGTCAGAGGCTATAACCGTTGCGCTCAAAAGAGAATGGGACACAGGATATCCGGTTCTCGGATCCACTGTATGGGCATATTTCTTCCCGTCCCTGACATAAAATTTCCTGTAGTTCCCCGAAGTGACAACCCCGCACGGCTCGGGTCCTATCTCTATGGTTCCCTGAAGGGCCGCACCTGGCACGTTATTGCCGTCAACTGGCTTATCGACTCCTATCGACCATGGCTTGCCGCCGGGATTAAGCCCCTGACAGAAGATTTCCCCGCCTATGTTGACAAGCATGTCCTTTACGCCAAGCCCTTTCAGGTATCCAGCCACGAGGTCGCAACTGTAACCCTGGGCTACCGCATTGTAGTTCAGTTCCGGATTCCCTCCGGCGACATTCTCTACAAGAAGATCCTCAGGAGAAAGACTTCCGTCCTCCCTTGTCCTCATCTCCGGCCTAAGCCTTGACATGCCGCAAGAGGACATTACAGATGCCACTTTTTCGGGAGAAGGCAGCGAATCCGCAGTAAAACCGAAGCCCCAGATATCGAAAAGAGGGGCCGCCGCGACATCCACGGCGCCGCCGGTCATTTTATAATAGCCGTAGGACTTGTCATACATGTTTATGAATATACTGTCGGGACGGATGCTCTCTCCGGAGTTGAACCTGCTCAGAAGAGAGCCTTTATTGTATCCTGAGATGGAATTGTCTATGCAAAGCAGGATCGAATCGATTCCGGCTTTGATTCCGGAGGCGTCGATTCCGTGTTTCCTGACTTCCGGTCCCATGCCGAGTTTTACGATATAGGTTCCGCCCTGGGCATACCCGCTGATAGAAACGTAGCTGCTCCGGACCGAGCAGGAATAGCAGGATATGAGAACGGCAGCAAAGACAGCGGACAGGCACAGCTTCCGCATGAAATAATGGATTTTCATCGTATGACATCAAGTATTTCGACAAATATAGAGGATTTTCAACGAATTTTACGCATCTTTGCAAGAATGTATTTTTGGAATCAAGACGAAACTTTATAAGGAAAACAATGATTATCAGAAAAAGAACTCTGCTTTTCATATCGCTGCTGACGGCATCGGCCCTGATTTCTTGCAAAAAAGACGAAACGGAAACGCTCCCATATCTGGACGGGTCGGTAAGAGTGGACTTCGAACCGGCTCTGCCTGCCTATATCCGTGCGAATGACAACACCGTATATACCATGGTTCCGCACGGGGCATCCCATCCTGACGGACTTGAAGTCGGCTACAGATGGAAGGTATCTCCGGGAGAGAGCAGCAGCTATCAGGAATCGGAAGAGGCCGACGGGTCTTTCAAATACAATTTCGCCGAATACAACAAGGATACCCTTCGCACGATAACGGTAACTTGCGAAGCGTTTGCAGACGGTTACACTCCCCTGTCCGCCTCATATTCGGTCATAGTGGTCAATTCCGGGGAAAAAGGATCGATCCAGCGTGCAGGATATGACTTCAGCGGAAGTTACGTAGAACTGGACGGCATAAGATACCTCACTTATGAAGCCCCCGACGGCAACATATGGATGCAGCAGAACCTCGCTTATGACGGAGAGGGAGACGATGCCGTGACAGGCGCCCCGTATGTGGAAGCGGAAGCGATGTCCGATGTATTCGGACGCTATTATACATGGAACGAAGCAACCGGAAACAAATCCGGCAATGACGGCTCTCCGGTCCAGGGCATATGCCCGGACGGATGGCATATACCTTCGGATGAGGAATGGACAGCCCTGGCCAATGCGACCATGCGGGAAAAATACCCGGACTGGACAGACATGCCTTCAGACAAGGACTGGTCCCAGGATGAGGCAAAAATCAGCAGGGAATTCATGGCAGGAGAACTGCTCGATCCGGAGATTCCTGATACGGATGAAGATTACGACAGCGACATCAATTACGGTAAAGAGGCAAGAAGCGCCACATTCAATTCTGAAATCCTCTGGGAATATTTCAGCAATGTAGGCGATCCTACCAACAGAAGCGGCATCTCAGCCATACCGGCAGGCTATGCCCGCTACACGGACGGTTTCTGGAATTTCAGCGGGGCCTTCGAATATGCCATATTCTGGACTTCAACAGAAGACGCCACCAACGGGAACAAGGCAGTATGCCGTGTAATAAACAATGAAAGCCAGGTAGTCTACAGGGACGCCCATGACAAAAGCACTTTCGCAGCATCTGTAAGATGCGTCAAAAACAAATAAAACGGAAAAATGAAAAAAGGTACATTGATAACAGTGACGGTAATAGCAGTTATCGTCCTTGCATTGTTCTTCTGGGTGAAGAACTCATATAACGGCCTTGTGAAGGCCGATGAACAGGTAAAGTCTGCGTGGTCCCAGGTAGAGAACGTCTACCAGCGCAGGGCAGACCTCATTCCGAATCTGGTCGCCACGGTAAAGGGATATGCCGACCATGAATCGGAAACTCTGGAAAGTGTGGTAGAAGCCCGATCGAAAGCCACACGGATAAGCATCGACCCGGAAAATCTGGATCCTGACCGGATAGCGGAATTCCAGGAAGCGCAGGGGGAACTTTCCCAGGCTCTCGGTCGCCTGATAATGCTTCAGGAAAACTATCCTGACCTGAAGGCCAACCAGAATTTCAGGGATCTTCAGGCCCAGCTTGAAGGGACCGAGAACAGGATTTCTACTGAAAGGATGAAATTCAATGAAACGGCAAGAAGCTACAACACCATGGTAAGGAGTTTCCCGAAAAACATCATAGCTTCGATGTTCGGATTCGATACAAAAGGATACTTCGAGGCATCCGAAGGGGCAGAGACCGCACCAAAAGTAGAGTTTTAGGAATGAAAGCCAAAGACTTCCTCTCCCGACAGCAGCAGGAAAGGCTGGTTTCTGCAATAAAGGAGGCCGAGAAAAATACATCCGGAGAAATCCGCGTACATATCGATGACACCTGCAGCGGCGACCCGATCGAAAGGGCCGGGCAGGTGTTCCGTTTTTTACATATGGACAGGACAGCGCTCAGAAACGGCGTACTCATCTACGTGGCATGCGGGTCAAAGGTCTTCGCCATCATAGGTGACAAAGGCATAAACGAGGCTGTACCTGAAGGTTTCTGGAATGAAGTCAAGGAGAACATGGCCGGACATTTCAGGAAAGGGGAATTCGCTGAAGGACTGGAAGAGGCTGTTCTTGCTGTAGGAAGCAAACTAAAGTCATACTTTCCGTACCGTGAAGATGATGTCAACGAACAGCCCGATGACATTTCGTTCGGAAACCAGAGATAAAAATATTCTTATCCGCTTGCCCATGCTCAAGACTGTTTCAAAATATATTCTTTCCACCGTCATTTTTCTTCTGCCGGCTTTTGCTTGTCCGGCTGTTCCGACCGCACCTTCCCCGCAGAGGCTTGTAAACGACTTTGCAGGCATTTTCTCTCCGGAGCAGACCGCCGTTCTGGAAAACACTCTGGTCGCATTCGATGACTCGACGTCCAACCAGATAACAGTCGTGACCGTAACCGATCTGGAAGGATACTCTGCATCGGAATATGCCACAAGGATAGGACTTGAGTGGAAAGTAGGCTCGGAAAAATTCGATAACGGACTCGTCCTGCTTATAAAGCCGAAGACAGAGGACTCTGGCGGACAAGTGGCCATCAGCGTCGGCTACGGCCTTGAAGGCACGATACCTGATGCATATGCAAAACGTATAATAGACAACGAACTCATCCCGCATTTCCGGCAGAATGACTATTTCGGCGGCACCGTAGCGGCATGCGATGTCCTGATGAAACTCGCTTCCGGAGAAATTTCAGAGCCACGCAGCAGAGACGATGATGATGCTGGAGGCGTATTGGCCTTTTTCTTATTTCTGATATTTGTGATTATCGTAGCCGCTGTTGCAGCCGGATCCAACAAAGGGAACAACAATGGCAGAAGGGGCGGAAGAGGCCGTTACGATGACGGTGACATAGCATCCGCAATAATCATAGGCAACCTGCTCGGCGGAAGCCGCGGAGGACATTCCTCATGGGGCGGGTCCGGCAGTTTCGGTGGAGGTTTCGGCGGTTTCGGAGGAGGTTCCTTCGGAGGAGGAGGGGCATCCGGCAGCTGGTAGGGATTTCCTGCCGCCCCTATCGCAGGTCGGTAACAATCCAGGAACCGGCAAGAGCGGAAGGATCGAAACTGAAGCGGGAAGGATCGCCTTTCGGACCATATCTGAAATCAGTTACAGTGAAATCAGTTACAGTACCGTCAGCAGCGACAATGGAGGCGCCGATAAGGATATCGCTATCCGGATGTCCTTGTCTGAAATAAAGAGTTACGCTCCTGAACTGCGGATACGACTTCGGTTTCAGTTCTACCCGTATCGCTTTCTCCCCGCCATATTCGGCGTCAGACTGTGAAACCGCCTCGAAAAAACCGGTAAGACGGCGCAGCAGCATCGCAGGGTTGGCTGACAGGTCTTCAGAATAACTGTCATAAGACTCTATGACAAGCTCCTCGGCACCGGAATCAAGAGTCCATCTTGTCGATCCGTCGCAATAGATTTCAAGACCGTTGACATCGAGAATGAAGGCTTCTCCCTGAAGTATTACTGTTCCCTGACCGGTCATACTGACATTGTCCTTGGCCGCCTTGTACGTATAGGAAAACGATATCTCGGACGAATTGATCCTGCCCTCCAGTCTTTCCAAAGAGCAGACCGGTTCCGCCGCATCGGAAATGCAGTATCTGCTGCAGGCCAGGCCGGATACGACAGCCAGCAGGATTGAAAATATCTTTTTCGGAATCATGTCTTATTTCATATAGGCTTTCAGTATATCATCCAGCTCGGACAGATCGCTCACCAGCACCTGACGAGGCTTGGAGCCTTCCTGCGGACCGACTATTCCGGCCGCCTCCAGCTGGTCCATTACCCTGCCGGCTCTGGCATATCCCATACCGAGCTTGCGCTGAAGCGTGGAAGTGGAACCTTGCTGGTAGGTGACAACCATCTTTGCCGCTTCCTCAAACATAGAGTCAAGATTCTGCATATCCACCATTTCGCCGGCTCCCGAGTCGCCGTTATCAGATTGAAGTTCCGGCAGATAATATGGAGTTCCGCAGCAGGCATGGAATCCTGTCTGGTTCCCGATATACTGCGTCACTCTGTTTATCTCGTCCATGTTTATCAGGGCGCACTGGACCCGTTCCATATCTACGCCGGCATAATAGAGCATATCCCCCTTGCCTATCAGCTTCTCCGCTCCGGGCTTGTCCAGAATGGTGGCGGAATCCACCCTCGTAACTACCCTGAACGCTATACGGGTCGGGAAGTTGGTCTTGATAAGGCCTGTGATGACATCCACAGAAGGCCGCTGGGTGGCGATAATGACATGAATACCCGCAGCACGTCCTTTCTGCGCCAGCCTGATGATCGATGAGGTGATACTCCTGGCCTGGGTGCGTGATTCCGCCCCCATCCCCCCTGACATTATAAGATCGGCATACTCATCTATAACCACCACGATATACGGAAGGAAATGATGTCCCTCGGTCGGAAGGAGATGACGCTCCGTATATTTTTCATTGTAAAGCTTTATATTGTTTACGCCAGACTTGCTGAGCAACTTGTATCTCTCGTCCATCTCCAGGCACAGCGAGCGGAGTATCTCATCTGCCTGTTTAGGATGCTTCACTATCGCATTCTCCTGCTCGTCGCTTTCGCTTGCTGCAGTAGGCATCACCGCCAGATAGTGCCTGAGCAGTCTGCCATAGGAAGAGAACTCCACCATCTTCGGGTCTATGAAAACGAATTTCAGTTCGGAAGGATGCTTGGCATACAGGAGAGATGTGATTATGACATTAAGCCCCACGGACTTGCCCTGTTTTGTGGCTCCGGCCACCAGAAGATGAGGCGCGTCCGCCAGGTCGAATACCTTGACTTTCTGCATTATTGTGTAGCCGATGGCTACAGGAAGCTCCGCCTTGCTGTGGCGGAACGCATCATCATTAAGCATTGATTTCAGAGGGACTATGGACGGCCTGTCATTGGCAACTTCTATACCCACCGAATCGGTAAGTATCACGACCCTCACACCTTTTATCCTCAATGCGATGGCTATGTCCTCTTCCAGGTTCTTGATGGCGGAGACCTTCACGCCGGGAGCAGGAACTACCTTGTAAAGGGTAACCGTAGGACCTACACAGGCCGAGACCTTTTCGACCTGGATCTTGTAGTTCAGAAGGGTAGCGCGTATCTTGTTGTTGTTCCGCTCCAGTTCTTCCGGGGCGACTTCATAGCGTCCTTCCCTGTAATCGTTCAGAAGTTCAAGCGGAGGAAAGTTGTAGTTTTCAAGGCCTTCCTTAGTATCGATGCGCGGAAGTTCGGCAGCTACGTCATTGAATTCCGGTCCCTGTATAACCTCAAGGCCGGCATCGGCCTTAAGTTCCGAAGGAGACTCCGGCCCGGCCGCCGGGACATCGGCTTCCGTAAATGCAGGTTTGCCCGGCAGTTCCCGTGGCGCTTCGAAAGGAACATCCTCGGTCAGGCCGTCAGGATCCTCCTGCTCAACCCCGTAGCGTTCCTCAACGCCTGGAAGAGGTCCGGTTTCTTCGTCCTGCCAGGTTTCAGCCACGTCTTCTTCCCTGCCATCGTCCTCCGGAACGACTGTTCCGGAAGCAGGCCTGTCCGTCCGTCCGGAATTTCCGCCGGCGGTAACCAGCCACCTTGAGAATCTGCCGCTTGCATAAAGCAGCCACAGCACGACAAGAACGGCAAGTATTATGAAGGTAACGATCTTACCGACCATGTTTACCAAAAATGCCGATATCTCCGCCCCGCAGTCACCGCCAAGTCCTCCTCCGAATATGACATCCGGCCCGGCAAGAGATGAAAAATAAGAAAGGATGACTGATGCAAGAAGGGCTCCGGACACGGTTTCAAGCACGGACTTTACCAGCCCTACGCTCCTGTTGCGGAAAAAGAGCCTTACGAAAACCAGGCACAGCAGGACTACAAGCGCATAGCTGCCGAGACCGAAACACCTGCCGACCAGAAAATGTCCCCACTTATAGCCTAACTTACCGCCCATATTATGGGCCGGAACGGCAGAATCAAGCATCTGCGGCTCGGAAAGGAGACTCTGGTCAGACTGCCATGTAAAAAGATAGGAAGTAACTGATATAAAAGTAAATACAGCAAGGACAGCCACGACCAGTCCCGTCACCTTCATAAGCCTTATACGCCTGTCCTCAGGCATGTCCATCCATCTTCCCTTAAAAGAAAAACGGCCCGGGCGGGTCTTGGCATCTTTCTGCGGCCTGGACGGTCTCGAAGATTTGTCCTGTGATTTTTTAGGCATCGGCGGATTCCTTATTATCTTAGAATATTCTACTTGTCAGATTATTTGCGTCTCGGACGCATGCCTCCGTTTTTCTGGCGCTGGTTACCGTTATTGCCGGATTTCACAGGATTCAGGCTCGGTTTGGAGAAGACCGCATTGGATGCGATCCTTGTAAGCTGGATCCCTTCCGGAACCTTTATCCTGTAATCGGAAAGTTTTTCGATGTCCTGGAAAATCGTTTCGTCCGACACGCTGTCCTTGTTCCATATGAGATACTGCTGCCTCATATAGATAGCCAGAGAACGTATCATTGCGGTCTTGATATCTCCGTCAGGCTGATCGGCGATAAGATCTATTATGCTTTCTATGTTGCGGCCGTAATGAGTGGCCTTGAGGGGCTTGCGTTTGACAGGGACCATTACCGGCCTGGCCGTAAGACGCTCCGGCTCGGGAGCAGGATATGGAGAATCGATATCGATATCGAATCCGGATATGGCATACAGATGGTCCCAGAGTTTCTGCTCCCAGTTCTCCTGCTGGTGTACCTGTGTGTTCAGAGTCTCCATTACCTTGACGACGGCCTTTGCCTGCCCGTCTCTTTTCTCCTTTTCCGGAATGGATTTCACATACTCTATCATCTTCTGCACGTTACGGCCGTACTCCGGCATGCGGAGCTTTTCCCTCTGCGTATTGTAGTCCAGTCCTACTGTCTCCATTTCCTTATCCATATTATAATTTCTTACAAAACATGTAACCTGCAAAGATAATAAATGTTTATTTACTGCACAAAACCACCTCGTCGGTAAAGACATACCACAGAAAAGCCGATACGTTACTGAAACCCATTCTGCGATAGATGGATGCATATCCGGCCACCTGACGCTCGTAGCTGCGGCGCGGCTCGCCGAACTTATAGTCTATTATAACCGCGCTATCCCCGTCTTCGATCACCCTGTCAGGCCGGTAAACGCTTCCGTCTGTATTGATCAATGTCACTTCAGTGCCGACCTTGGACGGATCCTTCGGGAACCAGCCCCGCCCGACGGCACCTGCAATGCGGTCCGAAAGCAGCGAATATGCCTCTTCCGACTCTGACTCATCCATATCCCCGTCATACACAGCCGTATCCACGGCCTGCCGCAGGTCTTCCGGAAGGGTCACCCTGGAAAGTATGTCATGCAGGACTATTCCTTTAAGCCGGTGCGAAGCCGAAACCCCCGCTCTGCCGTCGTCTGAAAAGAAACCGGCAGCATCCGTACTGAACTTGAGCCTTCCGCGCTCCCCTACCGGCAGTCCGGAAATTTCCTCGGGTGAAGATGCGTCACCAGGGTTTCCGTCAAGAGGCCAGGACGGATAACCGGACGGGACAGATATCACCCCGGAAGACTCCTGCTTCTTTTCCGCCGGTTCGATCCGGCCCATGGAAAACAATACCGTATCTTCTTCAGTCTCAGTTCGGGACAGTTCGAGGGCATCCTGACTTTCCGCAAACCAGTAAAGCATCTGGGAAAAATCCGAAAACGACGGTTCTCCTCCGGTCTCCATCCTTTTCAGGAATGAGGCAGAAGGGCCGGAGGCTATAATGACCATGCCTTCCGAAGCACGGGTCAATGCGACATAGGCAGTGTTGATATTGTCTACATACTGGAGCTTCAGTTCTTTACGATAGTCGGCATCAAAAAGCGTCTGGACGCTTCCGGACGACAGCCGTACATCGTACAGGCCTTCTGCCTTCCCTTCCAGTCCCGTACCTGCCAGATCCGGCGAACACCAGTGGTTGCCGGACTTGTAAAAAGTGATGTTCTCGGCATAAGGGAATATGACATAAGGGAAATCGAGTCCTTTGGACTTGTGGACAGTCATTATCCTCACTGCATCGGAAACAGACGGTGAGCTTATGTTGGGATCGGCGTCCGCCCATGCCCTGAGAAAACCGTGCAGGTCATTCCCCTCGGATACCGCATAATCCTGGACATAGTCCATGAATGACTGGATGTAAAGTATTTCGCTTTCAAAAGATTCCGGATCAGCCGCCCTGACCTTGCGGATCAGGTCCTCGCACAGGCCGGAAAGGGAACGGTAATCCCCGAAGGATTCTATCTGGAGTTTCCTCGCCAGATAGCCGCTGACGGTATCGGACGGATTTTCCATATATGAAAGGAGCGACACTATCCTGCGGACAGTCACGGAAGACTTGACCTTCAGGGAATCATCAGTAATCACGTCTATCCCGTTATCTATAAGGTATGCCGCTATGTCCGCTCCGGAAGAGTTGTTCCTGACCAGAACGGCGATATCGCCCCGGGGGATTCCTTTCCCTTCCAGTTCTCGGACGGTTCCGAGCACCATTCCGTTCTCGCTGTCCCGGCTGCAGAATACCATTCTGACAAACCCTTGACCGGAAGATGATCTGCCGGCTTTCTGCTCCACCCCTTCATATATCGACCTGATAGAATCGCCTTCCTGATCTCCGGCAACAGACCGGTACTGTGCATCCAGAAGACCGGCGGCCAGAGGGAAAAATGCATTGTTGAAAGCGACTATGCCTCCGAGACTTCTGAAATTGGTATCCAGTCCGGTATTGCGGCATCCCGGGAACTCGTCCTGGAGTTCATGGTGGAAAAGGTTCCAGTCAGACCCCCTCCAACGGTATATGCTCTGCTTTACATCTCCGACAATAAGGCTGTCGAACCCCTGCGCCTCGCTGTTATGGAGAAGCGGACGGAAATTGTCCCACTGTATGCGTGATGTATCCTGGAATTCATCAAGCAGGAAATTCTCGAACCTTACGCCGGTCTTTTCATATATGAAAGGCGCATCGCTTCCGTCGATGATGTTTTTAAGAATAGTGTTCGAATCATCTATGCTCAGAACGTTCTTCTCTTTCATCAGAGCGTTGAATTCCTTGTACAGTTCTCCCGCGATTCCCAGACTATATAGCTGGTTCCTGAGGATACGCGCCGTATTGTATGCCTTGAACGGAAGACCGAAAAGGGAACAGAAAGCATTCAAAGGCCCCTCCAGTGCAGGATATACTTTCGGCAAGCAGGCATTGGCCCTCGACTTCGGGAACCACTGTTCGCAATCGGCGGCCTTGGTCATGAAACTGTCCGTCGGGGCGTCTATCCGCTCCGTCACAGTTACCGACTGATAGCCGTACAGGGCCTTCATGAATCCTCTGTTGGATTTTTCAGGTTCTATGCCTGCTTCCTGCAGGACATTGAGAGCGGCTTCTGCCGCGGATTTTACGGAATCCGTAAAGTCTTTTATTGTCCCGGTACAGGCTTTTCTTATTGAAGAAAGATTCTCTTTCGAATAGGTTTTTTCCTCATCTATCCCGAGATCCTCGACCATAGCCCTGTGTTCGTCCGACTTCAGCCTGCAGGCCATGGCTTCAAGCGTTTTTTCAAGATTATACCGCCCTCCGGCCTCTATTTCTTCCATCACGCTGTCCGTCAGCCATTTCAACAGACCTGTATCAGATTCGGTGAGAGCATCCAGAAGACGGTCTACGCTCTCCGCCACGAGGGAATTCTTGTCAAGCTCCACCTGATAGGATGCGAACTGGCCTATCTCTCTGGAAAAAGCCTTCAGCGTCTGCTGGAAAAACCGGTCTATAGTGCTCACCGCAAAAGCGCTGTAGTCGTGCAGGATATCGCACAGGAGAGTACCGGCACTGCCGGACAAAGCCTTTAGGGTGATCTTCTGCCCGGGTTTCCCAGGAAGTTCCCGGACCAGATCGCTTTCATCTATGCCGTCATGAGCCGCTTCGGGAAGTCCGTCTACCATAAAATATTTCAGGTATCCTGACTTTTCAGGGCTGCACGCCAGGATATAAAGCTCTTTAATTATACGCCGCTTCATCTCGTCCGTAGCCTTGTTCGTAAACGTGACGGCGAGAATATGCCGGTAAGCATACCTGTCCTGCTTCTTGAACAGCAGCGTTATGTATTTTCTGGCCAGGTTGAAGGTCTTGCCCGATCCTGCCGATGCTTTCATTATCTCTATCATAGCTCCTACCTCCCGCAGATTGTCCTGAAATCACAGTATGCACACACCTCTTCATCCTCTGTCCTTCTGAAAGGCACTGAAAGGTCAGACATTTCCTCCAGTACTTTTCCGAGCCCTTCATCCATAAGTCCGTAGAATTCCTCTCCCATGTATTCCGACTGAGGGGGCCCGCTGAAAAGCTTTGCCGTCGAATAGACGGAATCAATGATCCTGCACCCTTTGTCCAGGCCGTTTGCCCGCAAGAGCTTATCGTATATGAACAGCTGGAAAGCGATTTTAGGTTTTTTGCCGTAAGGCGTATCACCGAAAAACATTCCTGCAGTCTTCTCCGCATCCGCATCCGTTATCTGCATATCTTCAGGCAGGACTTTGCCCGTTTTATAATCCACCACGCGGATTTCGCCGTCAGCGAAACTGTCAATCCTGTCTATGAACCCTTTAAGCCTGAATCCTCCCGTTTCGGTCTTCAGCCTTTTCTCGAGTCCTATTATACGGAACGAATCCGTTCCTTTGTCTGTCATGAGTTCCAGATCCCTTTCAAGCGTTTTGAGCACATATCTGACAATGACATCTCCGACCACCAGATTCCTTCCGGTTATCTCCACATCCCTGAGCTGCTCCAGCATCAGAGACCTGACCTTGGATTTTATATCGTCCGTGCGCTTCATCCACCCTGTTATGTATTTCCGGGTAACGGCTCCCGAAGGCACCTGATACAGAAACTGCATAAGTCCATGGTACACGGTTCCGACCATAGCGGCATCCATCGTCTCGGACACTTCCTCTCCTGCGACCAGACCTTTTACCGCAGAGTAATAGAATTTAGCAGGACAGGCGATATAATTCTGGATGGATGTGGCCGAAAGGTCCTTTGACCTTATGGTCTCGACATCCTGAGGGGTCTTTTCTATTTCCAGGACCGGCGATACAGACCTTGCCCTGGCATCTGCTGCATATCTCTCCGGAGAGAGCCTGAAATGGTATTCCAGCTGTTTGATATACCGGCTTTCCTCGCCGGTCTTCATCCCTTCGGTTCTGGAATCGTACATAATCCAGACATTCTCGGCCCTTGTCACCATTCTGTAGAAATAATATGCCCAGACAGCATCCTGATACTCATATGTCGGCAAGCCGAAACCTTTCCTCAACTCCGGAGGAATGAACGAAGAACTGACACTTCTTTTCGGGAAAATCCCTTCATTGGCCGAGAGCAGAACAAGATTTCTGAAATCCAATGCCCTGGTTTCCAACGGTCCCATAATCTGAAGACCTTTCAGAGGTTCACCCTTGAACGGGACGGCAACGGTTCCCAGCAACTGATCCAGCAATCTTATATACGTCAAGGGCAATACTTCCAGGGAAAACCCTTTCAGCCGGTTGACGCACCTGTAGTACTCCTTCGCGAATTCGAGCTCCACTGCAAGGGAGACATCCTCTTCCAGCAAAGGGGCTATCATGCTTATCAGCCGCATCTGATATGAAGCAAGGGAGTCTATCTGCTCTTTTGCCGCAGTCTTCTGGTCCGTAACTGCAGGAGAGAATACCGTTTCAAACAGCCCGCTGCCTTTGAAATCTGTCTGGGGAATATACAGCTTAGCCTCGGACTTGATCCTTAAGGCTATGGCTTCACCTTCCGGCCCCATTGCCTTTCTGAAGATGCTGTTTGAAAACAGGGACCATACCTGGCGGTAATAGAAACACCATACATCACCTCTTTTCCTTGTATGCAGCTGCATAGCCGAAATTTCCTTCATCATGCTGTAGAACGAACTTCCGGACATAGGATAACCCATTGTCACATTGATATCCTTTATTTCAGGAGGTATTGTATCCAGAAGCGGCATCAACAGAGACTCGTCGGGAAGGACTATGGCAAAATCCCCGCTTCCTTTCAATATGTCGGGCACCTGCTTTACCTGTCCTATGGACGAAGGGACGCTTATTATCTTGAAAGACGGGGTACCCGTCCCTTCAGTATCCAAAGGGAAACTCTGAGGAAAGGACTTTACGTTTTCAGACATGAAAAATGAGGACTTGTTCCGGCTGTCCTGTATCATTGTACCTGAATAATCCCAGCAGAATTCAGCCGCGCCGCAGTCCCGCATCCTGCGCATCAGTGTCTTCTCGCATTCGTTCAGCGCATTCAGCCCGACGAATACATATTTCATTTCGCGATGGAAAATCCGGTTAAGGATCGCAGCGACAGGCTCTTCCTGCAGGCGTTCCGCAAGTCCTCTGTAGATCATCCCCTCATATGCCAGACCCTTGGATGACAATGTTTCTCTGAAACTGCAGTACAGAGGATAAAGTATGGTCCATATCTGAAGGAACCGCTCCTTGACATTCGGATTCCCTGAACCGAGATCGACAGTAAGACGTCCGCTCCTGTCATTGAAGTGCCTGACAAAATTCCCTATGGCTTCTCTCTGGGTTTCGGTCAGGTATTCATACGTATCCTGCATTGACTTGAAATCGGCCACATTGGCATAAAGGCGGGAAGGATCAGCCAGGTATTTGTCCACATCGTTGAAATCCCCGAGAAGGATATCCCCCCAGAAAATGAACTCGTCAAGACTTTCAGCCTTGGGATTCAGTTTCCTGTAGCACCCGTACAGTTCCAGCAAAAGGGTGATCCTGTCTGCGCTTCTGCCTCCGTAAGCCTTTGCGAAAAAATCATTTATGGTATACATTTCAGGAGCCTTGACCGGTACATCGGAATGCCCGGCCACAACTTCTGAAAGGTATTTGCGGAAAAACACCATCGATCTGCGGTTCGGGAAAACAAAACACAGATCCCCGCAATGACCGGTAAAATAGTATGCAGCTACCTGCTTAAGAAAAGGAACCATTTCTCTTTAAATGTGTTTTATTCCTGCCGTCAGGAACATATCCGGAATCCGAGGAAATGTTTTCAGAACGGGAACAGGAGAGGAAGTACCAGAACCATAACTACCCCCATTATCACCTGCAGAGGAAGCCCTACTTTCACATAATCCATGAAAGAATACTGTCCGGCTCTCATTACCAGAGCGTTAGGAGGAGTAGAGAAAGGCGATGCGAAACACATGCTTGCCGCAACCGTCACGGCAAACAGGAACGGCACCGGATTCACTCCTGCCTGCAGGGCGCACTGCAGGGCGATAGGTGCCATAAGCACTGCCGTTACGGTGTTGCTTATAAACATGGTCATCAAAGACGTAGTGAAATACACCCCGGCCATCAGCAGCATAGGGCCATGCGAGCCGAGACCTCCGGTCATCGCATCCGCTATGTAACCCGAAATGCCTGTCTTCTCCAGAGCCAGAGACATCGGAAGCATCGCCGCAAAAAGCACTATCGTCTCCCAGTTTATGGTTTTATAGGCCGCCTCCACATTCCTGAAACATCCTGTAAGAACCATCATCATGCCGGCTATCATCACTGCAGTGACAGGAGCTACCGGAATGAAATCGAACACCATCATGGCGATCATGGCAATCATGATGACGGCCGCTACCGGAGCCTTATAGTCCAAAGTAACTTTCTGGGCCTCGGCCAGAGGCTGTCCGAGCACCACCCATTCGGTATCTTCCTTGCTCAAGCGTGCGATGTCCTGCCATGCGCCCTGCACCAGAAGCACATCTCCGTCATGTATCACGGCTTCTCCGAGATCATGGAGTATATAGTCTTTCTTCCTCCTGATACCCAGAACATTGACATTGAATTTATCCCTAAATCCGGCCTCTTTGACAGTCTGGTTCAATATTCTGGAAGAAGGCATAAGCAGTATCTCAGCTATACCTATATCATAGAACGCCAAAGCCTTGCCGTTTCTGGTAGTCATCTCTGAATCATGCTCGTCCAAAAGTTCAAGCCCCATATCCCTGACAAAAGCCTCGACCGATGAAATATTTCCTGTCACATAAAGGACATCGCCGTTTTTTATAATCGTACCTGCAGATGCAAGTTTCTGGGTGACCGTTTTCAGAAACCTGTGCTGGGCCGACTCTATCCTCCGGATTTCCAACACATTAAGCCTATACACCTTTCTAACGTCCATCTCAACGATAGTCTTTCCTATGGCCTTGGATCCCTGAACTGCACGAAGACGGAACAGGTTGCCCGACAAGTCATACTCCTTGGCCAGCTGCACAAGGGTCTTGCCTGAGGCCGCCTTGGATTCCTGCGGTTCCTTCCTGTTAAGGAACCACTTCGTCAACGGAAGAAGCACCAGAGTGCCCGTAACTATGCAGATCAGGCCCACAGGGGTAAATGAAAAGAAAGACAGCGGCTCAAAGCCTGCGTTTGAAAGCGTATCGCTTATTATAAGGTTGGGAGGCGTACCTATAAGGGTCATCATTCCTCCCATGCTGCTGGCAAAAGCCAGAGGCATGAGAAGCCTTCTGGAATTGATTCCCGCATTGTGCGCCATGCTTACTACGATGGGAAGCATCAGGGCTACGGTCCCGGTATTGCTGACGAAAGCCCCTATCGCACCTGTCACGAGCATCACAAGAAGGAAAAGCCTGATCTCGCTCGTTCCGGCAAATTCAAGGATTTTGGAACTTATCTTCTTTGCCAGTCCTGTCTGGAATATGGCGCCGCCCACTACGAAAAGGCCGACCATCATTATGACCACGTTGTTTGAAAAACCGGAAAGCGCTTCTTCCGGAGTCAGCACACCGGATACCATCAAAGCCAGAAGGGCGCACAGCGCGACTATGTCCGAACGGACTTTCCCGGAGACAAAAAAAGCAGACGCTATGACAAGAACAATAAGCGTAATGACCATCATGAATAAAAAATGTGATTTTGGGAACAGTATGGGCCCGAATTATGCAGTTACAGGCATATCTTTACAAAGATAATCATTCGCCTTGATTTTTTCAACGTATATTTTTGGGTAATCAGAAAAAACAATTACCTTTGCCAAGGATTCAATTTTGAGTAATTCAAAATTACCGACAGAATTGTCCAACAACTTTTAAAAGGAGATAAAAACATGAAAAAGAAATTCAGATGCCTCGTATGCGGATATGTATACGAAGGAGAGAACCCGCCGGCTGAATGCCCTGTATGCCACGCCAAGGCAGACAAGTTCGTTGAAGTAGTCGAAACCGAAGGCGCGAAAGCCTGGGCCGACGAGCACAGGCTCGGAGTCGCACAGGGTGTCGACCCGGTTATCCTTGAAGGCCTTCACGACCATTTCAACGGTGAATGCTCCGAAGTCGGAATGTACCTTGCCATGAGCCGCCAGGCTGACAGGGAAGGCTATCCTGAAATCGCCGAGGCATTCAAGAGATATGCTTTCGAAGAGGCTGAGCATGCTGCAAAATTCGCCGAACTTCTCGGAGAAGTGGTATGGGACACCAAGACCAACCTTGAAAAGAGGATCGAAGCTGAAGGCGGCGCCTGCGAAGACAAGCTCCGTATCGCAAAACTCGCCAAGGCACAGAACCTCGACGCCATACATGACACAGTCCATGAAATGGCCAAGGATGAAGCCCGCCACGGTGCCGGTTTCCAGGGCCTTTATAACCGCTATTTCAAGAAATAGCATTCTCTCTACGTCACAGTCACAATAAAGGGCAGCCTTTCCGCGGAATGGCTGCCCTTGTGCTTTATGCGGCCGGTATCCCGGCTACAGCAGTTCTTCTATCTTTTCGGAAAACTCTTCTTCAGACATCAGACCGACATTCATCTGAGGCTCCCTTTCGGCAGGGATAAAGAGCACCGAAGGAATTGAACGTATCCCATAAGCGGCGGAAAGTTTCCTGGCATTGTCGACATTGACCTTGTAAAACCTGACCTTCCCGTCATACTTTCCTGCCAGTTCCTCCATTATAGGGGCAAGTCTCCGGCACGGACCGCACCAGTCTGCATAAAAGTCAACAATAGCCGGACCTTCTCCGAGATACTCCCATTCCTCGGTCGTGAAATCTTCTACTGAAATCCTGTACTGCTCCTCAGTCAGCACAGTGACTTTTCCTGTATCATTGCCTGCAAAGGCTGAAATTATGCCTGCGGCAAACGCTGCAATGGCAGCGGCTGTTCTTTTAGATGTTTTCATTATGAATATGTTTTCTTGGACCTTTTGCTACAACTACAGTTCTGCAGCGAATTCCCTTGACAGCAGATCCTTTACCTTCCGTACCTTTTCATCAAGCAGTTCCTGGGAAGAAGCCTCGCATATGAATCTCAGGTAAGGTTCCGTGTTTGATGGCCTTATGTTAAACCACCACTGCGGGAATTCCACCCTGTACCCGTCGAAGTCCATATAGGCAGTAGCCTTTTCCTCTTTCATGAAATAATCCCTCACTGCGTCCATGGCTCCTCGTTTGTCCTCCAACTTGAAATTGATTTCCCCGGAATTCCGGTATTTCTCTATCCTTGAAATAAGGCCGGAGAGAGTGACACCGTTTTTCTTCATCTTGGCTATAACATTGAGTATCAATATTGAAGCCAACAATCCGCTATCAGAATAGAAAAAATCCCTGAAATAATAGTGACCGGCAAGCTCCCCGCCGTACACGCCGTCGATTTCCCTGAGTTTTCTGGCTGCGAATGCCCTGCCGACCTTCCAGGTCTCCATTACTGCCCCCATAGGCGCAAGATACTCCCCTACTGCCTTGGAACTTCTTATGTCCTGAAGCACCGTGCCTTTAAGCCCTTTCTCTTCAAGGAACCAGTGCCCCAGCACGGCAATCATCAGGTCCGGCGAAACAAACCGGCCGTTCTCGTCTACGAACATCACCCTGTCGGCATCGCCGTCATAAATCACACCGACATCGGCTCCGGTATTTACGACAAGCCTTTTAAGGTCGGCGACATTGGCAGGAATCAACGGATTCGGCTCGTGGTTTGGGAATCTCCCGTCCATGGTATCGTAGATATATGCCGGAGCATCCCCGAAAATCTCTTTGACGTAAAGGGCGGCCATTCCATTGGAAACATCCATCGCTATTTTCAGTCCGGAATAGTCCTGCCTGAAGCGCAACAGGAATTCAAGATAATCCTTATGGATATCCATCCGGTGCACGGCACCTTTCCTTTCAGCTGCCGGGCATGGCCTTCCTTCTTCGATCCAGTCGCGGATCTGCCCCAGTCCGTTATCCAGGCCGACAGGCAAGGCATTTTCAGAAGAGACCTTCATCCCGTTGTACCGGGCAGGATTGTGCGAAGCCGTAATCTGCACCGAAGCCTTGAAACCGTAGTTCGCCGTACCGAAATATACCATAGGCGTCGTACTGAGCCCGATGTCATAGACATCGGCCCCTGCATCGGTTATGCCTTTGATAAGATAATCATGGATTTCATCCGAAGACTCCCTGCAGTCGCGCCCGACCAGCACCTTGTCCGTTCCCAGAAGCCCCGGTATGAAACAGCCTACCTTATAGGCGGTATCCTTGTCAAAGTCAGCATTATAGACTCCGCGGATGTCATAGGCATGAAATGCTCCCATTGTGTTCTCTGTTTTATGCAGCAGTTCCGCATCCGTACACCGGACGGCAACTACTGTCTGGTTCTGTATCTTGCAGTTATCCTGCCTTTTGCAATATTCTGCAGTTTTTTGGTGATCATCTTGCGCCGGATCGGAGCGACCTTTTCGACGAACAGATGTCCGTCCAGATGCTCCATCTCATGCTGGATCATCCTGCAGGCGAATTTGTCGAATTCCTCGGTAACCTTTTCAAGGTCCTCATTGTAATATTCGACCTTGATTTTCGCAGGTCTGCGGACCTCGGCATATATCCCCGGGACACTGAGGCATCCTTCCGAATAAGTGCACTGCTCGCTGCTTTCTTCCAGAAGGACAGGATTGATCATGGTCCTTTTGAAATCTTTCAGATAATCATATACGTCAGCTACGACGGTCCCGTCTACTATAAGGACCCTTTCCGAGACGCCCACCTGAGGGGCTGCCAGACCGCATCCGTCAGCCGCCTTCAATGTCTCCTTCATCTCCTCCACCAGAGTCGACAGATGCTCCCTGTCAGTAAGATCGGCCTCCCTGGCCTGCTCCTTCAGCACTTCTGCTCCATAGAGGTAAATCGGTAATATGTTGCTCATTTCATATATTTTAAAAATTCATCTTTTCCTTTTTCCTGTAACATTCCTGGCGCGGGAATCCGGGACCATGTCGGGATCCGGGGCAAAAGACGAGCCCCCGGACATACGGTCCATATAGCCCTGCAGTATGATGGCGGCGCTTATCCTGTCCACTGAAGACTTGTCTTTTCTCCCGCTCGCCTTCATTCCTCCGTCTATCATCGCCCTGTGGGCCAGTACGGAAGTAAACCTCTCGTCCTCCTTGACGACAGGGACCGACGGGAAAGCCTTCTCCAAACGCTTAAGGAATACGTCGACGTCCATAGCCGCTTCGGACGGGGTTCCGTCCATATTCACAGGATAGCCTACAACGAACAGGGATATGTTCTCTTTTTCGGAAAAAGATTTGAGATAATCTATTATCTTTGCAGACTGTACTGTGTCGAGCGCGGACGCGAAGATGCCGAGCGGGTCGCTCACCGCGACGCCCACCCTCTTCCTTCCATAGTCTATGCCTATGATCCTGTCCATACCGGCACAAAGGTAACATTTAAGTATGGCAAGACAAAATAAAGATACAAAAGTCAGCAAATTCAGACTGGTACTCATCGAAGACCAGACTCACAAGCAGATATGGTCTTTCCGCTTTTCGAAAGCCAACTTTCTGGTTTCTGCGATCACCATCTGCGTCTGCGTAACGGCTGCCTTCTACTCGATAATAGCATTTACACCGGTCCGCACATTCATTCCGGGGTTTCCCGATGCCGATGCCAGACGGGCGGCCATACAGAACGCCATACTTGCCGATTCCCTTGAGAACAAAATGAAGATGTGGGAAATATATGCCGTAAACCTCAGAAAAGTCATATCCGGGGAAGAACCTATGAAAATAGACAGCATAATCAGTCTCGGACGGACAGCCGGCATTGCGGGCTCAGGCTTCTCGGAGAGTCAGGACTCCCTCCTCAGGCTCCAGGTGATGGAAGAAGAGCAGTTCGTGATATCAGGCCGGAAATCCAGACTGCTTCCCATAGAAGGCATGATATTCTTCACGCCTCTTAAAGGAGTCATATCCCAAGGATACGACAACGTAGTGCATCCGTACATAGACATTACGGCACCGGCCAATTCCGTGGTCAAGGCCGCGCTCGACGGTACCGTAGTATTTGCTGGATGGAGCGATGCGGCAGGATACACCATACAGCTGCAGCACAGCAACGACATAATCACAATCTACAAGCACAACCAGAAACTGCTCAAGAAAACCGGGGACAAGGTAACGGCAGGAGCTCCGATCGCGCTCGTCGGCAGCACAGGCACGCTCAGTACCGGAGACCATCTGCATTTCGAATTATGGTATAAGGGTGAAGCCGTCGACCCGACCAAATATATCAATTTCTGACAATGGGAAATACAGCAAAAAAGAATATCGCCGTTTTAGGATCCACAGGCTCGATCGGCAAACAGGCACTCGATGTGATAAGGCAGCATCCTGACAAATTCAAGGCCGCCCTGCTTGTAGCCAACAACAGCTGGGAAGCCCTATGCGCCCAGGCGCTTGAATTCAACGCCGATGATGTCGTCATATGCAACGGCGAACATTTTCATAAGGTAAAAGAAGCATTGGAAGGGCACGGCATTTCAGTACATGAGGGAATGGGAGCGGTGTGCGATCTCGTATCGAAGCCCGAAATCGACATTGTACTCACATCGATGGTGGGATTCAGCGGTCTGGAATCCACCGTCGCTGCCATAAAGGCGGGAAAGACGATTGCCCTTGCCAACAAAGAGACTCTCGTTGCCGCAGGCTCCATAGTCATGTCCATGGCAAAAAAGTCCGGGAGCAGGATTCTTCCCGTAGACTCCGAGCACTCGGCGATTTTCCAGTGCCTGCAGGGAGCGAACGGCGCCACCGTAGAAAGAATCCATCTGACCGCCTCCGGAGGACCGTTCCGGACATGGGAGAAAACCCGGATAGCCGCAGCGAAAAGAGAACAGGCTCTGAAACATCCTCAGTGGAATATGGGAAACAAGGTCACCATAGATTCCGCCACCATGATGAACAAGGGACTTGAGGTGATCGAGGCAAGATGGCTCTTTGACGTAAGCCCCGAAAGAATAAACGTAGTCGTCCATCCTCAGTCGATAATTCACTCCATGGTCGAATTCGCCGACGGAGCAGTGATAGCCCAGCTCGGTCATCCTGACATGAGAGAGCCTATCCAGTATGCACTGGGATACCCGGAAAGGCTTTCCCTCACAAATAAAAAGATAGATTTCGCCCAGCTTGCCACATTGACTTTCTTCGCTCCGGACACAGAAAAGTTCCCGGCTCTCCAACTGGCATACAAGGCTTTAGAAAAAGGAGGGAACATGCCGTGCATCATGAATGCAGCCAACGAAGCAGCCGTTTCGGCATACCTCAAGGACATTATCGGATTCTATGACATCAGCGACATCATATCCTCATGCATGGACGAAGCCGGATTCATTGCCGACCCTGGCCTGGATGACATTTACCGGACCAACACTGAGGCATTCTGCCTGGCAAACAGAAAAATAGACAGAAAAAACCGGGCCTGAAGAATAATCGCGTAACATTATTAAAGGGAAAAATGATAGTACTGATAAAAATACTGCAGGTAATCCTTGCCCTCTCCATTCTGATAATAATACATGAATTCGGGCATTTCTTTTTTGCAAAGCTCTTCAAGATAAGGGTAGAGAAATTCTATCTGTTCTTTGACGTCAAGTTCGCCCTGTTCAGGTTCAAGCCGAAAAATTCTGAGACAGAGTACGGTATCGGTTGGCTTCCTCTCGGGGGGTATTGCAAAATAGCCGGAATGATAGACGAATCGATGGATACCGATTCCCTTAAAAATCCTCCGCAGCCCTGGGAATTCAGAAGCAAGCCTGCATGGCAGCGGCTGCTTGTCATGGCCGGAGGTGTTCTGTTCAACTTCATATTTGCCGTCATCCTGTATATAGGAATAATGGCCGGATGGGGGGAATCATACATCAGCAATGACAACAACAGCATCTATGTCAACGATCTTGCATACGAAATGGGATTCCGCAACGGCGACAGGATACTCAAATTCGACGACTATGTCCCGGAAAGGTTCGAAATGCTCCAGGCCGACATGGTAAGAAGGACGGCCAGCAAAGCCACCGTCCTTCGTGGAGAGGATACGTTGGATATCTATATAGACCAGAACATGATCGGAGACGTATTGAACACGCCAGGAATGTTCGGTCTTGCAATTCCTTTCGTAATCGACACGATTCCTGCCACGTCACCCAACTACGCATCAGGACTCATGAAAGGAGACAGGATCATAGCGATCGACGGACATGACGCAGGATACCTTCAGGATACGAGACAGCTCCTAAAAGGATACACGGGCCAGAAAGTACAGGCTTCCGTCCTGAGAGGGAAAGATACGGTAGCCCTGGACCTTCAGGTAGACACGTCCGGACTGCTCGGCATATATACCCAGCTTCCCGGAGTCAAAAGCAGAAAATACTCGATACTTGAAGCGGTACCCGCAGGTATCCGGCTGACATTCTCCACAATAGGAGGGTACATCCAGGACATAAAGCTGATATTCACCCCCAAGACAGAAGCATACAAGTCCGTCGGCAGCTTTATCTCCATGGGACAGATATTCCCTGCAAACTGGGACTGGTACCGTTTCATCAATATCCTCGCACTGCTTTCCATAATGCTCGGAGTAATGAACCTGCTGCCGATTCCGGCCCTCGATGGAGGGCACATAGTCTTTACCGTCTATGAAATGATAACGGGCAAGAAGCCGAGCGACGGTTTTCTCGCCGGCGCCCAGATGGCCGGAATGATACTGCTTTTCGGTCTCATGATACTTGCCTTCGGGAATGATATCGGCAGACTGATAAGATGATTACCGTTTGTATAAATGATTTAATTCCCTATATTTGCTTGTCTGATTAAACTGCGCCATTATGAAAAAAATAACCTTGTGGTTCGCTGCCATAGCAGCCGTCCTGTCTTTCGTTTCCTGCAAGAACCAGGACAGAAAGCCTCTGCTGCCGAGCATTAGCGGGAAAGCCGGAGAAGTGCTCATCGTCATAAACAAAGAATACTGGGAAGACAATGTCGGAACGGATCTGAGGACCTTTCTTGCCAGCGACTATCCCTATCTTCCACAGCGTGAACCGCTATATACCCTTATCAATATAACACCCGGGGCATTCACAGATATTTTCCAGATACACAGGAACATTCTGATAGTAAACATCGACAGCGGAGTGACAAATCCGGCTGTGATGTTCCGTAACGATGTGTGGGCCAGTCCGCAATGCGTCATAGGCGTGAATGCGCCGGACAGCGAAACGGCATGCCGGCTGATTGAAGAAAACGGCGAAAAAATCCTCTCGACCCTTGAACAGGCCGAAAGGGACAGGGTAATCACGAACTCGATACGCTACGAAGAAGTGACGCTCAGGCCAGCCGTAGCCGGACTGACAGGCGGAATACTGCATTTTCCAGGAGGGTATACGCTGAAGAAACAGACTGAAGACTTCCTGTGGATCAGTTATGACACCCAATATACGACACAAGGCTTCCTGATATTCAAATATCCGGCTTCCGGTACTGAAGCCGACTTCTCTCTCGATACGCTCATGACAAGAAGCAATGAATACATGAAAGCCAACGTACCTGGAATGTTCGAAAATACCTACATGACCATAAGCAATGCCGTAACGCCTGACGTACAGTACATTAAATACAAAGGCAGGGAATTCGCGCAAATGCGCGGACTGTGGGAAGTACACAACGACTATATGGGAGGTCCGTTCGTATCACATGCATTCTACAGTCAGGACGGTAAGGAAATCATTGTCCTTGAAGCCTTTGTATATGCTCCTAAATATGACAAACGACATTATCTGAGGCAAGTGGAATCCATCCTTTATTCGTTCGAATGGGGAGGAGAAAGCACAAAATAGCAAAAATATTTTGCATGATTAAAAATATTATATACCTTTGCACTCCCTTTTAGGAGAAAAGAGTTTTTTTCGGTGGGTTCGTATAACGGTTAGTACTCAAGATTTTCATTCTTGCAATAGGGGTTCGATTCCCCTACCCACTACAAGAAATATAAAAAGATTAAAAATGGCAAATCACGCATCAGCAGACAAGCGTACTCGCCAAAGCGAAAGACGCAGATTGCATAATAAATATTATGCAAAGACCACCAGGAACGCGATTCGCGCCCTGAGGAACACGACAGACAAGAACGAAGCTCAGGCAAGTGCCCCTAAGGTATATGCCATGATCGACAAGCTTGCCAAGATCGGTGTCATACACAAGAACAAGGCTGCCAATCTCAAGAGCGGTATTGCAATTTACATCAATAAACTTTCATAGGGAAAGCGACCTTTAAAGGTTTTCTTATAGCTGAGAAAAAGAAGCTGAACAACGGGTTCCAGCTTCTTTTTCACTTAAATTAAAAAAAGTTGTTTGAAGTTTGTTTTTGGGTAGAATGAGGAAGACGAGTGAGCCGGAAGGGAGTTTACTCCTGTAAATGACTGACGGCAAATGAAGTCTGACGATATTATCGTCAAAAAGAAACGAAAAAACGGGATGTAGCGCAGTTGGTAGCGCACTACGTTCGGGACGTAGGGGTCGGGCGTTCGAGTCGCCTCATCCCGACCAAAAGCCGGAAGCGAATTGCCTCCGGCTTTTTTGTATAAAAAAGTTCACACTTATGTTAAAAAAGATGTAAATTTGGAACGCTTCAGAAGAAGCAGGGTCAAATTTGCTAAAATTTTTAACGGAATGGCATTTAAAGGAATCATTGAAGTGGACACACAGCGTTGCAAAGGCTGCTCTGTGTGTATAGCCAACTGTCCGACCAAAAGCATCCAGCTATCCAAAATGGTCAACAGTAAGGGATATCATTATGCCGAGATGACCGGAGACGGCTGCATCGGATGCTCGAATTGTGCAGTAGTCTGCCCTGATTCGGTAATTACGGTTTACAGAGTAAAAATCCAGTAGATATGGCAGAAAAGATTTTGATGAAAGGAAACGAAGCGATTGCCATATCGGCAATACGCAACGGAGTAGACGGGTATTTCGGATACCCTATTACCCCTCAGTCCGAGGTGATGGAAACACTCATGAAAGAAAAGCCTTGGGAAACGACAGGAATGGTGGTGCTTCAGGCAGAAAGCGAAACTTCATCCATAAATATGGTATATGGAGGAGCAAGCTGCGGAAAGAAAGTCATGACTTCATCCAGCAGCCCAGGAATCAGCCTGATGTGCGAAGGCATAAGCTACATGGCCGGAGCTGAACTGCCGTGCGTTGTAGTCGATGTAATGAGAGGTGGACCAGGGCTTGGTACCATCCAGCCGAGCCAGAGCGATTACAACCAGATCGTAAAAGGAGGCGGACACGGCGACTATCATAATATCGTCATCGCACCGGCCTCTGCCCAGGACATGTACGACTTCATCGACTGGGGCTTCGAACTGGCATTCAAATACCGCACGCCGGTAGTAGTCCTTGCAGACGGCATCATCGGACAGATGATGGAAAAAGTCGAACTGCATCCCATGAAGCCACGCAGGAGTGCGGAGGAAATCCTTGAGGCGGCACCGTGGGCGACTACCGGAAAGCCGGCTTCACGGGAAAGGAACATCATCACTTCGCTGTCCCTCGATGCCGACATACAGGAGAGATTCAACAGGAAACTCAAGAACAAATATGATCTGATCGAAGAGAATGAAGTCAAATTCAGCGAGTATCTTGCTGAAGATGCAGAATATCTTTTCGTTGCATTCGGATGTTCTTCTCGTATATGCGAAGCCGTCGTAGATGAACTGAGGGCAGACGGAATCAAGGCAGGACTTCTGCGCCCTATCACGCTTTATCCTTTCCCTGTAAAGGAATTAGCGCGTCTTGGGAAACAGGTCAAAAGCATGATGAGCATTGAACTCAACCTCGGACAGATGGTTGATGATGTCCGCCTGGCCGTTGCCGGTTCATGCCCGGTACACTTCTACGGAAGACAGGGAGGCAACATCTTCACCCCCGAGGAAATCGTGGGAGAATTCAAGAAAGCCAACGGCCTTGCATAAACGGCCGCAGCGTCAAACCTTTTATTTGGACAAGAAATGAATATCAGCATAGAAGAAATCAAAAAGCCGGAAAACATCATATACAGAAAACCGGCTCTGCTCACGGACAATGTGATGCACTACTGCCCGGGCTGCTCCCACGGTACAGTGCACAAGCTGGTGGCAGAAGTGATTGAAGACATGGGTATCCAGGAACAGACGATAGGAGTCTGCCCGGTAGGATGTTCAGTCTTCGCGTACAATTATATAGACATAGACTGGCAGGAAGCCGCACACGGACGCGCACCTGCGCTGGCGACTGCAACCAAAAGACTCTGTCCGGACAAATATGTATTCACATATCAGGGAGACGGAGACCTTGCATCCATAGGAACGGCTGAAATCATACATGCCTGCGGACGAGGGGAAAACATCGTTGTAATCTTCATAAACAACGGAATATATGGAATGACCGGCGGCCAGATGGCGCCTACGACGCTCATCGGGATGAAGACCTCAACTACCCCTTACGGGCGAGATCCGAAACTCAACGGATTCCCTCTTGTCATTGCGGACATGCTGGCCCATCTCGATGGAACTGCATATATCACCAGACAGTCCGTCCATACTGCCCCTGCTGCGAGAAAAGCCAAAGCTGCAATACGCAAGGCATTCGAATACAGCCAGAAAGGCATAGGTCTCTCATTTGTGGAAATCGTTTCGACATGCAACTCGGGATGGAAGATGACACCGGTCGATGCGAACAAGTGGATGGAAGAGAACATGTTCAGGAAATACCCTATCGGAGACATCAAGGATGTCCTCAATTCCAAATAGGCAAGGCTCCGTCAGGAACCGGTTTTACGGTAACATTGCATAACATAGAACTAAAAAAAGACAATCCAATGAAAGAAGAGATAATCATAGCAGGGTTCGGCGGACAGGGCGTGCTCTCAATGGGAAAGATCCTCGCCTATTCCGCCATCATGCAGGACATGGAGGTAACTTGGATGCCTTCCTACGGGCCTGAAATGAGAGGCGGTACTGCAAATGTCTGCGTCGTACTCAGCGACAAGAAGATAGGGTCGCCTATCGTCACCAGGTACGATACGGTCATCGCCCTCAACCAGCAGTCGCTTGACAAATTCGAAAAGACTGTCAAGCCCGGCGGACTGCTCCTTTACGACCCGAACGGTATTACGCGTGCACCGGAACGCACCGATATCGAAATACACAAGATAGATGCGATCGAAGTGGCGGCAAAACTCGGAAATTCCAAAGTATACAATATGGCCGTGCTCGGAGGGTTCCTCAAGCTGCGTCCTATCGTGAGTATGGAAAACGTCGAAAAAGGGCTGGCAAAGTCGATACCTTCACGGTACGGCAGCCTGATTCCTCTGAACAAGGCAGCCATAGAAGAAGGGATGAAGGCAGTGGAGTGATTTTGGCGTCTCCTGATTTTGATTTGTTACAAAAAAGACTTAACTTCGCGCTGTAAGTTTCAAATTTGCTGAAAAGCATGCTCGAGAATATCAGAAAGGATATTGAACGGCTGGTAGCCGCATATGAAGCGGAAAAGGAGCTGCGAAAGAATCTTGAAGAGGAGCTCAGGCACTGCAAGGACGAGATTGAAACTTACAGGAAGCAGATCGCAGAGCTAGACAGACTGACAGATAACTTAAAGTTGAAGAACGCATTCGCCGGTGCTTCTGGAGACGATCAGGCCAGGAGCAGGATTGAAAGGATGATTAAAGATATCGACAGGTGCATCTCATTGATGGAGAAGTAAATGAAGAGAGAGATAACAGTCCCTACCTTAGGCGGGATCTATAAGTTTACTGCAAATTCTCCTGACGATGAGGAGATTATAAGAAAAGTTGCCAAAGCTGTAAACGGCAAGGCTGAAGTGCTGCAGAAAATGTATCCCGGTAAATCCGAAGCAGAGATAAGCCGCATGATTGCACTTAATGAGGGGATCAAGGCCGCGCGGGTACAGAAATTGCTGGAAAATATCGAAGGGGAGGCGGGAATGCTGCAGAAAGAACTTGAAAGTTATCTTGAAAATATTGTAAAAATATAGCCGTTAGTTACTTATTTTGCTGAAATCATCAATTTACATTAAGTAACCGAGTTTACTCGAATGGCAATGACGGACCTATGTTACCCTTTACGGGGATTCCGCTTGCGGGACGGAGGATGTCAGAACCAATTTTTCGGAGCTCAAATCTTATTTTTTTAAGATTTCCTGAAAATCTGGCTAACGGCTTTTTAATATTAATGTTTATCTGGCCGGTCAGCTTCGCTGCTGTCCGGCCTTTTATTGTGTCCGGAAGCATGAACAGACTGAAAGTCAAATTATTGTTTAAATTATATAATACGATATCATGAGTCTTTTATTCTATTTCCTTACGGCATTCCTGGGGGCGGTCATCGCTCTTGGAACATATATATATGTCAGGAAACTCACCCTAAACGGACGCAAAGAAGAGATTATCCAGAAGGCTGAAATAGAAGCCGAAAAAATCAAGTCTGAAAAAATCCTGCAGGCAAAAGAAAAGTTCATACAGCTCAAAAGCGAGCATGAACAGTACATCAATGAGAAAAACAGTCAGATAAGGGAAATCGAGAGCAGACTGAAACAGAAGGAGAACACTCTTAACCAGCAGAACGCGGAACTTTCACGAAAAAACAAGGACGCAGAAGCCATCAGAGAAAATCTGAAGAACCAGATGGAACTCGTCTCAAAAAAATCCGAAGAATACGACAGACTCCGTGAGCAGGCGATCCAGCAGATAGAAAGCATCGCCGGAATGACAGCCAACGAAGCCAAGAACCAGTTGATGGAAAACATGAAGGCAGAGGCCAGATCCCAGGCGCAGTCTTATATCAATGATGCCATGGATGAGGCCAGACTGACAGCAAGTAAAGAAGCCAAGCGAATCATAATCAACACGATCCAGCGAACAGCCACTGAAACTGCCATTGAAAATGCAGTGACGGTATTCAATATAGAGAGCGATGAGATAAAAGGCCGTATCATAGGCCGCGAAGGCAGGAACATCAGGGCTCTCGAAGCGGCGACAGGAGTGGAAATAGTCGTAGACGACACACCTGAAGCCATACTCCTTTCTGCTTTCGATCCGGTAAGAAGGGAAGTGGCAAGGCTGGCTCTGCACCAGCTCGTCATAGACGGCCGTATCCATCCTGCACGTATCGAAGAAGTCGTGGCCAAAGTCCAGAAACAGCTTGAAGACGAAATCATGGAAACCGGAAAGAGGACATGCATAGACCTCGGTATCCACGGCATGCACATAGAACTGGTCAAGCTGATCGGCCGCATGAAGTACCGCTCATCCTATGGGCAGAACCTGCTGCAGCACTCACGTGAAGTCGCAAATATCTGCGCCACAATGGCTTCCGAGCTTGGACTGAATCCAAAAATAGCAAAACGTGCAGGTCTTCTGCATGATATAGGAAAGGTTTCCGATGAAGATCCGGAGCTTCCTCACGCAATACTCGGAATGAAACTGGCCGAAAAATACAAGGAGAAGCCGGAAGTATGCAACGCGATAGGCGCACATCATGAAGAAATTGACATGACGTCCATAATTTCGCCTATCGTCATGGTCGGCGATGCCATTTCCGGAGCACGTCCAGGAGCACGCCGCGAAGTGATCGAGTCATATATCAAGAGGCTCAAGGATATGGAGAACATTGCGCAGTCCTATCCTGGAGTAACCAAGACATATGCCATCCAGGCAGGCAGGGAACTCAGGGTGATAGTCGGGGCAAACCAGGTAAGCGACAGCGATGCGGAGACCCTGTCCGGTGAAATAGCAAAGAAGATCCAGGAAGAGATGGTATATCCGGGCCAGGTGAAGATCACCGTTATACGTGAGACCAGATCCGTAGCCTTCGCGAAATAGTAACCAACTCACATAAATCATGTCCTGCAACATGAAATATATCAAACTTATACTTGTGCTGGCAGCGCTTGCTGCCGGCACTTTGCTTTACGGGCAAGGATTCCAGATGCCGGAGACCACCGTGAACTGGAAAGTTTCCGCCGAACATGTCAGGGACAGTCTTTATAGGGTAACATTTACCGGAAAGATTGCCGAGGGCTGGCACACGTACGGTCTTGAAAGCGACCTGTACCCTACCGGCGTCGAATTCAATGAATCGACGGCCTACTCCCTGTCCGGGAAACTTCATGAAGTTTCCCAGGCTACCGACTATGAAGACATGAAGGTGTTTTTCAAAGAGATCGTCATAGCCCAGGAGATAATACGGAACACCGGCGATGCTTTCGATGTCAGCGGGGAAATCACATGGATGAGCTGTACCGATACCCAGTGCGCATCTCCGGAATACAAGGATTTTTCAGTTAAAATCGAAAAGGCTTCAGGTCCGGCAATATCGGAAGCGGCAGACGGTTCCGCAACCGGCAAAGGGTTCAGCTGGGGACTGATTATAGAAGCCATCCTATGGGGATTTGCAGCGCTGCTGACACCTTGCGTCTTTCCTATGGTGCCTATGACAGTATCTTTCTTCATGAAAGGTTCTGCATCGCCTGCGGCAGGACGGTTCAAGGCAGCCATGTACGGCCTTTTCATCGTACTGCTCTACACTGTGCCGATTTCTCTGATAATATTCATTACATGGCTTGCCGGAGGCGAAGCCGTCACGGCCGACATATTCAACTGGCTTGCGACGCATTGGCTGCCTAACATCGTCTTCTTCATCGTATTCATGGTCTTCGCGGCCTCATTCTTCGGTGCATTCGAAATCGTCCTTCCTTCGTCCCTTGTAAACAAGAGCGACAAAGGTGCGGATAAAGGAGGGCTCCTCGGCGTATTTTTCATGGCACTCACTCTTGTGCTGGTATCTTTCTCCTGCACGGGACCTATCGTCGGGACTGTCCTCATAAAGTCTACTGAAGGGGAATTCTGGTCTCCTATGATTACCATGCTGGCATTTTCACTAGCATTCGCCCTGCCTTTCACCATACTGGCTCTTTTCCCTTCTCTGCTGAAGAATCTGCCGAAAAGCGGAGGATGGCTCAACTCGGTAAAGGTTGTACTCGGCTTCATCGAGGTCGCCTTAGGATTCAAGTTCCTGAGCGTAGCCGACCAGACATACCACTGGGGACTGCTGGACAGGGAAGTGTATCTGGCAATATGGATAGTGGTATTTACATTGCTGGGATTCTACCTTCTCGGAAAGATCAGGTTTGCAAATGACGAGAAAGTGGAGCATGTATCAGTCAAGAGACTCGCTCTCGCCATTGCAGTATTCTCATTCGTCGTCTACATGATACCGGGAATGTTCGGGGCCCCGTTAAAGGCTCTGTCCGGATACCTGCCTCCTATTACGACCCAGGATTTCATTCTTGGCCAGAATACGGTTCAGACAGGAACGGTTACCGATGACCGTCCGGCAGGAAGCAAATCAGCAAGATACGGACTTCACCTCCCGTTGGGACTAAGCGGATATTTCGACCTGGATGAAGGGCTTGCCGCGGCAAAGGAAGCCGGGAAGCCTGTATTCGTGGACATTACCGGACATGGATGTGTCAACTGCCGGGAAATGGAATCAAGAGTCTGGAGCGCACCGGAGGTTCTGGAAATACTCAGGAATGATTACATAATCGTAGCCTTGTATACTGACGACAAACAGAAACTTGATGAAAGCGAGTGGATTACTACTCCGCAAGGTGATGTCTTGAAAGATCTTGGCAGAATCAACTCATACATCGCCAGGACACGCTTCGGAGTAAACGCACAGCCGAATTATGTGTTGCTTTCCCCTGATGGAGAAATGCTGGCTCCGGTAAGGGGCTATGATCTCAGTATTCCGGGATTCGTGGAATTCCTGAAAAGCGGACTGGAATAGTCTGACATACGGGATAAAAGAATATGACCCCGAAGTCCGATGTGACTTTGAGGTCATATTCTTTTATGAAGCATGATTACAGATTGAAAGTCTAAAATAATTAAAGCGCTGCTGTAGATGCGGCGGCCTGGGCGGCAGCCTGGGCGAAATCCTTGCCCGAAGAGGCGTAAAGAATACCTCTGGATGAGTTGATCAGAAGACCTCCCTTGTCGTTGGCTCCGTATCTTATCACATCCTCCGCAGAGCCTCCCTGTGCCCCGACGCCAGGGACAAGAAGGAAATTTTCAGGACAGAATGAACGGATTTCGGTAAGTTTGTCAGCCTTGGTCGCCCCTACGACGAACATCATGTTGTCCGGAGTGGAAATAGACATCATCTCTTCCATTACCGCCTGATAGAGAGGCTTGCCATCCTTTAAGGCCGTCTGAAACTGATATGCGGAAGCATTGGAAGTCAAAGCCAGCACTATCGCCCATTTGTCCTTATATTCGAGGAACGGAGTAATGCTGTCCGCCCCCATATAAGGAGCAAGGGTAACGGCATCGAAATCCATTGTCTCGAAAAAGGCCTTCGCATATCTCTTGGCTGTGTTCCCTATATCGCCTCGTTTGGCATCAGCTATAAGGAAAATCTCCGGGTATCTGGTCCTGATATAATCGACCGTGACCTCAAGCGCCTTTATGCCGTCCTTACCATAGCATTCATAAAATGCAAGATTCGGTTTATAGGCAACGCAATGCGGAGCGGTAGCATCGATTATCGCTTTATTGAACTCGACTACCGAACGTGCCTTGCCCTTGAAAAATTCTCCGTCTACGGCTATCGGTTCATCATCGGCCAAAGCCCTGATGTGCTCGGGCATCTTCTCGAAATCCACGTCGAGTCCAACGCAAAGCATTGATTTCTTTTTCAGTATCTGCCCATACAATTCTTCTCTGTTCATAGTCCGATATATTTGTATTATCTGCTTTATCAATAATATTTATAAAACAACGATATGGCCTCCATGCCCTTGAAGAGCTGACTAAGCAGATAGCTCTCGTTCGGAGAATGGATCGTGTCCCTCTCGAGCCCGAAGCCCATAAGCAGCGGATCGATTCCGAGAATGCGCTGAAGATCTGCCAGGACAGGAATGCTTCCGCCTCCCCTGCTCGGTACCGGTTCTACCCCGTAGACATCAGTCATTGCCTTTGAGGCAGCCTGATAGGCCGGAGAAGATATCGGGATAAGGAACCCGTTTCCGCCATGGCAAGGAGTCACTTCCACTTTAACGTAATCCGGAGCGATGGACATGAAATGCTCTGTAAAAAGGCGCGTAACGGTCTCGCTGTCCTGGTTCGGAACCAGACGCATGGAGATTTTCGCATGGGCTTCCGAAGGAAGTACCGTCTTGGCGCCTTCTCCGGTATATCCGCCCCATATGCCATTGACATCCAGACAAGGACGGATACCTGTCCGTTCAAGGGTGGTATATCCCTTTTCCCCTTTGACCTCCTTTATACTCAGGAATGATTTATACTCTTCAAGATCAAACGGAGCGCGGGCCAGTTTCTCCCTGTCTTCGTCCGACAGCTCTACGACATCATCATAAAAACCTTTTACGGTAATATGACCGTCCTTGTCTATCAGAGAGGATATCATATCGCAGAGTACATTGATCGGGTTTGCGACCGCTCCGCCGTAATGGCCGGAATGAAGGTCCTTGTCCGGTCCTGTCACCTTGACCTCCACATATGACAGGCCGCGCATGCCGCAGTTGATCGACGGGACCTTTTCAGAAATCATGGTAGTATCGGATACCAGTATGATGTCTGCCTTCAACAGATCCTTATGCTCTTCGGCCCATGCTGCAAGAGACGGGCTGCCGATCTCTTCCTCACCTTCGAATATGAACTTTACATTATGCCTGAGTCCGGCTTCACGGACCATATATTCGAATGCCTTAATGTGCATGAAAAGCTGCCCCTTGTCATCATTGGCCCCTCTCGCGTAAATGGCCCCGTTCCTTATTTCGGGTTCGAAAGGATCCGATTCCCAAAGTTCTACAGGATCCACCGGCTGGACATCGTAGTGTCCGTATATCAGGACTGTAGGCAGTGCCGGATCGACTTTCTTTTCTCCGAATACTACCGGATGGCCTTCGGTAGGATATACGGCCGCCGAATCTGCACCTGCCTCAAGGAGCAGAGCGACCAGACG
>JADIMH010000030.1 GCA_017694885.1 Candidatus Cryptobacteroides faecipullorum | reverse complement strand
TAAGTTTTTTATTCTCTATAAAATTTGGATTTTAACCTAATATAAATCGGAATTGTTTAATTTTTTCAATACAAATTTATCGTACTGACCTCATTACTACTGTTTCACGATCCATGATTATCTCCTATAAGGAGATGATAAGGTTGCAGCTACATGTGTTCAACAGAAGCAAATAGATGCAATGGCAGAAGTTCAGAGTCGTTTGTCGATGGGACAAACGAGGGCGTAGCCTATCCGAAATACTGGCTGGCGGTTTTAGTACAGATGAATACAGAAAAAAAAGCAAGTGCCAGACTGGATCGTTTGGGAATTGTGAATTACGTTGCTACTCAGACAGAAGTCCATCAGTGGAGTGACAGGAAAAAGACTATCCGGCGCATAGTAATTCCAATGGTGGTTTTTGTACGGGTCGATAAGGTTACGGAAAAAAAGTTACTGGCCTGTTCATTTGTGCATAAATATATTTCATATCCCGGCCATAGCGAACCGGCGGTAATTCCGGATGAACAGATTGACAGGCTGAAATTCATGCTGGAATGTGCCGATTCGAAGGTTGAGATACTGGAGAAGGCGTTTGAAATTGGAGATGAGGTGGAAATTGTCAGAGGACCTCTGAAAGGCATAAGCGGCAGGTTATTTTTAATAGAACAGGGCAGATCAATGGTAGGTATCCATTTGGATTTGTTCGGCTATGCTTGTGTGAATGTTAATAAAAATGATCTGATAAGTAAAAAATAAGCTGATTATGAGCAGTAACAAGACTATTATTCCGGGAATGGAAGATATCGGTAACGAGCGTATCGATTTTGGCCAGACTAATTCCAGGATGCATGACGGGACTTATATTCCACAGCCGTTCGGCTTGCCGGCATCAGGTAATTCCGGACACAAACCGGTTATCGGTTTTTTGTATTCGATATCAAAAACAAGTGCCGGTGAATACTGGCCGGTTAAAATGGGTGCGAATACTATTGGCCGGTCCAGTGAATGCGATGTCTCTTTGGCTGAAGCCACAGTGTCGGAGCAGCATGCCATATTAGTCGTCCGTCAGATGAAAAATCCTGACAGGATAATAGCCTCCATCTGCGATTCCAGATCTACTTGCGGTACAATGATAAACGGTGAAAGCCTGGGCTTCGACCAGAAAGAGTGCTATAACGGGGATATAATAACCATAGGTGAACACTATGATCTGTATTTTATATTGATAGATGCAAAACAGATAGGGTTGAACGTATGCCGTGAGTTCATGCCATCCAGGTCAGGTGCAGAATCAAGGTTTCCTGAATCGCAGTCTTCACGTGATCCGTATAGCGCTCCAGGATATACAAATCATAATACCAGAGGCTTTGACCAGCAGTCGGGTAGCTCTCAAGGCGGCACCGTCGGTATGGATGAAGGTACGGACAAACCCGGAACCAAGCCTGGTGGAACAATTTTCATGTAAAACCACATGCATATAAGGAAGTTACAGGGCCAGGCCGAGAAACAGAGGAAAATATATTATGAATATGATGCCGATTCCACCCCTCTCGGGGAAGGAGGAATGGGTATAGTATACCGTGGCTACTGTGTAGAAGAAGATACAGGAATCAGAAAAGAGGTGGCAATAAAGGCGCTGCATACGGATTTGCCTGAGGAGGTGTATGCAAGAGCTGAACGGGAAGCATCGATACGGCTTCGTCATGATAATCTGGTAGAAATGCTTGCATTGATCAGTATGGTAGAGACTACCATGCTTGGTGAAACTGTTTATCGGCATTATGTCATAAGCGAATTGTTGCATGGAGTAGAACTTTCCGATGTTCTGGCAGGGAAATTCGAAGGAAATGACGGTGGGGAGCATCTCTTTGCAAGAGAATTATTTGCAAGTTATGTAAAGGATAAAGAAAACACATCGTGCAAAATAATAAAAAGCATACTGTCTGGAGTATTGGCCCTGCATGACAAAGGATATATTCACAGAGATATCGACCCAAGCAATATAATGGTTACAGATGACAGGCATATAAAGCTGATTGACTTCGGAATAGCGAAAAATCTCAAATCTCTCGGGTCTACCGACAAACTGACAACTGCTACCGGAAAATTCATCGGCAAAGCCGAATATGCCTCTCCGGAACTTGTTCTGGGTGATGTCAAGAGTCAGAATTATACGACTGACATTTATGCTTTAGGCATACTGTTTTTCAGATTATTGACAGGAAGTCTGCCATTTACCGGCAGCCAATATGAGGTAATGCAGTGTCAGTTGAAGAAAAAAGTTCCGGTAAACAGGATACAAAGCAAGGCACTTGCAAGAGTAGTCGGTAAGGCTACGGAAAAAAGCCAGAAACGCAGATATGGTTCTATTGCAGAATTCAGGGTCGCTATCGATGCTGCTGAAAACCGGCATTCGTCATTTTTACCAATATGGGGAAAATATGCTGTGGTGATCCTTGCGGTAGCAGTTGTCTGTTACGTGGTGTGGCAGTTCGCATCAGAACCTGATGACAGCAATAAGGATGTGGTTCCGGTCGTTTCTCAGGCGGACAAGTATATAAAAGCTCTTGCTTTGCTTGATTCAGACAATGCCGACTCGGCCAAAATCGGTTTTGAACGCATACTCGATCTGGCTGATGAAAATTATGAACCGGCCAGAGTCGAAGCCGGGGTTACTTTCTTTTCCGGGACGAAAAGTGATGTGATACTCAAACGTCGAAGTAATCTTGGAATGAGCGGAGGAATCAGCACGGATGAATTTCAGAAGATAATAGATTACATGTCGACTCTTGACAACAGTTCTGCAATGACTCCGGAAGCCTGTTACATTCTCGGGTGTGCGTATTTTTATTGTGACAAGCATGCTAATGTGGATATAGCGCTAAAATATTTTGAGAAGGCTCTCGGCATGATCAATTCCGGCAAAAATGCCTCGCACGGATATGACGTAAAGGAATTGAAACATGTGTTGGAACGTAATATCCGTGAACTTAGGTATTAGAAAAACTGAACCGATGCAAGATTCTATCCGCCAACAAGTTTATCAGCGTGAAGGCGATCCCAGGATTTATCTGCAGGTTGCTGGCCATTGGTATTATTATGACCCGGGCAGCAGACCTCTTGGCGGCGGTGCTACGGGGACGGTATATCTGGGCTTCAGCTGTAATTCGAACCAGCGCATTGCCGTTAAAAGGATAAAGGACATCTATGCCAATAATAAGATGATCAGAGAAAGGGCGAGACAAGAAGCGTCACTGTCGTTTTCCCATCCTAATCTTGTACAGATGATCGGAATCTGTGAATACGGGCATGATTACGGACCTATATTCGTTTTAAGTGGTTATGTGGCGGGCATTACGCTGGAAGCGCACGTCAAGGAACAGTTGAACAGCCTGTCTCCCATTGACAGGCTGGAAAAGATATCAAAGGATATCTGCAGTGTTCTGGACGCACTGCAATACCTGCATTCACGCGGGGTCGTCCATCGGGACGTCAAGCCGTCGAATATAATGATAGAAGACGGATCGACGGTTAAATTGATGGATTTGGGAATTGCCAGACTCAATGGCGGGAACAAGTACTCTGCCTATGGTTTTATAGGGACTCCGCAGTATGCGGCTCCAGAGCAGATACTCAGGAATTCCGACACATCGGAAATCAATGCCACAACGGATATATATGCGACCGGCATTACATTCTATGAATTGATTACAGGTACCAATCCTTTTAAGGCAGAGATTGAATCGGAAACGTTGTCAAGGCAGATTTCAATGAAATTGCCCTATGATAACAGAATACCCAGAAGCATATATAAAGTGATACTGAAAGCGACCGAAAAAAACCAGTCACGACGCTATAAGTCCGCTACCGAGTTCAAGTTTGCAATTATCGACGCACTTGGAAAATGCGAAGAAAATCCGTTAATGGAATGGCTGGGCAGTCATGTCAAACTCATAGCGGTTGTCCTTGGGATAATAATATTGATATTCTTATTTATATAAATTTATGCTTACACCTATAGACATTAAAAATAAAGCGGCCGGTTATATTGAATCCAGAATAGGCGGAAGGAAAGAGAATCAGGATTCTGCCGGAATAAAGGAAACTGAACTTGGATATCTGGTCGTTGTCTGTGACGGGATGGGTGGAATGCAAGGCGGTTCGGTTGCATCACAGCTTGCTGTATTGACAATATTGGATACATTGTCTTCTGCCGACAAACAGGAAAATCCTTCAATGGCCATGGTCAAGGCAATCCGGAACGCGAATATGGCAATTCTGGAGGAAGGACGGAACACTTCCCATCAGGGAATGGGGACTACTGTTACGGCAATTCTCTTTACACCGAACAGTGCTGTAACAGCCTATGTGGGGGACAGCAGGATATATCAGTTGAGAAACGGGAAAAAAATATTCCGGACTTTTGACCATTCAATGGTTTTTGAAATGGTGAAGAAGAAGGTGATTTCTGAAGAGCAGGCCCGTCTGTCTGCGCAATCGAACATAATATTGAAGGCTTTGGGTGTAAATACAGATATAGAAGTGGAGGTAGAGGAACGTCCATATCTGAAAGGTGACAGATTCATATTGTGTACTGACGGATTCTGGGGAGCGATGCCGGAGGATGAGCTGATCAGACGGCTGTCGGAAAATCTGCCGGTAAACCAAGTTCTTGAAAAGACTGCCAATTACATTGAAAATATCGGAAGAAACAGCGGAAAAGAATACGACAATCTGACTGCAGCGGTCATTGAGATGGACTGCAATTCAAAATTGAAGGACAGGAAAACGGTCCGGGGCAAATTGCTAATTGCCCTTGTGGCCGTCGCCGCCGTTGCCGCAGTTGTTCTGGTGTTCAGCCTATGTTATTGACAATCAGTAAAACATTCGATATGCAAATGAAATAAAACGTTTGATTATGAAGAAGGTATATACAATAGGCAGGGACGGGAGCTGTGATATAGTCATAAAAGATGACACGGATATCATAAGCAGGTTGCACGCGACAATCAGAGTCGAATCTAACGGAAAGCTCTTTTTGACAGACCAAAGCAGGAACGGAACGTATGTGAACGGGATGAAAATGTCTTCAAATGTCGAGATTCCTGTTACGAGAAAAGATACCGTTTCATTTGCCCATATATACAATCTGGACTGGTCACTTGTCCCGAAACCTAAAAACAGGGCATTGCTTTATCTTTCAATGGCAGTTGCGGCAGCTGTTGTTGCGGGCATCGTCTATCTGCTTGCTGTACGTAACGGATACAATTTTTCAAAACCGGAAATCGCACTTCCGGCAGATACCGTTCAGTCTGTGCAGGTCGATACTGTTATAGTGCGGGATACCGTTGTAGTACCTGAGCCGGCACCGGTACCTGAACCTGCTCCGGAGAAGCAGAAGCCCGGACAATCTGAAAAAGACACTCCGGAGGAAGTTATATATGATCCAATTTACTAGCATAAAATTATCATTATGAAACTGATTGCAGTCGGAAGCGGTAATGATGTCCATATAAAGCTGAACAGCCCTTTTGTGAGCGGATATCATGCTGAAATATTATTATTGGATAACGGAGAAATACTCCTTACCGACAAGGGCAGCAAGAACGGTACTTATCTTAATGAGCGCAGACTGCAGCCGAATAAGGAGGTGCCGGTAAGGCGTGGGGATAATGTGAGGTTTGCTGATGTCCCTTTGAATTGGCATAGTGTGCCGGCAGTTCCGCTGCCGGACATGTCCAAAGTCAAGGAAATGAGGGGTATAGGAACCAACTTCAGAAACAAATACCAGTTGCAGGGAGACCGCGTAAGCCGTTTCCACGCTACTCTAAAGAAAATGAATGACGGCAAATGGTATATTCAGGATCACAGCAAGAACGGTACTACAGTCAATGGTCAGCCTATTCCTTCCAATCAGGATGTAAGGCTGAAAAGGGGTGATGCTATTGCTTGCGCCGGAGTTCCAGTCCCGAATCCGTATGGCAAGGGGATAAATACCGACACTAAAAAAATTGTCACGGGAGTTTCAGTATGCCTGATGTTATGCGCGGCCTTCTTCGGTGTCGTACTGCTGGCAGGCAAGATTCAGGGCCATCGCAATAATGAAGACCGTAAATGGTCAAAGACGATGTCTGATGAAGAAATATATTCCAGATACAAAAATTCGGTAGTCCTTCTGGTCGGATCATATTATTACAAGGTATCTGCGGGAAATCTGGATTTGGAAAGACTGTGCGGATTACCCACGGAAGTAGTCATGATGAATGGCGAAATCTATGCCGTTGACGGAAATGAAGACAGAATGAACATATATACAGGAACCGGCTTTTTCATATCTGAAGATGGTAAAATCGTTACTAATCTCCATATCGCAAGGCCGTGGCTGTTTGAGAAGGAACAGTCTATCATTTCCGACAATTATAAAATGTTCATAGCGGGTCTGGCTTCCGAACTTCCTGAATTGAACGCTTATACGGCACAGGTCAAGGTAGAAGGCGTTATATCCTATATCGGAATGATTCCGAACGGAGCTTATTTCAGTATGGATAATATAAAGAAATGCCGTGAACTGGTTGCTCATGACAATACGGAAAAGGATGTGGCGATACTGCAGTTGGAAACGAAACGTTTGCCCGATGGGCAGACTACAATCGTCAATATGGCTGATGCGGTGGTTGATGATTCGGATATACGTGTAGGTTCTCATATTTATACATTGGGATTTCCGTTCGGACTCAGTCTTCAGGATCTTAAATCCGAAAAAGGAGTGCAACTCCTGGCAAACGGAGGAAGCATTACACAGGAGAGTACGGAATTTACGTTTGGATTCAATGCTCCTTCTTATGGCGGAGCAAGCGGTTCGCCTGTCTTTAATGACAAGGGGCAGCTTATCGGAGTCCTTAATTCAGGTGTATCCAAAAGTCAAGGATTCAACTATGCCGTCAAGGCATCTCATGTCAAGGATTTATTGAAAAATATACCGGTAGAATAAAAATCAGAAATGGTTAACAGGATCTTTTATATTTTATTTTTCATTGCGATCCCGCAACTCATATCCGCCCAGAGCATGGAGTGGCTTTGTCATCCGGGCAGATTCTCGGATATCGGTTATATGGGATATGACTTGTTTAAAGTGAAGGATGATGATACCGGGAAATGGGGAGTTGTTTCAAATGCGGGGAAAGTCGTTATAGAAGCAAAGTACGACAGCATAACTGTTTTTACTGAAGAAAGGGCATTGCTGCTTGACCGGTCAGGGGATATGATATTGGGAATCCTTGACCGGAATGGAAGACTGATAAAGTCTTGTAAGGAAGGACAGTTGTTTACGACTCGATATCCGTATTATAAAGAGGGGTATTTGAGTTATAGGGCCGCAAATGGCTTGTGCGGCTATATCAACAGTTCCGGAAAGACTGCAATAGACGCCAGGTTTTATCTTGCCGCCCCGTTTCAGGACGGAATCGCTGTGGTCCAATATGCGGACGACGGAAGTTATGGACTAATAAACAAATCAGGAGGATCGGCGATCATTTCCGATACAAGGTACAAATTCCTCAGTTCTGTCGTAGACGGATTCCTTTTCGCTTTGAACCCTTCATCCAGGGGCGGGGATCTGCTGAGGATCATGAAACTGAATGGCAATCAACTGGAGGCGGTGAAGCGTCTGGAAAGCAAGATGTTTGTAGACATATCCGATGACTTTACATATATACTGAGTCAAAACGGCCACCATTACTATATAGATGATCAGTGGAGAATCTGCGGGGCAAACTATAGACTTCAATTACCGTATCAGATCGTAGATGAAGAATTGTTTGTGATTGAGGACTCGGAAGTAATCAGCAAACAGTCGACCAGAAACGGATTGCAGATAACATACAAGGGCCAGCCTATTCTCGAGCATATATTCGATGATGTCAGGACATACGAAGGCTGTTATGCAATAGTCAGGGCAAAGGATAAATCTGTCGGAATACTGCGTCTCAATCCTTCAGCCGGAATCGAAATAATCGAACCGGTACAGGTATTTGACTTTTATCATAATCCATTGCAGGAGGAGTCGTCTTTCAAATCCAAGGACATTGATCCGGACCAGTATATTGAAGTTGACACCAATATTGAAAATATCGATCCCGAACAGTTGAAATGTTATATTAATGAAGGCGGTTATCTGCGTTATGCTCCTTTGAAACTGCATAATGGTGTCTGGAAACTCCATATACCGTATTTCTGTCCGGATACCGAATTCGGCAATATAATTTCGAAAAAGATCGATATTGCCATTACATATGACGGTTTGGATTGGATGCACCGTATGATTACATTGTCGTCCAAACATGAGAAAGGCTACGAAGTAGAACTGACCGGCAATAATCTGACCGACGAAAACGGTTATGCGAAGATCAGTATAGTCGTAAAATCCATTAACGGAAGCCCGGCAGGACAGACTCGTATTGATATATCCGGTTATGACACGGTTTATATGTCCGGCGATACCGAAACGATTCCGATAGATGTATATGTTCCTGAAGGTGAAAGCAAGACGCTGGAATATACAGTGACGGTTTCCGAACCCGGATGTCCTGTCATCAGACAGAGTCTCAGGCTGACCGTTACGAATCCAGTCAAGGAAAAATCAGTGGAAGATATAATTTTAATCTAAAAGACAACGCTTTATGATCAGAAGAATTCTAATTTCGATTATCGGCTTATCTCTCGTGACATGCGCATTTGCACAGGTGAAAGTGGATAGAGGTTACGGTCAGGGAGTCGTATCGGACTCGAAACCGGCGGTTCGTCATAACTCGGCTTTTGCAGTAAAATACGGAATCAAGGCCGGAGTGAATTTTTCAAACATGAAAAATGGAATGACCTTCGATCCTGGTTTTACTATGGGTACAGGCTTTCATTTCGGAGCTCTAGCAAACCTTCATTGGGGACAGCGTACCGCAAGCAGCCTTCCTGGTACAGGATTATGGGGACTGCAGCCCGAACTCATGTTTTCACGGCAGGTTATCGGCACAAAAAACAGAAACATCAGACTGAATTCATTGAAAGTTCCGGTATTGTTGAAAATTTACCCGTTGTCGGCATTGAGCATAGAAGTCGGGCCTGAAATTACTTATCTGTTTTCGGCATTTCCCGGAGAAGTGAATTTTGATGAGGCGTCATGTAATATCGGAGCCTGCAACGGATTTGATTTCGGGGCAGCTGCCGGTGTGTCTTATGAATTCCGTTTCGGCTTGTTGCTTGGAGCCCGCTACTCTGCAGGATTCGTGGAGCTGGCAAGCAATCTGAAATGGAAAAATACTTCAAATATCCAGATATATGCAGGTTGGCTTTTTTAATCAGTATTGCATATAAATTGACTTTACGGTATAAGATAAAATTCTATAAAATGACAAGAATGATTAGAATAAGCCTGCTTGCCGTATTATTGTCCGCATTCTTGCCGGCCTGTTCTTTTTCGAGGCTGTATGCGCAGAATGTCGAACAGGTACGAATGAAAAGCGGGTCGGTGGTGGAAGGATACATTTCCGAGCAGTTGCCTGGCAGGTACATTGAGGTCCGGTCTACTAAAGCAACGATAGTTGTCAGCAGCGACTCACTGAAAACAAAACAGATCGAGAGGATCCCCCTGGACTCCCTGTCAGAAGAATGGAAAGAATGGGCTGAAGCCGGCAATAAATTTATCGATGATGGCGGCCAGAAAAAACTTGAACTTGTCACATTGGAATTTCAAGGCAGCCGCTACCCTCGTGTTTTCCTGCTGGAAAAAGGCTCTATCATCAAATTTCTCGATCTTGATCCGGGGAAATACCGCTTCAACTGGGGTGACATGCACTGTATATCCAAGACCAGACGCCCGGACAACCTTTTTTCCGGTCTGAAGGAAACCCTTGTACTTGATGACAATACAGAGGTTGAGGGGCAGATAATCGAACAGTATCCTGGAAAAGACATGAAGATACTTACCGATGGCGGCGAGATCCTGTCTTTCCGTTCAGACCAGGTAAAAGAAATAAGGACGAAACAGCTTACTGACGGACTGGATTTATGGTCCCAGATACAATTATTGGATAAAATCAGCGTAAAAGGAGAAAAAGTTCCTCTTGTCGGGTTTATTTCTTCGAGGAAGTCCGGAAAGGAACTTACAATGCTGCTTGAAGACGGGCATTCAAGGACAATCCCTCTTTCCAATATCGTTTCCTATGCAAAAATCCCTAATTCCGAATATGCGGCTGTCTATGACACTGTTCTGGAAGACGGAGAGATACGAATGAATGGAATGCAGGCATATTTCTGCACACTTGAACAAAAAGGTCCGTATCTCCTCTTGGGTGAAATCGTGTCTGCTCAGGTAAGTACGGGTACTGAAATTTGCGTAGAGGCGAACCTTGAGGACCTGAGTGCCCAGTGCACACTGGTAAAGGCTCATATTGAAAATGTTCCGTTGAAAGAGGGCAAAAAACAAGAGACGATGCCTATACCTGTAATAAGCTATGAGGACCTGGTTACATCATCGTTGCCGATGGACAGGGAAATTACCCCTCTGGGCAATATCAGGCTGACATTCAATGTCGATGAAGAAGGCGATTATGTCCTTTATATAAAGGGTAAAGAGGGATACATAGTAATCAATGTTGTAAAATAACACTGCTAAATTCTCATTTTATGACCGATAAGCTGGACGGGTATGATGAAAGGGCATTAGAAGCCTTTAGCATAGCCGAAGCATATGCTAAAGAGAATATGAATGCATTCATAGAACCTGCTCATATACTCAAAGCATTGCTCCACAAAAATGTGGGTTTGATTCCTTTTGTAGAAAAGACGCTGGGAGCTGATTATTTCTATATTCTCGAATGGTCTGACATGCGTATAAAGATGGCGGAAAAGACAACGGATTCTTCCCGTATGAAAAGTTTTTCTCCATCGGCAAAAGCCGTTGCTACTGAGGCAGACAGCATCAGACTCAATGCAAAGAAGCAGTCAATAGATCCGGTTTCGCTTCTTGCTGCCGTAGTAACGCCCGGGGTCGGTTTTACTTTCGAGCAGCTTAAGACACTCCCTTTGAATAACGAAGACATAACAAAAGCCGGTTCAGTCCTTGGCGGCAGTTCCATATCAGGAAAAGACGGGATATCATTGAATCCAAAGGTATCCGTCAGTAAAAATCTTGATGAATACTGCATATTCAAGAACAGACAGCAGGCAAACGGTGAACTCAGGGAATCGGTAGGCTTTGAAAAAGAGCTCGGAGAAATGTATGAAATCCTTGGCCGCATGACAAAATCCGATATTCTGATCATAGGAGAGTCGGGAGTAGGCAAAACGTCATTGGTAAATGCATTTGTCCAGGCGGTCATGAGCGGGAGGGTTCCGGAAGGTTTGAAATCTTCTCGGATTTATGAACTGGACTCGATAGCTCTGTCATTGGGGGTCTCATACAAGAGTGAAATCGAGAGCCGGATGAAGAAGGTTCTTGATGAACTTTCCGATACGGACAATGCAATCCTCGTTATCGAATCTTTTGATTGGGTGATGGACAAGAGGGAGCCTTTGTATGGTGTTGCCAATCTTCTGAAATCTTCAATCAACCACGGTCTGAGGTGCATTTGCACAGCCTCGATAGAAGGATATACGAAAAACATAGAAACGGACAGGGACATATCCGGTAAATTCGAATGCATTTCTTTAGATGAACCGTCGGCAGATGCTGCAGAAAACATTATCAATTCCGCAATAGCATCATTTGAAACTTTTCATAAACTGAAAGTTTCATCCGGTTTTATTCCGGCATCGGTCAGGCTTGCGAAAAGATATTTCAGCGAAAAGCATCTTCCGGAATCAGCTATCGATCTGATCGACAGAACAATGTCTTTGCGTACTGTTGAGAATGACCTGCATCCGGAAACGAAAAGGGATGCAGTGGGAGTGGAAGATCTGATGGCGGTCGTTTCACAAAAGACAGGAATTCCATTAGGCAACGTGCGCACTGAAGAGCGAGAACGGTTGGTGAATGCCGAAGATATTCTGAAAAAGAGGGTTGTAGGTCAGGATCATGCCATAAAATCAGTGCTTGACGCCATATATGAGTCGAGGTCAGGTCTGAATAAAAAAGGTCAGCCGATAGGAAGTTTCTTTTTCCTTGGCCCTACAGGGACGGGAAAGACGGAACTTGCCAAATCGCTGGCAGAATTTTTATTTCAGGATGATTCTGCCATAATCAGGTTTGATATGTCTGAATATAAGGAAGAACATTCGGTAGCCTTGCTTTACGGAGCGCCTCCGGGTTATGTCGGCTATGAAGAAGGGGGCCTTCTCGTAAACCGGATCCGGCAGAAACCGTACTCTATCGTTCTTTTCGACGAGATCGAAAAGGCACATCGATCTGTTTTCGATCTCTTCCTGCAGATTCTGGACGAAGGGAAGTTGCATGACCGTCTCGGAAAGACCGGTGACTTTTCCAATGCCCTTATCATCTTTACTTCCAATATCGGAAGTCAGTATATATTCGACAGTTTTGAAAAGAATACCATTCCGACACATAATGACATGCTTGAGGTAATGCAGGGGCATTTCCGTCCGGAATTCCTCGCACGTCTTACTGAAATCGTTCCGTTTGCTCCGATAAACGAAAGTATGGTAACACGGATATTCGATATCCATTTGCAGGGGCTGCTTAAAACGTTGTCTGAGAAAAACATCTCCTTTACTGTGGATGAAAAGGCTGTTCATGCGATTGCATCTTCTGGATTCAATGCCCAGTATGGAGCCAGACCGATCTTGGGTATCCTGCGCAATCTCATCAGGCGCCCGCTGTCCAAGATGATCATATCCGGTGAAATCAGTGGCGGTGATGCAGTGTCGCTTACTGTCGACAGTACGGGAGGATTGAAATGGCAGGTCTTGCATTCTGCCGATACGGATAGAAAATCAAAACAATAGAAGATATGGCAAAAAAAACAGTTATTTCTAAAGTCCTTGATGCCGAAGCGGTGGACGGGATTATCGAATTCCCTCAAAACAAGACTTTATATGTCGACCAGTTCACGGATATGGCGCCGGTCAAGCCGGGGGATGTCTTTCAACCGGAGACGATGGATGATGTCTTCGCGAAATACCAGCCTGAAAAGCGTAATGTTCAGATGGCTGATATCAATGGACAGCCAGTGAAAGAAAATTTCAAGTTCAATGCCATCAAGGATTTTGATGATAAGGAACTGATCAGACAAAGCAGCTATCTGAGCGGACAGAAAGCGGCAGTCGACTCATATAGGGCCATAGAACAGCAACTGATAAAAAATAAAGTGCTCAGAAGAGCCTTCGAAGATCCGGAAGGACGGAAGCATCTTGTTTCAGCATTGCAAGCTCTGCTCTCGGAACTTGAAAACAATTGATGACGATCGGTTTTATTAATATTGGATAGTTATGGCAGAAGAAATGAAAACCCAGCTTTCAGCTGGCCGGACGACAGTCCATGAAAATTCATATAAAGACGAAATCATTAAAGTTGACAACCCGGAAAGATTATTGAAAGAAAGCCTGTCCGGACTTGAAGACTACGGGGACTTCGATCTCCTTGAAACTATGGCTGACGGTTTGGAAAATATGAACCCTGAAAGCCGCGCCGCCAAGAAGATTTTTCTACAGGACAGTGAGTTCGATGAGCAGAGGAAAAAACTCAGATCGGATTTGCAAATGTGGCTCCGTATTTTAGGTAGTGAAGCCGAGACAGCATCGGAAGCTGTAGAAAAATGCCAGGAAGCGGCAATGGCTGCCGAAAAGAACCTCCTTCAGAATCTTGGCAGTGTCCATCAGCAAACCAGAAACCTTGAAGTGGCCTACCGTTCTCTCGGAGAATTTTTCGCAAATTCCGGTCAGGCAAAATTGAAATGTCTTAACATTATCAATGTTGACAAGGATGAGCTTGGAGATCCCGACAGCCGTGGGTTTGCAGCCGTCAGGGATGAACTTGACAGAAGTTTCGACAGGCTGTCTCTCAAAGAGAATTATTCTTTGCTCGTGAGTCCTGGTTATCTCGGCAGCAAACAAGTCGTAAACATGTGGGGGCAAATGGCTTACAGGAATAAAGTGTTGCTTGTTACCGACTATGCGGATTCACCGACTTTGAAACTTTTGAATAAAGGGCTTGATAAAGCTAACCTCAGTGACAGCGACATATACCTTGCCAATGTGATTATGGCATGCAACTATATCCTTGGCAGAAAAAAATCCGATGAGGCCAATGATGATGAAGAAGATCTCTTCCTTCCGCCTTCTCCTGCAATAGCAGGACGCATGTCCAATACAGACGAAACCCCTATTTCACAGGGTATTGCCGGCAAGAAATACGGAACGATAGATATGGCCAAGGGTACAAGACTTGATCTTTTGAAATCTGAGCTGACCGCCTTGATCGATAAAGGAGTAGTACCTATGGCATTTGAAGAAAACAGGGTTATGGCATTTTCGAACAGATCCCTTTACAACGGGGCAACTGTCGGTCTGCAGGAATATCCGATTGTAAGGGTTTTCGATTGGATCGGCAAAGTCTTTTCGAATTTTTTCAATGACGAAGCATTCAAGAACTGGAACGGCAGACTTGCACAGGAAATCAGAGAGCAGGTCATCGATTTTCTGGAAGATTATAAAGGTCCGGGAAAACTGATCGAGGGCTATTCCAACCCGAAGATTGTCCGTAACGAGAAGACCAAGGACATCGAGATAGAGATAGAACTTAAGCCGTTCTTTGCAGCAAAGAATTTTTACATCAAACTGACAGGACACAACGGTGATAACGGGGTGACCGAATGGACTAATGAAATAAAATAATCTATTATTACTAATTTTTTTAAACTATGGCAGCACCAAGAACAGCACAGCTGAAAGTGGACGGATGCGAAGATCGCGAAGTCACTTACGTCCAGTACAAATTCAATCAGCAGATTGATGTCGAAGGCCAGCCTACAGGTACGACCAGAGGCGGTGTGATCAATCTGAAAGTAAAATCTACGGATGCAGGAAATACGGACCTTCTTGAATGGACCTGCGATTCCTATGGCTCGAAAAACGGTTCGATTACATGGCCCAACAAATTAGGTGGAATCATGAAGACACTTTCTTTTGTCGATGCATATTGTGTGAGCTATGAAGAGGTCTATGATGACACTAATACAGACCGTATGTACGAATCCATTACTATTACATGCCGTCAGCTTACCGTAACAGGCAAAGGAAGCGTCGAGTACGATAACCATTGGGCTCTGTAGTTCTCGACCGGCTTTGCATGATTGAATGTAAAGTATTGAGGTTCAGGGTGACAGGAGTTTGCTGATGTAAATGACTTAGCCCTGAACCATATGACATCAGACGCATTTCCTTATTAAAAGTATCTGCTATGGCATTCAAAGCAACTCTGATAATAGATCAGAAAAAGACCACATCTGCAGAAGTCGAATCATATACAGGAAAAAAATACGAACTCGTAGAGTGTGAATATGAATTTTATCAGACTCTGGACGAGAGCGGCAAGCCTGCCTCAAGGCCACAGAGCGGACAGATCAGATTTGTAATGCCGGCGCAGGGAGATGATGATCTGTTTTTTTACAACTGGATGTTCAACCGTGCTGACACGCATGACGGTACGATTGAAATGTTGCTTTCTACTGATGACAACCAGAAGAAATATCTCCATCTGTATTTTGAAGATGCATACATGGTCAACATGTACCAGTATTTCAACAACAATAACAGTATGCTCGTGCGAACCAAGGTAACATTGAGCGCGCGGAAATTTACATTCGGCGGATCTGCCAATTTCGAGAATGACTGGAAAGTGAAGTAGCTATGTCATTAGATGTAATAAAATCCTTGAAATCGAATCTGGCTGATTTGACCTGTGTGCTTTTTGTTATTGGAAAAGAATTGGAATTGGTGCTTCGGAATACTGACGATCAAAAGGTAAAGAATGATTTAAATCAGGCATTATCTGCTTTAAATGACGCAAATGGTAATGTCATTAGATTATTTCATAAAATCAATTTGAACGAAGCCGGAATACGTGAAGAATGGTATGGCGACGGGTGTGAAATCAGAAAACTTCAGAAAGAGGTTGATAATCTGGGCAGTTCAATAAAAATACTTATTGAAGCTAACGGCAACTTCTTGAATAATATTAACCAATAAAATTTCTGACATGCCGATAATAACGATACATGACGCTTTAAATGACATTGAAAAAATTGATAATGACCTGAGTCAGGGACATGTATCCGTACAAGAGGCATCCGATGCCGTTAATCATATAAATACTGCTTGGGATAATTTTGCGGATAATTGTAACTCACGACTTGGAATACAACTTAAGAATGTTGTTGATAATAATACATTCGAAGCTTTCGGCGGTATAAAGGGCGGTGCGGCAACCGGTATAAATAGTGTTTCTTCCTTTTTTAATGCAGTCGATTCGTTTAAAGGTAGTTGGCGAAATCCGGCAGAAGCAAGGAGAAAACTCGAAAACGGTCTTCATGACATAGCAAAGGGAATCCAGCAGTTCGGAAGAACGTTGAATAATATCGGGCGAACAGGAACCGCTATAGGCAATATGCTCTCCGGTAATAACGGTAATGTTATTAACGGCGTAGCAACTGGTATCGGAACATTTGGAAATAATCTGACTCATTTCGGAGAGACTTTTGATAATAGCGGTGTGATAGAAATCGCCGGCCATATAACGGAAAATATAAGTGATGCAGCGAACAGCGGGGCTGTTACAGGTGCGGCAGCACCAATAGACGAAGTGGCATTAGGATTGGCTGATGATGGAGAGAGAACGGTCCAAACCGAATCTTTAAGGAAAGAAACTGTCACGAAATCATTTATAGGCAGCGACAAAAAAGACTGCAGTGCCGACATGATTCATGAAATCATTGTCGTGGTAGATGAAAGTACCGATTCACAGACATCGATGTGTGCTATCAACGGTGAAAAGTACATTTTAAGCAATTATTCCCTTTCACAGGAGTTGCTGCAACCGGCAATATTGAGTTTTTCGATAGAAAAGGTAGACAAGACAGAGACACAGCAGGATGTTGTCTTTTCCGATGCAACCCAACTTATAGGAAAATCCTTTGAAATGCAGGCTTCTACGGTAAAAGCAAACAAAGCAGAAGATGATGCCGCTCCTCATGATACTTTTGTATTTAAAGGAATGGTAATAGACGTTTCAGCATCCAGGGCAACAGCCAGCATGCAGACTGCCGTTGTAACGGTAGCGTCATGGGATGCCTTGCTGCAAAACTCCCCTCATTGCCGTTCTTTTGAGAACATGACATTGAAAGAAATCGTTGAAGATGTTTTAAAGCCTTATGCGGAAATCGGATATGAAGTATCACCGAGATTCAAGGAAAAGATACCGTATACCGTACAGTATTGCCAAAGCGACTACGCTTTTCTCCGTATGCTTGCCATCCGATATGGAGAATGGATGTACAGCACAGGTGTAGAATTCATATTCGGCGAGATGGAAAGTTCCGGAAATGCCGTTGCCGACCTTGACTATCCCGGGGGCAGCCTGATGTCCTATGGATTGCGCCAATGTATGTCGCCTTTTTCATTCGGTTATATGTATCCGGATCATTACGGATACGGAAGCGGCACGGGTACTGTCCGGATTGCAGCAGAAGATGTCGGTGAAAATGCCAATGACTGGACTAAAAAGGCTCTGGTCGCATCTATGCAGCGGTTTAAAAACAAACATTTTGAAATCTTTTCATCAGGAGGCTTCGATAACGGTACGGATGATGAAAGCGTGTATGCAATTGGAGAATATGCTCTTAAAGTGGAGGCGGAAGGCAAAAAGACCGGCCTGATGACCGTACATGGATTCTCAAAGCTGGCTTTATTGAAAATAGGACAGACCTTTTTGATCCGCGATAATGTCCAGAACAAGTCCGGCGAGAGTAAGGATGTGGAGCAGAAATTATTGAAAATAACAGGAATTAATCATACTTTCGACTACAGGCAAGAGTACTCTAACCATTTTACTGCCATACCTGTCACATGTAGCTATCCTTCATATACAGATCCTGGTATGCATCCTGTAGCTCCGCCGCAGCGCGCAACCGTTGTCGATAACAGCGATGTGCAGAAATTAGGCAGGGTAAGGGTACAGTTCCTTTGGCAGGAAGCACAAAGCAAGGATATGAAATCTCCGTGGCTGCGTATTGCCGTTCCATATGCCGGCGGCGGAAAAGGCCAGCTGTTCGTCCCGGAAGTCGGAGAGGAAGTTATGGTCGGCTTTGAGATGGATAATGCCGAACGTCCATATATCATAGGTTCGTTGTATAATGGAGGAACAGGAAAACCTGAGGATAAATGGGCAAGCTCGGTCAAAGAGAACGGGACAGGCAATAATGTAAAGGCAATAAGGACCCGTAACGGACATACCATTCTGTTTAATGACAGAGGAGAAGGCGGAGGAATTGAAATATATGACAACCGGAACAATGCATATCATATAACACTGTCTGCCGATGAAAAGAAAGTATCGGTCTTTTCGGCAGGAGAGATTGAAATCCTGGCAGACGGAGATATTGGAATAAAATCAAAGGGCAATATTTCTATAGAGGCTGATAAAAAAATATCAATACAGTCTTCCAAAGTCATAATCCGTTAATATAGAAACAAAGTAATATGGAATATGTTTGTTCCGGAGCTGTTTTGAAATGTTCTATGGGAACATCCTGCCCGATATTGACAGCAACACCGAAAAAAGTGACATTGATCGGGAAAGACCAGGCCAACATTACGGATTATGTTTCCGTAAAGAATATTCCCGGTTTCGGCAAATGCCGTTCTTTGGGATATCCTCCGACTGCAGCGGCAACGGCGGCCAATCACGGAAAGCTTACTCCGATGCCTTGTATACCCGGCACTTGTTCAAAATGGGAAGCCATAGATGAAAACAGTCTGGTATGCGGTGAACCTGCATTATTGAAACCGGCGACTTTAAAATGTATGTATGGAGGAACAATCTCGATAGTCAGTCCCGGACAGACTTTGGAGATTAAGGCTTAAAACCAGAAATTCAAATATAAAGAATGAAAAAGGTTCTGTCATTTATATGGCTTACAGCGCTTTTTACGGTGGCTTTGGATATTTATGCCCAATCCGGGGAGAATTTAAAGAAGCTCCGAGGGATGTCGCTTGACAGGATATATGAGAAAACGGCAGGACTTGAACCTCGACAGGAAGAAGATAATGATCTGAATGTGAATGATTCGCTTTTCAGGCTTTTCGATGTCGATATAAATCTGGCTTTAGGAAAGATTTCATTTGATATGACCTGGGGTGATCCGGTAAAGAATCCGCGCATCAGACGCGATAGGGCGAGCAATCTGTTCGGGCCTGTAAGGCACAATGCCGACGGAAGCATAAGATGGCATAGGGGTTTTGATTACTATGCACCTGAAGGGACGGCGGTCTACTCTGTAGGAAACGGTGTTGTTTCTTTGATACAGAATCATCCTGATTTCGGAAAATGCGTATTGGTTACCCACAAAAGGCCGTCACGCACCTACTATTCATTTTATGCCCATTTGAGTTCCATAGTTGTAGAATATGGTGAAGAGGTAAAGAAAGGAACTCAGTTGGGCGAAAGCGGAACTACAGGCAATGCCTATAATCTGTCAGGGGAGGACGAACACCTGCATTTCGAATATCGCACCAGTCCCAGACATGGAGACAGGAAACAGGCTGATCCCAATGCAATAGTAAAGACCAGATTTTATAGTGTGGATCCGGAGAATGAATGGCAGTCTAATGTTGGTGTCCGTAAGAAAAAGCTTTAGTGCGTTTTAGAAAATGAAATTATCAACACCTCATATCCCGAAAGAACTGGATGCGGATGTGGCTCTTTCCGTTTTGATTTCCCATATCGGATCTGTTACCGGGGGAAAGTTTTCGTATTCATACGAATTCACGGGTGTCTCGCAGCGTACCGCATCAGGTGATGAACTGCTTGTGGATATTAAAAATAAATCCAATGCAGAGCTTTCGATAAAATTTTCACTGAAAAGGGACAGTCTGTATCATATTCTGCCCGAATATCTGTTTCATCCGCTTGATTGCTATCTGGGGACGAACGGGGATTCCGATGAGTTCGATCTCAGATACAAGGAACAGGAAGAACAGCGTAACAAGGCATTGATATATTTCAATCCTTTTGACCGCCATTTTCAGGATATGAAAGTGAATTACCAGAGAAGACTCAATGAAAACATATTTTCCGAGAACAGTTTCCTGTCGGACTTCATTTCTGACGGCTATGGCATAAACAGGGACAATCCGTTTATCAAAGCCGTAAGTCCATGTCTTGTCTGGCTCAGGAATTACAGGGGAAATGACGCAATGGTCGAAACTGCTTTGAAATACGCATTCGGAAGAAGGACAGAAATATCCAAAAGCATTACGACGGACGATGTGCCTTTTTCAGACAGAATAAATTCTGAAATAGGAAGGACTTTCGATGATCTTTATTGCGGGCCGTCATTCAAGGACAAGGTAATTGTCTGGACCGTCTTTTTCCATATACGGATAGATTCTTCCGTGGAAATTGACGAATATGAAACCCGGACAAAGGAATTCGCCGTCTTTTTTACCGCTTGGTTTCTCCCTGTTGGGGCGAGGCTTGAAGTAGATTTCGGTGACAGGTCAGCTGCGCCTATCCTGTCGGATGCGGACACGGGAAGCAGTGTTTTTCTCAATTACAGTACACAGTTGATATAATAGTAGAATATATATGATAGGAAAATATCGTGTAGACTGGCATGCAGGAATGAGACTCACGGATGAGAGTTTCCGTTCGGCCGACGAGTATTATCTTTCTTGTCTGCAGCCATTGTATTCCGTTTTGTCGAAAGGGGATTACGGTTTTCTAGATACTCCCGTCTTCAGGTATGAAGCAACGGAATCCGATCTTTCCGTTATTGAATTCAAAGCCGAGGCAATATGCCGGTCAGGGAAACTTATCAGTTTGTCTTTCAACAGGGAAGAACGACAGTTATTTCAAAATATCATCCTTCCGCAGACTTCTGAGCCTCTTATCGTATATATAGACAAGACATCGGAAGGAACAGTAAAGGTCCCTTCCGACAATCCTTCCGTGCCATTATGCGATGCTGACTACAAAATTATCGCAAGACCGGAAAGCGAATATTACAGCAATCCTGATGCAGTCCCGTTTGCCCGTCTTGTTTTCTGCGGCGGATGGACAATGGACAGTTCATTCATAGCTCCGTGTGTTTTGTTGCGTGCCAACGGTTCTGTTTTAAGTTCGGCTTCCGGCTTTGTTACAGGACTAGAACTTATAATAAGAAACCTTACCGAAGTCCGCGATACTGCCGGGCGGGCAATCGCAATGTCAGCCCTGCCTGCACTCGTAATGATTTCGACAGAATTGCAGAAAGAGGCGGATTCGATGTCTCCAAGACATTTTATAACATTGATGCAGAAATCCATACGTGTCCTGGTGACTTTGGCTGATACGGATACTTCAGTAATTGTGCCGGAGAAAGAAAGGTGCACATCGTTTATTGAATCGTATTATACCCCATATAAGATATCACCGATGATAAATGAAGGCCTGTACCTTATTCGGGCATTGGCTTCTTTGTCCGATTCGTTTATCCCGGGACCGGAACCCATGACTCCTGATTTACCGAGACAGCTACGCAGGGCAGCGGCAACGGATAGCATACGGAAGAAACATCATTGAAAACATGCGTTACAGCAGCTCTCCAGTCAAATTCATCCTGGATGAAAATCTTGACCTGCAGATTGACCGCCCATTGACCGACGTTACCTCAGTCATAGACAACTGGGTCGATACCGTGGTCTTTACGTGCATCAGACGCTTCAAGGCAGACGAAGAATTCGGGTTCGGCTTCTGGGACAATGAATTCATAGCAATGAACCTTGTCGATTTCAATAATGGAGCGGATTTCAGGGTCGTGAAAAAAAGGAACAACAGTGAGGTAAAGGTCCGGATGTCCAGAACCGGAATAAGACAATGTGAAAAAAGCGTACTGGACAGTATTTCGTATTATATCCCGTTCTTGAAAAATATAGAAGTGGAAGTCTTGCTGAGCATGGAGAAAAACAAATATTCAAGACGGGGCGAGAATAGCAAATATGTGGTACGGGTATCAGTGAAAGGAAGAATGCAGTATAATGAATATATAGGAACCCGTGACGAAGAATACAGAAGGGAAGTGGAATTTTTTATGGATCCGTTCCTGAGCAGCAGATAATGGATATAAAAATACAGAATAAAGTCGCGGAAATCCTGCGTTTCCTTGAAGATGAAGAACAGCATCTTTCATTGTCCGACCCTGTCGCCAAAATGATGCTGGTTGCGCAGGCTTATCTTGCCAGCGGGCTGGAGAGTAAAATGGATCAGACTGTTACCAGACTGGCCGAACACTTCGGAAATAAAGTATTGTCCGGAGACAGTATAAGGGCTTTGCCTGCCCTTGCAGTAGCGGCAGTCGGGAACGGTAATGAAAACATGCCCTTTTATCTCGATTCCTCGGACTCGTTTTTACACAAGGCGTCAAAGTGCAGGTTCCGTCCGATATTCAGATCCCGTATAGTACCGGGAAAACTTGTTGCATGTTTTGTTTCCGGCACATTGCTCTCTCCTGGACGAAATCCGGTCAAAGCCGACCGCCCGGATACGCGGCATGCAAATGAGATGGTTCTTGCTTATGATGCGTTCGGAGAAATCAATACTTTGGAAGATGCGGTAATAGCATTTTCCCATCCTTTGCCTTCAGGCAGGCTGACCGCAGAAATCGGAGATGAACAGATTTCTTTGTCGATGCTGATGGATGAGACTCCTCATGTATTGAATACGAATTTCATGCTTGCAGAGTTCTGGAAAAAAAGTCTTGTCCATTATGGAGTATGGCTGTACCGGTTCGGGAAATGCAATGGAAAACGTGTATTCCAGAGAAGGGAGACACCTTCCTGGATCAAGGCTTCTTACCGGCAAAGTGTCCTTGAACCTTTTCTCGGGAAAAACCTGTTGTGGATTCGGATAAAATCCGGAAAAGGCATTTCGTTGCCGTCCGATACGGCAATACTGATGAATGCAATACCGATAGTGAATTATGATATCAGGGATGTGAAGCTTAGTTACAGCGAGCCTGTCAAATGCCTTGAGAACGACAAGACCGGATCTTATTTCCTGGATGTTGCGCAAAACGGAGAACTGGCACATGAATTTTTCATAAGGGATTTTGATGTCAGCCAATATGACAGCGAACGTATCAGGGAAGACATCAATAATTTATATCAGCATTACGTAAATGATTATTATGCATTTGTAGACAGCAGTTCATTGCATGACGGCGCCATTTTGCGGTCATTGCGCCAGGCAATGATGCAAGTGTATGATTCATTGACGGATTACCGGCCAGGGAATCAACATCCTTATGAAGGGGCATATGCTATCCGTAATCCCCGTAATAACCGGCAACCTGTCGTCCTGACCTATTATGTCACGGACGGAGAACGGGGGAATATGCTGAAGCAGGGGGAGACCCTGACCTCTTCGAATGCCGCGGCCGGCCGGATTCAGGCACTGACAGATGCAACCGGAGGCCGTAATAAGATCAAAGGCATGAATACCCGTAAGGAGCTTGCGAAGCATTTTGTTAACAGCAATGACCGTTTGTTTACGGAAATCGATCTGTTACAGTACTGTAAAGCGGAATTTATGAGAGCTTTCGGTGAGGATGCTATCGGTTATTGCAATATTTCGCTTTCCGAAAGCAGCGTGCCGGTAGACAAACATATCGAAAAATGTCTTGATATTCAATTTGAAATAAGTTCGGATTCATTGAAAAATACGGTAGAAGGGTCGGATTTTCTCAATTCCCTTCATATAAATATTGACCTGCGCAAAAGTTTTGCATGGCCGGTTAATTTGAGAATTGTATGAAACAGTCCCTGAGAGAGTGTCTTGCACAGTTGACATATGACCTGTCGGAACTATTGTCTAAAGACGGAACAGCTAATTTCACAAAAGAACTGACGGAAGGAATAAGCGGTAAAACCAGGAACGGGACAATACAGGTTGAAGGGAATCCTTTTCATTCTCCGAAGGCTGTCCTTGACAGGGCTGGACTTTTATGGAAAGGCATCGTGGATGAATTCAAGCCATTGTCTGTGCATTTGAAAAATGACAATCTTCCCAATATCAGAAAAAGCCTGAACAAGATTACTTCCAAATGCGCAGAACTGACGACATTATTGACAGGAGTAATAGTAGAGGCCGGAAGCTACATCCCGGGTCCGATAGGAATCGTATGTAGCCTTTGTCTGGCTATAAGCTGTTTTGCTACAGGAAATGTTGTCGGTGGAGTGCTCAACCTATTAGGATGTATTCCATGTGCGAAAGTAGTCGGAAAGGCGGGAAAAGCATGTGCTCCCTTGGCTGACGGCATTTCCGGAATAATACAGAGGTCCGGTATCGAGAGGTTTTCTCCTGTATGGACTGCAGATATGGTTCTTAAATATAACCAGACATTTCAGAAACAACTGAAAAACGGAGTAAGAGAGCTCCGATCGACAATCGATGCTTTGCAGAAAGACATGGAAAGCAGATTCAAAGTACAATCATTGAACATTTTGTCATAATGCGACAAAAACCGGATATAACGATTATAAAATGATACAATGTAAAAACTGCGGTTATCCCGTTATTGCGGGTATGCGCACTTGTCCTAACTGCCAGGCAGAAATGCCCGATAATGCAGAAATGCCGATCGATACGTTAGAAGGCAGTATCCCTGTATGTACTTTAAGACCGATTCCTGCGCCAGGAGAACGGCCTATGCCTGCAGAACGGTACGAAGAAGGTGCGGAGGTAATGCTTTCAAGACAGAATACCGTCCCGCACGACAGATCTATAGCCGATACGGAGCAGGCTTGCCTTTTCTTCGCTGATGGCTATTGGTTCATAGAAGACAGATCGGCAGACAATTCCACGTATGTTCATGCAGGTGCAGGAATAAAGCTGGAGCCTGGAGATATTATCAGAATGGGCGGACGTGAATTTGAATTTGACATAATAACAGGAAAAGATAATACCAATCGGCAAGATGACTATGCAAAACAATAATATTCAGGTCTGTGACTTCAGATTGCACGATATCATCGATGGCCGGTATCGTGTAGAGCGCGTCCTTGATGTGTCTGATATGACCCGGAAGTTCAAGGTAGTCGACCCATCCGGAACGGAGTATACGTTGACTCTGTTTCCCTTATGGAAAACGGAACGGCGCAAGAGGGGAGAAATGCAGTCATATATTGACAATGAGATAAAAAGTTGCCGGATAAAGAGTTGCTATCTTACTGCAGTATCAGGAACAGGCATGGCTGAAGGCAATCCGTACTTCTTGTCTGAATATGTAACGGCCAAAGATCTGCTCCACTGTCCTAAGGGTAAAGGATTCGATGTCGTCAGGACGGCCAAAGCGATTCTGTATGGACTGGATGACCTTCATAAATCGGGGAAGGTACATGGCCGGCTGTCTCCCGAGAAAATACTTGTCACAGAAGACGGCAATGTTTTATTGACGGATTATGCCGGGGGCGGCAGGAAATCAATGTCTCCAGGGGCTCATCGTACCGGTGTATCCCGTCCGGGCCTGTTTGACAGAATAGCTGCATACAAGGCTCCGGAACTGCTTGGTCCTGAATGCTCGGCTACTGTCCTTCCTTCGGCAGACGTGTTTTCTTTCGGTGTTGTCCTGTTTCAGTTATTGACGGCAGAGCTGCCTTTTGGACGGTTGCAATCCGAGTCGGACTGGGTAAACTATCTGGCCAGGGAAAGAAGCAGCGAATGGAACAGGAATCTTCTGTCAAGACTCGAAAACCATGAAATCTGGGTCGGCATTCTGGATCTGTGCCTGGCTTACGATGCGTCCGGGCGGGCCGGGAATATCGGGGAGATCCTCAAGAAGTTTCCGGAAGATGGATATACTTATGAAAGCATGCCCGGAAGTCAGGTAAAAGCTCCTGAAGTAATACAGAACGGGCTTTCCCTTCATGTTATGCAGGGAGATGAAACCGGCAGGCATTTCCGTCTTCCTGAAGTGATGCAGCTGCCAAGGAGAATCATAACGGTCGGCAGGAATGACAATGCGATTTTCAATATGATACCTCTCAAGGAGTCCGTTACTTCATATATATCAAGACGCCATTTCACTATGGAATACGATGATGAAGCTGATGTATGGTATGTCAGAGACGGACAGTGGGACAAGACCGCACGGGGCAGGTGGATCCGTTCCTTGAACGGGACTTTTGTCAATTCGGAGAGGATTTCGGCGGAAGGACACAAGATAGTGCCCGGTGATATTATTTCTGTCGGAGAAGTAAAATTGAGAGTTGAAGCATATTGATGATAATATTATGAATATAATAAGATTACAAGGAGATACAGAAAAAAGGAAAGGGGTATATTATGAATATGATGCCGATATGCCGCCTTTGGGAGAAGGAGGGATGGGACGTGTGTTTAAGGGCTATCGTGTCGTAGAACGCACTGGCGAAAGGATGCCGGTGGCGATCAAGGCTATCTATGAAAATATACCTGACCCTGTCATAGAGCGTGCGAGACGAGAGTCCCAGATACAGCTTGATAATGACAATCTGATACACATGTACGGCTTTGTCGAGTCCTATGTAAAGGTAGATGGAGATACAAGAACCAGAGTCTATTACCATGTAATTATGGAACTGCTTATCGGGGTGACGCTCGAGAATCTCCTCAATGGTATCACGACAGACCAGAACGGCATGCATATACCTTTCGCCCAGGAGATCAGGGAACAGTATCTAAAGGACAGGAATTCTTGCGTAAAGAGGATAATGATGCCTGTCTTGTCAGGACTGATGGCACTTCATGACAGAGGATATATTCACAGGGATATCGACCCGTCAAATATAATGATAACCATCGACAGGAAAATCAAGCTTATAGATTTCGGAATCTGTAAACGGATCGTTTCGCTGGAAAGCATGGACAAATCACTGACCTCGACAGGTTCATTCATCGGAAAAGTCAATTATGCTGCCCCTGAACTGGTACTCGGCGATATAAAGAATCAGAATTACACTACTGATATATATGCCTTGGGTGTTCTGATGTTCCAGTTGTCAACAGGGCATTTGCCTTTTACCGGAACAGACCAGGATATTCTCTCTGCTCATCTGCACAAGGCATTGCCATTAAAAGAAATCGAAAACCGGGAGTTCAGACGGATCATCCGGAAAGCAATGGACAAGTCCCAGCAGAAAAGATATGCCACTGTAGCCGAATTCAGGGTCGATCTTGAACGGACGTCACTCGCCATACATGACTCAGGAAACGGTAAGGTGAAAGTGATTGCCGGACTGACTTCCGTTGCCGTACTTGCAGGTCTGGCGTTGTTCCTTTTCCGTCCTGAAGACAAGGATGCTGACGTTGCGGATGAAACATCATTGCCGACAGCGGAAGAAATATACACTGAGGCTTTATCCATGTTGGAAAGGAAAGACAGCCTATTGCTTCATCTTGCAGGCAAGGAAAAACTCAGGGTCTTGGCCGAGGACAGTCTTTACGTTCCGGCTGCCAGGAAATATTATCTGATCCAGATCAACTCTTCTGATTCTGCCGAGGTCAGAAGCGGTTATGCCGGTCTTCTGAAGATAGCAAAGACATATAATGACCATGATGCCATATTCGAATGTGGATTGACGCTATCAAAAGGGAACAGATTCTTTGACATACCGTCTATGCGTCAGTCGTATCTTGACATGGATCCCGATCTGGATAAAGCTAACGAGTGGCTGTATGAAGCAATGAACTCGGATACAACTGATTACAAATCAGTATACTGGGCGTTTAACAATCTGATGGAGAAGAAAATATCCGGATCATTGCCATTAAGCGGAGACAAGCAGATTCTAAGCCTATACAAACTGTTTGGACGGAGGATATCAGACAGAAATGATCCTATAGCTGATTTATATCGCAAGGCCATACAGAGCGATGGCGAAACATTGCGGGCATGGGGACTAATAGAATAACGGTTACTTATATATGAAAAGAATTTTATTAATGCTGGCTGTCTTGGCCGGACAGACGCTTCCGGTCTGCGCCCAGACTCTGGGGTATGATGAAACGACCGATTTGGGCAATGGCCTTTCAAAGGTTAAAAGTGGAGACACTTATGGAATAATAGACAACAATGACAACGTCGTCGTTTCTGTTGAATATCAGGATATAAAGTTCAATGAAGGAAAAGCCCTTCTTTTAAAGGACGACCACATAATGGGGGTTGTCGATACTTTGGGCAATGTGAAGTCCTTGTCCGGGGATTATACGGTCCATCCTGATTATCCATATATTTATGACGGATACATTGTCGTTACGGGCAAGTGGTGGACAAAAGAAAAATGGGGATATATCGATGAGGATGAGGTCCCGCTGCGGTTGAGGGACAGGATGAAAGGAGCTGTTTGGCTTGTCGGTAATTTCCCTGTACTTTTTGACGAAGCAAGGCCGTTCATCGGCGGTTACGCTGCAGTATATATTAAAAAGACAGGATGGAAATATATCGACAAGAACGGAAAAGAAAGGTACCTTCCGGCTGATCCTAAACAGAATGCCTCTTTCTGTTCATCTGTCTACAATGGAGAATGCATAATAGTCACTGACGATGGAATTAAATTGTATCAGGAGAACAATGAACATCGTGCGGTAGTGAAAAAGGTACTGTCAAGATCGGCGACCGGACAAAAATTCATCAAAGAACCGGCACCGGCAAGAATGGTTTATGAAGAAGGAGTCCTTACTTTGGATTCGCTTATGAGAGTCAAGAAGTTCAACACAGGGAACGATTCTATCGTATTCATTGAAACTCCTCGTAAGACAATTGAAATAATAGAAGAAGTAGTAAAGCCTCAGCCGATTGACACGTTGTCTTTGGATGATGACATTGAAATCAGGCTTTCATCGGCAAGTCTGCAGGCTGACGCCAAAGGTTCGGCTTTTCTCAGGGTGACGGTGAAAAACACTTCATATGAAAAATTCGAAGGTATTGCCGTTATGCTTGAATGCAACGGTGTAAAGCGTGTCTGGACAGGGGATCTGGAAGGAACGGCTGAAGTGAAGGTCTCAATGAATATTCCAGCCAGATTTTCCGCATTGGCAATCAAAAGGGATGTTAATGTCACGATCAGTTACAAGGACAGCACCCTTAAGAAGACATTTGCCGTAACTGTCCATAGATACAATCCTGTTCGTTCCCGCTGACAATTGCAGGGAAATCCGGAAACGGGTCCCGTTTCCGGATCCTGCAGAATAGACATTTCATTTAATCTATAATTCACTTTAAATATGAAAAAGACAATATTTTGTTTTCTCTTGATCTTGGCAGTGTTCGTTTCATGTACAGACAGAAAAGATGCAGAGATCGTATATCGGCCGCAGATCGGTATTACTGCTGCACATATATTCGATGATTACGAACCGTTCATGGATAATGATTTCGATATGGGCAAAGACGGCTGGAAATTGAATCTCCAGGTTCTTATCTATGATGAACAGGGCCATTTGGTAGATAAAGCCGGGAAGCTCTGTTCTTCGCTTTCCGATGTCCTGACGTATGATAAATATCTGGCACCTGGAAACTACACCGTAATCAGCATAGCCGATTTCAGGGATGGACTGGGAGGAGAAGGATACCGCTTCTGGAGCTTAGACAATGAATCCGATCTTAAGGACTTGTCGATAACGGAAAACGAAACGATATATCCTGTGGTATTCGAAACGTTGGGAATAGATGTACGGAATGTCGAAATTACAGACAGCATGCAGCCGATAACGGCAGATATAAAACCTGTAACGAGCCTTGTGGAGATATTCATGAGTGACAAGGATTATGCGGGCTGGGGCGTAGACGGATATAGCAGATTTTCGGTCCTTACCGATGGATATTTCATTAAAGCATTGAAATTCAAGAATAATATCCGTTTTAAAAACGGTCAAATGGACTACAGGTACAGCGAACAGATTTCCGACTACAACATAGCCGTTTCATACGTTTATGAAAAATGGACGAACAGGGAAGCTCCGACAGGTTACAACTATAGGGCATTGTTGCCGGAAACGGATAAAGGATTTTCTTATCATATCCAGAAAAGAGATCTTCCGGATGAGTACTATGACCAATTTGTCATACTGTGCGGAGAATTCGATACGGAAGGTCTCAGCAATGTTCTGCCTGAAATCAAGTCTAATACCCAGTATGTAGTCAATATGATTCTTGACGCAATGCAGCTTGTCGCATTTGAGTACACGGATGATTTCTCGCACGAACGTTATACTTTGCAATATGTTTCTGATTATAACAGGAAGCTGATCGATGAGATGGTGCATTTCGGATATGAAGAAATAGTAGGGCTTCCGGAATCTACGCTAAGGTCATATTTGCAGGCAGAACCTTACGGTTATAATGAATCAGGTACAGTTGCCTATTATTCGCACAGCCATTCAAGTCATTTCGAGAAATATGTGACGGTCCGTTATGAAACAGGTTCCAGGGAAAAGTCCAACCGCATTATGTTGCAGTTGCCGGTTATGGATGACGATATGGTCGCGTATCTGGTCAATGAATTAGGCAATACGTTTACCCGATATAGCAACGTCGGCAATGTATATCAGTTTACGGACAAAGCGACAGTTCAGGAGTCCAGATGCGGAATTATTTTGAGCGTAGAATCGCTCCCGACTTCTGAAATAGGTTCGAATGATAACATTTGCCTTTATTTCGATTATATAAAATAGCCTTTCGGGTTTGGTGCTTCCAGGTGTCTTTCCCCGCCTTCCACCTGGCACGGAATCCCTGCAAAAGTGTTCCAGGTGTCCCATCGCGCTGTCCACCTGCCACGGTTTTCCTGCGAAAGTGTTCCAGGTGTCCCATCCCGCCGTCCACCTGGCACGGAATCCCCGCGAAAGCGTGTCAGGTGTCCTTTCCTGCCGTCCACCTGGCACGGAATTCCCGCAAAAGCGTGTCAGGTGTCCTTTCCTGCCGTCCACCTGGCACGGAATTCCCGCGAAAGCGTTCCAGATAGCTTTTCCTGCCGTCCACCTGGCACGGAATCCCCGCAAAAGCGTTCCAGGTGGGAGACTTCTTTTGGAGGTTTCGTGCATTATGTAATGTCGGGGCTTTTCAGCAGGACAAATTAGTAGTTTTCAGCATGAAGCGTGTAGCCATCAGCACACCTGCAGCTGTGGAATATATGCATCTTTCTGAAAATCATGATGTTTCAAAGATAGCTCTACTGCGGGTGTCACATGTTTGGATACACCTGCAGTAACGAAACCGCCTTGCAGGTGCCTGCAGGGCACATTCGTCACTGCGGGTGTGCCGAGTGATGTTACACCTGGAAATGACAATATCGTGTGATTGCCTGATTATCAGATATTTTACCATATGTGCCATTTGCAGGTGTGCAACAGAATCCAGAATCGGTGAGCAATAGAATCGTCGTGCATCAGTACTAATGCGCAGCTGAATCAATGTTCAATAGAACAGATGTTCAACGATATCTGAGTGTAACTGCAGCAAAGCCAATGATCAGCAGTGTCGTTATGCAGCCGCATCCCCATCCTGCCGGATGCCTATCATATCGTGACCGCATCAATGACCCCACGTCAAAACATCGGGCCAGTATCTTGCGGGATGACAGGGACATACAGTGGCCGAAGCTGGCATCGGCTCCCGAGAAGGGAAGGGGCCCGCAGTGCGGGAAGGCCCGGCGGGGTGCCACAGTATGTCCCTGCCGATGTCTCCTCCTCGGCATGTCTTGGTTGTCAATGTATAGGAATTGCCTTCAGTATGCCGGAAAAAGACAGCCACCCCTCATATCGGAAGATGTGAAGGGTGGCTGTATCTTTATATAAAGCCGCTAAATATGCAAGGCTGTTACAATTCTTCGAATTTTACATCCGAGAAACCTTTGTCGAAATCTTTCTCCTCGGATTTTGATCCTTCAAGGCCGGCATCGCCCTGCAGGCAGTTTTCCCTGATGTAGTTGATCACTTCCTGAAGTCCGTCAGTGAACTTGTCGAAATCCTCCTTATACAGGAAAATCTTGTGCTTGTCATATGCGAAGCGGCCATCCTTTTCAAGTTTGCGCTTGCTTTCAGTAATAGTCAGGTAGTAGTCATTGCCTTTAGTGGTCTTGACATCAAAGAAATATGTTCTTTTACCTGCGCGGACCGGCTTTGAGTAGACATCTTCCCCGGAACGGTCCTGAGCATTCACCTCGTCGAATTCTTCACTATACATTTCTACACTTTTTATAAGTAAATCGTTGCAAATTTAGGGATTTTTCTGAAAATGCGTATATATTTGCACAAAATTTCGTAAACCGTATGCTCAACAGACGAATATTAAGAATCAAGGCATTCAAAGTTCTTTACTCAAGTGTACTGTCCGGGAATATGTCCCTGTCCGATGCCAAAGTCCAGCTGGAACTTTCATGCGAGGCTACCCGTGATCTGTATTTATTCATGCTCGGCATAGTCTCCCCTCTGACATCCATAGCCCGCGAACGCCTGGAGGCGGCGAAAAGGAAAATAGCCCCGACGGAGCAGGACCTGAATCCCAACACGAAGTTTGCGGACAACAGGCTGGCAGTCCTTCTGGATGCCGATCCTGATTTCACCAAGATATTCAAAAAGAAGAAGTTCTCGTGGGAGCAGTATGATATTTTCCTGAAAAAGACGCTTTCGTCCATCACGTCCAGGCAGTATTATGCCGACTACATGGCTTCCGGAACGTCATCTCTCGCCGAAGACTGCAGGCTGTTCGAAAAGATATTCGAAGAAGAATTCGTAGACAGCACCGATCTCGAGCAGATACTCGAGGACATGTCCATATACTGGAATGATGATCTTGCCTATGCATTGACATATGTCTGCAAGACCCTGAAATCCCTGTCGAAAGGGGAAAGGTGGAGTCTGCCGCCCTTGTACCTGAGCGACATGAAGTCCGGCCCGGGGGTAGAAAGCGACAAGGCTTTCGTTACCAGGCTTCTCCAGGCTGCCATCACGGGATATGGAAAATACTCTGCAAGAGTAGCCGGAGCGGTAACCAACTGGGATAATGAAAGAATAGTGAGCACCGACATGGCGATCATCGTGCTGGGCATGGCGGAAGCGGCAGAGTTCACGAACATCCCGGTGAAGGTCACCATAAACGAATATGTCGAAATTTCCAAATACTACGGTACCCCGAAGAGCAGGATTTTCGTCAATGGCCTTCTCGACAGGAACATTGCAGCCATGCAGCAGGAAGGTATTGTCGTAAAGACGCCTGCGCAGGGAATGTGATTTTGATTTTAGACGATAATGATTTAATTTTGGAACCGAATTTATAATAAATCGAATTGAAAATGAATTTACTTGCATTAGCATTATTACAGACTCAGGCTGCGGGACAGCAGCCGGCAGGAGGCGGATGGTCGATGTGGGTTATGCTCATCCTTATCATCGTGGTGATGTGGTTCTTTATGATCCGCCCTCAGAGAAAACAGCAGAAAGAACTCCAGAAATTCCGTGACGGACTCCAGAAAGGCGACAAGATCGTCACTATCGGCGGCATTTACGGAACGGTAGCCGAAATCAAGGACAAGACCCTTCTTATCGAAGTCGACAACGATGTCAAGATCAGAGTAGACAAGAACTCCGTAGTGAAGGATTTCTCAGATACCGTCCAGCAGTAGGAGACAATACGCACAATGCGTGATTTTATCCATAAGATATTGAATATGATGAATATCAGTGGGAGGGACGGGGCAGTTCTTCTGCTCTCCCTCCTGCTGGCTTTCAGTATATGGCTTATCCACAACCTGTCGCTCCGCTATACGGAATTCCTGCAGGCATCGGTGGAGGCCACGAGCAATATCGAAGGACACTATTACAGATCATCAAACAGAAGCGACATAATAGCCAGATGTCAGACGACCGGTTTCAACATTCTCAGAAACGGCCTTTTTTCGGGCGGGCACAAGGTGACGGTTGCATTCGACGCCTCATCTCTGCACCATAAGTCAGGGGAGACATACTATATCACTTCTTCCGAGCTTAAGGAATCGGCCCATCTTATTTTCGGCGACAACGTACAGATAGAATATTTCATAACGGACACGCTTTTTTTCAGGTTCCCGTACGAAAACCATAAGCGTGTGCCTGTCTGTCCTGTCCATGTGCTGTCTTTCAGGCCGCAGTACACCGCTCTGACCACTTTGGAGATAGAGCCTGATTCCGTGACCGTGTACGGCGAGCCGTCCCATATCGATGACATAACCAGAATCAACACCGAGGCCATAAAGGTAAGCGACATTTCGGCCGGAATCCATGGCATGGCAAAGCTCGAACATATAGAAGGAGTCAGGATGTCCCAGGACGAGGTCCGTTATACGATGTCTGCTGGCAGGTTCGTGGAAATACCCGTGACGGTAAGCGTACAGCCGCGTAACGTGCCACCGGGCAAGACTATGATGATATATCCGTCAGTAGCTACGGTAACTCTCAGGTGTATTTTCCCGATTGCCTCCGACCTGTCGGAAGGAGTCAGGGTCTATGTCGATTACAATGATTTCATCTCATCTCTCGGCGGCAGGTGTCTCGGCCGCATGTCCGCTCTACCTCAGGGCGTGATCAATTATTCCGTTTCCCCGAAAGTTTTTGAATGTGTCGTCAAGGACGAAGAATGAGAACGCTGGTGGTTACAGGAGGGATCGGCAGCGGAAAATCCACTGTGTGCCGGTATCTTGCATTGAAAGGCATCCCTGTCTATGATTCGGACAGCAGGGCCAGGAATCTGTATGAAGACAAAACGTTTGTCAGCCGACTGGAGCAGGCGCTCGGCTGTACGGTTACCGGTGCGGACGGCAGAGTCGATACGGCGAAGCTTTCATCTGTCATCTTTTCGGATCCTCTCAGGCTCAATACCCTTGAAAGCATCGTCCATCCTGCAGTAAAGGAAGACTTCATCCGGTGGAGACTCTCTTTCCCTGAAGGAAGCGTGCCGTTCGTAATATTGGAGTCGGCGATCATTCTTGAAAAACCTCTCTTCAAAGACATAGCCGATAAGGTGCTTCTGGTGGACGCTCCGCTCCAGACGAGACTCGAACGGGCATGCAGCAGGGATGGAGTGTCCCGGGACCGCATACTCGAAAGGATGAAAGGCCAGAAACTCCTTAATGACCTGTCGGAAGGAAAAACGGATCCCCGTGTGGATTTCATCATCAGAAACATCGCCGGCCCGGCCTCATTGTTCGCCCAGGCCGATGCAGTCTATGCCGCAATGTGTGATGCAATCTAAAAATTGCTATATTTGCGTGCTGTAATTATAACGAGAATTAAAGAATGACTGAATTATGAAAACTGATCTTACCAAGATTCTGTCCATTTCAGGACAAAGCGGTTTATTCAACTATATTTCACAGGCCAGGAATGGAGCCATCGTAGAGTCGCTTTCAGACGGGAAACGCAGCTGCTTCGGAATGAACAGCAGGATTACTACTCTGGCGGATATCTCGATATACACCGATGAAGGCGAGACCAAGCTGAAAGAGGTGTTCCTCAAAATGAAGGAAGTCCTGGGCGATGCGGATGCACCGGGCTCCAAGTCGTCTCCGGAAGAGCTCAAGGAATTTTTCGGAAAAGCCCTGCCTGATTACGACAGGAACCGTTTCTACGTATCGCACATGAAAAAGGTAGTGGACTGGTACAATGCCTTGAAGAAATACGCGTCTCTTGATTTTGTGGAAGAGGAAGGGCAGGAGTCCGGATCTGACGCAGGACAGGAGTAGCGATGGCAGAAAAGAGACAGACGCTGCAGGCCATAACAATGGGCTGTTCGAAGAACCGCGTGGACACGGAGCATATCCTGGCCCAGGCGGTCTCTTGCTATGATATACTTCCTGAAGACTGGGACGGCGGAGCCGACTGTCTGATAATAAACACATGCGGTTTTATCGGCGATGCCAAGGAAGAGTCGGTACAGATGATTCTCCAGGCTGTCGAAAGGAAAAAGGCAGGGGATTATGGCAGGATAGCCGTATTCGGATGCCTTTCGCAGAGATATCCCGATGAACTTCCAGGACTGATTCCCGAAGTGGACGCATGGTTCGGCGCCAGGGACTTCAGACCGCTTCTGGAATATCTCGGCATAACGTCTGTCGGTGATTTTGAAATAAAAAGACAGTTGACCACCCCTTCCCATTACGCCTATCTTAAAATATCCGAAGGATGCGACCGGAGGTGCGCGTACTGCGCCATCCCGCACATAAGGGGCAGGCATGTCTCCGTACCGGAGGAAGAGCTTGTGGCGGAAGCGGAGATGCTCGCCGCCAAAGGAGTTAAGGAACTCATAGTCATCGCCCAGGATACTACTTATTACGGACTCGACCTTTACGGGAAAAGGATGCTTGCAGACCTGCTCGGAAAACTTTCCGGAATCGACGGCATAGAATGGATCAGGATACACTATTCATATCCGGACGGCTTCCCTCGGGATGTGCTCGATGTCATGGCCTCCAACCCGAAAGTCTGCCGCTATATGGATATTCCCCTGCAGCACATCTCCGACAAGGTGCTGGAGATGATGCACCGCCATGTGGACGGAGAATGGACCAGGGCCCTGATCAGGGAAATGAGAGAGCGCGTACCCGGTGTAGTCCTCAGGACCACAATGATAGTAGGCCATCCTGGAGAAGGAAAGAAAGAGTTCGGAGAACTTCTGGACTTTGTCCGCGAAGCAAGGTTCGGAAGGCTCGGAGCCTTCACTTACTCTGAAGAAGAAGGCACTTACGGAGCAGAACACTACAAGGATACCGTTTCCTCTAAGGAAAAGCAGCGCAGACTCGATGAACTGATGACCCTCCAGAGCGAAATATCATTGGACTTCAACCGTTCCAGGGTAGGTGATGAAGTGAAGGTCATAGTCGACGGTTTTTCCGACGGGGTGTATGTCTGCAGGAGCGAGTTCGAGAGTCCTGAAGTCGACGGCGAAATACTCATAAAATATGACTCTCAGGCCGTAGGCGGAGCGGAGCCGTATTCTCTGGTAGGGGAGTTCCTTGAAGTCAGGATAACCGGAGCCGATGAATACGACCTCATCGGTGAAATCATAAGGGTACTTTAAAAGATTGAAGCCATGAAGCGGTTAATGTTTCTGTTTTGCAGCTTGTCGCTGACAGCTGTATCATGCGGACCCTCGACTTTTACTATGGATGTCGAGATGCGCGATGTTTCCAGTTCAGGTCTGGACCTGGCCAAAAAGACATTCTCGGTCGTCTATATAGACAACGGGGATGCAGTCGATTCCACTTTCTGCGCATCGGCCGCTGACGGCTTTGCCCAAAGGCTCGAGTCCGGATACTTCTCCGGAGAACGTGTGATAAATGTTTTCAGGCTCGACAGCATACCGGGAGCCGACTATGCGGCAAAAGACACGCTTGTAAACATCCTTATGGATGTCGGTACAGATGTGGTTTTCCTTTTGGAACCTCCTGTGCTCGGACAGGCAACCGTCGGTGAGCCTGTCAAGGTCAGGGCCGGAGGCAAGATCCCGGCAGACTCCTCGTACCTTTCCGAGGCGGAAGTCCCTTTTACTATCAGGCTGAACGTGTATGACTCGATGAATGAGGCGGATTCGGTCTTCTCCTTCAACGGTAAAAGCACGGCCCGTCCGGTTGCCTATTCCGACGGGAACGATACCGGGGAAGAGATCCTTGAAAAAGCCCTCAGCGCAATAGACGAACCTGCCGGAACGATAGGGCAGAGACTTGCGGATTCATTCCTCTCCACATGGAAGAATGAAGGATATCAGGTAATATACTATACCGGGAACAAATGGCTCGAAGCCGCCTATGCCGCCAGCGACTACCGCTGGAAAGAAGCCATGGATATCTGGATGGAACTGCTTTCCACCGGAAATCTCCAGAAACGATCCTGTGCCGAATACAATATTTCAATAGCCTGCTACATGCTCGGAGCTTATGATCTTGCACTCGAATGGCTTGACCGTTCTGACAAGGATTATCCCCTTTACCAGTCGCGTTCGCTCAGAAAACAGATCGTCTCGAGAATGGAATAGCCGCGCTCTCAGTCTTCGAGAGCGGCGGCAAGTATGGATATCGGGTTCATCACCTTGTATCCGGTAGACATCTCGATCTGCCACTTGCAGGTCTCGCAGTCGCAGGCCACATAGTCCGGATCGATGGCCTTTATCTGATCGAACAGCGGTTTTCCGATTGCCTGTGACACTTCGTAATTCTCTTTCTTGAATCCATATGTTCCGGCGATCCCGCAGCAGTTGGAATCAAGTAAGGTAAATTCGACTCCAGGAATCATTTTCACTAACTCTGCGGAGAATATCCCCCAACCGAGTTTTTCCATATGGCAAGGGACATGGTACGCAATCCTGGCCTTGAAGTCTTTCCTGAATTTCAGATTTGCCTTTCCGCTGTCTATAAGTCTGTAGATGAATTTTACGGCCAGTTCTACCCTGTCCCTCACGGTACCGTTGTCCACGCCGAGCAGATGCGGATATTCGTCACGGATGGTAAACGAGCATGAAGAAGACGTTCCCACGACAGCCTCGCATGAAGCGAGCGCATCCGATATTATGCTTATGTTCTTTCTTGCATTCCTTGTCGCCTGCTCTATCATTCCGTTCGAAATCAGGGCCACCCCGCAGCATTTCTCTCCGTCCAGCAGACGCACCCCGTAGCCGAGTGCATTCATGACCTTCACCAGGTCTTTCCCGAGCTGTGGATAATTGTAGTTGGCATAGCATCCGTGGAAGTATGCCACATGTCTGTCGAACTTCTCCTGCGCCTGTGCAGCATTCTTCCTGAACCAGCTTTCGAATGTCTGCGATGCGTATTTCGGGAATGTCCTCCGATGGTCTATTTTCAGCACTCCGTCCATTATCTGCTTGACAGGCTTGATTTTCAGCGTAGTGTTGACTACCGGTGCCATCTTCGTGGCGATTCCGCCCATAAAGTCGGTGCCGGCAAGCATCATGTCCCTGAGTTTCGGCTTCTTCTTCCCGTATTTGATTTTGGCTGCCTGAATGATGTCCGCTATCTTAACACCGGACGGGCACGCCACTTCACACCGCTTGCAGTTGAGGCAATACTTCAGTGTCTCATCGAAAAATATCCCCTTTTTCAGCCTGAGCCTTTCCCCGTCGGGACCGGCCTGTTTCGGACCCGGATAATCCGGGTTAACAGGAACGACAGGGCAATATACCGTACATACCGTACATTTGATGCACTGCTCGAAATTGTTCTCGCTGATATTGTATTCTTGTATTTCCATAGCGTTCAGAAAAATTTTATTGTTCACGGATCTCAGGCATTCTCTGAAAGTATCGTATCGGCTACGCTGAAAGCGCTGAAAATGGCAGTGCCTGCGCCGCATCCCTCATACAGGGCATTGCTTCCGCCGAGTATCGACCCCGTGGCATACAGATTCACGAGAGTATTCCCGTCTTTCATGCATCGGAATTTCCGGTCTGTCTTCACTCCGTATGATATATAGTTCTGTCTGTTGAAAAAATCGGTGTCATACCAGTCTGAACGGGCTGCGGATGCATCTGTGTCGAGTCCGAACACATTCTCATGTATGCATTCCGGAGTGGCCGTAAGCCCTTTGCTGAAAAAGTTCCCGGCAGCCAGCACGAAACTGTCTGCCTCTAACCTTATGTCGCCGAAGTTCACAGTCCCGATGCTCGCGACTTTTTGTCCATTCATCAGCGGAGCGCATGCCGTATCTCCCTGAAGGAAAACTCCTCCGGCCGCTTCGAATTCGGACCTGAGTCTCATCTGGGTTCGGATGCCGGGAACGGAAGGCGGCATGGTGGCTACGAAAATCACCTCCCTGCCCAAAGCCTTCTCTATCGCCTCCTTCATTCCGGCTTTCTTCAGGCCGAACACGGCCGGAAGTATCACTGCATCTTCATCCTGCAGCAGGTTTCCTATCTGTTTTACCGCTTTTTCTTCCACGCTCCCGTGTTCGAGCACTCTGGCTATGTTGGTCGCTCTCATTTCGCTCGGATTCCTGCGAAGCCTCTCCGTTTCCTCTATCTTCAGGACTGAAGTCCTGCACTCTATCCCTTTGGCTTCAAGCGACTGGGCAATGAAGGCCGTATTGAAATCCAGGAACCCTTCGATGTTTGCTATCAGTACCTTTTTCCACGGGTAGCCTTCTGTTTCCAGTACCTGGAAATCATCCAGTCCCAGCCATGTCCGCTTTAAATTTCCCATTGGGGTGATCCTGTACCCGTTCCTGAGCGGATTTCCGTTCAGGATGATGCCGCATCCTTTGAAGAACCCCTTGATCTCCTCTGCATAAGCCGTAAGCCTCGCCTTGCCGATTTTGCTGTAAGGGTGCTCCTTATCGAGCAGGTCCACAGCATCGAGCGGCACGCTCACATCTTTCCCGTCCGGAGTCCTGTCGAGGAAGTCGAAATATCCCGAAGAGAAATGCATTGCGCTCTGTCCCGAAGAGACAATGGCGCATTTTTTCCCACCTTTCTGGAGCCTCAGTCCGCATACCAGACCAGATAGCCCTCCACCTATTATAACTGTATCGAATTTCATAGCCGATCTTTATTTTTCCAGTCCGCAGACGCCTGAATATACCCACTGTGAATACTCGCTTTCCCTGAGCGCATCGCCCCAACCTACCGGATAGATTCCTTTCCATCTCTCGTTGAGGAAACGTTTCAGGTCATTCCTCTCGCCTTCGGCGCAATTCCTTGCCTGGGCCAGCAGCCCTGCCGCCCTGCATGCGCACAACTCGCCCTGGCATGTACCCATTCCCACTCTTGTCCTTCGCCTGAGGTCCACCAGATTGTGGACGTCCAGTTCATCTATTGCATATCTGACTTCCCCTGTGCTGACTTCCTCGCACTCGCACACCAATGAAGTATCGAACTCATTTTCGGACGGCACCTTGCCGATAAGGTCTCCATGCCTTCCTGCAGAGGCTTTCTGGGAAGTGGTGGGATGAGCCCATATTTTGCGTGATATTTCCTCGATCCCTTCGCTTTTCGAGCCTGGAAGAGGAATGTCCATCGTCTGGCATTTTTTGTCTGAACCCAGCTTTTTGCATACCGCATCGGCTGCCCATTCGGCCATAAGCCTGTATGTCATCAGCTTGCCGCCTGTTATGCTTATGAATCCCTTTATGCCGTCCCTTGTTTCATGATCCAGAAGGACGATTCCGCGGCTGATGTTTCTGCCCGAAGGGTCATTGTCGGCCGACACCAGCGGACGAACGCCCGCGTATGCCCGAAGAATGCGTGTCGATGCAAGGGCAGGCGCCAGTTTTGCTCCTTCAGCAAGCAGCAGGTCCACTTCATCAGGGGTTACCCTCATGTCGTCCACCTCATCGAACGGCACGCGGCTCGAAGTAGTGCCGATCACGCAGACCGTATCTCCCGGAACGAGGATATCGGCATTCGCCGGCTTGCGGCATCTGTTGAGCACGATGTTGTTCACCCTGTGCCCGAATATCAGAAGCGCCCCCTTTGCCGGGAACATGTTGATGGTAGTACCGGCCTTTTCCGCGATCGCATGGCCCCATATGCCTCCGGCGTTGACTGTTACCGGCGCATAAAACTCCAGATCTTCTCCTGTGATATGGTTGTGGACTTTTACTCCCTTGACAGTGTCGCCTTCCTTTATGAAGGATACCAGCTCGGTATATACCATGACCTTTGCTCCGTGGAGCTTGGCATCCGTGATATTTGCCGTCGTGAGCCTGAACGGATCGACTGAACCGTCAGGTACGCGGACGGCGCCTATGATGGACGGGTTCACGGAAGGTTCCAGCCTTATGGCCTCTTTCGGATCGATGATTTCGGCTTTGATTCCCGCACTGTTGCATGCATCGGCGAACTTTTTCTGGTAGTCCAGGTCATCCTCTGGCAATGTGATGAAAAAACCGTCGGTCTCTTCGACGCAGTGGCGGGCTATCTTTCTCAGAATCATGTTTTCCTTGATACACTCTCGCGCTGACTCCTGATCCGTTACGGCGTATCTGGCGCCGCTGTGCAGCAGTCCGTGGTTCCTTCCTGTGGCTCCGGTAGCGATGTCGTGCCGCTCGATCAGCAGCACCTTCAGCCCTCTGAGTGCACAGTCTCTGGCTGTGCCGGCGCCGGTTATTCCGCCTCCGATGATTATGACATCGAATTCGTTGCGATTGATTTTACCGTTCTGGCTCATTTTGAAATTAAAGGGATAATGGTTTCATTACGAAATGCAAATATAGAATTAATTTTCGAAACGAAATAATAATTGAAAAATTATTTTCAAATGATTTTTTTTATGCAAAAAAAGCCGTTGCAAACGCGTGTAATGCGTATTCGTCGGATTCGGTGTAAAAAATATATGAAAAGGTTAAAATGTTATGAATTAATTTCTTATTTTTGCAACTGTAAAATCAGTCCCTGTTCAGGGAATAATGTGTGTATGTGCAAGTTTAGTAGAATAATACCAATTATTCTTGTTTCAGTGCTGACCCTGTGTGGGGGGGGGTATAATTGCCTATCAGCCAAGGAAGTAAAGGACTCCGTAAAAATTTACTTCCGGCAAGGCTATTCCCTTCTGGAAATGTCCATAAGGGAAAATCAGGAAGCCCTTGCCAGAATTGCAGACAGCCTTGAGGCAGGATACGCTGATTCTGTATATGTGCTGCAGAAGATCAGCGTCATCGGAGGAGCTTCTCCCGAGGGATCCATCCCTCTTAACAAACGTCTTTCCGAAAAACGTGCGAACGTACTCTTCAAGTACCTTTCCCGTTATGGAGAACTCCCGGATTCACTTACGACATTCACTTTCATCGGCCGTGACTGGTGGGGCCTGGTAAAACTGGTCGAAAACGACCCGGCCGTGCCGTACCGCGAGGAGACGCTCGAATATCTGCGGGATATCGCATCCCGCTCCGTAGGAGGCGAGAAAGTCGAAGACAACAATGTCGGACGTCTCTCGAGATTCAAAGGCGGCGCTCCTTACAGGTATATGTACCAGAACCTCTTTCCGGAGCTCCGTGCATCCAGCCTTCACCTTTATTATAAGAAAATATGGAATCCGATAAAGCTGCCTCCTGTAGCGGCGGTTCCGGTTCCTCTTCCTGCCGCTCCGGAAATCAGGCTCTCGCCTCTTCCGATCGTTCCGTATGTCCCGAAGAAACCTTTCTATATGGGAGTAAAGACAAACCTCCTGTACGATGCCCTGCTGGTGCCGAATGTCGGAGTGGAATTCTATCTGGGCAAGAACTGGAGCATAGCCGGCGACTGGATGTACGCATGGTGGAACAAGGACAGGATCCACTGGTACTGGAGGACCTACGGCGGGGGACTTACTCTCAGGAAATGGTTCGGGCGCAAAGCCCAGGAAAAGCCTTTGACCGGCCATCATGTAGGCATCTACGGGCAGGCTCTTACCTATGACTTCGAAACCGGCGGACGCGGCTATCTGGGCGGAAAGCCGGGCGGCGACATATTCGACCTTGCGAGCATTAATGCCGGTATCGAATACGGTTATTCTCTTCCTGTAGCCGAAAGGCTCAATCTCGATTTTACTGCCGGAATCGGCTATCTGGGCGGAAAGTACTACGAATACATCCCGATGGACCAGTGCTATGTATGGCAGGTGACGAAGAAACGCCGTTACATCGGCCCGACCAGACTCGAAGTATCGCTCGTCTGGCTGATAGGACGCGGAAACTATAACAAAGACAAAGGAGGCAGAAGATGATGAAACGGCTATTGTATCTGTCAGCGATAATCGCTCTTTGCACCTCCTGCGTACACAAGGAGTTGTGTCTCGTGCATCCGCATCTGGCTACCCTCAGGGTCGAATTCGACTGGAAAGACGCTCCTGAAGCCGATCCTGCCGGAATGTGCGTGTACTTCTATCCTTTGGAAGGAGGCCGAGGCCAGCGCTTCGATTTCAAAGGGACAAAAGGCGGCGAAGTCAGGCTCAGGGTGGGGAAGTACCGAGTCCTCTGCTATAACAACGACACTGAAATCGTAGAATTCTACAATACCGACGACTTCGGCTCCCACGGCGTCTATACCCGTGAAGGAAGCGTCCTCGAACCTATATACGGCAATGCGGCCACCTACGCTCCCCGTGCAGAAGGGACCGAAGACGAGCGCGTGGTCATATGCCCTGACATGATGTGGGGGTGCAGTTCTTTTGAGGTCGAGGTCAAGGATACCGGAGTAAGGTACATCCATTCGGCCTTTACGGATGACGGGCAGCAGGAAGACCGGTATGTCGAAGTCGAGGACCATGTCATCTGGCTGTATCCTCATGAACTTGTATGTACCTATACATATGAGGTGCGCAACGTCAGGAACCTGAAGCATCTTTCCCAGGTCTGCGGCAGCATTTCCAGCATGTCCGGAACTTTGGAGTTCTCCAGCGAGGAAATCGGAAAGGAATGCGTTACTCTGCCTTTCTCCGGTGCCTCTGACGGAGTATCGAAGATAACGGGGATGTTCTACACTTTCGGACATCACCTCGACAACCCCGACCCGCACCGCATGGCTTTCTATGTCGTGATGGACAACGGAGAGAAATTCTGCTTCAAGGACGGAAACTATCTCGATGTCACCTCCCAGGTCCATGAGGCTCCTGATTTCCGTCACGTGCATATAATCATCGACGGTCTCGACCTTCCGGAACCGATGGAGAACGGAAGCGGATTCGATCCGTCGGTGGATGACTGGGAAGTAGTGGAAAGCGACATAATATTATAAATATCATAAACAACCTTTTAATTAAATTTAATTATGAAGAAATTTTTATTTGGAACGGCAGGACTGCTCCTGATTGCAGCCTCCTGCTCAAAAAACGAGGACGTCGAGGTCAACCAGGACGGCAACGAGATCCAGTTCAGCGTTGTGGCGAACAATGCCACAAAGGCTACTAACATCTACTGCAACAACAACAAGCCGTCAGAGTTCACGGTGTTTGCCGAGAGCGATGGAAAGACTTACATCGACGGGGACAAAATCACTTCAACAGACGGCAACACCTGGGTCAATGAGAGTGGAACACGTTTCTGGCCTAATGAATCTGCAGTGGATTTCTATGCTGTCGTAAATGGTAACATCGACTGGAATCCGGCAGCAGAAACATCGCCTGCTTCTATCGTTGATTACACGGTATCTACAGATGTCACAAAACAAAATGATCTTCTTTATGCAGTAAAAATGGAACAGAAGAGAGGAGAGACTGCAGAAAATACTGAAGCCGTCACTCTTAATTTCCGTCACGCTCTTTCTCAGATCGTGTTCCAGGCAAAGAACACCAACCCTAACCTCTATGTCGAGGTTTCTGGTGTAAGCATCGTGAATGTCGGCAACACAAACACCTTTGCTTTCCCGACTGCTAATACAGACAACAATATGGAAGATACTGACCATGATGGTAGTTTTGACTATACAATTAATTACGAAGATGGCAGCTGGGGTAAATGGAATGCCCTGACTTCAGGTTCTACTGTATATCCGGTGGATTTCGAAACCGTTAAAGTGGAAGGGACAAATACAGTCGTGGATCTGACTGCAAATGTCATGGGAGACAATACTGTCAAAGATGAATTCAACAAGAACGCTCTTCTGCTCCTCCCTCAGACATCAACCCCATGGGATCCTGTGACAACGCCAGCTCCAGGACTTGCAGGAAACGCTTCTAACGGTTCATATTTCCTTGTCAACTGCGCAATCTATAATGTTGCAGGAGATGTGTTTGATGAAGAAGAAGACACTCCTCTTTGGGGAACTACAGACGCACACGAGCAGGCAGCAATTCCTGTAGCTATCAACTGGGAGCAGGGCAAGAAGTACATCTATACTTTCATCTTCGGTGAAGGCGGCGGATATGATCCAGATGATCCAGATCCAGAAGATCCAGATAAGCCAGATCCAGTGCTCATCCCTATTACATTTGAAGTAACTGTTGATGATTTCGTAGAAGTTCCTGCTCAGAACATCGATATGGATGTTCTATAACTCTGCTGCAGATGAGGAGCAGGGAGCAACAATGATTCCGTAATTAACGACAACAAGTCTCCGTTTATGGAGTTTTAACCGGCCGGGCGGGGTTGGATGTTCCCCTCCCGGTTGCCAATAGACAATAACCAGGAAACTGTCCCGCTTTCTCCACGGCCATTCATAAAAACCGGACTGGCCGCAGAAGAATCCGACAGTTCCATTTATATCAGAGGAGCCAATATGAAAAGATACAGACTGTTTCAGAACATAGGACTGCTGACAGCAATGTCTTTTGCGTTAGTGTCCTGTTTCAAGGATGAGCTTGTCGGAAGCCGGGTGAA
>JADIMH010000029.1 GCA_017694885.1 Candidatus Cryptobacteroides faecipullorum | reverse complement strand
GAACGAACGATGCCACGAACTGGAATCCCACCAGAAAACTCCTGAGCATCCGGCCTTTGGCGGACAGGGAGAACGACCCTTTCAGTATCAGGGCCGGTTGGAAGGACGTACTGAACATTGCAGGGAATATTCCTGCCACAAGCGAAGTACATACGGCTGCGGCGGCTCCGAGCAGGATGACAGTAATGTTGTCGGCTACTTTCATCGAACCTGAAATGTAATATGTGAACGAAGTTCCGGATATCAGGTGCAGGGCCAGGACACTCAGGCCGAATGCCGCTATGGCGATCACAAGAGATTCTGCCAGCTGCTTTCCGACCAGGGCGGCCCTTCCCGATCCGAGTACTTTCCTGGTATTGATGTCCTTGATTATGAGAGGGACGGAAGCGGTAGCAAGATTGATGAAGTTGATGATAGCTATCGCAATGATTATCAGCCCTATGGCAAACAATGACGCAGTGGTGCTCCTGTTCCCTTTTTCCATCGTGTCCCCACTGACGTCCTTCGAGAAATAGGCATCATGAAGATTCGTGATACGGACCCCGTTTTCAAGCATTTCCGCAACATCGGATTCCGGGTCGATTTCAAGAGCCTCGAACATCTTTTCCTTTATCGCACCGGCTGCTTTCCCGGCATCGGACGGGTCGGAAAGTTTCATATAACACTGGTAGGACCATTCGCTCCAGTTGTTCAGATCGTCGTTGCCGACCTGTATCAGCGCCCCGTTCACTACACTGCTGTTTTCGGGAAAATCCCTGTAGACGGCAGCTATACGGTAGTCCGTATCATAGTCTTTGTCTGTCAGAGACTTGCCGACAGGACTCTCATCGGGGAAAATCCGTTTTGCAACGGATTCCGCAATGATGACGCTCATAGGTCTGGCGAATTCCGACGGGGCTCCTTCGATGAACTCGAACGGGAACACCCTCAGCATATTGGTGTCCAGTACACTTGAGGCAAGATTGTAGGACTGCTCCGCATTGTCCTGTCTGTACCATTCCGAGTAGGAATTTTTCCAGAAGTTGTAGACACCCAGTTCCTTGACCTGCGGGATGCTTCCCTTGAGCGATTCGATGAACGGACGGCAGATAGTCGTGCTGTATGATCCGGTGTTCGACGGGTCGTTTACGAATTCGAGCCGGAAGATCTTCCCGTGCTCCGGATAATTCCTGTCGTACCTCCAGTCGTAGAGGACCTGGATCATGATGACCATGAACACCGTGAACGCTACTGTCATCCCGATGATGTCCAGTATGGTGCCGAGCCATCTTTTTTTTCTGAAAAGCCGTTTCATTTTATATGTTATTATGACAATTTGATTTTTTTTCTCGTCAGTCATCCTTCCTGATGGTTGTGACAGGGTTGGTCCCGACGGCCTTGAGGCTCTGGTACAGCACTGCGAGGAATGCTATCAGGCATGCCATCAGGCCTGAGGCAAGTATGAGCAGCCATGGTACCCATAGGGCCGTCTGGTATGAGAACTGCTCGAGCCATTTGGCTGTAAGGAGCCTGCTGACAGGGACCGAAATGGCAAATGCGATGAGAGACAGTATGATGTAGGATGATATTATCTGTTTCATAATCAGTCTATTGTCTGCTCCGAAAACTTTCTGTACGGCGATGTTGCGGCTTCTGGCCCTGATGTAGTAGGTACTCATGGCGAACAGTCCGAGCGAAGACACGAAGATGGCTATGACAGTGAAGATGATGATGATTTTCTGCATTTGGGTGTATTGGGCAAACGAAGCCTTTACCTGATCCTCGATGAACGATGCATCGAACACCCCTTCTGGACAGATTTCCCTGAACACTTCACTTATGCGCCCGAATGCTTCCTTATGGTTGCCTGTCACTTTGATGACGGTGTTCCATGGGATCATGTTTGTCGGATATACATCGTATTTTCTGATCAGAGCTGCCGACTGGTCATAAAGCAGAGGCCTGATCTTGAAGTCATAGTAGACTCCTCCGATCTGATTGGTGTAAGTCCCTTCGTTTTCGTTACCGAACTGCACTTCTGTGGCTGTTTCCGGAAGTCCTGCTTCCTTGAATGCGTATTCGTTCCAGAAAAATATGTTCCGGTCATCGAGACGGTTGTCATGTTTGACCTTTAGCCCAAGAATATTGAAATATGCGGAATCTCCCACTATCATCTGGAATGAAAGTATTCCGTTCTGGTAAAACTGAGAATAATTGTTGGTCCCGGACAAAGGGATTCCGTTTCCGAAACCTGCCGCCTCTACACATGGAAGTGTCTCCACTGCATCCCGGAATTCTCTGATCTGGCCGGATGATGTGAAGATACTGTTCGAGACGTTGAGGATATCTTTGGTGTTGTAGTTCAGAGGTGCATTAATCATGGCCCTGATCTGGAAATACATGGTAAGAGATATGGCAATCATGGCCACGGCCACTACCTGCTGCAGCACTATCAGTACTTTTCCGTACCATGACCTGATCCGGAGATTGAACGAGCCCCGGACTATGTCGATAGGCTTCGCCCGGGATATTACCATGGCAGGAATTATTCCGGACAGAAAGCCAAGCACTGCTATACCTGCGACAATCATGGCGATAAAGGCCGGATTCATTTCTTTCCATACCGAAAAGTCATATTCCAGCAGTCTTGAGGCGTATGGGGAGAGTGCCTCTGCCGCCAATATTGCAAGTACTGTGGAGACGGCGGCGAATACGGTCGCTTCCGCAATCATCCTCCACAGAACTCCGTTCCTGCTGCTGCCCAGAAGCCTGCGCGTGGCCATTTCCCTGGCCCTGCGGCCCGACTGTGCTACCGTGAGATTGATATAGTTGAGTACGGCGAACAGCAGCAGTATGATGCAGGCCGCCATTAGAACGTCCACAAGCCTCCGGTCGCCCTGAAGAATATTGCCGGCCAGCGATTCGGCTCCATCGTAGAAATAAAGATCCCGCAGGGGTATGAAGAATACCTTGTCCAATGAATTCTGGGAATATGTCCACCAGACTTTCCCGAGATATTCTCTGATCGCAGGTATCTTGGCCTGGATATCCGCTTCCGGCCAGGTCATTATGAATGTGTCTACAGCCGCGGCGTTGCTCATTCTTTCATCGTTGGAGTCGCTTACTTCAGTCAATACTTCTGCACGGCACAGCACATCGCAGTAGGGGATTACCGAATGGTCGATATCTTCCATCACTGCGGCTACTGTGAAGATATAGGAATCTCCTTCCGGTGATGTGTACTTCAGCTGCTGTCCGATAGGGTCGCGGTCGGAGAAATATGTGTCCGCGAAGCTTTTGCTGATGACCGCGCTCCTGTCGGAGGCTTTCCATGCCTGATTGGAGCCTTCGAGAAGTCTGAACGAGAAAATTTCGAAGAACGAGCTGTCCGCATAGGATGTCTTGTCGGACTGAAGCGTGGTTTCTCCGATGGAAAGACTTCCTATAGCGTTGTACGAATACAGTGATGTCGCTTTTTCTATTTCCGGGAAGTTCTCCAGAAGGTGCTTTTGCAGGTAGTAGGCACTGCCGATGTAGTTTTCGTTGGCATAAATATAGATTCTGTCTGCGTTCTTCTGGAAAGCATCCGTAGTCAGCTGCCTGCTCACATACACAGCCAGCAGTATGACGAATGCCAGCGACACCGTCAGCCCGAAAAGGTTGATGAAGGCGTACAACCCGTTCTTCCTGATAAAATTCCAAAACGACTTCATTTCTTTCTTCCTCTTTTTATTTCGTATTGCTTCTCTCTGTATCCTGTCGGTTTTTTAACTCTGGCGCATGATGGTCTTTTATAAATAAGTAGTGTTCAATATGTTATGTTTGGCTACCATGCCCCAGACCCCATCCCGCATATGGTCTGGGGCATGGACTTGATTTGTATAAACTTATAAACCAATAAGTTATAAAAACCAATCATGCTCCAGGGTTATGTCCGCTACAATTCATTGGCGACATCACTGACAATCCTTCCGTCGAACAGATCGATGGTCCTCTGCGCCACGGCCGCGTCCCTCTGCGAGTGGGTCACCATCACGATGGTCGTGCCTTCCCTGTTGAGTTCGGAGAGAAGGTCCATCACCTCCTTGCCGTTCTTGGAGTCGAGGTTACCGGTCGGCTCGTCGGCCAGGATCAGCTTCGGCCCTGCGACCACTGCACGCGCGATGGCCACCCTCTGCTGCTGGCCGCCGGAGAGCTGCTGAGGGAAATGCTGTGCCCTGTGGCTGATATTCATTCGTTTGAGGATTTCGGTCACTTTCTGTTTCCTCTCGGAAGCGCTGATATTCAGATAGCGAAGAGGAAGCTCTACATTCTCATAGACATTCAGCTCGTCGATAAGGTTGAAGCTCTGGAACACGAAACCGATGTTTCCCTTGCGGAACTTCGTGCGGTCCTTCTCCTTGAGTTTCGCCACCTCGTGTCCGAGAAGCTCGTAGCTGCCGCTTGTCGGGTTGTCCAGCAGGCCGAGGATATTCAGAAGCGTTGATTTCCCGCATCCGGAAGGTCCCATGATGGCGACGAACTCGCCGTCCTTGATTTCGAATGAAACATTGTTGAGAGCCGTAGTCTCGATTTCTTCCGTACGGAATACTTTGCAAAGGTCAGTAACTTTAATCATGACTTTAAATATTAAAGGTTTATAATTATTATGCCTATGTTTTTCATTCTCCTCGCAGATACTTTGTCGGGTTTTCCCTGGCTGCGGCAAGGGCCCTGGCAGCGGCGAATGAAAGTATGATGAACAGAAGGACTGCGCCTGTGGCGGCAAAGCCCGGAATCCCTGTACCGGTGCGTTCCGGAAAGTTCTGCAGCCATACTCCGGTGGCTATGTAAGCCAGCACCAGTCCTCCCAGGACCGCGGGGACACTAACCGCGCCTATGTCTTTCAGTACTGTCCGCTCTATATCGGAGACGGTCGCTCCGTTGACCTTGCGGACAGCCGTCTCTTTCCGCTTCCTTCTCATCTCGTCCGATATGTATCCGAGCAGTCCGGTCAATGTAATGACGAGCATGAATGCAGCCGCAAACGAGACTGAATTACGGAACCTTTCCGTATCCCGGTATGAAGCATGGATATCCGCCCTGTAAGTCGAGAGCACAATGTCATTTCCGGGGGAAAGTTTCCTCAACAGGTTTTCGGTATTGCTCAGGATTTCCGGAGACATATCCTTGAGTCTCAATGTTATGAATACGTCTGTAAACGCTTCTGGCAGCGGCAGCAGGCAGACCGGATCCTGGTCCGTAAGGACGGACTGCACTATGAAATCATCGAATACTCCGCAGATGGTCATCCCGTTATCCGGAAGGCTTTTCCCTATGGGACTCTCTTCCCATCCGAGCATCCTGACGAATGATCTGTTTACAAGAGCCGGAGCGGGGTCGGATATCTCTCCCGGTATGTCAGAACCTTCTATAATCCTTATGCCCGAGGTACTTATGAAATCCGTGTCTGCAAAAGTATATCTGCATGTAGATACGGATTCACCAGTATCGGGGTCGATCAGCTGCATGCCGTTGAATTTCCTGACCGGAATATTTTCGGAAAACGTGACTTTCTCTATCCAAGGGTTACGCAGCAGTTCGTCCTTGAGCATCTGCCTGTCTGAATGGCTTATGCTGTCCAGACGACAGTATGCAAGCCTGTCCGGATCGTAGCCCATATTCTTGCCCGATATGAATCTGTATTGCGACACAGCCATAAACATGAAGCCGGCTATGAATGCCGAGCATAATATCTGGGAAAACATCAGCAGACGCTTCCATGCCGCGTGCTCGCGAGCATCATTGCGGAATACATCCATGGCAGGGACCGATGAGAATATTCTGGCAGGGACGAGCCCCGCTATGGCTATTACAGCCAGACAGGCGGCTGCATATCCGGTTATCTGCCATGCCGAGAACATTGCCTTGAACGGCATCCCGGTCAGGTATTCTATCATGTCTTTCCCTGTATAAAGGACCAGTATGCCCAGAATGACGACTGTAGCCACGAGTATGGCAGTCTCCCACAGAATCGAGCGGAATATACTGCCGGAGGAGGCTCCCATGCATTTTGATACGGCTGTATTCCGGGCCCTTGAGTCAAGCGAGGAGACGGACATCAGGACGTAGTTCAATGATACGGCCGCCAGCAGCAGTATAACGAATATTCCCATAATGATGATGGACTGGCGCGTTTCACTTTCGGAAGTGTGCAGTCCGGTCACCGGTTTTATGTAGCCGCTGAAAGAATACCCCATGTCAGACTGGAGTTTCATGTCCATGTGCCTGTGCATCATTTCCGGCAGAGCCTTGTTTACCTCATCGGGATCGGCTTCCGGACTCAGCCTGATGTATCCTGTGAAACCGTCCCTGCTGTCCCAGCAATAATCCCAGGGGATTTCACCGGTCGGAGACAGCACCAGATTGAAATCCAGATGACTGTTTTCCGGTATGTCCCTGAATACTCCGGCAACGGTTTTCGCTTTCTGCATGGCTTTGTCTGTAAATACCGTCCGGCCGCAGCAAGGGCCTGTATCACCGAAAATGGCTTTTGCCAGACTTTCCGAAAGGAATGCATTGTCTTGTATCCCAAGGCCGCTTTCATCTCCTTCCAGTATTTCAAGCCCAATCGTGCTGAACAACGAGGTATCCGCATATATGGCTTCCGTTTCATATCGTCCCGAACTGTGGAACACTACGCGCCCGCCTGCTTTCCAGATACTTGTCCCTGCTTCTACTCCCGGAATCTCGATGGCGGCCGTGGGGGCTACGGGCTGGACCGTATTGCCGTAGTCTGAAGTTTCAGCCTGGTCTGTACCGGTCTGTGTCGTGAACAGACTCTGGATACGGTAGAGGCAGCCGGCATCCGGTATCCAGCAGTCATAGCTCAGATCGAATGCTATCCTTGCTATGAGCACCATGCCGACAATGATGCCTGAGGCCAGTGAGATGACTTTCATCAGGCTGTCCCACTTCCTTTGTACAATGTGTTTGAGTGCGTATGTCAGTCCGTACATTATATTCCGGTTTTACTATTCTGTTTTCAGAGCGTCCGCAGGGTCGGTCCTGGCGGCACGGCTGACCTGCCACAGCACGGAAGCTGCCGTCATCAGCAGCGACAGGGCCGTTGTCACTATGAAAATCCATGCTCCGAGGTCTATCCTGTAGGCGAATTCCTCCAGATACCTTCTGCACAGGATGACGGCTGCAGGCACGGCGACTATGTCCGCGATGACGGTCATTATCATGTATATCCTGATGTTTCTGCCTGTCTCGCTGCCGACAGTGCCTCCGTAGACCTTGTGCAGGGCGATGCTTTTGCGGTTGCTGTCAGCATAGAAGATACTTATTGCCACAAGTCCTGACAGGGACAGGATGATGGCCATGACCATGAATATTTCTATCAGCCTCATGTTCCGTTTCGCGGCATCAAGCGAATTTTCCAGAATATCCTCCATGTAGCCGTTTTCCCATGCGGGAGTCTCTATGCCGAATATCTCAAGGCAGAAACTGTTATAGGCATCGGTTATCATTTTCTTTGCGGAGGCATGGTCTCCTGCCGTCTTGATGGCATAGTTGCAGTACCAGAACTGGTCCTGGTCTTTGATGAAGATGACTGCATTTTCGGTCTTTTCAGGAAATCCTGCGTCCACGATGATGAAGTTGCCGAGAATGCCGCTGGCATTATGTGCTGTGCCGGTATCACCTTCGTTAAACATTATCGTTTTGCTCAGGTCTGTCGATGAACCTGTAACTCCTGCTGCTGCAGCTGCATTTTCATTTACCCATACGGCTCCCGGCATGTTGTCGCTGTATTTTTCGATGACATTGAAGTTCAGCATATTGAAAGTAACCGTGTCGCATGACATATTGTAGTACCTCACTTCATTTCCGTTGATGTCCGGAGAAGTGAAACAGGAACCGATGGCTCCAGGCAGGTATTCGCATATTCCGGCTTCGGTTACACAAGGCAGGGCCTTCAGGTTGTCCAGAAACCGGATGCCGTCTTTCCCTGTAAAATCTGTATTCAGATAATACAGGTCTTCAAGGTCATAGCCAGAGGGCCTGTCGAGCATGTGTTTCATCTGTGTCTCCATCGTGATGGCCAGTGCTATAAGGACAATGGAAATGATGTTCTGGATGACGATGAAGATTTTCGAGAAAACAGTGCGGCGTCTGGCGTCCATGGCCCCTTTCATGATTTCGGATGGAGAATATCTCATGACGGCGGAGGCCGGTATAAGTCCTGCTGCAAACGACAGAACCAGTATGAGCACTATGCATCCTGCAAATGTGGACGGTACGAAAATGTCTCCGGTCCTTAATTCTGCCGTCTGGGATATTGATGACGGGTCGCATATGAGCCAGTTTACAGACGGCACGGCGGCTGCCGCTATAAGCAGTCCTGCAATGAAGCAGAAAGATGTGAACATAAGGGCTTCGGCAATATATCTTCTGCGTATCTCGCCTGTCCTCGAGCCAAGAAGTCTGCGGGTAGCCATTTCCCTTGCCCTTTTTACCGAAAGTGCAACGGAGAGGTTGATGTAGTTGAAAAGTGCCGAGAGCAGCAGGGCAATGCCTGCGGCAGTCAGATTCCTGATGGCTTTCGCGTTGCCGGAATTCAGGAACCAGTTGCCGGGATGAAAATACAACTTGTCAATGCGGACAAAGCTGAAATTGTATTCTTCTGACATTTCCATGTCCGTCCCGCGGGCTTTAAAGTATATTCCGGTTATTTTTTCTCCGAGTCCTGAAATATCTGTTCCCGGATACAGTCTCACGACTGTGTTGATATCTCCGAATACGTTGAACGGCTGGGTCTTGTACTGGGTCTGGAATTCATTCCCGTCAATGTTCACTATCAGGTCGGCATAAGGAAGTATGTTGCGTCCGAAGTCTGCCGTTATTCCCTTGATGATGAAATCCCGGCCTGCGACCTTTAATGTTTTCCCTACAAGTGCTTCTCCGTCCCGGGCTATCCTGTGAGCAAATGTCTCAGATATGAATATTTCATAGTTGCCGAGGCCCTGGTCTGCATTGCCTTCCTTGAATCCGACATTGAACATTCTGAAGAAGGAGCTGTCTGCAAACATCATGTCCGTACTGTATTTTTCCCCTCCGTATTCTGCCGGTGTCCCGTTGTCCGGAGAGGAGAATTTCGTCACTGCCGCCGCTTCGGGCATTGCATTCATGAGCGCTCCGGCCATGCCGTAGCACATTGCCGTAGAATTGTTCCGGCAGACGGCATATATATCCTGCCACCCGTCAATGTCCTTTGATATCCTGACCTGTGCTGCCGCATAGCTGAAGATGATGATGCTCAGCGCCAGCGCTACTGTCAGCCCGACCAGGTTGATCGTGCTGTACAGCCTGTTCCTCCACAGAAACCTAAGGTAACTTTTCATATCTTTTCAGTTTGTTTTATCTGTCATTCCGACCTCAACGACTTCACAGGGTTTTCCCCTGCTATGCGCAGTACATTGTAAGAAGCCACGGCGATGCTGAGGACCAGCACCGTAAGTGCCCCTCCGATGAACATGTACCATCCCATCGGAGTCTTTATCGCGAACTGCTCCAGCCAGCCTGCCCCGGTGAAGAACGCCGCCACGGCACCGGCAGCAACGGACGGAAGCGCTATCCTGACTACATCAGTGTTCATCATCCGGGCGATATCGCGCATTACGGCTCCGTTTATCTTTCTTACGGCTATTTCCTTGCGCCTGCGGTTCACCTCATCGGAAGTGTAGCCGACCAGACCGATGAAGACTATCAGCAGAGTGACTATGCCTCCGACTGTCACTGCATTCCTGAAATTAAGGGTTCCGGCATAGAGGCCCTTCATGTCATTCCGGTATGACCAGACATACATTTCCTTGTCCGGGGCGATACCGGAGATTACCTGCTCCGCCCTGGCGATGGCTTCAGGAGAAATCCTGTGGAACTTTATCAGGGCAAAACCTTTGGTCGGGGTCTGCCTGTATGCGATTACTGACGGTCTGAGGTCCGGATTCAGTGCCGAGCCTATACTGAAATCCTCATACACTCCGCAGATGGTCATAGGCCTGTCGTATGAAGTGATGTAGACGTCTTTCCCTACTATGTCGGAGTCCCATCCGGCTGTCTTTTCCATGAATCCGACAAATCTCCTGCTGACCATTATCTCCTGGTCCTGTCCGGCGTTCCGGTTGAAAACTCGGCCCTGGATGACAGGTATTTCCATCAGGTCGAAATATCCGTCTCCGACATAATACAGGTCAGCGCAGTTGAACAGTTCACGGGAGTCTCCCGGAAGCATTACATTGTCCCCGCTGGAGCCGTTCATCGGAAGGGCATCGGCAAAAGTGACCGCTTCCACTTCAGGAAGTTTTGCGAGCTCCTGAAGGATCAGACCGCGCTGGGCGCTGTCTCCGATGGGTTCAAGGCTGGTATAAGCCAGGTTGTCGTATTCGTATCCTGTGTCGGCGCTGGTCACGAGTCTGTATTGTCCTGAAATGACAAGCAGCAGGATCGAGAGGAACGCAGCCGCCGCAAACTGGACAGACAGCAGGGCTAGTTTCCAGCGCCGTTTGGATTCCCGGTAGCTGCGCAGTGCGGAAGATACAGGTATTCTGGCGAATATGTTTCCGGGGATGGCGCCGGAGACAACGGCCAGGACTATGCACACCGCCATGAGTATGAATATCCTTCCTCCTGAAAGCAGACCGGCAAGTGAAGTTCCGGTAAGTTTCTCTACAGTGCCGCTGAATACCGCCAGCAGGACCATCCCTGCCGCGAATGCCAGGAATGTATGGACTCCCGCTTCGGTGACAAGCATTCCCCTGATGTCCTTCTTGTCAGCACCGTAGCATTTGCACACGGCCATTTCCTTCGACCTTCCGATGATTGAAGATACTGTAAGCAGGATGTAGTTCATGGCCGCAGTGAACAGCAGCGCGAATGCTATCAGGCTGAGCATCAGGGTCATGTTTCTGGTCTGGGTATTGGAACTGTGCCATGAATCGAGCCTTCGGAATGTAATCCCGAGATCCAGTCCGCTTTTTTCCAGTGTCTCGGCGAAATTGTCCTCTATGAATTTGTCAGTCTGGACCTGCACGTCAGCTATATCGGCCCCGTCCCGGATTTTTATCAGGCTGGTGTACCTGTCGTTTCCAAGCAGGTTCATCGAGCCGTCCCAGGTATAATATGAAATCGAAGGCATCGATACCAGCATTTCCAGGTGGCTGAAAATGGAATTTTCGGGAAAATCCCTGAATACTCCGCAGATGGTCAGCACCGCATCCTCCCTTCCGTCCAGGACTATCGTCCTGCCCGTGACATCACCGCCTATATTTTCGGCGACGGACTCGGATACCATGGCCTGCAGCGGGCTGGACAGTATTTCTTTAGGGTCTCCCTGAAGCACATCTACAGACAGTATGTCGAAGAAGCATGAGTCAGCGGCGGCGTATGTGGCTTTCAGCTTTTCCCTGGATTCTGTCAGCGTGAACGTTGAGCCTTCTCCCAGTGCGGTGAATCTGGTGGAGGTCTCTATCTCAGGAGATACCATCCTCAGGTAGACAGGTACCCCGCCTGGTGTCTGGGGGTATATTTCTGTCTTGGTATTGTCTGTCTGGTTCGGGAATGTCTCCATGACCAGGTATATCCTGTCGCTGTCCTCATAGAACCCGTCATAGCTCTGTTCGAAAGCCACTTTGGCTATCAGGATGAGACCGAGAGCCAGTCCTATGGCAAGCGTTGTGATTTTCATTATGTTGTGTTGCCCTTTCCTCGGCAGGCTCCTGATGGCTGAAATGATGTTTTTCATAGTCGTCTATTTGAGAATCAGTATATCATTGTCCCTGAAGGTTTCATAGTTGGAGATGATGACCTTTTCCCCCGGCTGCAGGCCTTCCTCCACTTCGTAGTACTGGGGGTTCTGGCGCCCGATCCTGATTTCGCGTTTGGCCGCCCTGCTGCCATCAGGGGAGAGGACATAGATCCATTTGCCTCCCGTGTACTGGTAGAAAGTCCCCCGCGGTATCAGCACGGCTTCTTCCGGAAGCCCGAGCTGCAGGTTCATATAGTAGGTCTGGCCTGTGCGGATGTTTTCCGGCTGCTCGCCCGAGAATTTGAAGTCAGCCTTGAATTTGCCTTCGCGTACTTCCGGGTACACTTTCCGGATGACTGCGTGGAAGGATTCGTTCTGCCTTTCGAATACGGCTTCCAGTCCTGCTGTGACCCTGTCTATATAGTGTTCGTCTATCTGTGCCTCGATCTTGTAGCTTGACAGGTCGTTTATCTGTCCTATCCTGGTGCCTGAAGCTATGGACTGTCCGAGTACGGCATCCAGAAGACCGAGCTCCCCGTCGATAGGCGCCTTGATGGTCAGGTTGTCCTTGCGCTTGCGGATCATCTGCATGTTTATCTTCATGTTGTCCAGACTTTCCTGCATCTGCTCTATCTGCACTGTCCTGTAGAGGCTGTCCTGGATTTCCTTGTTCTTCACCAGTTCCAGCTTGTCCAGACTCAGGAGATAGTCCTCTTCGGCCTTCAGCCATTCTTCCCGTGCTATCAGTTTCTCGTCATAGAGGGCTTTCTG